>NZ_JBXAHE010000001.1:0-692318 GCF_058794775.1 Flavobacterium sp. GW823-FHT06G12
AGAAGTTAAGCCCGCCTGCGCAGATGGTACTGCAGTTATGTGGGAGAGTATGTCGTCGCCTTTCTTTTGAAAACCCTATCCAAACCGGATAGGGTTTTTTGTTTTATAGCCATTTTTTAAATTATCAGATTTAAAATGTGTTTCTAATGTTCGTATTTACCTCTAGAGAATGAATATACTCCTCCAATAGGATCGCGTTAGGATGGAAATGGCATCTTTCTTTGGAAAAAGAACATTTGTATTATCCAAAAACTTCTTCCATAGAAGATAGAGTGGATAGTCTGGCCCAAAGGGAAACATAATAAGTTTTTTATGCTTTGTAAGTCAGTGTGTTATGTTTTTTTTTGTCTTAATTGAATTTTTTGTCGTCAACATCATGTATGAACTGAATTACACCATCCATAAAAACTTTTTGATCATCCCACATGGCCAAGTGACTTCCATTTGGACAGTATAAATAACGTCCTTTTTTGACTAATTTACTTTGCTCTTCCATTGCTTTTGGATCCATTGTGTCATATTTTGCACCAATCATTAAGGTTGGAATCGTAATTTCATGTAATCGATTTTTAATGTCCCATTTGGCTAATCTTCCGCTTATTCCAAATTCGCTTGGACCTTGCATTAAAGTGTAAATTTCTCCATTTGCATGCTTGCTAGCTCGATTTAAACCGTCTGGCCATTCCTCAAGTCGACATAAATGCTCTTTATAAAAATTAGGAATCAATAGCTCCATATATCTTGGATTATTAAAGTCTTTTTTGGCTTCCAAAGCCCTTATTTCTGCTAAAATTTCTGGTTTCATTTGTTTTGCTAAAACTTCGTCAGCGTATTTTCCATATTCTGGAGCACTCGCCATCATGTTTGATACTAATAAACCTTTCATATTTTGCTGATATTTCAAAGCATATTCCATTGCTAGAATTCCTCCCCATGAATTTCCTAATACATAAAAATTCTCTTTATCTGCGTCAATAGCTTTTCTAACTTGTTCAACTTCTTCAACAAATCGTTCTGTAGTCCATAAAGTACTGTCTTTTGGCTGATCGCTGTAGTAAGAACCCAATTGATCATATTCATAAAATTCAAAACCTTCCCTTTGAAAAAATGTTTCAAAACATTCCATATATTCGTGAGTCATTGCTGGTCCTCCATGTAATAATAAAACTTTTATTTTAGGATTGTTTCCAAATCGTTTTGTCCAGACTTTAAATTCTCCAATAGGTGTTTTTATTGGAATCATTTTTACTCCAGCCGATTCAACTTTATCTTGATTATAGGTAAAATAAGCAGGTAATATTTTAGCTTGATTTTCATTTTTGCATGATGCAATTAATAATGTAAGAACTAGAATAGAAATGTAACGCATATGTTTTTGTTTGACGGTTTATACTAAATTACAAATTTTAAGATGTAAATTAAGAACTTTTTTGGATGTAAGTGCTATTTTATCAATGTGTTATAGAGATAAAAGTTTCTTAAATTAATTTGTAAGTGCTTTTTCTTATTGTAAATTAGTGAAAGTATACTTAAAAAGTGAAATTATGAAAAAGAGAGTATTTCTGACTATTATATTGTTATGTATAACAATATGCGTCAGTGCGCAAAAGAAAATTGAAATAACAGAACTTCCAAAATCAGCACAGGAATTTCTGAAAAAGCACTTTAGCCATACTTCAATAGAAATTGCTAAAAAAGATGCTGAACATGGGGAAAAAGGTTTTGAAGTAAAACTAAAAGACGGAACAGAAGTAGAGTTCTGGAAAGATGGTTCCTATCGAGAAGTAGATGGTGGAGATAATCCAATTCCAGCAGATTTTATTCCAGATGCAGTTAAAGCTTATGTTGCCAAAAATTATCCTAATGAAAAAATTACTCATATAGACTATGGGCATAAAGATTTGGATGTCGATTTAACCAATAATATTGATTTGGAGTTTACGAAAGATGGTAAAATTTTAAAAGATAGGAAACATAGGTAATGTGTTTTAGTTTTTAAGTGATTTTTGAAAATATAAACGTGAGAGAAAATAGTTTATATTTACATCTTCTATTAGTTGTTTTTATGGAAGAAAATAAACATGTAACGATTTATGATATTGCTGAAAGACTTAATTTGGCAACATCGACCATTTCACGAGCTTTAAAAGACCATCACACAATTAGTGATAAAACGATAAAGAAAGTGAAAAAAACTGCAGAAGAAATGGGATTTGTTCCTAATACTTTGGCTGCAGGTTTACGAGGTAATAAAACTAAAACCATTGGGGTTTTAATTCCAACAGTTACACAGCCCTTTTTATCTTCATTAATCAGCGGAATCGAAATTACGGCTCAAAAGTCTGATTATACTGTAATCATTATGCAGTCACATGACTCCTATGAAGAAGAAGTCAATATGGCGAAATCTCTTTACAGTAATCGTGTGAGTGGTGTAATTTGTTCGTTGGCAATGGAAACGCGCGATACGTCACATTTTCATCAATTTTCAAACAATAATATTCCGTTAGTTTTTGTCGATAGAGTTCCTAAAGATTATAATACTTTTAGAGTTGTAATTGATAATTACTCAGCAGGTTATAAAGCTACAAAACATCTTATTGAGCAGGGCTGTATTCGTATTGCACACATTACGGCAGGATCAGAATTAGGAAATTTATATAATGAAAGAAAAAGAGGCTATATTGAAGCCTTGAAAGATCATAATGTTGATATAGACGAAAACTTGATTGTCAATTTAAATTCAGTTACTTACGAAGACGGTGTGAAAGCAAGCAATGCTTTATTTGATTTGAAACCAATGCCAGACGGATTATTTGCTCCTGGAGATATTATTGCTGTAAGCGCCGTACAAACGGCTAAAAAACGCGGTATAAAAGTGCCAGAAGAATTTAAAGTAATTGGTTTTAATAATGATCCGATTTCGCAGATTATCGATCCTAATTTGTCGACTATAACACACCCAGCTGAAAAAATGGGAAAGGCGGCAGCAGAAATCATTATCAAGAATTTGAAATCGGCTAAAAATGATGACGCTAAAGAAATTACTTTTTTAAACACAGAAGTACTCGCAAGAGAATCTACTCAGAAATAAAATCAAGAATATTTAAAATAATAAGGCTTATCGATTTATTTGGTAAGCCAATATTTTTATGAAAACAATTACACTTCCAGACGAAATGAATTTAGAAAAATCACAACAGGTGCATGTTGTGAGTTACAATAGTTCTAAAGACGTTTCGAAACAGCAGATTATTCTCAATCAAAACATAATTAGTTTTTTGATTGAAGGAACAAAAGAAGTTATTTTTGACAATGAAGCCTTGTCAATAACACCTTCTAAGTTTATTATAATGAGATCTGGAAATTGTTTAATGACAGAAAAAAGAACTTCTGAAACTTCTCTTTATAAAAGTGTTCTTTTGTTTTTTTCTAACGAAATGCTTCATAATTTCATTAGAAAAATGGAATCTGAAAATTCAGAATCTAGTGAGTTAAAATCAGTTTATGCGTTTGATTATGATGATTTTCTAAAACGTTTTGTAGAAAGTTTGGTCGATATTGCTAACCTTTCAAAAGCTATTCAGCCAAAATTATTAGAAGTAAAATTTGAAGAAATTATGTTCTATCTCATTGATAAATATGGAACTAATTTTCTTTATTCTTTAACTACAAACAGTGATGATGCTGCGCAAAAATTCATTCGAACTATCGAAAACAGTCATTTAAGCAAACTGACTTTAAAAGAATTAGCCTTTTTATGTAATATGAGTGTTTCGACTTTTAAAAGAGAATTCGAAAAATACTATTCAGAATCTCCTATAAAATGGTTTCAAAACAAAAGGCTTGAACATGCGCATTATTTGTTGAGTCAGGAAAAAAGCCCTTCTGAAGTTTATTTTGAAGCCGGTTACGAAAATCTTTCAAGCTTCAGTCAGGCTTATAAAATCAAATATGGCGTAACTCCAAAACATCATAAAGCAGTTTGAACTTTTTGCAACAGTTTTTGAACCTTTTCCTAAAATTATTCAGTTATTCCAAATCTAACTTTGCTTAAAATTTTAAATCAGATAAAATGAAAAAGCTTAGTTTAATTTTAGCGATGTCAGCGATTTTCTCGACATCTATTTTTGCACAAAAAACATTTACCTTAACTAGTAAAGATTTAGGAGGGGAAACTACAAAAGTTCAGGAATTCAATGGCTTTGGATGTTCAGGAGAAAACCAATCTCCACAGTTGTCTTGGAAAAATGCTCCAGAAGGAACCAAAAGTTTTGCCGTAACTATGTACGATCCAGATGCGCCGACAGGAAGCGGATTCTGGCACTGGGTTGTAGTTGATATTCCAGCAAATGTAAACGAATTGGTAACCAACGCAGGAACTAAAAATCTTGTTCCAAAAGGAGCAATTCAAAGTGTTACCGATTACGGTATTAAAGGATTTGGAGGGCCTTGTCCGCCAGTTGGTCACGGATATCATCAATATATCATTACCGTTTATGCTTTAAAAACTGATAAATTGGGAACAGATGAGAATACAAATCCGGCAGTAGTAGGGTTTAATCTTTGGAATCAGACTTTGGCAAAAGCCAGTATTGTAGCATATTACAAAAGATAAAGTGTCAGTAAAGAATTCTAATCTCTGAATTCTTAAAATCTAAAATTTACGGTACTATAGGCAGGATAGTTTTTTAAATTATCCTGCCTTTATTTGTTAATAAAATTATTTTTTTGAAAAAAGCAGCGTTAAAATTTTTTTCTTAAATAACAATCTTATATTTTTACGCAACCGATTGCAATTGTTGTTTTATTTAAGATTGTTTATTTTTTAAATTAAAATTTTATTAAATATTCTTAATTGAGAATAAAACATTGATTCTTTTAAAATAGTGATTGTAAAGAATAAATTAAAACCAGATGACTTCATTAAGATTTGTTTTCCTGTTTCTTTTGATTTCCTTTCCGGCTTTGGCACAAAAGGATTATAAATTATGGCTTCAGTATAATGCCGTGAGTAATTCTGCAATGGCTTCAGAATACAAAAACAATCTTAAAGGAATTGTTGTTTTAGGAAATTCAGAAACCATTAAAATTGCGGAGAAAGAACTTAAAACAGCTTTTGAAGATATGCTGAGTGTTATTCCAGAAATCAAATCAGATATAAAAGGAGAAAATAATCTAATTGTTGGTTCGCAAATAAGTTTAAATGCTGAAATCAAAAATGAACTGAAATCTGATTTTGAAAAAATAAATGACGAAGGTTTTATTATCAGATCCATTTCTTTTAAAAACAAAAAACAAATCATTATTACAGGAAAAAATGACGTTGCCGTTTTATATGGAGTTTTCAATTTCCTGAGAATATTGCAGACTAATAAATCGATTAAGAATTTAAATATTGCTGATTCTCCAAAAACAAATATCAGAATCCTGAATCATTGGGATAATTTAGATCGAACAGTCGAAAGAGGTTATGCTGGATTTTCGCTTTGGAATTGGCAGAAACTTCCAGATTTTATCGATGAACGCTATATTGATTACGCTAGAGCGAATGCCTCAATCGGAATTAACGGAACGGTTTTGACTAATGTAAATGCCAATGCTTTAATTCTGACTCCACAATATTTAGAAAAAGTTGAAGCTTTGGCAAATGTCTTTAGACCTTACGGAATAAAAGTTTATTTAACAGCAAGATTTTCGGCACCGATCGAAATTGGAAACTTAAAAACAGCCGACCCAAAAGATGCTCAAGTAGTTGATTGGTGGAAAAGTAAAGCAGCAGAAATCTATAAACGAATTCCAGATTTTGGAGGATTTTTGGTGAAAGCCAATTCTGAAGGTCAGCCAGGTCCACAAAACTATGGAAGAGATCACGTTGATGGAGCAAATATGCTTGCTGATGCTGTTGCGCCTTTTGGCGGTGTAATTATGTGGAGAGCATTTGTATATTCTGAACATGATGCTAATGATCGTGCCAAACAAGCTTACGCTGAATTTCAGCCTTATGATGGAAAATTCAAAGAAAATGTAATTGTTCAGGTCAAAAATGGAGCAATCGATTTTCAGCCAAGAGAACCTTTTCATCCGTTATTTGGCGCGATGCCGAAAACGCCTTTAATGATGGAATTTCAAATCACGCAGGAGTATTTAGGTTTCAGTACGCATTTGGTTTTTCTGCCTAAATTATTTCAAGAAGTTCTGGAATCTGATACCTATCAAAAAGGAAAAGGTTCGACTGTTGCGAAAGTTGTAGACGGAACTCTATATCAAAATAAACTAACTGGAATTGCTGGCGTTGCCAATATCGGAAACGATTTAAACTGGACAGGACATCCTTTTGCACAAGCAAATTGGTATGGTTTTGGGCGATTGGCTTGGAATCCGTATTTAGATTCTGATAGTATTGCGGACGAATGGCTGAGAAGCACTTTTTCGAATGACGAAAACTTCATTAAACCTGTAAAAGATATCATGATTGAATCGCGAGAAGCGGTTGTAAATTATATGACACCGCTGGGTTTACATCATATTATGGATACGGGGCATCATTACGGGCCAGGACCTTGGGTTTCTAATTTATCAAGACCAGAATGGAATCCAACGTATTATCATAAAGCCGACAAAAACGGAATTGGTTTTGACCGATCAAAAACGGGAACTAATGCGACTGCACAATATGCACCCAAAGTTGAAACACTTTTTGATAATTTAGAAACTTGCCCAGAAAAAGATCTTTTATGGTTTCATCATGTTTCATGGGATTATAAACTGAAAAACGGTCAGACACTTTGGAATGGCATGGCATTGAAATATCAGGAAGGCGTAAATCAGGTAAAAGAGATGCAGAATGTTTGGAAGAAAACCGAAAAATATATTGACAGCGAACGTTTTAACGAAGTAAAAATGCTATTAGAAATTCAGTATAAAGAAGCAAAATGGTGGCGCGATGCATGTTTGCTATATTTTCAGCAGTTTTCAGGGAAAGAACTTCCAGCGGGAGTAGAAAAACCAACACAAACTTTAGAGCATTTTGAATCATTAAAATTTCCTTTTGCGCCAGGAAATGGATAATAAATTTGAGTAATTGTAACGCAGATAAAACGGATTTGCTATCGCAAAGACACGGAAAAAAGGAGGATTTTTTTAATGAAAGTGAGAAAAAAAATCCGCGTAAATCAGCGATTTCGCGATAGCAAATCCGTTTCATCTGTATACAAAAAATATATTTTATAGAAAATTATGAGTAAGAAAACAGCAATTGTAACTGGAGGAAATTCAGGTTTAGGTTTTGCGACAGCAAAGAAATTATGTGATAACGGAATAAAAACTTACATAATTGGAAGATCAAAAGAAAAAACAGAAGATGCTTGTAAGGAAATTGGAGAAAATGCTATTCCAATAATTTTTGACTTAAATAATCTAGCTGGAATTCCTGTGATGATTGAAAGCATCACAAAAGAAAATTCAATTGATATTTTGGTAAATAATGCTGGAATCAACATGAAAAAAGAAATTCCAGAGGTAACTGATGAAGATTTTCTTTCGATAATTCATACCAATTTGTTGAGTGTTTTTGCGGTAAGTCGCGAAGTTATAAAAAATATGAAATCTAACGGAAGCGGCAGTATCATCAACATTAGTTCGATGGCATCTCAATACGGAATCCCAAAAGTAATTGCTTATTCGGCAAGTAAAGGCGCAATTGAATCGATGACACGTGCAATGGCAACTGAATTAGCGCCGGCAGGAATACGTGTAAATTGTGTTGCTCCTGGATTTATTAAAACCAAAATGTCTGCTGCTGCTTTGGATAATGATCCAGAAAGAAAAAATAAAGTATTAGGAAGAACTCCAATGGGCTTTTTAGGAGAACCTTCAGACATTGCAGATGCGGTATATTATTTCGCTTTAAGCGAATCAAAATATACTACTGGTACAGTTTTGCCTGTTGATGGCGGAAATAGTATAGGATTTTAAGTCTAGATGAAATAGCTCGCAAAGGCGCGAAGTATTTTGCCTTTAAGTTTTTTTAAATAAAACTTTGTGACTTAGCGCCTTCGTGGCATAAAAAAAGAGAAGTATGATAAAAATGCAACAAACCATGAGATGGTTCGGTCCAAGTGATAGCGTCAAGTTGATCGATATTCAACAAGCTGGAGCAACGGGAATTGTAACCGCATTGCATCAAATTCCGGTTGGAGATATTTGGACGATTGAAGCAATAAAAGAAAGACAGGAAATCATTCGCAATTATGGTTTGGAATGGACTGTGGTTGAAAGTCTTCCGGTTCATGAAGAAATCAAACGCGCTTCTGGAAATTATTTGCAATACATTGAAAATTATAAAATCAGTTTAAAGAATCTGGCAGATTGCGGTATCAAAATTATAACCTACAATTTTATGCCAATTCTGGATTGGGTAAGAACCAATCATAATTTTATAAATGAAGATGGAAGCAAAGCTTTACTATACAATCAGGATGCATTTACTTATTTTGATGTGTTTCTTTTGAAAAGACCGAATTCTGAAAATGATTATTCTGATACTGAAAAAGAAAAAGCTTTAAAATTTGGTAATCAATTATCTGAAGATGAAAAAGCTTTACTGTTTAAAAATGTTTTACTGGGATTGCCAGGAAGCAAAATTAATTTTACGGCAGAACAGATTTTATCGCTTTTAGATAATTATGCTGCTATTAATAACGAAAAACTAAGAGAAAACCTGATTTACTTTCTATCTGAAGTAACGCCAATCGCAGAACAAAACGGACAAAAATTAGCGATTCATCCAGACGATCCACCGTTTTCGGTTTTAGGACTTCCAAGAATCGTTTCGACAGAATCCGATTTGAAAGCTATTTTCAACGCCGTTCCTTCAACAGCAAACGGATTGTGTTATTGTACAGGCTCATTAAGTGCAGATCCAAAAAATAATCTTGAAAAAATAATAGACGATTTTGGAAATAGAATTCACTTTTTACATCTTAGAAATACTATCCGCGAAAGCGAAACTATTTTCAGGGAATCAGAACATTTAAACGGCGATGTTAAAATGGAAATAATTGTGGAGAAATTATTGTTGTTGATGAACAAAACCAAAATAAGTCTTCCAATGCGTCCCGATCATGGTTTTCTTCATCGAGTTGATGAAGCGACAGAAACTTATCCAGGTTATTCTTTAACGGGAAGATTAAAAGGTCTTGCTGAATTGAGAGGTTTGGAAATGGGAATTGGTTATAAATTGGGTCTATAAATAAAGTTAAGTATCCTAACATTTTTTTAAACCGGTTAGGTTTAAGATTATAAACGTACTGTTTTGTCATTTCGACGTAAGGAGAAATCTTCGTTAGTAGCTCCAAAACGTAAACCCAATCTTTGTAGAGTTTCTTGCGAAGATTTCTCCTTACGTCGAAATGACAAAACTGGTGCTAATTGTAATGAATTTAAACCTGTCGGATTTAAAACAACAGAAACTATGTTTGTTTAAACAAATAAAATACCTTTTGCAGACAAAGAAAATCTATGATTCTATGTGTTTAAAAATTAAAGCTTCATGTCTAATTCTATTACTTCTCCTAATCGGATTAAGTACAAATTCGTACGCTATAAATCCAGATAAATATGTAGTCAATCAGGCTTCTGCAGGAAACTTTCCTTTAGTAAGTAAAGGAAAAACGGCTTCGATTTTAGTTGATGATAAAGATTATGCAGGAGTTTTAAAAGTGGTTGGACATTTAGAAAATGATCTTTTTAAAGTTTCAGATTTATATCCAAAAAGAATTAAAAAAATTTCTGAAGGAGAAGATTTTGTTGTCATAATTGGAACATTAGGAAAAAGTAAAATCATCGATCAATTAGTCCAAAAAGGAAAAATCGACAGAAGTGCGCTTCAGGGAAAATGGGAAAAATTTACAACACAGATTGTTGAAAATCCGTTTAAAGGAATTAAAAAAGCGCTTGTAATCGCAGGTTCAGATAAAAGAGGAACGATTTACGGAATTTACGATTTATCGAATCAAATTGGAATTTCGCCTTGGTATTTTTGGGCAGATGTTCCAGTGAAAAAACAATCAGAATTACATGTTTTGCCTGGAGTTCACACGCAGGGAGAACCAAAAGTAAAATATCGTGGAATTTTTATAAATGATGAAGCTCCAGCTTTAACAGGATGGGCTTTTGAGAAATATGGCGGATTCAATTCAAAATTCTATGATACGGTTTTTGAATTGATTCTGAGAATGAAAGGCAATTATTTGTGGCCAGCAATGTGGGGCAGAATGTTTTATGTTGAAGATTCGCAGAATGCTGTTTTGGCCGATGACTACGGGATTGTGATGGGAACTTCGCATCATGAACCATTAACAAGAGCACACGCAGAATGGGGAAAATCAAATGGGAAATGGGATTTTAATACCAATTCGGAAGCCTTGATTAATTTCTGGAAAGACGGAATTAAACGAATGGGAAATAAAGAAACCATTGTTACAATCGGAATGCGTGGCGACGGCGATGAACCTATGACCGAAGGAACTGCAATTGATTTATTAGAAAATATTGTCAAAACCCAACGAAATATCATTCAAGAAGTAACTAAAAAACCGATTGAAGAAACGCCTCAAATGTGGGCGCTTTACAAAGAAGTTCAAGATTATTACGACAAAGGAATGACTGTTCCAGATGATGTAACACTATTATTGTGTGATGATAATTGGGGGAATATTCGAAAACTTCCAGAGCTTGATTCAAAACCAAGAAAAGGCGGTTACGGAATTTACTATCATTACGATTATGTTGGAGGGCCAAGAAATTATAAATGGATCAATACGAACCAAATTGAGCGTACTTGGGAACAAATGGATTTAGCATATCAATATGGAGTTGATAAAATCTGGATTGTAAATGTAGGCGATATCAAACCAATGGAATTTCCGATTGCCTTTTTCTTGGATATGGCTTGGAATCCTGAAAAGTTTAATGCAGAGAATTTGGAAGATTATTATGTGAATTGGGCAAAAGAAAATTTCGGAAATCAGTTTACAGAAGAAATTGCCACTATTTTAAAATTATATACCAAATACAACGCGCGAAGAAAACCGGAATTATTAGATGCTAAAACATACAGCGTAACCAATTATAACGAAGCTGATCGAGTTGTTGCTGATTATCAAAAGTTGGTAGAAAAAGCCAATTCTATTAACGAAAAATTACAACCAGAATATAAAGATGCTTTTTACCAATTGGTTTTGTTTCCAGTTTTGGCTAGTTCCAATTTAAATGAAATGTATGTTGCAACAGCCAAAAATCAGCTGTATGTAGCACAAGGTAATGCCGTTGCAAATGCGTATGCTGAAAAAGTAAAAGAGTTATTTGAAAAAGATAGTGAGCTTACCAATTATTATCATACGAAATTGGCAAATGGCAAATGGAATCACATGATGGCACAAACGCATATTGGTTACGATAATTGGCAACAGCCAGAAAAAAATGTGATTCCGAAAACAAAAACAGTTGAAATTTCAATCAAAGCTCAAGCAAAAATTTCGACTGAGAATTCTCCAAAGGTTGAAACATCGATTACTAAAAATTTAGAAAATGCTCACGGTTTTATAGAGAATAACGGCTACATTTCAATAGAAAGTAAAAATTATTCTAAAGCTATAAATTCAGATTTAGTAAAATGGACTTTAATTCCAAATTTGGGTAAAACAGATTCTGGAATAACTATAAAGCCTTCAAATATTCAACCGTTTGAAATTTCAGAACAATCGCCAAGATTAGAATATGATGTTTGTTTTTTCAGTAAAGGAAAAGTAAAGGTAAAAGCATATTTTTCGCCGACAATCAATTTTAAAATAGGGGACGGATTAAAATACGGAATTGCTTTCGATTCAGAAAAACCTCAAATTATGAACCTCAACGAAGATTCTTCGGAGAAAAATTGGGCAGAATCGGTGGCAAACAATATTAAAATTATAACCTCAACTCATCAAATAGAAAATGCAGGAAATCATGTTTTGAAAATTTATGCGATTGATTCTGCTTTAGTGCTTCAAAAAATTGTAATTGAAACGGAAGAAGGAAAAGTTTTGGAGTCGTATTTGGGGCCGCCAGAGAGTTTTAGAAAGGAATGATTCTTCTGTTCAGGAATGGACAAAACTAAACGAATAAAAGCTATTAACTATTAAACCAAAAGATATGAAATTTATTAAACCTTATTTATTTGCCGTCACGACTTTATTGGCTATGAGCTGCACTTCGCAAAAAGAAACGCCTTCATTAAAAGATGCTTATAAAAGCGATTTTTATATTGGAACCGCTTTAAGTGCGGATCAAATCGAAGTCAAAAATGCTAAAGAAGATTCTCTTATTCGAAAAGAATTTAATGCAATTACGGCTGAGAATATTATGAAATCTATGTATGTACATCCGCAAAAAGACAAATATGATTTTACTTTAGCAGATAAATTTGTCGCGTATGGAGAAAAGAATAAAATGTTTATTCACGGACATACTTTGATTTGGCACAGCCAATTGGCACCTTGGATGGAGAAAATCGCAGACAGCACAGAAATGAAAGCTTTTATGCAAGATCATATCAATACGATTGTTTCCAAATACAAAGGAAAAATCAATTCTTGGGATGTTGTAAACGAAGCTTTAAATGAGGACGGAACTTTGAGACAATCTGTTTTTTTGAAAACACTCGGAGAGAAATATCTTGTTGATGCATTCAAATTAGCGGCAAAAGCAGATCCTAAAGCAGAATTGTATTATAACGATTATAATATTGAAGAACCAGCAAAAAGGGCAGGAGCGATTGCCTTAATCAAAAAAATAAAAGCAGAAGGAGGAAAAGTAGATGGCATTGGAATTCAAGGACATTGGAGGTTAGGAAGCCCGTCAATAGAAGAAATTGAGAAAAGTATTTTAGAGTATTCGGCTTTAGGAGTTAAAGTAGCGTTTACAGAATTAGATATTACAGTATTGCCAAATCCGTGGGATTTAAAAGGGGCAGAAATTAGTCAAAATTTTGAAGGAAGCGCGAAAATGAATCCGTATCCTAAAGCATTGCCAGATTCTATTCAAAACAAGCTTGCAGAACGTTACGCTTCGATTTTTAAATTATTTTTGAAACACAAAGATAAAATCAGTAGAGTTACTTTTTGGGGCGTTCATGATGGACAATCTTGGTTAAATGATTGGCCGATAAAAGGAAGAACAAATTATCCGTTACCATTTGATGCAACTTTAAGACATAAAAAAGCTTACGATAGTATTTTAAATCTTAAAGAGACCAAAGAATAAATAATAAAATGGCGTAAGGATTGATGAATTACCCGACAATCGGTTGTGGTTTGAAAAATAACTTAAATAAAGTGAAGTAAATTTGCATAATATGTTTTTTTGTCTAATTTTACACAACCGATTGTTTTAATTATAATTTGCATTCCTGCAAGGTTTTCATAACCTTGTAGGCATAAAATTGAAGAGCAGTTTTAATCAATAGGAAACCTACAAGGTTATGAAAACCTTGCAGGAGTAAAAACTAACTAACCAACAAAATGACCACAAACCCACCAATGACTAAAATTTCACAAAAACTATCCATCAAAGAAAAAATTGGATACAGTTTAGGAGATCTTGCTGCCAATCTCGTTTTTCAAACTTTGATGACCTATCTGGCGTATTTCTACACCGATATTTACGGCTTGTCGCCAACTGATTCTTCCATTATTATGCTGATCGTTGGATTAATCGCCGCTTTTATTTTTAACCCAATTATTGGAGTTGTAGCAGATAGAACGAGTACCAAGTGGGGAAAATTCAGACCATGGATTTTAATAACAGCGATTCCGCTTGGAGTAGTGGCCTTATTAGCATTTTCAACTCCCGATTTCTCTTATAAAGGAAAAGTAATTTATGCCGTTGTAACATATACTTTATTGTTGCTTTTTTATGCAGGAAACAATTTGCCGTATTCTGCTTTAAGTGGTGTGATTACAGGCGATATGAAAGAAAGAAACAGTATGTCTTCCTACCGTTTTGTGGCGGTTATGTTTGCTCAGTTTTTTGTTCAGGTTTTTATGCTTGGAATTATTAAAAGTGCTGGAAATGGCGATAAAGCAATTGGAATCGAGAAAGTAATGACTGCTCTGGCAATTATTGGAACGATCATGCTTTTAATTACTTTTTTAACGACAAAAGAAAGAATCATTCCGAAACCAGAACAAAAATCAAGCGTTAAAGAAGATTTAAGCGATTTAATCAAAAACAGACCTTGGGTAATTATGCTTACCCTGACGACTTTGGTTTTTGTGACCCTGGCGATGAAAGGCGGTTCTTATGTATATTATTTTGAAAACTATGTAAACAAAGAACAGTTAGCCGTTTTTATTCAGCCAATATTAGATTTTCTAACTACGATTGGGCTAAATCATTTTGGTAATGATCCAGTTTCTGCGGGCTTCGGTTTATTCAATGCGGGAGGAATTATCTTTATGATTGTCGGTATTACATTATCTAAGAACTTGGCAGACAAATATGGAAAACGAAATGTTTTTGGAGTGTTTTTATTCATTTCGACTTTATTCATTATTGCTTTCTATTTCTTTCCGCCAGCTTCAATTGGATTGATGTTTTTTTCTCAAATCTTACACGGATTTTTCTACGGAATCACAATACCAATTCTTTGGGCTATGATTGCCGATGTTGCCGATTATTCAGAATGGCTGAATAACCGTCGTGCAACGGCCATTATTTTCTCTGCAATGATGGTTGGATTGAAAACAGGATTAAGTGTTGGTGGCGCTTTAACAACCCTGTTTTTAGGCTATTTCCATTACGTTCCAAATGCTTCTCAACAATCAGAAACAGCTATAAACGGAATCAAATTACTAGTGAGTATTTTCCCTGCAATCCCTTTTTTAATTGGAGCTGGATTGCTGTTTTTCTATAAAATCAATAAAGAAATGGAAGTGCAAATCGAAACAGAACTTAAAGAACGAAGAACTTAATTATTTAAACAAAATATCACTATGCCTGAAGATAGCATTGAACACATTAATTTTGAGGAAATTAATGAACTGGCGATTTCAAAGCCTTTAGTATCACACATTTATACAGCCGATCCTTCGGCACATGTATTTAATGGTAAAATTTATATTTATCCTTCACACGACATCGATGCTGGAATTCCATTTAATGACAATGGAGATCATTTTGGGATGGAGGATTATCACGTTTTTTCGATGGAAGATATTTCATCAGAAGCGGTTGATAATGGCGTAGCGCTACACGTAGACGATGTTGCTTGGGCGGAAAAACAAATGTGGGCGCCAGATGCAGCCCACAAAAACGGAAAGTATTATTTGTATTTTCCTGCCAAACGCGCTAACGGAATTTTCCAGATTGGAGTGGCTATTTCAGATTCGCCTGTTGGACCTTTTATTCCTGAAAAAGAGGCTATAAAAGGAAGTTACAGTATTGATCCAGCGGTTTTTGAAGACGAGGATGGCAAACATTATATCTATTTTGGAGGAATTTGGGGCGGACAGCTTCAGAAATACCGAAATAACAAATACGATCAGAATAATGAAGAACCTTTAGCAAATGAAAAAGAGTTAGGCCCTATTGTAGCTAGACTTCGAGAAGATATGTTGGAATTTGACGAAGAACCAAAAGAGATTTTAATTCTGGATGAAAATGGAGAAGTTATAAAAGCAGGCGATAACGACCGTCGTTTTTTTGAAGCTTCTTGGGTTCATAAATATAACGGAAAATATTATTTCTCTTATTCGACGGGAGATACACATTTTATATGTTATGGAATTGGCGATAATCCGTATGGGCCTTTTACATATCAAGGAAGAATTTTGAATCCAGTTGTGGGTTGGACATCGCATCATTCGATTTGCGAAGTAGAAGGTGAATGGTATTTGTTTTACCACGATTCTAGTTTGTCAAAAGGAGTAACACATTTGCGAAGCATGAAAGTAACCAAAATCGATTATTTAGAAGATGGTTCGATTATCACAATAGATCCTTACGGAATAAGAAGATTAATAGATTAGTTTTTCTGTGTAAAAAAATTTGAAAAAAAATACAATCGGTTGTGTTGTTTTTGAGTTTTATAATGATGTGTTATATGTCGCCCCACTGGAGCTTTTAATAGGTGAGGATTGTAATTTTCTATAAATATTACGCTCTTCCAGAGCTATGATAGAAAAAAATACTATAGATATTTCATCTAGTTGGTCATTTCGACGGAGGAGAAATCTCTAAAAGAAACTCGACAAAGATGGGAGTCTTATTTGGAGTTACTCGCGAAGCCCCAGAGGGACGAAATATTTATAGAATTTTTAGAACGCCCAATTGTAAAAAGCCCCAGCGGGGTGATATATTATTTTGCGATAAATGTGTCGCTCCGCCGGAGTTTTTAATCTATGTGCACTTTAATTTTCTATAAATATTACGCTCTTCCGAAGCTAAAAAAAAATAACATAATTCATGTAAAAAATAATTTTTTATAAAAGATTTTTAGCTACTTTAGCATAACAGAACGGAACAGAACGGTATGCTAAAAGAAGAAGAAAAATTTGAATTTATAATAAATCACGAAAGTGATATTCCGAAGTACCAGCAGTTGGTTGACGGAATTACAAATGCTATTGCGGAAAATATTTTGCAAAAGGGAGATTTGCTCCCGTCTGTAAATGTGATTTGCAAAACATATCAGCTTTCAAGAGATACGGTTTTTAAGGCGTATTCAATTTTAAAAGATCAAAAAGTAATCGATTCTGTGCCTAACAAAGGCTATTATGTAGCGGGTGAAACAAGAAAAGTGCTTTTGGTTTTGGATACGTTTAAGGCATATAAGGAGGTTTTGTATCATTCGGTTGTGAATAATTTGCCTGATAATGTGATTATCGATGTGCAGTTTCACCATTATAATATTGATGTTTTTAAAACGATCATTAATAACGGAATCGGGAAATATTACAAATATGTGGTAATGAATTTTGACCACAAGGATATTCCGCCAGCATTGTCGGCAATCTCAAAAGATAAACTGCTTTTGATTGACTGGAATATTAGAGCAGATAAAGCGAATAATTATGTTTTTCAGGATTTCGGGAAAGCGTTTTATGAGTCTTTAAAAGAAGCAGCAGATCTGTTTAAAAAGTATAAAAAAATACAATTTGTATATCCAGATTTTACAAATCATCCGTGGGAAACGGTAGAATATTTTAAAAAATTCTGTGCCGATTTTGGTTTTGAATATGAAGTGATTACAGATCCAAAAAAGTTCAATATCGAGAAAGGAATTGCATATATCAGTGTAAGCGACCGAATTTTGGGACACTTTTTAGAACAGTGCAAAGAGAAAGATTATGAACCAGGGAAAGACGTTGGATTTTTATCTTATAACGAAACCCCAATGAAAAAGTTTATATACAAAGGAATTTCGGTTGTTTCAACTGATTTTAAAGAACTAGGAACCAAAGCAGCGGCATTTATTACGCATGACGAAGAAACGAAGTGTTATGTGCCGACAAAATTAATAATAAGAGAATCATTATAGTATGTATTATATCGGATATGATATTGGAAGTTCTTCTGTCAAGGCGGCCTTGGTAGAAGCAGAAACGGGCAAAAAAGTAATCGTTCTGAATGAACCGCAGAACGAAATGGAAATCCTTTCGATTCACCCAGACTGGGCAGAACAAGATCCTGAAATTTGGTGGCAGCACATTTGTACAGCGACTAAAAGAGCGATTAAAGAAGCAAATATTGATGCCTCTAAAATTCAGGGAATTGGTATTTCGTACCAAATGCACGGATTGGTGATTGTGGACAATGACGGAAATGCGCTTCGAAATTCAATTATCTGGTGTGACAGCCGTGCGGTTGAAATTGGAAATAAGGCTTTCGCCGAAATTGGAGAAGAAAAATGCATGTCGCATTTATTGAATTCGCCAGGAAATTTTACTGCTTCAAAGCTAAAATGGGTGAAAGAAAACGAACCTGAAGTTTACAATAAGATCTCTAAATATATGCTTCCGGGAGATTACATCGCTTTGAAATTAACGGGCGAAGTAACGACTACCAAAAATGGTTTGTCTGAAGGAATGCTTTGGGATTATAAAGAAAATAAAGTAGCCGACTGGCTTTTAGAATATTACGGAATCGATACAATATTAACTCCAAAAATTGTAGAGAATTTTACGAATCAAGGTGTTGTTACTGAAAAAGCTTCACAAGAATCTGGTCTTCCTGCAGGAATTCCGATCGTCTACAGAGCAGGAGATCAGCCAAATAATGCTTTGTCATTGAATGTGCTTCGTCCGGGAGAAGTTGCAGCGACTGGTGGTACATCAGGCGTTTTCTATGCTGTTACAGAAACAAATTCAGGAAAAAGTACTCGTGTAAACAACTTTGTTCATGTAAATTATACAGAATCAAATCCGAGAGTTGGAAAATTACTGAATATTAATGGAGCAGGAATTCAATACCGATGGATGCGAAACAATATCGGAAATGAGTCGTATGAAGAAATGAATGAAAAGGCGTCTCAGATAAATGTTGGCTCACAAGGATTGGTTGTTATTCCGTTTGGAAATGGAGCCGAAAGAATGTTCAATAATAAAAACATTGGATCTCATATTTTAAACTTGAATTTTAATATTCATACCAGCGCACATTTATTCAGAGCATCTTTGGAAGCCATTGCGTTTTCTTTTGTGTACGGAATGGAATGCTTGAAAGATGACAATGCAACGATTAATGTAATTAGAGCCGGAAATGATAATTTATTCCGTTCCGAAATTTTCTCTAATACAGTTGCCACATTAATTGGATATGAAATAGAAATTTACAATACAACCGGAGCAGTAGGAGCGGCAAGAGCAGTAGGCTTGACAGATGGTGACTTTGAAAAATTTGGTTCAGGAATTACGACAAACGATCACGTAATGACTTTTTTGCCTCTAAAAAATAAAGAGGAATACGAAGCAGCTTATAAAAAATGGAAACAAGAATTAGAATTAATATTAACAAATAAATAAAAGAATCAAATGATAGTTTTAGGAGATAAAGAATACTACAAAGGTATTGGCCAAATTAAGTTTGAAGGAAAAGAGTCTGACAATCCTTTGGCATTTAAATATTACAATCCAGACCAAGTTGTGGCTGGAAAAACAATGCGCGAGCACTTTAAATTTGCTATCGCTTATTGGCATACATTCTGCGGACAGGGTAGCGATCCATTCGGACCAGGAACGCAGCAATTTGCTTGGGATGCTTCATCAGATCCGTATCAGGCAGCTAAAGATAAGGCAGATGCTGCTTTTGAATTCATTAGCAAAATGGGATTCGATTATTTCTGTTTCCACGATTACGATTTGATTAACGAAGGGCCAACTTTCGCAGAATCAGAAAAACGTTTGGCATTCATTACAGATTACTTAAAACAGAAAAAAGCAGACTCTGGAATTAAATTGCTTTGGGGAACTTCAAACTGTTTCTCAAACCCAAGATTCATGAACGGTGCGGCTACAAATCCTGATTTTAATGTAGTAGCAAGAGCTGGTGGACAAGTAAAATTGGCTTTAGACGCTACAATCGCTTTAGGAGGAGAAAACTATGTATTCTGGGGAGGTAGAGAAGGATATATGTCTTTGCTAAACACAGATATGGGAAGAGAATTAGACCACATGGCACAATTCTTAGCAATGTCTAGGGATTACGCAAGAGCTCAAGGTTTCAAAGGAACTTTCTTCATCGAACCAAAACCAATGGAGCCATCTAAACACCAATACGATTTTGACTCAGCAACTGCAATTGGATTCTTAAAAAATTATGGTTTAGATAAAGATTTCAAAATCAATATCGAGGTAAACCACGCTACTTTAGCACAACATACTTTCCAACACGAATTAGAAGTGGCTGCAAAAGCTGGAATGTTAGGAAGTATCGATGCTAACAGAGGTGATTACCAAAACGGATGGGATACAGATCAATTTCCAAATAACATCCAAGAAACTACTGAAGCAATGTTGGTTTTCTTAAAAGCTGGCGGATTACAAGGTGGTGGAGTTAATTTTGATGCTAAAATTAGAAGAAACTCTACAGACTTAGAAGATGTCTTCTTGGCGCACATTGGTGGAGCTGATACTTTTGCAAGAGCTTTACTGACTGCTGATAAAATCATTTCTTCTTCTCCATACGAAAAATTAAGAAAAGAAAGATACAGCTCTTTTGATTCTGGAAAAGGTAAAGATTTTGCTGACGGTAAATTAGGTTTAAAAGATCTTTATACTATCGCTCACGAAAATGGAGAATTAAATCTTCAAAGCGGTAAACAAGAATTGTTTGAAAATATCATCAATCAATATATTTAATTGATTTAGATTTTAAATATTCAACCTAACAGCCCCGATGCATCGGGACTGTTAGGTTTCTACAAAATACTTAGTGAGAAAAAAAATCTAGAAAAAGTTTAAATTTTTAAACATGATAGTTGTAAAACGTTAAAATGTCTAAAAATGTTTTTTTTAGATAAAAACTTCGAAAATGTGTATTAAGATTATGGCTTTTTTACATTGAGATTTAAGAAAAATAGATTGAAGGTTTAGTTACTGTTTTTTGAAAATTGAAATGAATAAAAAGTCAGTTTGATAAAATAATAAGTGAGTTTTTTTTATTGAAGGTTTTTTGAAGAGCAGAATCAATCGAAATGCACATTTTTCACTCACTACAAGATGCTGAGAACTTTGTCAAAGTTTAAAACTTTGACAAAGTTTTTTTACGCAAAACCACTTTTAACTTAAACCAAAAAACTTATGAAATTTTTTATTGACACTGCCAATCTTCAAGATATTGAAGAAGCGCAGGCTTTAGGCGTTTTAGACGGCGTAACCACCAATCCGTCTTTAATGGCAAAAGAAGGAATTACAGGAAAAGAAAATATCCTGAAACATTATCTTGACATTTGTAATATCGTTGAGGGCGATGTTTCTGCTGAGGTAATCTCAACCGACTTTGAAGGAATGGTAAGAGAAGGCGAGGAATTGGCCGCTTTACATCCTCAGATCGTAGTGAAATTGCCTATGATTGGTGATGGTGTAAAAGCCTGTAAATATTTTTCTTCAAAAGGAATTCGTACCAATGTAACTTTGGTATTTTCTGCTGGACAAGCATTATTGGCGGCAAAAGCAGGAGCGACTTACGTTTCTCCATTTTTAGGACGTTTAGATGATGTTTCAACAGACGGAATGCATCTGATTTCGGAAATTAGAGAAATCTATGATAACTATAATTATCAAACTCAAATATTATCGGCTTCGGTGAGACATACGATGCATATTATCAATTGTGCCAAAATTGGTTCCGATGTAATGACAGGACCCCTTTCTGCGATTAAAGGATTGTTGAAACATCCGTTAACAGATATTGGTCTGAAACAATTTGTTGAAGACGCCAAAAAGATGAACTTATAATATTTTATTTTTCATTTTTTGTAGTTTTTAAACTCCCTTCTAGTTATTTAGAAGGGAGTTTTTTTATAAAATAAAAGCAACCGATTGTTTCTTTCTTAAGTTTTGTAAGAAATATACATTATAGGGTCTAGTGTATTGGTTTTCAGTATTTAATATTTCTTAAGTCCCGTTTTATAAGGGATTGACAAAGATTTATTTTATGACGAATTTTACGACGGTTACTACATCGTTTTAGTACTTGCTTAAAAAAAATAAGAATTTAACATTTTATGTTTTTTTTAAGATTTTGAATTAAACGATTTATTATCTCTAACGTTTTCGTGATATTAAATACTGTTTTTGATGATTGTTTAATATTTTTTAAATTTTACTGCGTATAATTCTTTTTTTTAATGATATTTTTTTTAAATTGAGAATAAAAATTAACGCAACCGATTGTGTATTGTTGTTTTTTGCATATATTTGTTTTGACTATAAGTTGTTATTCGCTTGAAATGTTAAAAATTGAAAGCAATACTAAAGTCGCCAAATAGAAACTAACTAAACCAACTATTAACTCATTAAACCAATTATTTATGACTAACTTTTTAATTACTAAAAGCAGATCTAAATACTTTAAGAATTTGGGGTTCTTAATCCTGATGATGGTATTTTCTGCTTCGGTAAATGCACAAATTACTGTTACAGGTACTGTAACTGATGGTGCCGGACCAATACCGGGTGTCAATATTATTGTAAAGGGAACTAAAACAAGTACAGTATCGAATTTTGACGGAACTTATACGCTCCAATCTATTCCTACTAATAGTATTTTAGTTTTTAGCTTTATCGGATATAAACCGCACGAAGTAGCGGTGAACAATAAAACTAAAATTGATGCTGTACTTGAAGAAAATTTAAATGACTTGAAAGAAGTTGTTGTTATTGGATACGGAACTGCAAAAAGAGCAGATTTGACAGGAGCTATTTCTTCTATATCTAGTGCAGCAGTAACGCAATCTGTTTCTACAACTATAGATCAGGTATTACAAGGACGAGCTGCTGGGGTGCAGATTCAGCAGAATAGTGGTACACCAGGCGGAAGTTCTTCGGTGCGTATTCGTGGTATAAGTTCTATTACAGGTTCAAATGAGCCAATTTATGTAATTGATGGTGTCATTATAGATGGTAATTCAGGTTCATTAAATACAAATCCGCTTTCAGGAATTAACCCGCAAGATATCGCTTCGATCGATATTTTGAAAGATGCTTCTGCAACTGCTATTTATGGATCTCGAGCTGCAAATGGAGTAATTATGGTTACAACCAAAACAGGTAGAAAAGGAGATTTGACTTTAAATTTTGACAGTTATGTAGGATGGCAGCAAATGCCTAAAGAATTGCAAGTGCTAAATTTGCAAGAATATGGAACGCTTAAAAACACAAGAGCAGATTTAGGAATCGTACAAAGAGACCCTTATTTTATTCGTCCTGATTTATTAGGAGAAGGAACAAATTGGCAAGACGAATTATTTCAAACAGGTTTGATCCAGAGTTATAATTTATCTGCTTCAGGCGGATCTGATACTACCACTTATGCATTAGGAATGTCTTATTTTGATCAGGAAGGAACAATAATCGGATCTTCATTTGATCGTATGACGATTCGAGCTGTAGTCGATTCTCAAGTAAAAAAATGGATGAAAGTAGGAGTAAATTTAAATACTTACAAAACCAATCAGGTAACAACAGTTAATGATGATTCTGTGATTTTAACGGCACTAAAACAAACTCCAAACGTAGCGTCTCGTAATGCTGATGGAACTTTTGATGGACCAGATACAACTGAATTCGTTCAAACCAACCCACTCGGAATTGCAATGCTTAAAGATAATCACGGAAAAGATTACGGAATTAGAGGGAATGTGTATGCAGAAATTGGTTTTACAAAAGATTTAAAACTTAAAACACAATATTCTATAGATTATGGTTTTGGAAATAGATATACTTTTAATCCATCTTATACTTTTGGAGCATTATCAAACGAAGTAAGAGAAGGATCAAGAACAAAATCTACTAGCGAAAACTGGATTTGGACAAATACATTGACTTATAATAAAGTATTCGGAAAAAGTAATGTTAATGCGATGTTGGCTCAAGAGCTTCAAGAGCAAAACTGGGAAAATCTATACGGTTACCGTTCAGGCTATTTAACAAACGGAGCAACAGATTTAAATGCAGGTGACCCAACAACAGCAAGAAACTCAAATGCAAGTTCTACAAAATCGCTTAGTTCTTATTTTGCAAGAGCAACTTATACATTTGATGATAGATATATTCTAACAGGAACAATTAGAAGAGACGGATCTTCACAATTTGCTGAAGGCAACAAATGGGATTGGTTTCCATCTGCTGCATTAGCTTGGAAAGTTTCAAATGAATCATTTTTGAAAGAAAACCAGACAATTAGCAACCTAAAATTACGTGCAGGATGGGGAGTAACAGGTAACTCAAGCGTACCAAATAACGCTTATACTTCTGTTTACGGTACTTCTGCGACAAATTGGGGAAGCGGGCAAATTGCAACCAATACAGCAAATCCAGACCTTAAATGGGAAAAATCAAACCAGACTAATATTGGTTTAGACATCGGACTTCTAGACAATAGAATTGAAATCACAGCAGATGCTTATTACAAGAAAACAGACGATTTATTATTAAGATTATCACTTCCTGCTTATGTAGGAACAACAGGTCAAGGAGCTACAACGCCACCTTTTGCTAATATTGGATCTCTTGAAAACAAAGGTTTTGAGTTCACGATTAACACGATTAACATGCAGAGAAAAGATTTTCTTTGGAAATCAAATTTCAATATTTCAGTGAATAGATCTAAAGTATTGAAACTGAATTCAGAATCGGGTGTTTACGATCAGACCTTACAACAGGGTTCAGACGTAACGGTTGTTACTCGTACTGCTGTCGGACAGCCATTAGGACAATTTTATGGCTATAAAGTAATCGGACGTTTTGAAAAAGCAACAGATTTCTATTATAAAGATGCCAACGGAGTAGTAAAACCAACAGCATTGCCTGAAGGAATGGCAATTGGTGAAAATGGTGTTTGGATTGGAGATTATATGTTTGAAGATGCGAATAAAGATGGTGTAATCAACGAAAAAGATGCTGGTTATATTGGTAATCCTAATCCAGATTTTACATTCGGACTTAATAATAGTTTTTCTTTCTTAGGATTTGATGTAAGCATTTTATTTACCGGTTCTTACGGAAATGAAGTTCTAAATTACCAAAGAAGATGGTTAGAAAACCCTCGTGAGAATACCAACTTATTAAAAACTGCTTTAGGATATGCACAATTAGAACTAATCGATCCGAACGGACCAAATGATTATCGTAACGTTCAGATTGTAGGTGGAGATCCTTACATGACTAGAATTGCAGCTTCTTCGGCTTCTTCGGCATCTAATTATCGTTTAAGTAACAGATTTGTGGAAGATGGATCTTATGTAAGACTTAAAAACATTTCAATATCGTATAATCTTCCTAAAGACTTATACTCTAAGTACGGAATATCAAATGTAAAAGTGACCTCAAACATGCAGAATGTTTTAACCTTTACGAAGTATAAAGGATACGATCCAGAAGTTGGAGCAATAAACCAAAATCAGCTTTTAAATGGTGTAGATAACGGACGTTATCCTTCACCAACAATCACTACACTTGGATTAACTGTTAATTTCTAAAAAACGCACAATGAAAACAAAGAAAATATTTTATACGGCTTTAATTATTGCATTGCCATTTGTTTGGACGAGTTGCAGCGACATTTTAGATGTTGAACCGAATGATGTAATAACAAAAGAGAATTTTTATAAAAGCGAGTCTGATTTTCAGGCAGCAACAGGACCATTGTACAACAAAGTATGGTTCGATTTTAATGATAAATTTTATTACGGATTAGGAGACGGACGTGCTGCAAACATGTATGCGCCTTTCTCAGATTACGTTTATCCGTTTACAGATTTAACAGAAACAGGATTAACAGGACCTTTGGTTTCGGCTTGGGCATCATTGTATAATGTAGTGCAACAGTCTAATAACGTGATCATCGGGATTTCTGGAAGTCCGTTGAGTGATGCAGTTAAGGATAGATACATTGCCGAAGCTCGTTTTATGAGAGGAACGGCTTATTGGTATTTGGCTTCATTATGGGGAGATGTAATCATTTCTACAAATCCAAGCGAATTGGTAAAAAATCCAATTGTGAATAAAAATCCAATGAAAGATGTTTATGAATTTGCTATACGTGATTTAGAATTTGCAGCAAAATATCTTCCTGAAACTGCTGGTCAGTCTGGACGTTTAACAAGATATAGCGCATTCGGAATGCTGTCTCGCGTTTACTTGTCATTTTCGGGAGTAAGCGACAACCCAAACAGCGGAACCCGCAACCAAGAATATCTTGATTTGGCTAAAAAAGCTGCAGAAAAAGTAATGAGTTCTGGACCATATAGCTTAATGGCAAATTATGAAGATTTATTCATGATTGATAATAACAATAATTCAGAATCAATGTTTGCACTGCAATGGGTTCCAAACGGAGATTACGGAGTAAACAATACGCAGCAAGCTTATTTTGCTTTAGGTTCTGATATTACAGGAGACGATGCCGCTTGGGGATACTGGACAAGAGCTTCTTATAATGTTTTACAAGAATATGAGTCAAAAGATCTTCGCCGTAGAGCAACTTTTATGGGAGATGGCGATCATTATGCTGAAATTAATAAAGCAAATGGCGGTTATACTGTAGATCACACTGCAGATTTCCTAACGGTTAAAAAAGGTGTCGTAGGTTCTACAAAAGATAATTCTAAAATTACCCGTATGAATTCTGCTTTAAACACTTATATGTTGCGTCTTGCAGAAGTTTATTTGAATTACGCAGAAGCAGCTTTAGGAAACAATGCTTCAACAGCAGATGCAACAGCCATTTCAGTCGTAAATAGACTTCGTGCACGTGCAGGCTTAGACCCAAAAACAACTTTGACTTATGCAGATATTATTCATGAAAGAAGAGTTGAATTATGTATGGAAGGACAATATTGGTACGACTTAGTTCGTAGAGCTTACTACAAACAGCAAGAAGTAATTAACTACGTTACAGGACAAAACAGAGGAACAATAACTCCAATTTTGTACGATACAGCCACAAATACAGTTACGGTTGATGCTTCAAAAGCGACAAGTCCGAGAGCAATTGGTGTAATCGACGCGACCATTTTCACTCTTCCTTATCCAGAATCTGAATTAGTTCAGAATCCATTATTGAGAGAAAATCCTGTTCCGTATCAGTTTACAGAAGAGAAAATAAAAGACTTATTCTAGTTTCAGAAATAAAAAACTAAAAGATATAAATATGAAATATATTTTAAATAAAAAGTATTGGGCGCCCATCGCACTCCTTAGCATGATGGTTTTCAGTATGCTGTTTACTTCTTGCGATAATAACGATTCAGAAGGAAGCACAATTACAATTACAAAAGTATTTTTAGAAGATGTAAATTCATCTGTACCTGATAGAGAAGTTAGTTTTGCTCGTTTAGGACAGCTATTGCGCATTGAAGGTTCTGGATTTGCAGGTTTGAAGAAAGTATATATTAACGGATATTCTACTTATTTCAATGTTGTTTTTGTTTCTAATACCTCAATGTTAGTGAGCATTTCAGCAGATACTCCAATTACAGATGCAGATCCATCAGTAAGAAATACAATTCGTTTTGTAAACGACAATAACGAAGTCACATTTCCTTTTCAAATTCGCGCAGGAAAACCTTCTATTGTAAGTATGTCCAATACAATGCCAAATCCAGGAGAAACAATTATTGTTTCAGGAACAGGCTTAACAGAAGTAAGCAAAGTAGTTTTTCCAGGAAATGTTGAAGTAACAACAGGAATCACTTCAGACGAAGAAGGAGAATCTTTTACAGTAGTTGTTCCAAACGGAATTTCAGATTTAGGAGGTTCAATTTACGCAGAAACATCAAATGGAGGTGTTTATTCTCCAAGATATTTTAACTTCAAAAAAGGAATATTATTAGATTTTGACGGACAAGGTTCTCATGGATATTGGGGAACTTCAACAAGTATGATTCAGCCAACAGATTTAGAATCGGCAGTTTTAGGAACAGGAAACACATCTCAAGGAAAATACGCACCTCATCGTCCAGCTCGTATCGCTTCTTTTGATGCCGCTAAAAACCGTTGTTCTGAAGTTTGGACAGCAGGAAATGGAGTAGACAATTGGAGAGCACAATTAACCCCATACATTCCAGCAAGTACAGCATTAGACAAAGTAGCATTTCAGTTTGATATCTATGTGCCAGATGTTTGGAGAGAATCAGGCTTCTTAAAAATTTGTATGATCAATAACTTTAATGGCGGAGAATGGGCAGGAGCTTGTTACAATTATGTTCCTTGGATTAAAGATGGTAAAGCAATTGGCGTAAATACAACAGGATGGATCACAGTTACAATTCCGTTAAACAAATTCTATGCATGGTCTAAAGAAGCATTTACATTCGAAACAGTTTTAGCATATCGTGAAGCGGCAACGTACCAAAACTTTGGAATTTACTTCGAAAATTCTGATGTAAAACTATCTAACGTAACAGGAAATGCAAGCGAAGTAGAATTCCCTTCAAAAGCAACTTCTGTAAAAGTGTACACTGACAACTGGAGAATTGTACCATTAGATACGCCAGTTTACAATGATTTTAACTAACCCAACAACCACAAAATGAAATATAAATATATCATACCAATAATTGCTTCATCACTAATGATTTTGTCATCATGCGATGATAATTTGATGGAGTGGGGAAAAGACCCAGAGCACGGAGAAGTAACAGGAGCTGAACTTCCGCTGGCTTTAGTAGAAAAAATTAGCCGTTACGAACCATTAAAAAACTACTCTGATTTTACTTTAGGAAACGGAATCGGAATAAGTTTATACATGAGCGATGCTGCTTATAGAAAAATCGTAAACGAAAATTTTGACGAAGTAACGCCAGGTTACGAAATGAAGCACGGTGCAATGGTAAACTCTAAAGGAGAAATTAACTTTACCACCGTAGATGCTTTTATTGCAGCAACAAAAAGTGCTGGATTAACAGTTTTCGGACACACTTTAGTTTGGCATTCCAATCAAAATGCTAGTTATCTAAACGGTATTATTGCCCCAACAGTAATTCCAGGTTCAAGCGGTACAAATGTCTTGGATTTAACACCTATTAAAAGCGGAACTTTCACAGGATGGGCTAGAAATAACCCAGGAAAAGGCATTACAACAGTTGCCAATGCGGGACTAACAAGCACTTCGTCTGCAATTCAATTAGAATCTAGCGCAAGTTCTTCTGCAGCTTACAATTTGCAATTAACTTCGCCAAACGTGCCAATAGTTGATGGGCATAATTATGAAATTTCATTTTATATAAAATCAGATGTTGCTGGAAAAGGACGCATTTCGTTCAATGGATCATTAGCCAATCAATATCCATATAAAGATTGGTTTAGCACTGGAGGAACGTGGACAGAAGCTTTTGAAACGACTTCCTCTTGGCAGCAAGTTAAAATTAAATTAGCGCCAGGCGATTTTAAATCAGGAAGCACAAGTTTTCAGTTTAATTTAGATTTAGGATATCTTCCAAATGTAACTTACTTGATTGATGCCAATACACTTGCAGTTGTTGATCTTGATGCGGCTACAGCTGTAACCAATTTGGTGACCAACGGTAATTTTAATTCAGGAATAACCGGATGGGCAAAATACAATGGAGCTACAGATGCCTTGAGTGCGGCATCGGCATCAGAAGCTTACGAAGGAAACGGCGCAATGAAAGTAATCAACGCAACCGATAATTCTGGTGGAGAATGGAAAACGCAAATTCATGCAGATTTTACTTCAACATTAACAGCAGGAAAAAATTACACAATTTCGTATATGATTCGTTCAGAAGCACCAGGTTCTGTACGTTGTTCAACAACAGGAGGGTCAGCTCAATACCAAGGAAATCAGGCAACTTCTACAACTTGGAAATTAATTGAGTGGAAAATAACAGCAGCTGGAACAGAAACAGGTTTCAATTTTGATTTAGGATTACTTGCTGGTACCTATTATATTGATAATGTTACAGTAACAGACGGATCATCTGCTGGTGGCGGTGCAACAGCTCCAGTGACAATTGAAAAAACAGATGCTGAGAAAACTAAAATTATTGGAGATGCCATGACCGATTGGATTTCTAAAATGATGACACATTACAAAACAAGCGTTTTTGCTTGGGATGTTGTAAACGAACCAATGAAAGAAGATGGAACGCTAAGAAACGGAACAGAAGGCGATACAGCTGCAGATTATTTCTCATGGATTAAATATCTAGGAAAAGATTACGCTGTAACAGCTTTCAAACTAGCACGTCAATACGGAAATGAAACAGATAAACTTTTCATTAACGATTACAACCTAGAATCTAGATTAGACAAATGTGACGGATTAATCGAATACGTAAAATACATTGAAGGAAAAGGCGCTAGAATTGACGGAATTGGAACACAAATGCATATTGATTTAAATACAGATAAAGACAAAATTGCTCAAATGTTCCAAAAATTGGCAGCTACAGGAAAATTAATTAAAATTTCTGAATTAGATATCAGATTAGGAACTGCTACGCCAACAGTTGCACAGCAAGCCTCTCAGTCAGAAATGTACCAGTATGTTATTGATATGTACAAAAAATACATTCCTGCAGGTCAGCAATACGGAATCACAATTTGGGGAGTATCTGATAATTCAAAAGAACATGAATACTGGCTTCCAAACGAGTCTCCAAACCTTTGGGATGCAAATTATGTTCGTAAACATGCATATAAAGGCACAGCAGACGGTCTTGCCGGAAAAGATGTGAGTTTAGGTTTCTCAGGAGAATTACAAAAACCTTAAATATTTAATTAGTAATATATCCATAGTGCAAGTCTGAAAAGGTCTGCACTATGGATTATTTATTTTCTTAACTTTTATCGCTCAAGATTTATCCGAGCAAAAAAACAAATCAAAATGGCTTTCAATCGTAAAACAAATCGAGTAAGAGTTTTTACAAAAGGCAAATTGTTTCTCATTGCATTCTTGACAATACAATTTGGTTTTAGTCAAAACATACCACATCTTCAAAAAACAGAAAACAAAACACAATTAATTGTAAACCAAAAACCATTCTTAATACGAGGCGGAGAATTAGGAAATTCCTCTGCAACAAGTATGGAAAGCATGGAACCCATTTGGTCTAAATTGACAGATATGAACCTCAACACGGTTTTAACACCTATTTATTGGGAATTGATAGAACCGCAAGAAGGTAAATTTGATTTTCAGTTAGTAGATGACTTAATTCGCCGTGCAAGAAAAGAAAAATTAAAACTCGTTTTCCTTTGGTTCGGATCATGGAAAAACAGTATGTCAAGCCACGCTCCAGAATGGATAAAACTTAACCAAAAAAAATATCCAAGAGTTAAAGACGATAAAAATAAAAGCCATGAAATTTTGACGCCTTTTAGCGAAAATAATCTTCAAGCCGATTTGAATGCTTTTAAAAAACTGATGGCGCATATTAAAGATTTTGATCAAAAAGACCAAACCGTAATCATGATTCAGGTTGAAAACGAAATCGGAATGCTTCCAACAGCTCGTGATTATCATGCTTTAGCGAATGCTGCATTTCAGAAACCAGTTCCAGATGAATTGATCAAATATTTAGAAAAAAACAAGCAAAAACTAGTTCCAGAATTTTTAGAAATCTGGAAGAAAAACGGATTCAAAACCAAAGGAAACTGGGAAGAAGTTTTTGGAAAAGGACTGCATACAGACGAAATTTTCATGGCTTGGTATTTTTCTAAATTTACCAATATCGTTGCCAAAGCAGGAAAAGATGCTTATCCAATTCCGATGTTTGTTAATGCTGCTCTAAATGCACCAGAAAAAAAGCCAGGACAATATCCAAGTGCAGGACCATTGCCTCATATTATGGACGTTTGGAAAGCCGCTGGAAATTCAATAGATTTTTTAGCGCCAGATTTCTACAATCCGTCATTCAAACAATGGAACGATTTGTTTACACGTCAAGGAGATCCACTTTTTATTCCAGAGCATCGTTTTGATGAAACAGCTCCATTTAAAGGATTATATGCTATCGGACATTATGAAGCAATGGGATTTTCTCCATTTTCAATAGAGTCTGTAGCCGATGCAAAAAAAGAACCTCTAGGTAAAATCTACGATTTGGTGGAACAATTAACTCCGACAATTGAAAAATACAAAGGACAAGGAAAAATTGATGGTGTTTTATTAGACAAAGAAAATAATACACAAATCATAAAAATGGGCGATTACGAATTCACTTTTAAACATGATTATACCTTAAATTGGTCTGATGGAGCAAAAGCTGAAACATGGCCAATGTCAAGCGCTATTATTATAGAAATCTCTAAAGATGAATTTTATATTTCAGGTTCAGGAGTTGTGGTAACTTTTAAGCCTTTAAAAGAAAATGTAAATGCTGGAATTCTAAAAACAGATTTTGGGAAATTCGAAAATGAAGTTTGGAGAACCATAAGACATTTCAACGGAGATCAAACGCATCAAGGAAGACATTTAAGAATCTCAGTTGGAGATTACGAAATTCAAAAAATAAAATTATATAGCTACGAATAGGTTTTTTTCGCCGCGAATTTCACGAATTTCCACTAATTATATTAGCCACAGATTAAAAGGATTAAAAGGATTTTTTTTTAATTAATCTGTGTTAATCTTTTTAATCTGTGGCAAAAAAAAAAGATATCAAATGAAAAGCAAAATAACATTACTAGCAGTCCTTTTAAGTTTTGCAATTAATGCGCAAATAAAACTTCCGCGATTGATAAGTGACGGAATGATATTGCAGCGCGATACAAAAGTCAATATTTGGGGCTGGGCGTCGCCAAACGAAAAAGTCGAACTCGAATTTAATCGTAAAACATACAAAGCCACAACAGCTCAAGACGGAAAATGGACCATTCAGATTCCTTCTCAAAAAGCAGGCGGACCGTATGAAATGACTTTAAAAGCATCCAATACAATTGTTTTAAAAAACATTCTTTTTGGAGATGTTTGGCTGTGCTCTGGACAATCAAATATGGAACTTCCAATGGATCGTTTGAAAGACAAATACAAAGAAGAAATTGCAAAATCTGCCAATACTAATATTCGTCAGTTTTTAGTTCCCGATGAATATTATTTCGAAAAAGAAAGAAACGATTTTTCATCTGGTTCTTGGGTTGAAGCAAATCCAATTAATGTTTTACAGTTTACAGGAGTTGGATATTTCTTTGCTTCAGAAATATACGAAAAGTATAAAATTCCAATTGGATTAATCAATAGCGCTTTGGGCGGTTCTCCTGCCGAATCATGGATTAGCGAAGAAGGCATTAAAAAGTTTCCCGAATATTATCAAGAATATTTAAAATTCAAAGACGGAAAACTCGAAAAACAAATAGATGAAAACGATCGTAAAGTCAGTTCAGAATGGTACAAATTATTAAACAATACCGACATTGGTGTTAAAAATAAATGGGCAAATTCTGAAGATACTTCAGATTGGAACGAAATGCAAATTCCTGGTTATTGGGCTGACGGAGAACTCGGAAAAACAAACGGTTCAGTTTGGTTTAAGAAAGAGTTTATACTAGAAAAAGTAAATGAAAATCAGGCAAAATTAATTTTAGGACGAATTGTAGATGCCGATTCCGTTTTTGTAAACGGACGTTTCGTTGGAACAACTTCGTACCAATATCCGCCAAGAATTTATTCTTTTAATGCTGCTATTTTAAAAGAAGGAAAAAATGAAATTACAGTTCGCGTTATCAATAATTCAGGGAGAGGAGGTTTTGTAACCGATAAACCATATGAGCTGATTGTTGGAGATAAAACTATTGATCTAAAAGGAACTTGGAAATACAAATTAGGCTCAAAAATGGAACCACTTCCTGGACAGACTTTCGTTCGCTGGAAACCAGTCGGGCTTTACAATGCGATGATTGCACCTTTGAAAAATTACCCAATAAAAGGCGTTTTATGGTATCAAGGAGAAGCTAATACCAAAAAGTCTTTGGAATATGGAGCTTTAATGGAAACCTTAATTGCAAATTGGCGTACGCAATGGAAACAGGAAAAATTGCCATTTTTATTGGTGCAGCTTCCAAATTTTATGGAGCCAAAAACAGAACCAACAGAAAGCAGTTGGGCTGCTTTAAGACAACAGCAATTAAATACGCTAAAAGTTCCAACTACAGGATTGGCCATAACAATAGATTTAGGCGAATGGAACGATATTCATCCTTTAGACAAATATGATGTTGGAAAAAGATTGTCATTGCAAGCTAGAAAATTGGTTTACGGAGAAAAAAACTTAACTGCCTCAGGTCCGATTTTTCAATCTATGAAGCAAAATGGGAATAAACTGATTTTAAGCTTCTCAGATATTGGAACAGGCTTTATGATTAAAAAAGGAAACGATTTAAAGGAATTTGCCATTTCAGGAACAGACGGAAAGTTTGTTTGGGCAAAAGCAATTATTGAAGGTGATAAAATCGTAGTTTGGAATGATTCGGTTGCAAATCCTGTAAAAGTTCGTTATGCTTGGGCAGATAATCCTTCTGAAGCTAATTTATACAATAAAGAAGACTTGCCAGCTTCGCCTTTTGAAGCAGAGTTGAAATAAACTATAGATACGAGAACTTTGTCAAAGTTTTAAACTTTGACAAAGTTTGCCGTAAACAATTTTTTCTCAGGACAAATTCCGGAGGAATGAAATATTTATAGATTAATTGATCCACAGTTGGCAAAAGCTCCATAGGAGCGACATAATTATTTCTATAAATATTTCGTCCCGCTGGGACTTGCGGTAAAATATTGATGTTTAAAAATTACTTCAAATTTTCTACGAGCATTTTCAAAAACGCCGTAACCGCTTTTTTCTCATATACTTCTTTCAAAGAAATAAGCATCGCAGTTCGTGTCATATTTTTGCCTTGTATAGGAATTGCGTACAAATCTTTCTCGTCTTCAATAGTGGTTTTGGTCAAAATAGTATGCCATTTTCCCGTTTTAATCAGTTCGAGCAAAGTTGGAATATCATTTATTTCAATCGTAACTTTTGGGTGTAAACTACTTTTTTCAAAAGCTTTATTGATAAATTGCGTCGTGCTGAAACCACTCGACGGAAGTGCAAGCGGCAAGGAACTTACCTCATCTAGAGAAATACTTTTTTTATGGGTCAAAGGCGTCTCTGATGCTGTAACCAAAGCCATTGGCGAGGTAAACAATTCCAGATATTTAAAATGTGCTTCAGAAGCAATTTCTTCAAAAGTCAGAATAACATCAAGCTGAAAATGATTTAGTTTTTGAATGAGTTCTTGCGAAGTTCCAAAGATTATTTCGAATTGTATTTTTGGATATTCAGAACTAAATAAAATCAGTGCTTTTGTAACCACATGACGCAGCGCATACGTTACGCCAATTGCTACTTTCCCCGTTTCCAGATTATTTAAATCTTTTAATAATTCCAATCCGTCAGAAGCTTTATTGACCGATTGTTGTGCGTAAACGGCAAACAAATCTCCAGCTTCTGTCAAAGTTATTCGCTTTCCGATTCGGTTAAAAAGCGGAACCTGTAATTCATCTTCCAACTGTTTTATTTGTTGCGATAATGTACTTTGACTGATGAAAAGTGCCGAAGCAGCTTCAGTAAAATTCAGTAATTCTTTTGCTTTCAGAAAATATTTAAGCTGGCGAAGTTCCATTTCTAAATCGGTTTTATCGATTGATTTTATCGAAAAATAAGGTTTTACAAATATAGAAATTCTTAAGAACTTTGTCATGTTGCAAAATTAAAGCAGAAACAAAATGGAAATTATAGCATTACAAGAAGGAAATTATGTTGCCAATTCTAAAAAAGAATTTAAACTTTTGTCAGACGAATCAAACGATCCAGGTTTAAAAATGGCCATTCAGCCTTTTGTTGTTATCACCGATAATGATGTTATTTTATTAGATTTCGGATTAGGATTTGTAAATAATGGCATTCCTTTTATTTATGAAATTTTACGAAAAAACAATATCGAACCTCAACAGATAACAAAAGTTTTGGTTTCGCATTTGCATAAAGATCATATTGAAGGAATTGGTTATTTTGAAAATGGAAATCTGATTCAGAATTTTCCAAATGCAACGATTTATATTCAAAAACGCGAAATAGATTTTGCTTTAGAACAAATCAATAATCCGTCTTATGTTCCTGAAATATTGAATCAGCTCGAAAAACTTCCAAATGTGGAATTATTAAATGCTGACAGCGGACAAATTACCGACGAAATTTTCTATGAAGTTTCGGCTGGGCATACCCAATTTCATCAAGTTTTTTGGATCAAAGCCGATGACGAAATTGTTTTTTATGGAGCCGACGATTTACCGCAAAAAATATATTGGTCAATGCATGTTGCCTATAAAACTGATTTTGACGGAAAACGCGCTAGAGAATCTCGTAAAAAATGGGAACAGCAAGCAAAAGATGAAAACTGGAAAGTGCTTTTTTATCACGATATGAAAGAGCCAATTCTAGAATTTATCGAAGAAAAAATGAAATACGTATCCTAAAGCTTTACAATCAATTTCAGCTTTAAAACAATAAAAGGAAAATTCAGATTAAATTATTTAGTCTGAATTTTTTTTTAGCAGAAAATAGAAGAAACAAAACACTTTTTACTTTTTCTTCCAAAGAAGTACGCAGAATTGAGAATGCTTTGGTAATCTGCGCTTCAACCGTTTTGATGGAAACATCCAAATGTTCTGCAATTTCTATATTGGTCAAACCTTCTTTTTTGCTTAAAATAAAAACTTCTTTACATTTTGGCGGTAAGTTTTGAATTTCTTTATTCACAGCATTCAAAACCCTTTGAAAAGATTCCAAATCTTCTTCCTGAACAATTCCGTTTAAGGCATCATAATACGATTTTTCTAAAGAAAATAAAGACTGGTTTTTTCGGTATAAATCGATAAACTCATTATAAACCAGTTTATAAAGAAAGCTTTTTAAAGAATGGTCTACTTTTAATCTTGTACGCTGTTCCCAAACTTTAATAAAAACATTTTGCACAATATCTTCTGCGCTGTAAACATTCTTAACCAAGCTGTTAGCATATACACAAAGTTTATGATGATAAGTGTCGATAAGATACGTGTAAGCGCTTTCATCTCCATTTTGTAGAGACTCAATTAGAATAGTATTATCGCTGTAATCATCCATCTTCATAAAAACAAATATATAAATTAATAGTTTTTGAGGTCAAAAAGTGAATTGAATTTGCTCAAAACGCCCTCTTTTTTGCCTTTCTATTCGAAAATTATTACAAATAAAAAAGGAATAAAAATGCAAATATAAATCTTTTACCTTATAAAATCTATCAAATTAATCGAGTTTTATTGAGAGAAAAGACTTGTGAAAAATAAAAAAATCAGTAAAATGAAAAAAACTTTATCAAATTGTTAGGGTTTTGTTTTTTGGCTTCGTAATAATATTAAAAACGACTAAAATGACAGTAAAAAAGTCAGAGAGACTAATTGTTAAATTTATCACAAATCAAGCTTCTCAAGAAGAGATTGAGCAGCTCACAGAGTGGTTAAAAGAAGAAGAGAATCAAATTGTATTTAAGGATTTTGTGCAAACCAATTATGCAATTGATACTGCTTTGAACACTTTTGATTCGACTGAAGTTAGAAAACAGCTTTCGGAACGAATCAATAAGGAAAATAATGTTTTTTATAAACGAAGATTTTCATCATATTATAAATATGCAGCAGTTTTAATTGTGGCTTTGGGAGGATTTTATTTTTATAAAAATTCTAGCTCAGAACAAGTTAAACAAAATGTTATTGTACCGAGAGTTGACGAAATTGTTTTACAATTTGGTAACGGAGTATCTGAAAACATTGATACTTCAGAAGAGAAAAATGTTACGGATAAAGATGGAAATATTATTGGAAAACAAGAGAAAAACAAACTGGTTTATAATAAAGCTTTCGCTAATGGAGAGTTGGTTTACAACACTCTGAAAATCCCGTACGGAAAAAAATTCGATGTACAATTATCAGACGGAACTTTGGTGCATTTAAATTCAGGAACTTCATTTAAATATCCAGTTCAATTTGTCAAAAATAAAAACAGACAAGTGTATTTAACCGGCGAAGCGTATTTTGAAGTTAGCAAAGACAAAAGCCATCCGTTTACGGTAAGTGCACAAGAAGTCAATGTTGAGGTTTTAGGAACTAAGTTCAATGTAGACTCATATAGCAATAATAGCAGCACAAATGTTGTATTGGTCGAAGGCAAAGTTTCACTTTATAAAGATCAAAAAACAAGTCAAAATCAGGTTTATTTAACGCCAGGTTTTAAAGGATCAACTCAAAAAGGACAGAAGGTAATAAATATCGAACAGGTTAATACAGACTATTATACTGATTGGGTAAAAGGGAGTCTGGTTTTTAAAAATGCATCTTTTGATGATATTATCAAAAAGTTAGAACGTCAATATAACGTGACTTTCATCAATAAAAATAAAACACTCGGAAGAGAAATTTTCAATGCCCGTTTTGATAATGAGCCAATTGAGGTGGTCTTGAAATATTTCAGCGACAGTTATGCGATTGATTACAACATTGACCAAGACAAAATAACGATTAAATAGAGTGGGAGAAAAAGAAAAAAGATCAAAGAAGAAAGACAAAAAATATAAGAAGCAAGATTGAGAAATCTAAAATCAAGAATCTAAAATAAAGAGGCCTATGTAACAAAAATCCAAAATGAAAAGGATCGTTATAAAAAAACCGGAAAATGCGCCAACATTTCCCGGTAGAGTATATGCGGTCAGTTAATTAACCAACCAACATTAAAAAACATTTTAAAAGTATGAAAAAACTCTTGAACAGAATCAGGTTTGATAAGCCTTTTTTGAAATTTGATTTGAAAATGAAATTGACCACATTATTTCTGCTAACTGCCTTAACAGTAATGCACGCCGGAACCACTTATTCTCAAAAAAGCAAGATTTCTTTTAATGCCAGCAACATGACCGTTGCCAAAGTAATTGAAAGACTTGAATATACTACAGATTACAGATTTGTTTACAATGTAAGATCTGTAGATTTAAACAGAGTAATCGACGTAAATGCATACGAAGCTTCAATCGAAGTTATATTAAATAAAATTTTTAATAATACAAGTACCGATTTTAAAGTGTCTGGAAACCATATTGTCTTGACGCCTAGAAAAATCGCTCCCGAAAAAACCGAGGAGAAAAAACCTGTTGCAGATTTTATCGTAAAGGGTAGAGTAACAGATGCAAAAGGAATGCCTTTGGTAGGTGCAGCAGTTGCAGATAATGGTTCGGGAAGAGGTGTAAATACCGATTTTAATGGAGAATATCAAATTATTGCAGTAAGCAGCGAAACTACTTTGGCTTATTCTTATTTAGGATATGTAAGACAAGAAATAAAAGTTGAAGGAAGAAGCGTTATCAATGTTGTTTTAAAAGAAGACGTGCAGGAATTAGAAGGTTTGGTTTTAACGACTGGATATCAGAATATTTCTGCTGAAAAAATAACAGGTTCTTTCTCCAATTTAAAAGCAAAAGAGTTTCAGGAGCAGCGTTTGAGCAGTATGGATAAAATCTTGGAAGGACGTATTGTTGGATATCAGGATGGTAAAATTCGTGGTACAACAACTATGAGAGGTGTCGTTTATCCTTTGTATGTTATTGACGGATTTCCTGTAGAAAGCACAAAACTAACGCCTTATGCCACTATAGAAGAAAATGTGCCGAATCTGAATTTAGAAGATATTGAAACAATTACAGTTTTAAAAGATGCAGCGGCGGCTTCTATTTATGGTTCTCGTGCAGCAAATGGAGTTGTCGTTATTACAACGAAAAAAGCAAAAGCTGGAAAAACAAATATCTCGTTTTCAAGCAATTTAACCGTTACACCTTATAGAAATTATACTGGAAACCTTACCGATTCTGCTGATATTATTGGTTTAGAAAAAGGTTGGGCGGCAGGAAACCCAAATTTACAAAGTGCAAATGCTGGAACTTATGCGCAATCATTATTAAATAATGCTGCATTTACAAGTTTAGGAATGAATACTTTATTAAATGGTTACGCAGGCAAAATTTCTATGACAGAAATGAATAACCGTTTGAATACACTTGGTGCACAAGGATATAAGTATTATGATGATATTGCAAAATATGCAAAACGAGATCAGTATTTTATGCAGCACAATCTTAGTTTAGGTAAAGCTACAGAAAACAATACTTTTAATGCATCGATTACTTACAAAGACAATCAGCTTGAAGATCGATATTCTGAAAACCAGTCAGTGGGAATCAATTTGAAAAACTCTACTCAAATTAACAGCTGGCTGTCTTTAGATTTAGGAACTTATTTAAACTACGGAACTGGCGATACACAAAGTTATCTTGCATCATTGCCTGGGTTTAAATTTCAGCCGTACAATCAACTGGTAAATAACGATGGAACTAATTTTGTTTCGACTGCTGCATCTCGCTACAATAATTTTACGCTTCAGTCTATGCAGAATTACGGATTGTATAATATGGATATTACGCCAATGGATGAATTTGGAAGAAATCTGGTTGAAAATAAAAACTTCCTAAACAGAACGTACGCAAAGTTTAACGTTAAATTCAGCAAAGCCTTTACGTACAATGCGATGTTCCAATACGAATATGGTTCAGATCGTGCAGAACAGCTTAATGAAAAGGATTCTTATTACGTAAGAAAGAGAGTAAACGAATTAGTTACTATTGTAAACAATAAAGCAGTTTACAATTTGCCTTATGGCGATATTATAAAAGAAACCAATCAGTTTACAAACGCTTACAATTTCCGTCAGCAGTTAAATTTCAATCAGACTTTTAATGAAAAACATGATTTTTCTGCCATTGCTGGTATGGAAATTCGTCATACAAAATTAGAATTTAGCAATAATACACGTTATGGTTATGACTCGCAGACTTTAGGTTTTGCTCCAATAAATCAGGCAGATTTGCTTAAAGTATACGGAGGAGTTTTTGGAGGCTACATGATTCAAGACGATTTTTCATTAGAAAAAGAAATGCTAAACCGTTTTGTATCTGTTTACTCAACAGGCGGATATACGTATGATGGAAGATACACCGTTTCTGGAAGTATACGTATGGATCGTTCTAATCTTTGGGGAACAGATAGTAAATATCAAAATAAACCAACTTGGTCTGCAGGTGCGGGATGGAATATTGATAAAGAATCTTTCTTTAAAGTTTCGTGGGTAGATGCGCTTAAAGTACGTGCTTCTTATGGTATTTTAGGAAATGTTGCTAAAGATACAGCACCTTATTTAACAGCGTATTATAATTCTAATTCAAATGTTGGAGGAACTCAAGGAACAGTAAGATCGAGACCAAATCCAGAATTATCTTGGGAAAAAACAACAACAACCAACATTGGTTTGGATTTTTCATTGTTCAAAAGCAGATTAAACGGAAGCTTAGACCTTTATAACAAAAAAGGAGAAGATTTATTAGCAAGCAGCCAAGGAATTCCAACAGAAGGATGGGGCTATTCTACTTATACCATCAACAACGGAGGAATGACAAATAAAGGAATCGAGGTAACTTTGAGAGGAACAATCGTAAAAACACCTTCATTCTCATGGGATGCTGCTATTTTGTATGCTAATAATAAAAATAAAGTAGATTTTATAAACGTAAAAGCACCGGTTTATTATTTACAGTTAGATCAAGCACAAGCTTTTCCGAGAGTAGGAACAAGTTTTAACTCAATTTATGGTTACCAATGGGCAGGACTAAGCAGCACAGGATTGCCACAGGTTTATGACGCAAACGGAACAGCTGTAAAATACAATCCGGGTCAGGTCGATGCTATTAAAGATTTTGGCTCAACAGTACCAATTCACAGCGGTTCGTTTCATACTTCTGCCAATTACAAAAACTTCTCGCTTTCGGCACTTTTTGTATATGAGTTAGGCCATAAAATTAAAAATACATTCTTGCCAATGCTCAACAACAACTACAATGGCGCAATGGGTGGTTATGTAACAGATATTACGGTTGTAAACAATCATATTAGAGATCGTTGGCAGCAGCCAGGAGACGAAGCATTTACAAATGTTCCAAGAGTTGTTTATGAGTATGAACCCGATTTTAGTTCAGATTCACAAACTATTTATTCATACGCAGACATTAACATTCTAGACGCTTCAAACATTAGATTAAGCAACGTTTCATTGGCTTATCAAATGCCAAAAGAATTGATGAAGAGAGTAAAATTAGACGGAGTGCGTTTTAATCTAAATGCCGAAAATGTGTTTACTGCAGCAAAAAGCAGAGATGCCAAATTCTTATTGAATGGTTTCCAATCTCCAAGTTTTGTTTTTGGTGTAAATGTTAACTTTTAATTTTTAAAGACTAGACGATGAAAAATATATATAAAAAGGCAGTGTGCCTATTGGCTTTAGGATTGACTTTGGCATCTTGCGAAAATTATTTGGACGATATTCCAAAAGGATCAAAAACACCAACCACTTTGGCAGATTTTGAAGCTTTTTTAAGAGACGAATACACCAACCAAAGAGTAGATGTTTTACCTGCTTTACACGTATTAAACGACCAGTTTGTAAACGCAGCAACTTTATCGAGCAATAGATTGTATAATGCAAATTATATGTGGGATGAAAATGCAAATCGTATCGAATTGAAACCATCAGATGAAGGAACTTACTATGGAGGCTATCAAGGAATTTCGACTTTTAATTTAATAATCGAAAATGCTTTAACAGCAACAAAAGCAACAGAACAGGAGCAAAGAGTTGTTTGGGCTCAAGCAAAATTGTTGCGTGCCATGAATTATTTTAATCTGGTAAATTTTTACGCAGATACGTATGTGGCTTCAACAGCATCGACAAAATTATCAGTTCCGTTAATTACGAGTGCCAACATTAATGCGCCAAGCAAACAGGTAACCATTCAGGAATTATATGATTTTATTTTAAATGATATTAAAGATGCGCTGCCTTATCTGCCAAAAGTTTCTCAGACGGCGCTGCACCCAAATTTAGGTGCTGGTTATGCTTTCAATGCAAGAGTAAATCTGCAGATGAATAATTATACAGAAGCTTTAAAAAATGCCGATTTAGCATTAGCAGAAAACAATAAATTATACGATTGGATTGGATATTACAATGCCAATAAAGCAGTGATCGATGTTCCGAATTCGTACACTACAACTCCGTCTCCAATGGGATTCAATTATGTAGAAAATTACACATTTCGTCACGGAAGTTCTTCAAATTTAGGAGCAGAATTTGACATTCCGGTAGAACGTGCACAGCGTTTTGAAACGGGCGATGCAAGATTTATTTCTCGATGGAAAATCAGAACAGTAGGTGCTGAGACTTCATACAGAAGAACTTTAACCGGAGCTTTCAATTTTGGAGGAATCACAACAGTAGAAGTATATTTAATAAAAGCAGAATGTCTAGCACGTGCAGGACAAATTGCAGATGCATTAATTGTTTTAAATACGGTTCGTAAAACACGTATTCTTCCAGCTTCTTATCAAGATATTTCAACTACTGATAAAACAACAGCTCTGAATGCCATTTACAGAACGAAAAACAACGAACTAATCATGACGCTTATTCCATATGCAGACGCACGCCGTTTAAATGCAGAAGGAGTTTACAAAGTTAGTTTCACAAAAGTGGCTGGTGGTAAAACATATACACTGTCTTCAGATTCTCATTTATGGACATCTCCGTTCCCACAAGGAGCAATAAACAATCCAGGAAACGGAACAATAACGCAAAACGTAGACAAATAATAACTGTAAAGCTTCCTGATTAGGAACTCCGAAAAGGAAGCTTTTCTTAAAATATCAATCAAAAATGAATACAATTAAATATAAAATATTAGGATTGTGCATCTGTTTGTTTATGATTTCAAACAATGGTCAGGCACAAAAGAAAAAAACAGCTTCTCCTGCAGCAACGTCTTATTCTATTGAAGGAAATGTTACAGGGTTAATCGATGGAACAGCTGTAAAATTAATACCAGGGGGAACACATACTTCTGAACTGCCAGTTGCTGAAACAACGCTTAAAGACGGTAAATTTACTTTTTCAGGAAAATTAAATGAGCCACGTTTTTTCTATGTTGTCTTTGGTAAAAACAAAGGAAATATTTCTGTAATGGTCGAAAATGCAAAAATAAAAATATCGGCAGCTGGTACGGTTTCAGATAAAGAAGGAGAGTGGATAACTTTTAAAGATGTAGTTATTACGGGCTCTAAATCACATGATTTTTATGCAAAAGAAATTGCTTATAAAGATCAGCTTGATAAAGACTATAAAGCGTATCACACCAAAGATTCAGATGAATTGAGCAAATTAATCGGTGTGGCAAGACGCGATAAAAATACAAAAGCGGTAGATTCACTTCAGAATCTTCCAGTTTGGAAAAAATTTGAAGCAGATGAAAAAGCTTTTTTTACAAATGTCGAAAAAACAACATTGGCTCTTATTGCGAAACATAAAGCAAATTGGTGGGGACCATTTTTTATGATGACTTCATACAGTTATTTTACTCCAGAACAAAAGCCAATTTACGAGCAATTTTCTGATGTGGCAAAGAAAAGCTACTACGGTCAGATTCTAGACAAAGATTTGAATCCGAAATCTTTAGTAGGAACAAGCATTGCCAATTTCGGATTAAAAGATAAAGATGGAAAAACATTTAATGCAAAAGATATCGTAACAGGTAAAAAGTATATTTTGGTAGATTTTTGGGCATCTTGGTGCGGTCCATGCCGAAAAGAAATTCCGAATTTAAAAACAGCTTATGCTGAATATTCAAACAAAGGATTTGAAATTTTAAGCGTTTCAATTGATAAAGACGAAAAAGCTTGGCAAAAAGCCCTTGGACAGGAAAATATGCAATGGCACAATCTTCTAGACGACGATAAAGTGAGTAAATCATTTAACGTAAAAGCAATTCCAGCAACCTATTTAGTAGACGGTAAAGGTGTAATTATCGGAGAAAATTTGAGAGGTGCAGAATTAGAAGCTAAGTTGAAAGAACTTATGAAATCTTAATTAAGTCTCAGTTTTTAAACTTTGACAAAGTTGAATTGCCCTGAATAAAAATTAAAAAAATAACAAACAAAAAATATCAACATGAAAAGTACAATCTTAAAATCGTCGTTTTTGGCATTGGCGCTTACGGCATTTACTTCTTGCACAAAGAAAGAAGGATATACAATAAACGGGAAAATTGCCGGATTAGATAAAGGAACGGTTTATCTGGAATATGCCGACGAAAAAGGAGAGAAAAAAATCATTGATTCGGCTGAGGTAAAAGAAGGTGCATTTTCTTTTACAGGAAAAACGGGAGAACCTTTATTTCATACGCTTAAAATTAAAGGACAGGAATACGGAGCTTATTTTCTTTTAGACAATGAAGATATTACGATTGAAGCCAAAAAAGATTCTGTTTTTAAAGCCAAAGTATCTGGAGCCACTCAAAACGGACTTTATAAATCGTATTACGATAACGAATTCAAAAAAATACAAGCAGTTGCTGGTCCGATTTACAAATTATCTGATTCGCTGACACAAGGCGGAAAAGTAAAATTGACTCCAGAACAGCAAACCATGATGGATAAAAAATGGAAAGATCTTGGCGCTTTCGCGGATGATTTAACAGATAAATTCATCAGAAAAAATAAAGACAATTTAGGTGGAGCATTAGTAATTGAAGATCGAATTGTATCTTACGGAACTCCAGAAAAAGTAAAAGAATATTATGCAGTGTTATCTCCAGAAATTCAAAAATCATTTTACGGAAAAAAGTTAAAAGCTTCAATTGATCTTAACGAAAAAACAGCAGTTGGCGTTGCAGCTCCTGAATTTTCTCAAACTGATATTAACGGAAAAGTAGTAAAATTATCAGATTACAAAGGTAAATATGTTCTAGTAGATTTTTGGGCAAGCTGGTGTGGTCCATGCCGAAAAGAAAATCCTAATGTAGTTGTGGCTTACAAAACCTATCACGATAAAGGATTTGATGTTTTGGGAGTTTCTCTAGATGATAAAAAGAAACTTTGGGAAAAAGCAATCGAAAAAGACGGTTTAACCTGGACACATGTTTCTGATTTAAAAGGATGGCAAAATGAAGCAGCCGTTTTATACGGAGTAAAAATGGTTCCAACCAACTACTTAATTGGACCCGACGGAAAAATCGTTGCCAAGAATCTTAGAGAAGCTGAATTGCAATCTAAACTAAAAGAAATTTTCAGTAAATCTTAAGCTTTTTAAAAATGCAATATCAACTTTGTCAAAGTTTAAAACTTTGACAAAGTTACTTCAAGCTAAATATCTCAATCAACAAAAAATGAAAAAACACATCTTTCTGGGCTATTGCTCATTAGCTTTCTGCGCGCTTGTTTCAGCGCAAAGTAAATCGGTTAACTTTAAGAAAATAAAAGAGTTAGGCGGAATTGAAGAATATTTATATCAGCCAAACGGAATGAATGTTTTGCTTTTGCAAGACAATGCTTCGCCAGTTGCAACGGTACAAATTGTATATCGTGTTGGATCTAAACACGAAGTTTTAGGAAATACAGGATCAACGCACCTTTTAGAACATTTAATGTTTAAAGGAACTCCGACTTTCAATAAGAAGAACGGAAATACAATTACAGATGTGCTTCAAAATACAGGAGCACAGTTAAATGCTACAACTTGGTACGACCGAACCAATTATTTTGAAACATTGCCAAGTGATAAAATAGAACTGGCAATTCAAATCGAAGCCGACAGAATGCGTAATTCTTTATTATTAAAAGAAGATAAAGAAGCAGAAATGACGGTGGTTCGTAACGAATTTGAGCGTGGCGAAAATGATCCGAACAGTTTATTGGATAAAGAAATTTGGGCTTCGGCGTATATTGCACACCCATACCATCATTCGACAATTGGTTGGAAATCGGATATTGAAAAAGCTCCGATTGAAGTATTGAAAAATTTCTATAATACCTATTATTGGCCAGATAATGCGACTTTAACCATTATTGGAGATTTCAAAAAAGAGAATGTTTTTGAATTGATCGAAAAGTATTTCGGCAAAATTACAAAAGCGCCAAACGCTATGCCACAGCCTTATACAGAAGAACCTCAACAATATGGCGCACGTAAAATTATCGTTAGAAAACCTGGAGAATTAGGCGTTGTAAACAAAGCTTATAAAATTCCTGGAGCTTTGCATGAAGACCTTCCTGCGTTGAATATTTTGGCTCAGATTATTGGTGTTGGGCCATCAGCAATTTTAAACAAAACTTTTGTTGACACTCGTTTAGGAATTTATACTTATGCAACTGCAACTAATTTTAAAGAAGTTGGACTTTTTACGATTGGTGTTGGTTTTCCGACAACTTCAAAACATGAAGATATCGATACTAAAATTAGTGAAGTCGTGGCTAAAATTCAAAAGGAAGGCGTTACTCAGGATGAAGTAAATAGAGTTGTAGCAAAAATTAGCGCGCAGACTATTTTAGCGCGCGATGGTTCTGGCGTAATTGCATCAGCATTAAACGAAGCAATCGCTTCTGGCGACTGGACAGCTTACATTACAGGAGTTGACCGATTGAAAAAAGTAACTCCAGCTGATGTTGTGCGTGTGGCAAATAAATATTTGGTTGAAGATCAAAGTACAACAGGATATTTTATTCCGAAACAAGCTGGTGCTCAAAATAATGATTCGGCGAAAGCCAACAATTATATGCCAGAAAATGGTCCGTTTTATTACAGACATTCAGATGAAGGACATATTCATGAAGAGTCTTCATCTGCTCCAGCTTTAGTAAAAAATACAGCAGAAGAATTAATTTCTGAATCAAGTTTAATCGAAAAATCGGCTTCAGCTTTTAAAAGAGAAAAAGTATCTGGAATTGATGTGGTTTCAGTAAAAACTTCAGCAAAAGATTTTGTTACGGTTGCCGCAAGTATTTCGTTAGGAAATTATGCCAGCGAAACTAAAAATGATGTTATTCCAGCGCTAACAGCTTCAATGTTATCAAAAGGAACAACGCTGAATGACAAATTTAAGTTTTCAGAAAAACTGCAAAAACTAGGAGTTTCATTAAATGTAAATGCTTCGACTTTCAAAATCAATATCGGATTTAAATGTTTGAAAAAAGACTTAGATCAAGTAATTACTTTATTGGCAGAAGAACTGAGAAATCCGTTGTTTGATGCAAAAGAATTCGAGAATTTGAAACAGCAGTTTATTGGAAATACACAGCAAGATCTGAATGATCCAGGCGAAAGAGGAAGTATTGCTTTATCGCAAGCAATTTATCCAAAAGGAAATCCAAATTACAGTTTAAGTGTAGAGGACAATATTGCGAATATCAAAAACGCGACTTTGGACGAAGTAAAAGCTTTCCACAAAAAATATTTCGGCACAGCTTCTATGAGACTTGTAATTGTGGGAGACACCGATGGTGCAAACTTAAAAGCTTCATTACAAAAATCATTCAAAAATTGGAATGGAGGAGTTACAGAAAAATTAAAATTTGAAGAAGCTACAAAAGCAGCATCAAAAACAGAAGTAGTAACCATTCCAGAAAAACCAAGTGCAGAATTATTCATAGGACAATTTACAGGTTTAAAAAGAGCCGATGCCGATTATATTCCGTTTTATATCGGAAATTATACTTTAGGTGCAGGTTTTGCAGGCCGTTTAATGCAGACAGTTCGCGATAATGACGGTTTAACTTATAACATTTCTTCTGGTTTGGGTGGAAATATAGAAACTGGAGGCTACTGGTTTGTCAACGCTTCTTTCAACCCGAATTTATTTCAAAAAGGTCTAGATGCAACAATGGTTCAAGTTGATAAATGGATAAAAAACGGAATCACAGCAGACGAGTTACAAAACAAGAAAACCAATTTGATAGGAAGCTTTAAAGTAGGAATGGCAACCACAAGCGGAATGGCAAGAACGATTTTAAGTTTTATCGAAAGAGGTTTAGAGCCAAATTATATCGATCAATATCCAAAAGATATCGAAAAAGCAACTTTACAGCAAGTAAACGATGCCATTAAGAAATACATTCAGTTGGATAAAATGATCATTATCAAATCGGGTTCTCTAGCTAAAGATGGGAATCCGTTAAAGTAGTTTTTAGTATTCAGTTTCGATAATTCAACTTTGTCAAAGTTTTAAACTTTGACAAAGTTTGCCGCTAAATCTAAAATCTAAAATCTAAAATCTAAAATCTGCAATCTAAAATCAACAATTTTTAATAGTCGTCTTTCATTATTTCATTTTAGAATCTGAATTAGTAAGCCATTTTCGGTGAAAGACCAAAAGAGCTGTTTTGCCGACAGCTCTTTTTTTTCAAAAAATTAAACCAAAAACAAATGAAAAATACCATAATTGCATTTCTGTTATTGATCTCGTTTTCCATGTTCGGACAAATGTATAATCCAGTAAAATGGACGACAACTGTAGAAAAAATTTCAGATAAAGAATATATTTTAAAAGCTCAGGCGAAAATACAATCTGGCTGGCATTTATACGGACAATATATCGAAGAAGGCGGGCCTTCGCCAACGGCTTTTACTTTTAAAAATCAGCCTAAAAAATTCGAATTAATCGGAAAAACAACCGAAGATAAAGGACACGAAACAGTTGATAAAATCTTCGATATGAAAATTAAATATTTTGAAGATAAAGCACTTTTCACGCAAAAAATCAAATTCATTTCAGACGATATTTCAGATGTTGCTGCCGAAGTCGATTTTATGGTTTGCGATGATAGTAATTGCTTGCCACCTTCTACAGAAGAATTAACTTTTAAAATTCCGAAAGAAAAGAAATTGGCGTCAGCCGAAGAAACTGCAGTCGTAAAAAATGATTCTGTAACTAAAGAAGAAAAATCTGTTTCTCAGACAGAAGAAAAAAAATCAAAACAAGAAATTACCAGCTCATCAAAGAAAACCGAATCTAGAGGATTGCTGACGATTTTTATTTTAGCATTTTTATCTGGATTTGCCGCATTGTTGACGCCTTGTGTTTTTCCAATGATTCCGATGACGGTAAGTTTTTTTACAAAACAAAGTAAAAGCAAAGCGGCAGGAATTAAAAATGCCCTGATTTACGGAATTTCAATTGTAATTATTTATGTTTTATTGGGTTCAATCGTAACAGCAGTTTTTGGTGCCGATTCATTGAATGCACTTTCAACCAATGTTTGGTTCAATCTGATTTTCTTTATTTTATTGGTTGTTTTTGCTTGTTCTTTTTTGGGAGCTTTCGAAATTGTACTGCCAAGTTCATTAGCCAACAAAGTAGATTCGCAAGCCGATAGAGGAGGACTGATTGGGATTTTCTTTATGGCTTTAGCTTTAGCGATTGTATCATTTTCGTGCACAGGACCAATTGTTGGAACTTTATTAGTTGAAGCGGCATCCAAAGGCGGAATTGCACCAATTGTTGGAATGTTAGGATTCTCGATTGCCATTGCGCTTCCGTTTTCATTATTTGCTGCTTTTCCAGGTTGGTTAAACGCTTTGCCAAAATCGGGCGGGTGGCTGAATACGGTAAAAGTGGTTTTAGGATTTCTGGAACTGGCTTTGGCTTTTAAATTTTTATCAAATGCCGATTTGGTTTTGCAATTACATTGGTTGGAAAGAGAAGTTTTCCTTGCCATTTGGATTGCTGTTTTCGGAATGCTGGCTTTTTATCTATTTGGAAAAATTACGTTGCCACATGATTCACCGCTAAATCATATTTCAGTTGGAAGATTAGGTTTTGGATTGATTGTTTTAAGTTTTACGATTTATCTGATTCCAGGACTTTGGGGCGCTCCATTAAAATTAATTAGCGGATTTCCTCCACCAATGCAATACAGCGAATCTCCAAACGGATTGGGAGTTTTGGGCAATTCCGAGTTAAAAACTACAGGTTCGTTGCCAGAAGGAGCAGAGCACGGCCCGCAAAATATTATTACATTTCATGATTATAATAAAGGAATGGAATATGCTAAAAAAGTCGGGAAACCAGTTTTATTAGATTTCACAGGTTATGCTTGTGTAAACTGCCGAAAAATGGAAGAATTGGTTTGGTCAGATCCAAAAGTTTTAGGGGTTTTAAATAATGATGTTGTTCTGATTTCATTGTATGTTGATGATAAAAAAGAGCTTCCAGAAACCGAACAATACATTTCTGAAACAACAGGAAAGAAAATCAAAACCATTGGAAATAAATGGAGTGATTTACAGATTAAAACTTACAAAGCAAATGCGCAGCCGTTTTATGTAATTGTAGATCATAATAGTGTGAACTTGACAGAGCCGTCAGCTTATAATCCGAATATTGAGGAGTATTATGGATGGTTGCAGAGTGGAATTGGGAAGTTTAAGAAGTAAATGTTTTTAAAAAGATATTTAGAAAACCTCCAAAATCAATTTGATTTTGGGGGTTTATTTTTCCACATGAAATTTTGGATCAATTGTGATTAGAAGTTTTTTAAAAAGCATTATTAAACGATTACGAATTGATTTAAGAATCAATGTCATGGCGTCAAAATTTTCGACTTCTTTTTTAGTCTTTATCGCAATGATATTACTTATTATGGAGATTCCATCACTAACGATAAGTAAATCCATTACGACAGTAACAAACCAATTAAAGTTATAATTAAGTCCTTTACTCATAAGCGCTAAGGCGGTTGGAATTAGTAAAACAGCCAATTTAGACACGAATCCAACAGCTAATTTTTTAAAAGTAAAATGATTATTTAGGACAATAGTTTTAGTAACACCTAAAAAAGTATCCATTATCATTAAATAGAATAAAACTTTGACAATTCCTGTATCTATTTCTAAGTACATAAAAATTATATAAAGCAGTAGTTTTAGTTGGTCTGCATATTCTGAAATTTTTTGCATGAGTATTTTGTTTTTAGAAATTTATTTGGGGTTTAGATAGGAGATCTTTTTGGGGTTTTTAACCCCAAAAAGATCATTATTAATTGGATGCCTTAAAGTAAGTTAGTTTTTATTCGTAAAGTATTGCTTTCACCTGACATATCTCCTGAGGCATCTTGTGCTCTTATGCAAAAATTATATGAGGAGCTTCTAGATAACCCATTAACAGTAAAAAAAGATACATTATTTGTTCTTGCAAATAAAATACTGTCTTTGTAAATGAGATAATTAGTAATACCTGCATTAGTGTATGTGGGGATCCATGACAAATCGACAAATGTGGCACCTATTTTTTGGGCTATTAAATTTGGAGGTGTTGTCAATGCGGTCGTAGTAAGGGAACGTCCTGTATATTCTATGAAGTGGACAACTTTGTATGGGTTCATTATAGAAAAAGGTAATCCTTCTCCAGTCGACCCAGAAACTTCAGAAGTGCTATCCCCATAAGGATATTTATCAGCTTTAGTTTGATATCCTCTGCCCTCAATAGCTTTATCATAAGTATGCGTATGCGGTGGAATTTCACTAATCTCAAGTTTTTTAGTTTTACTACCACCATAATTCTGTAAAGAGTTAAATGAAGAGTCATTTGTATCTAAACCAATAGGCATTCTCCCTCTTGAAGGTACATATTCTTCCCAGCCTTCAGGAAATGGAGCTGGTTTACCCCATATCGCAATCATTCCAATTGGCACAGCTGTAGGTTTTTGTTGTTCTAAAATTTCGACACGCTCAATTAACTTTTCAATCATCGTGTTGCTTTTAACAACTTTATTTGAATTATCTAATACTAATAATGAACCATTAGGACTTGCATTTGTATTATTTAAATATAATTGATGCGTACCAAGATTCAAATCTCCTTTCATGGCTTTGGAACCATCTAAAGGAAGATAGGACTCAAGATCATTTTTAATTGTATTAATTCTGGTATCTATTGTAGGTAAAGTCGTTTCAATAGTTTTAACTCTATTGTCTATTACTGGAATAGCAGTTTCAATAGTTTTAACTCTATTGTCTATTACCGGAATAGTAGCTTCAATAGTTTTAATTCTGCCATCTATTCCTGCAATTATTTCTTCAATTGCCTGAATACTTTTTACAGTTTTAAAAGTACCTAAATCATAATAGTTTACAGTTTCTGTATCATTTGTTGTTGGAGTTCCTTTAGCACTTACATATTCCGCTTGATAATCAGTATAGGCTTTTTGCGAGTTTCCGTCACCATATATTAAATTTGTGGTTGTTCTAATTGTTTTTAAATAATTAGTTACGCCACCAGTAATAGGAAAAGTAATAGGATATAAGATTCCCTCCCCATCTTGATGAACAACAGCCCAACCTTGTTTACCGCTTTGAGCATGTGCTATAAGATAATTTGTATCTGGTAAAATACTTAAATGTCTTTTTATAGCTTCATATAATTCAGATCTATATGCTGTTTGAAGTCTCTCTAAAGTTTCCTGCTCAAGAGGAAAACCTCCAGGATGACTAAAATTTACTTGTTTCATTTTTACTATTTATAAGATGTGTTATTGTTTGTTTAACGAATTGGTTTTATGTGTGTAGCCATAACTTTCATAGCTTTTTCCAGCCAATTTGTAGAAGTTAAGAAGATTGTGATATTCTGCAGAAATGATATTGATTGCTTCAGTTTGAATAGGAGAATCTTCATTTGTTTCAGCTGCTATGGTTTTATTTTTGATTAAAGCAGCAGGAATAAAAACTCTAAAATTAGCGTAAGAAATTTTGGTGTAATCTTCCCGATGCGCTAAATAAATTGGTTTGTGGTCTTTGTTTTCATACTCGTAATTTCTAAAAATCTGAAATAACGGAATTCTTATATCTCCTTGAACTTTCTTTCCATCTGGTGAAATTTTATCTGGATTGTAATACTCCTTATGGAGGTACAGATATTGCAAGGAAGGTCTGACAGATTCATCTATATAAATTAATCCTTCTTGTCGTTTTTCTTCGATGCTAAAATTTGGATTGTAATTTTTTGTGATATTAAAAGTTTCATTCAGTACTTTTTCCAAATAAATAACCTGTCCAGTATGCTGCATTTTATAGAGAATATCTTCATATAAGGAATGAAGCGGAGTAAGCAAAACATCAAGCCAGTAAACATGTGTTTTTTTTCTAAGAATAGGAGGGATGAGCCACAAAAGAAGTTTTTCCCACTTTAAAACGGTGTATTTGTTCATTGTAAAAGTATTTGACTATTGTTTATCTCTGTAAAACGTATAAGGAATGTAGTTCACTTCAACCTGAAGAGCATCCAAATCAAAATATCCAGCTTTCGGGATGAAATATTCGATTGGAGTAACATCAACTAAATCCGGATTTTCAGTGTCATTAGGATTTTTCGCAATAGAAGTCTCAACCTTACTCAAGATTGGGATTTTAATGCCTTCAGCTTTTTGAATAGAATCAATTAAGTACGTTTTGACAAATGCGCCGTTGAATTCGATATTTTTAAGATGATCTTTTATCGAATCTAAAACAGGAAATATGTTTGTGTCTAAAATTAAAGAACCGTTAGCAGAATCTAGCGGACTGCTTTCTAAAGCCAATTCATATTCTGCCAATTTAGCTAGTTCTTCTTTAGTTGGTTTTTGTAAACTTTTTAGTTTGTAATATTCTACATCTTTTGGATTAATATAGATACTCAAAGGATCTACATAAACATTTAGGTTTAGTTTTAAGATATCACCATCGTCTGAAGTAATATAGACCTGATTTCCTGCATCCTTAATTTTAGCAATATATTCCTTGAAAGCAAAAAGTTCATTAGGAACATCAATTCTAGAAATAGCATCTCCTTTTTGAGTTGCTACTTTGATAAAGACTACGCCAACTTTATTATGAAAATAGTCTGAAAAGATTTCTTCTACATTATCTTTTTTAGGATTCAGGATTGTCTCAAGATCAACTTCGCTTACAGCACAGTATTTTATAATTTTAGATTCTTCAATTTGAGCTTCAGAAAGACCTGTAGTATCAAATTGATACGAACCATCTTTCCAAATCAAGGACATTTCATTGGAGTTTGGGTCTAATGGAGAACCGTAATGAAAATTTAAAGCCTGTTCTCGGTACCAGTTTAAAGTATGAGGTCTTGATATTAAGGCATTTTTTTCTACTATTTTTTCATGTACCCAAATAGCCGTCGCTACGATATTTGTCCAAAGTCCCCAGATACTTGTTTTTGAGTCGCTATTTAAGCCGTTGAGGGAACTTTGCTTCTTTTTTTCAATCAGAATTTCGTTCTGAATTTCAGCAATTGTACGTGCCATATTTTATTTTTAGATATAGTTTAGCCTGTAAGACATGTAAATATGCTTATAGATAATTGTTTATAATTTTTTGGTTTTCAACTACAGGGTTGTAGTTTTCGTTTTAGAGATTCCTAAAAGAGAGGATTTGAAACAATGTAATTCTAAGAATTAAAATTTATAGATTTTAGTAAATGATAAAATCATCTTCAATAATCATGTAATCAATTCCTGAGAAGTTATCCAGCAGATATTGTTCTTCGTCTGTAATAGCAGTTGCGGGATTTAGATTTCTTGAATTATAATATTCAACAATGTCTTTTTTAAAAGCATCTCTACCTGTTTTTAAATCTTTGTAAACAGAAAGATCTTCTGTAAGATCAAATTGGTCATTGTCTTCTAAAATGTCAAATACTTTCTCTATGCTTCCATATTCTTGTAGAGAAATGTCAAAAATGTTTTGATTTTCTTGTGGTTTAATAGTTTCCATCGATTTTAATGTTTTGTAAATCGTTGACATCTAATGTTTTTACATGAAATTTGTCATACGATAATTGTTTATCTATTTCGTTTTCTAGTCGTAGTCTAGAAGTTGCATCCGGACTGTTGATGTATTTTTTAATTCCTACACCAAGAATTGGAAATTCTTTATAACTTCCTTTTTGGCTTAGCAGTAAATGTTCTATGTTTTGCTGATCTGAATCTTTAATAGCGAAGTCTCCGCCTTGAATTAGTAGATCTTCATCTATGATAAAATCTTTCATATTTTGTTACTGTTTAAGGGATTGTTTATTAAAAATGTGTGTGGATTTTCCTTTGAATTTGCGCGCCATCTTCATCGGATTTGATACTGTAAAAATACATCATGCTTCTGCCTTAATCAAGATTTTTGAGCTTCAGATTCTGTAGTTTCAGTAAGATGTTTTTGTTGTATTTCAGTGGGTTAAGAGCGTTTTACAACTAAGCTGATAATGATTTCAAAAATCAATTTTAGGATATTGTTTTTAAAAGCATTTAATTTAATTTTTGATATTCCGGCAGTTTGTAATGCTTGAAGTGAAATTAAATCTACCTGACTTTTTAAGAGCCATTCTAGTTCTTCTTCATTAATTCCTTCATTGGCATAAAGAATAGTCCAGCGTTCCAGTTTTTCGGCAGATGTTTCTAAAAAAGTTTTTAAATCCTTTTCCAGTCCAGGTTTAAAATCTTTATAGCTTTCAGCTATAAGAAGCCTCACTTTTTCTTTTATTTCTTGTATTAAATTATTGGTGTTCATTTTCTAAGAGTTAAGATTGATTAGTTCTAAAAGCTGTTCTTTTGATTCTTTGTCTTTGTTAATTTCGTACTGAATAAGCAGATCGAGAGCGCTTAAAATTTGTTTTTTAGATTCATCAATAAAGAGAGGAGATAAAACTTCTTTATTTTCCCAACGTTTAAAGAATCCTGCTAATAGATTTTTTTCCTTATTACTAAGAACTTGCCACATCGCAAAGGTAATTTCGTTATTAGGTTTGTTCTTTTCATATTCTTGCAGCTTTTCTATTTCTAGAAAAAGGGCTTCAATTTCTTGTTTGTGATTTTGATAAGGCGTAAAGGCTTTATCCAAAATTTTAATTGCTTCCACTTTAATTTCCGTTGTTTTTTGATACGAATAAGGATCGAATAAAGCAGTTCTGGTTGAATCACAAGAAGTTGTAATGAAAGAGAGAGCAATTAAAAAAGCAATTAGTTTTAAATGTTTCATATGATTATTTGTATAGAATTACATAATTTTTTCGGTCACGTTTTAGTCTGCTGAGCAATTTCCAATCGTCATATCCTTTTTTGTCAAAGTGCGGAAGATCTTTAAAAGTTTTCCAATCTCCGCCCCAGTTCCAGCCATGTTTTTTGAATATATCAACGCATTCCTGCCAGTCTGAAACTTGGTCATCATCCCAATCTTTTGCCGTGTCCCATGAAGCAGTTTTTCCATCTATGATTAAACAGATATCTACTGCAAAACCGTAATTGTGAATCGATTGTCCGCCTTTTGCATTGGTTACTTTTTTTCCTGGTTTGGTTCGACCAAAAGCATAGAGATCTTCCTGTTCCTGAAAAGTTCTAAGTCCTTGAGTAATGCGTACTTTTGCCCTTCCAGTTAAAGCCAAATCACATTCTTCGATAATTTTGGTAACTTCTTCTCGTACTGAAGGATGAAGCAAATCAATGTGTTTTTTTGTTGTTTGATCCATGTTTATGTTTGTTAATGATTTAAGAATAAAAGCCTTTCCCGATTGTCTGAAAAACAATCACGGTATTAAATTGGCGGTAAGATTTTTTGTGTTTTTGAGTTTTTTAGAATTGAAAAAAACTCTTTTCTATATCTCATTTTGAGATTAAAATGTGGTTTTATTTAGACTGTAAAAATACACCTAAATAAAGTGTTTTGAAAATATTATGGCTCTGTTAGACAGTAGTTTCAGTAGATGGAAGAGTGTTTTTTGGAAGTTGCTTTATGGATTGACATTATAAAAAAATAACCCGTATTTCTAAAACTGAAAAACGGGTTTATGATTAAGAGGTGCGATAATGTTTGGTTAATAAGCCCCATCAGCTTCTATATAACCTGCTTTTTTATGTATGTAAAGTAATTCTAATGTTTCTGCATCGAAATAAGCAAAACAGAGCATTCCATCAACAAAAAAATTAATTTCCCCGTTTTCATCATATCCTATTTTGCTCCTTGTACTAAAAGTTACGACATAAACTTCTTTTGTCTTTCCATCTCTCAATACTGCTGATTCCTTGTCTCCGCAATCCAATCCAATCCAATACGATCGTCATAGGAAATAATATTTGTCTCTATAATCCATTTTTTTAAGGTTTCAATTATTTTTTCTTTTGGATTCATCTAATAATGTTTTTTTTAATTTAATATGAACCATCAACTTCTATATAACCAGCTTTTTTGTGTATGTAAAGTAATTCTAATGTTTCCGCATCGAAATAAGCAAAACAATACATTCCTTCAAATAAGGAAATAATCTTGCCGTTTTCATCATATTCTATATTATCTTCAGTTTTAAAGGATACAACATAAACTTCTTTATTGGTTTTCCCATCTCTTAATTCTTTGATTTCTTTATCCCTGCATTTAAAATCTATATCTTTATCATATGAAATTACATTTGTGGTTTTTAACCATTTTTTTAAGTTTTCAACTATTTGTTTTTATGTATTCATTAGACTGTTAGTTATTTTTAAGATAAATATAGTTTTGATTTGACACTAGCATTTCTCCATTGTTATATCTTAAAGAATAAATGATTTTGCTAATCTTTTGGTTATTGTAGAGAAACTTTATAGTTAATACACCGTCATTAAAGGCAATAGTTTCTTTGATCAAATATCCATTTTTATCTAGTACATATTCGAAATTGTTAATAATAGAGTTAAGAGGAATAAATAATGTTATTTTGGATGGACTAAATCTTATATTAAGATTTAGTTTTTTAGATTTGAAAATCGTTTGATTATTTTTGCTTGTTTTTTGAAAACTCTCAATATTGGCCAGTAAATTTTGAATATCCTTTACTTCACTGGAGAGCATAAAAGGATTGTCTATTTTAATGTTTTTTGTAGTTAAAAAATCATTATATGATTCAATATTTGAATAGTAATTGGAAGACCAGTTGTCTTTCTTATTTTTATCAGATCCGGAGAAAGCGTAATCAAATTTACCATTTTTATATTCTAGATTAGTTTCCTGATACGATTCCCCATTGCTACTAAACTCTTGAGATTTAACTAGTTTTTGAGATTCATCAAAATAATAATTACATATCTTTTGATTGTTTATAGTCAAAGTAGTTATAGAATATTTTTTCACTGTAGGTTTTTTGTCTACAGATACAGATTTGTCTTTTTTTGCCGTTTTATTGCAACCTACAATTGTTGTTAATATTAGAAGAATGAGAAGTTTTTGAATTTTCATTTTTTCACTTTAAATTCAACCGTAGGTGAGCAATCCTTAAATGCTATAAAATAATATTTATCTGTCACTCTTTTTATATAAGAAGACTTTTCAAAATAGTCATTACGAGTGCATTCATGTTCATCAGCAAATGATTTTGGAATATCAACCAGTGTCTTTAATTTTGTGTTTACATCATAAATGAATTTTTGATATCCATTATCCTCATCTGTATATAAAATTAGCTCATTTTTTAAATCAAAATCCCCGCTAATACCCGTTAAAATTTCATCACCAGTTTCTTTATTATACAACCAAAAGTAGGACTTGCTTGTTCCTCCACCATTACTATGTAAAGCAAAATAATTTTGAAAATCAACTCCTTCATAATAGGGTCTATGATTTTCTTGGAGAGATTCAACTAATACATATGTATTGTCTTTTTTTTCATTAATCAATCTAAATTTAATTACTCGTTCATTTTTATCTAAAGTTGGAAAAATAATTAATTTATAGTTGTTTTTAAGAAAAGAAATTTGTGATTTTATTGTATCACCTTTTTCATTAAAAAAAACTGTGTCAGTTGATTTTTTTATTTTTTTTTCTTCAGTAAGAGATTTGCGATTATCCATTTTACAACTGATAAAGCAAATCAATAAACCGATTATAATTTTGTTTTTCATTTATTACAATTTATGGTTCATCATTCCTTTCCAATAGTATCCTTCATTGTTTGAATGATCTTTATACGGTTTCCAAAATATATGTTTTCCTAAAACGACTGTCGCTTTATTAAGAGTTCTTCCTTTATTATATTTTCCAGTACCAACTGTTTCGTAATAATCGATATTTTTTAATTCTCTTGAATTTACTGAAATATCCCAAATAGTATTTTTCTTTTCTCCAAAATCAAAAATATTATATGAATAATCATTTGTTGGAATGTCTTTCTTTTCTTCGAAAGGAATAGTTTTTAAGGCTTCAATTTTAGTTTTATCTTTTTCTTTATTTCCTCTATTAAGTCTTAAAATTTTATCCTTATCAGCCTTATAATCGGAATTATTTACAAATTTAATCCATAATTCTTTAGATATGCTTATTCCACCATCTACAGTGGCTTTATTATGAGTTATTCCTTTATCAGCAAAATCAATACCATCCCATAAGACAGCGCCTTCCGAGTAATCTTTTTTTCCTTGTAGAACATGTATTAGCCCTTTTCTTGCATTTTTAAAAAAGTCACTATTTTTATTGTCATCTAAGGGTAACTTTTTTGATATTGGAACAGTTGAATAAGCCATATCTCCATTTATTTGAAGTAATTTTTTTGCAAGTTTACTCTGTTCTTCCAAAGATAGCTTATCTCCCTTTTCAAACTTAACGGCATTAAATGTTGCTTGAGTGGTTGCAGCGGCACTTTCAAAAGTACTCGAATCTTCAGCATTTATTACTCCAGCAATGTAGCAAAAATTTTCATGCGTTATGCTTAATCTAACTGCATTTACAAATGTGTTTTTTTCATTTCCTTTTCCATCGCAGACATACACATCATTAACGTTTCCTTTATTATTTGAAATATTTACTTTTCCTTCGAAACTTCCATCTTTATTATAAAAATGACCGTTTACATTAGAATCTATAGTCATATTGTCTATCGTAGCAAATTCTTCCATTAATAACGAAACTCTATCTTTCTTAAGATTATTCTTGCTATTTGAGTCACGAAGATCGCTATTTAATGTAACTTCTCCAAGTTTATTTGTAGTATATTGTTTACTAGATTCTGAAGTTTTTTCATATCGTTCTTTCAAAAACTTCTCCATCTCGACAGCATTCCTATCATCCTCAATCTGCTGTCGCCAAATGTTGAGCATAATTTGTCTAAACCTAGCCATTTCAGAAGCGCTGGTGTCATTTAGTTCTATAGTATGGTTTTTAATAATCATGATTTTGGTTTTTACAGAAAGAGATAAAAAGATGCTTTTTTAGAGAATTTCTACTTTTACGGGTTTTGGCTGAATGTGATCTGAAAATGCTGTGGTGATGTTAAGACGTAAATCGTCTTCTTGTTCGATTTTACCGTCACCGCCTAGATAACAATTTTTAAAAAGGACTTCAAGAGCTTTAAATTCATCCATTTTAGAAGCTTGCAACACCGCCGAACGAATACTGATATCTGGTTTTTTGAAATAGGCAAAAAGGGTAGTGTCATCATCATCTTTGATAGTGAGTTTGACTACTTTATTATGTTTGAATTTCCATTGGTTTAATTGTGCTTGAGTAATATTTCCGTCAAGAACTTCGGTTTTTTCTGGAGCTGTTTTTTTCATTCTGAAATGTTTTTTATTAAAAAAAAGAGACTGCCTGAGCTGTATTTCAGGACGAAATGCTCAAGGCAGTCTTCTGAAGTAATTAGACTGTTTAAAACGGACTGCTAAAAGAGCTGATAAAATAATTTGCTGCAAAAATCATGTTGCTTAGAACTTCTTTTTTGCGTAACGCGATGAGTTTGGTTTTCTCTTTTGAGTCGGTTTTCTTAAACAGCTTTTATGGTTTAGGAAAGTATTTTTAGCAGATTAGTTCCACTCAATATGAGAACAGATCAAATCGAAAGAAACAGCAATCTTAGTGTCTCCCTGGTTGATTCCTCTGCTGTTTGAGTTAAATTCGCAGTTTCTCACTGTATGCGTGATAACTTCGTTACTATCGTCTAAGTAACTTACAATGATGCTGAATGGGTTAATGTCCTGTAATCTTTGTCCTTTTGGCAAAGCTGCTAAAATGGCTTCTACTTCGTAATTGTATAAAGTGATAGAAGCTTTTGCTTCGTATTTTCCTCTTCCTCTGTGTACAGGCATATCACCAGCTCCGTAATGATTTTCTTTAGAAACCGAATCGCTGTAATTTACTGCTGTAATTCCAGTAACAATGTTACCTGCAATGCTTACTTCAATTGATGACCAGCTGTGTTGTTGTCCGTTAATTAATGGCAATTTATTCATAGTGTAGCTTTTGTTTGTTTTTGATATTTGAGACAACGTTTAGTGACTATCACATTTAGATGTCTTTATTGTTTTAATTTTCAGGAATTGTATTTTGTAAAAATTATGCCTTATCGATTCCGAAAGGATTTTTGAATCCTAAATCGACCATAATTTTGCGAGCAGTTCCAATTGGAGTGATTTCAGCTTTTACTTTTAATTCAGAAGTTGCCAAAATGTTTTGTTTCGGATCTACATAAACATCAAAAGCAGATACTTCCTGATTAGCCACCATTCCTTCTAATGCATTTCTGCATAAATCTTCGAAACTTTTAGAAACAGATTGAGGTAATTTACCATCAATATCTACTAAAACCGGAGAAGCCAATTTTGGCAATAAAGCAGTACGCAATAAACGAGTTGCTTTATTTACAGTACGGTTGTTTTCGATATAAGCAAAATCCGAAGTTCCAGTTGTACAAGTGTGGCTATCGTTAAAGTATACTCCGGCTAAACCTGTGTGAGTCTGCGTAAAAATGTATCTTTTTTCGTTTAGAGTTCTCAAATCTCCAAGTGATTTGATTTCTTTTCCTCCTACAAAACCTGGTTTTGCAAAACCGTTACCCGTTAGGTTGAATTTTTCGATCCAAGCAATATTTTCAGATACTTTTGCTTTAGATAAAGCTCCTAAAGCTAATCCTACAGCAGCAGTATTTTTGTATGACTCTTGGAATACAAATTCAAGAACAACTGAACCTTCTTTTTTCAAGCCATCAGCATCTCTTACGTTGTAAATGTCTGAAGAGCTTTGAGAAGGAACTAATTCTTCACCTGATTTCAAAATGTAAGCTTTGTTGGTGTCTTGTTGAATTAATTTTTGTTCAAATGCTTTTTCAACATCCATTGCAATCACGACAGAAACATTCTCTGAGTTTAATAAAGCTAAAGAAGGTGAATCTGTTTCTACAGCAGTATCAAAACCTTTTCCTTCTAAAATGATTTCAAATGGCATATAATCGGTATAGGCAAGATCTGCTTGTTCTTGTGCAATCGCTAATGCAGCTTTTGTTTGAGCAAATGTGGTTTCTCCAGAAAAGATAATTGCCATTTGACGAATGTTTCCATTTGCTTTTTCCTGCATGCTCATTGCTTTTTTGACAGTATCGCCATACACTTCTGTGCCTACAAGCATAACATATAAATCGCCAGAAGGATTCATTCTGAAAAACTGCTGAATTTGATAATAAGCAGATTGTCCGTTGATGTCGTAGCTTTCATTGATACCAAGAGCTTCTGCGTCTTCTAGAGAAGCAATGCGTTTGATTGTATCAAATTTTAAACTTGAAGTTTCTAATCCGCTAAAAAGCAATCCTGAAACCATATCCTGCTCAGGGCTTCTTCTTCCTAATCCGCCTGATAATTTGGTAATTACTACATCGTTTAATGTACTCATAATATAAATTGTTTTAAATGTTTAAAATGTGTCTTTGGGTTTTTGGGTTTTTGGGTTTTTGGGTTTTTGGGTTTTTGGGTTTTTGGGTTTTTGCTCAGAAAAGGCAAAAGAATGGCTGTAACAAATAGTTAAATTTGTTAGTATGAATATTTATGACTTGAAAATGTGATTGTATTCTTAATCCAAAAGTTTTGGATTGTAGGCTTTGAACCTTATGTAATATATGGTTCATTAAGTTCAATTTTACCCTAGGCCATACGGTAAAATTTATCTTTTCTTTGTGAGAGCAAATTTAAGGCTCAATACGGGATTTTCCAACTTTTTGAAGTGCCAATACCAGTAGTTTCAGTGCTTTATGCTTTTGCTTCTGTAGAAAGACCTTCATTTATAATGGTATAAATTGTACGCTCCGTAAGGAACAAAGTGTCTGAAAGTTCTGCAACTACAACTTTCATTTGTTTGGCTTGATTAGTGTTAATATAATTCATAACATAATCTCTCCTTTTGTCTAATAATGTTCTGCTTCTTTTCATGATTTTTCGGTTTGGAATGTGTGTTTGTTTTTTTGTTTCGAATGGCTTTGTATATAGTTGTGCTGCAGTTCTTTCAGACTAAATATTGCTGTTTAAATCGACATTTCCTTCAACTTGATTAGGGTTTATTTCAATAATATCTGAAGTTAGATTGTATCCAAGTTCTTCCAATTCTTCGTTGCTCAACCCGTTATTGAAAAGGATGTATTTCTTTTTTAAAGTGTTTTCGATCAAAGTAGTTTTGTAAGTAATCTCCCAAATGAAATAATCGTTTTTATTCCAATAGTCAAACTCATTGGTACATTGTTTCTCTTTTACTTTAAAAGTCGAATTAGTATCGATAAGTGTATTATTATTGTTTATTGATAATATAGATTTATCAATGCGTTGCGCAATTTCAAAAACCTCTTCATAATTTGCAGTAGAAGCGTTTCCGATTGGCATTACAGCATAAAGGCAAAAAGAGACATCAGCCTTATAGTTTTTTTCAGAAGATGTTTCCCAAGATATATTATCATATTTAAACATTACTATAGGTTTTTCTATAGATGTTTTAAAAACAGCGTCACTATATAAGTGAACTGTTAACGCATCAGAATTAAATTCTGTTTCAATGGCGTTTTTCTTTTCGTTATAAAATTCTTTTAAAATCATATGTTGGATTATTTTTAAGCAAAAATAAAACATATGTTTTGTTTTTGCAAACATATTACATATAAATATGCAGTAATTTCAGTAATATGATTTAACTGTTTGACTATGAATATGTATGATAATTCATATTTTGACTAAAATTTAAACACTGATAATCAGTATTTTATAAAATTTTTATTTAAAATTGTGATTATTAGCCATATATTGTGTAGTTTTGCAACATATACTTGAAGTTTTGCTTTAAGTAAAACATATTACATAAAATAATAAACGAGTTGCAGCATGGAAATACATGATAAAATAAAACGTATTATAGACGAAATGAAGTTGAATAACAACTCATTTGCAAAGTTAATTGGAGTTACAAGTACAACTATAGACAGTATCACAATTGGAAGACTACAAGCTGATGGAGAAAGAAAAAGAACCAAACCAGGTTTTGATCTTCTCCAAAGTATTATTACACATTGTCATGTTAACCCAGAATATTTTTTTGGAGACAGTGAAGATATTTTTACAAATAAATCTAGTAATGCAGTTAGTTTGCATGTACCGAAAATTATTACAGTAAATGAAGAAGGCGATGAAAACATCAATTTTGTTGGAGTCAAAGCCCGAGCAGGATATCTAGACGGCTATGCCGATCCGGAATATATGGAAAGTCTTCCTTCTTTTAGTATGCCGATGCTTAAAAACGGAACTTATAGATGTTTTGAGATTAAAGGAAATTCGATGTCAACTACAATACATGATGGTGATTACCTTTTCGGAAAATATGTAGATAATTTTGATGATATTCTTGACGGAAGAATTTATGTAATTGTTAGTAAGAATGATGGAGTAGTGGTAAAAAGGGTTTTAAACAGAATTAGAGAAAGCGGAAAATTGATTCTGAAATCTGATAATAGAGACGGAAATTATCCGATGTATTCTATTTATGCCGAAGATATTCTGGAAGTTTGGTACGCAAGTATGTACGCATCTAGACAAATGCCCGACCCAATTAATATTTATGAAAAGATTCATGATTTAGAAAGTAAGTATTATGAATTGGAAGAGGCTTTGAAAAAGAAGTTGAATTAGTATTTATGATTTTCTAAAAAGTTTTAAAAATGAAAAAGGTCTCTTGTAAATAATACAAGAGACCTTTTTCATTTTAATTTATATAGATTTAGGAAATATACCCAGTCCCTGTTCCAGTTTGTGCCGACGCTGATCCTGTTGTGGCAACTGTTGTAGTTACAAGTCCAGATCTAACAAAAGTATCGATAGCTTCAGCTAATTTTTGTGCTGTTTTTTCCCTTGCAGTTTTTGATTGATTGGCATTATCATTTCCATTATTTACATTTACCGATATTTGTGAATTTTTTTCTAACGCCTCTAAGATAGCATCTTCCAATGCTGATATTTGTAGTCCCATTTTTATTTTTTTAGTAAATTATTTAAATTAGATTTTATTTTAAGCAGATTTGTAACATTTGGACCTACACCTTGTACAACGACGATCCTTGAAACTTCTGTTATGAAATTCTCTAATTCAAGTAATAGATTGTTTCCATCTTTATCAATTTTAAATTTATCATCCATTTCAAAGGTTAAATCGCCTTTTTTAAAGGAAGTTTTAGCGTCAGAAACCATTGCTTCAAAACCATCTGTTATAGTTACTTTCACTTCTTTGTCTTGCAAATTAAAAACAGTATTGCCCTCATTAATACTGATATATTGGCCATTGATATTGAAACTGTTTTTAGAAATTTCTTTCCCATTTTCATCATAAAAAGAAACGCTGATGTTTGGTTGTCTTCCGAAAAATTCTATTTGTGCAATGCTCTTGTAAGAAGGTTGTGCAGTTGAGGTTGTGTCGTTTTCTCCTGCTTCCTTTTCTTTAAATAGCATTTGGAATTTATCAGCATCAATATCGATTTCTAAGTACTGATTGTTATCATTTTTGAAACGAATGAAGCTGCGTTCGATTTCAGAAAATTGCGAAATAAATGCCCTCGTTTCAACACCATCAATAATAGAAGCCAAAACCCAGCTGTCTTTTTTAGGAATCGTAATAATTCCCTGTTCCAGATCTTGAATAGAAGCTTTTAGACGCACATTTTTAATAATGGCGCCATCGGCTCGCATAATGTTTACCGTATATGCATCTTCTGGATTATGGAGCGATTCTTCTTCTTTGTTTATTTCGATGACTTTGGCCGCAAAAGTTTCAATATTCTGATTACTGCTGGCAACATTTTTTATTAAATCTTTTATATTTCCCATTTTCAATTTTTATACAGATTCGACTCTTCTTCCTAAATAAATTTTCTGTCTATAGCCGTTTTCGCCATAATTGCGTTCTACTTTTTCAACCTGAAAAGTTCCATTTTTTTCTTTGTCTTTTGCATTTTCAAGAATCACCTTATCTGTCGGACGCACAAATGGTTCTCCGAAAGTCAGGATGTAACCTTCAAAGCCGTTTGGTTTAGACTGCATTGCTCGCAAAGCGCCGTATTGATATAATTCTGAAGCGATTTCTGTTGTTGTTTTTTCAAACAAGGCTGGATCATTAGGCAGATTTTCATTATCGCTATGTAAAACATGTGTTTTTAAAAGCTGGCCGTTAGGATCTCCTAATTCGACATAAATCGGACTGTTTGAATTCTTAAAATATTTTTCAACTCTAGTTCGTGTATTTTTGCTTGATTCGTTGACAACAACCAATTTATCTTCGATAATATTATGACGGAATCTAAAATTTACTCTTCCAGAAAAACCTCCAGAAATAGACTGAATGGCTTTGTTTAATTGAGAAGCAAGAAGATTAAGACCTTCGTTAATTAATTTTTTCACAAGTGATCCGGCCAACGGGCTTTTGATAAAATTACGATCAATAAAACCTGATAATTCATTGGCCGTGTGTTGTTGCGGATTATTGGTAATCGTAAGAACAGGGCCAGTTATTTCGGTTTTAAAATAGGTATAAATTCCTTTGTCTTTCAACATTTCAAAAACCTGAGCCAAACTATGATTTCTATTAACGATAATATTCCCAATATTTTCATCTAAGGCGTTGATTTTAAAAGGCAGTTTTAGTTCTTTAATTCTTTTTTCGAAAAATGTTTTAGGATTAAAATTGTCAACATTTGTGGCTGGATTTACGGCAACAAAATTAAGATTGTCCTTTTTATCCTGAACATTATTGTCTTTTACTGCTTTTACTTTTTTAAAAGCATACATTGTATCTTCACAAGTTATTACAGCATTGGTATCTGATTGAACTCCTGTAATGTAACCTCTAAAAGCAGGCTTGTAATCACCATCATATCCTAAGAATATTTCAACATAATTTTCAATTTTAAAGAAATCATGGATTGTTTTTTCTTCTCCGCTGGCATTTGTAAACAAACTTTGATCAAATCCTTTTGTATCGGTATACACTTTCTGTGGCATTACAATAGTTGCCGTATCGGTAAGCGATTTGTACGAACTGTTAATGCTTACATTTTTGACATAATTGAATTCATAAAATTTAGTCGTAGGAATAAGGCGTACGGTTTCATAAACTTTAATTTTGGCATTGAGTTTAAACATTGTCTCTGATTATTAATTCAACGGTTTCATCTGATGTGGCGCTGGCCGTAAATTTTTGGATATTTTTTGTTCCCGAAATAGAAGGAATCGAATAAGAATCAATAACTAATTCATAGATTCCAAATCGGTTTAAAATTGCATGTGTTACTCTTAATGAATATGGAGCATTTAGAAATTGTTTCAATAAGAACAGTTTTTCTTTCGGATATTCGTCTCCAGTTTCATTAGCAATTAAACCTTCAATAGAAATACTAAAATCGCCATTTGTAATATGTTCCTTAATGGTTGAATCTCTTCCTTCAACGCCTTCTTTTTTAATAATTTTAGAACGGCTTAGATTTACTGTAACTGCGTCGACTCTTAAACTCGGCAGGTTGAGGTCGTTTTTTACTAGAGGTTCAAAAACCAAAGGAGCGAAAACGCGAAGATTAAATTCACCGCCAGTTTTGTCTATTATAAAATCTTTCGATTCAGATTCGTTATAATTAATACCGCTGTATTCAATGTCTTTGGTTTCTAAAATTTCGCTTACATTAAAATTGAATTTCATAATGATTTTGTTTTTTATTTTTTAGTTTGAAAATGTTTTGGCAAAAGCCGCAATCATAGTGTTTTCCATTCTGTTGTCATTGTGTTTTTGCAACCAGAGTGCTTCCTCGAGGAGTTTATAAAACTCATCCATAGGAAGTTTGTATGGATCTACTTGAAAAGCATATCGAATAAGCGCCGCAGATTTTTTGAACTCATCTTTTTGTGGAGTGGGATTAATGATGAATTCACTAGCTTTTTTGATCACTTCGATGATTAAGTTTCCTGAAGAAAGCATGAACTCGTCATTATAATTTTCTTTCTCAAGTAGACATTCTTTAAATAAAAATAGAATCGCTTCATGTGGATTATCTTTGTATAAGTTTTGATATTTCAGATAGATTTCGAAAGTTGGTTTTTTGCAATAAGCTGTAATTGATTGATCATCAGAAGTAAGTTTTAATATCTGACCGTGTTTTTCTTTAAGGTTTTGAATAAATATTTCGTCTGTCATTATTTTGTTTTTTAAGAGATTAAATACAGCTGTCTTTGCTTTCTTTTTTTATGATTTCAGCTAAACTTTCACTTTTTTCAGTTGCAGTCGAAGGTGTAATATTGAAATTTTCGATAAAAATGCTTCCTGAAGATTGTGACTCCAAAGGATTTTTAAAGTTGCTCATGTCTGGTATTTTAGGCGTTTCTCCTAAATCTTTTGGTACATAATCCATGGTTGATAAATATTTAAAAGGTGATATAATTATTTGAATGATTAATACAATTGAAGGACTGACTTTTAGGAGAATATCTTAAAAGTAAATTGTGTAATTGTACGTATTTTGGGAATTCTAATAGATGAATTAGAGTATGTAAAAGTAAGATATATGAAGCCGGAAAAAGAATAATTAGCTCTTGGTTTTCAGTAGTTTCAGTAAGAAATTTTAATCTTCGATTATTTTGAGAATAATTTAGAGAGATTAGTTTGATAGTATTTCTTGCTAAAGAAAAATACATCAAAAGCATAAGGAGATTTGCAAACTGCCTCTAAGCTTTTGATGTATTTTTTATTTACAATTTAGGAAAAATCTATATTTCAGATTTGGAGACTAGTTTAGTTTAACCCATGCCGACCACGTTCCGTTATTACAGTTTCGAACATAAGTATTTGGTATTGAACCCATAGATACATACGTCTGAACTCCAAATTCCCCTTCATCATCTGTTTTACAGCTTGTTAATATTCCCCATGAAGGTAATGCATCAGGTGCAAATTCACTTTGATAATTTACTTGACAGGTATTAACAGAACTTCTTCTGTAACTTGTAAATAGAGTGTTCAAATTTGTAATACTTTTATACGGAACATCTGTAACACTTAATTTTTCTCTTACGCCATTATGGGTTTCCCATAATATTCCTTTTGCATCACGTTCTATTGCTCCATTTACAGGAGTAGTTGTTAAATTACTATTTGGTATTATAAACGAAGGACTTGTAGTATTACTTGGGGGCGTAGCTAAAAAATCGCCTTTTAATGCTATAGTTCCAGCTTGATCTGGCATTAAAAAGATTTTTGATGATGTCAAATTATTTGTATTAAGTTGTGCCTGAATACTTTTTGTTCCAAATTTTATTCCATTAGATGTTGCTTCAGTTAAGAAATCGGCTTGAGAATTAGGACTAAATCGTATTCCATTTTCCAATGCAGTTACCATTTGATAAGCGGAAGATGTTGGAGATTTTAAAAAAAGTGTTCCATAATCGGCAATTAAAAAATCGGTAAAATATTTATGACCGCTTATGGTCTGCATTCCAGTTGTTTTTACATTTCCAAAGTTTGAATTAGAAACAAAAGCAGTTGTTGCTAATTGGTTGTTAGATGTTTCTGGTGGCGCTGTAGTAGCTGTTGGTGTACCAAGGAAAGCAGGTGAAGAAATCGGCGCATAATAAGTAGATGGTTGACCTGCAAGATTTGTTGCATTATTTGCTGTTCCAGTTGTATTTTGATTTAATATTGGAAAATCACCAGCTGTTGCAATACTATGTTCTCCTGTCGAAGCTGTATTTTTTAAGATACCTGTTGGAAGAGAAGCAGTTGGTTCTGCATAATCGATTCTAGCTTTTGCTATAACTGGGACTCCTGTAGATGTTGTATTTTTTAAAAGACCTGTTGGCAATTGCGAAAGCAAAGTTCCGTTAATTCCTTTTACAGTTAAAGCTGTTGCTCCAATTGCATCTCCTGTATGTGTGACATTAGAAATTTTTGAATCTAATTGCGTTTGAATGCTCGAAGTTGCATCGTTAAATAATTGTTGATTTGTAGATTGAAATCGTCTTGTTGGTGTTTCATTAATTTGGTCGGCAGTATAATCTCCTGTTTGAGCTGTTACAGAACCATTACGCCCAAAAACAGTTGTTACATCGCTAGTTGGAGTAAGCAATTCCTGCCAATCTTCAAGCAATTCTGGATTAGAACCTTTTAAAATAAAACATTTGCTTAAATCAGATCTAACCGCTATATCTCCAGTTTCTACATTTAAAGATAGCATTTCAACTTGTGAATCGACTACAAAGGTGTCGTTAATAGTAATAGAAGGAATTTGTGAAGAAATTAATTTTCCATCTGCTCCAAGTCCTGCATATCCGTTAGCAACATTTTTATTGATAATATTTTCAGGATGAAATCCTAATGCAGATTGTTTTTCATTCCAAATTTCTTTTTCATTATCAGTTACAAATCTATTGTTAGCATCCTGAAGAATAATATCCGGCGAATGATTATCAGGATGTGTATAATTTGCAAGGGTTATTAAACGATCAATTTCTGAGTCTAAAAGCAGACTTTTTCCTGCAACTTTGTCTACTTTATTAGATTGCAATATTTTTCCCATTTCAGCAGTCAATGCTTTCATAACCCCCCCTGTAGTAAGATCGTTTACTAAAATAGTGCTTAAAGAAGTTTGAATTGACTCAATAGTGTCAACAACTTCCTGAAAAGTATTTAGATTAATATTATCGGAAGCCAAAGTGGCGTTTATGTTTTTAATTTGATTTTGCAGAACTACTCCTTGCTCAGCACTTAAAAGTGAAGAAACTCCTCCAGAAACCAAATCATTTACAATGTCTAAATATTGGCTTGCTAGTTTTGTAAAACTGTTTAAAGGTGCATATCCACCAGCTATACCTTTTTGTGATTTGTCTTCTTTTAGTTCAAATAAAGAAGCATGCGCGTTTATATCAGTAATATGTTCATTTAAAACGCTTTTATCTGCTTTTGCATTTAATAATTCGTCTATTCCCTCAACCTCTTTTACAGGAACTTTGTCAAGTTTATGTCTAAACGAATCCCAAGTGTCCCAGAATTGTTGTTGAGAAGGTTTTAAAGTGGTTTTGAACCAGTTTTTTATGGTATTTAATGTTTGTATAGCCATGATAGTAATGTCTAATTAAGTTGTTGTTTTTGGATTTTTTAGGGAGTTGATTTCTGATTTAGGGGATTTTCTAAATAATTTTTGTCTGGAATTTTAGGTATTTTTCTAATACCTTTTGATAATACATAACTCATAGTGGTATTTGTTATAATTGAAATTTATAAAATGTTCTTTTGGAAATGCTTTAAGAATAACAGGAGTAGTTTTCTTTACGTAAAAGCAATGCGTTATTAAATTTTGAGGGTGTAAAAGTAGGTTAGAAGAATACTAAAAAACGAAAAAAAAGAGCTCTGTATTCTGTAGTTTCAGTAGAATAAAAAAACGTTAACAATTAAGAGATTTTGTCTCTCATTGTTAACGGTTTTATTTAAAGAAAAAATATTTAGGTTCTTAAATTATTGAATTGATGCAATGACCTCCTTTTTTCCAATACTGATAATCTAGAATTCAACCAACCACAGAAAGTGTTTTATCGTGTTTGCGCTTGCCCAAAAACTCGAAATAATTTGATTTTTTGCCCCAAAAGAGTAGCCGTTTGTTTTTTTTAGGACAGTGTTTTATTTCATTAGTTTTACAATTATTGTAATTTATAGATTATTACGTTATGATTTGTGAAACTTGCCACGGTTCTTGCATTTTCTCTTATATTGTTGGTTTTGTCTTTGTACTCAACAGAGAGCCTATACTCCAGATATAAAGGAATAGAACTTATGTATTCATTAGCATATTGCCCTGTATAGCTATAATTTTGGAGATAATACAAGCGTTTTTCTTCGGAGATCTTATTGCCTAAATAGTCAAATGTTGGCTCGCCAAAAGATAAATAAGAACCTGTTACGAAGTTACCTTGGTAATAGCTTGAGGTTTGCCCTGTGCTTATGTCGATTTCATTGCTGTGCATGGTATCAATTTTTTCCCCATTTGAAACTACAGTGGAGAAGAGTCTTATAGAATCATTTCTGGAAAATTTGTAACCGCCTGAATTACATAAATATGCCTCAAAACGGATAGAAATAGGAGCTACCAATAAATCGTTGTTTAAAGATGTGTAATAACTATTGAGCGTTTTGAAAACAACATGCCCAAAGGAGTTTTCAAAGACATATGGAGGGACTTCATATTGCGTAAAAGTTTCTGTATTGTATTGGGATATTTCAGTGTAATCTTTATAGGAATAAATACTAAGAAAAGTCTCTTGTAATTTCTTATATTTTATAAGTATAAAATTATTCGTATCTCTGTCGTCTAATATTCTATATCGTGAAACTCCGTCTGAATTGTATAATTTTCCGTCAGTATATCTTTCAATAGCTCCAAATTGAGGTACTATTGACAAATCAGTACCTACTACAACTAAACCAGGGCCTTTTCTCGAACCGATTACTTTAATACCAGAATTAAAGGTCCAAATTCCGTTAATTGTTTGAACATTTGATAAAATCCATTTCCACCAGTTAAAAAGTTTAGAGCGGCTCACTACTTTATTATCTTCAGAGACTGTAGCTGTTATTTGAGTTTCTTCATCAGTAGCTATAGTTGCAGTAAGCTTAATTTTATTAAGTTTTTTACCCATTTCAGCCGTCAAAGCCTTCGTTACGCCTCCAGTCGTAAGGTCATTTACTAAAATAGTATTTAGCGAAATTTGTACTTTCTCAATAGCATCTACAATTTCCTGAATTGTGTCAAGATCAACATTATCAGCAACAAGTAAAGTATTAATGCTGTCAATTTGATTTTGTAAAACAATTCCTTGTTCAGCACTTAGCATAGATTCTGAACCTCCAGTAGTCAAATCGTTTATTATGGTTAAATATTGGTTGGCAATTTTTGCGAAATCATCTAGAGGAACATATCCGTCAGCAACACCTTTTTGAGATTTGTCTTCTTTACTGGCTTCTAATTGCTTACCCATTTCGGCTGTTAAAGCTTTTGTAGTGCCTCCCGTTGTTAAATCATTTACCAAAATAGTGTCCAATGACATTTGAATCTGTTCAATCGTGTCAGCAATTTTTTGAAACGTATCAAGCTCAGGATTATCAGAAGACAATAATGTTCTGATGCTGTCAATTTGGTTTTGTAAAACAACTCCCTGTTGAGCAGAAAGTATAGATGTTGTACCTCCAGAGGTAAGATTATCTACAATGTTTAAATATTGATAAGCAATTTTAGAAAATTCATCCAGAGGAGCATAGCCTAAAGCGACACCTTTTTGCGATTTATCTTCTTTAGCTGCGAAAAGTTCAGAATGAGCAGTGTTGTCATTTTTATGTTCGTCCAGTTCTGTTTTTTCTGCTTTTGTATTTAGTTTTGATTCAAGTTCTTCAACATCTTCTAAAGGAACTTTTTCTAATTTATGTCGAAAAGAATCCCAAGTATCCCAGAATTGATTTTGAGAGGGTTTCAAACCTGTTTGAAACCATTTTTTAATGGTATTTAATGCCTGAATTGCCATGTTTAAATTGTAATTATAAGGTTTTGATAATTCAACTCTTTTTGGGAATGGAAAATGACTATACATATAAGAATCATTTTTAGAGTTGAGTAAAGAATTTTTAAGAAAGATTTTTTCGATAGTAAACAATCAAAATTACTCTTGTCGGGAATTTTTGGCCTTTTCCGTATGCCAATTGAAAATAAAAAATCCATAACGGCTATTTTAAGTTGATTAATAATAAAAGTCGAGTGGTATTTTTTATGAATTCAAAGGAAGATGCAATTGCAATGAGGTAAAAAAATGCAATGTTGGCATTTGTTTTTTGGAAGAGGCAAAAGTAGGAAAAGAAGTATGTTTTTAATTCAAAAAAGCTAATGGTTTTCAGTAGTTTCAGTAGAAAGAAAACCTGCTGAAACTACTGAATTCAAAGGCGTTGTAATTTTTAAAACATAAACAATGAGCGTACTTTTGTCTCCAGAAAAACAGCTTCATTATGGATAAAAATACAGTTCACAATTTCAATATTTTAATAAAAAATAATTCTCCTTTAGAAAGTTCCGAAGTGTTAACGAAAAACTTTATAAAAGAACTAGCTCAGGTTTCAAAAGAAATCAACGAGCAAAAAGATATCGTACAAATTTGGCAGGAGCAAAATGCTTTAAACAATGTCATGAACAATACTTTAGACTCGGCTGGAGAAGGCGTTTTCGATAACAATACTGCAATAAAAACAGCTCCATCGTTTAGCAATACTTCTTCAGCTCTGGGGTCAAATTTGTTTACTGCATCGACCATTAACGCTTCAATCGGAGGAGGCGCTTTTGATAATACTGAAAGTGCAATTATGAGTTCTTTCGGATCAACTAGCAATACTCTTCCGGTTTCAGAAGCAGAAAATACAGTTTTAAGCAATGCATTTAGTCAGATTTATGAAAGTATCGATACAAAACAAATGCTGGGGGTACCACAAATGCTTCAATCAAATAATAATGAGCCATCGGTGGAGCTTATCAAAGCTGAAATCAAAAAGAAATTAGATCAGGCAATTAAAGAAAATAATCATGAAACTATAGAATATTGGACTCTTATTGATAAAGCTTTTTCTGAAAGTGCAACAGTTAAAGCTTTTTACCAGAAAAAAGGTCATGAACGTTTTACTAAAATGTATTTTGCGCTTCAAAAATGGCATCTTCCTGTAATTGGCGAATCTGAATTCAATAATGTAAACTGGGAAGACGTCAAGGAATTAATGATTTTAAAATTATTAGAATTATCCAAAGAAAATGAAGATTCCCGTATAAGAGCCTATTATAAAAGATTGATCTTTGAAATTAAAAAATCGAATATTGATATTAATAAACTTTTTTCAGAACATGATGAGCTTTTTATACTCCTAAAATCTGTTTTTCCAGAACTTCCAAGTAAAATTACTATTCAAACAAGAAAAGAAATATATCCGAATCTAAGCCCTAAAAAGGTGTATCCAGATTTAGGTGTGCAAAGTATTTATTATATCTGGTCGGAAACATTACTGGACGAAGTGGAAATAAAATATGCACAAGGTGAAAAGAGAAGAAATAAAGAAAAAAAATATCCGAAATTAAAAGAAGGTCAGTGGTATGATTTTGATAGAATTGATTATCCAGATAAAAGCGGCTCTACTTTCTGGAATGCTTCCATATACAATACAATGAATGCTCAACATTATTTGTATAATACAATTGCACAGCGTCATGCTTACTACAAGTTTGTCGATGCTTATTTAAAAACTAAAGGAATTATATCAGAATGGTTTGATGCTGCAGCAAGAGTTACAATGGGCTCTATAGCATCCGCAATAGACGGAGAAATTGCATTAGGATCTGCCGAAATGATGAATTTGTGGTATTTATCAGACAAGAGCGATGAGTTTTTGAAAGGAGGTAATAAATATCTCTTTGCAGAAAACATGAATAATGTAAAACTGCTTTTAGAAGGAAAAGGTAGATTAAGTGGTGAATTTATTGATGCAAAAGGAAATAAACAAAGTTTTAAAAATCTAACTAAACAGGAATTAGATTTTAAATTAGTAGAGTTTGAACAAACTATGGTTCAGGATTATATAAACTCTTCTTTTCAAGATTTAGATATTAATCTAATGAAAAAATCATTAAGCGAAGCTGGTGTTACTGGAAATGATGAATTAGATGAAATTGTCGCAGAAATTAACGAAAATTTTACGCTTTGGATGGCTCCTGATCTAACACAGGATATTATGGAAAAGTATTTTACTGTAGACGGAAAAGTAACCTTCAATTTCGCAAAATATGATGACAGGGTAAAATTAGGCCAAGTTATGGTAAAAGAATTGTATTATTTAAAACTGAGCGATACTTTTAAAGCAGAAAGTCTCGATAAAATCATCAAAAAGCCTCAAAGTTATAATGCTGAAACAGAAGAGTACTTTATAATTAATCAAGAGAATGCTGTAAAAGAGCAAGTGAAACATCTGAAAGAGTATAAAATATTAGAACGATTAGAGAGAATAAAGACAAATATAGATAAGGGTGCGGGTAATAGTAAAGAACTTAATAAAGTTAAGGATGATGTAAAAAAATCTATTAATGAAGAGATTAAAAAGTCAATAAATGCTATAAAGAGACAAATTAAAAAATCATTATCAGATATTGGTGACGAAGTTTCAGAAGCAGCTCTTACCATTGATAACATACTTTATAATGATTTGAAAGAACTTTATGAGTACCTAAAAAAGGAACTTGAAATAACAGAAAGTACAAAAAATGGTAATCAAGATTATACTGATTTAGTGGAAAACTTATTTAATGATATGAGCGAAATTCATGAAATAAGTGAAAAATTAAGAAAAAAAATAGCGAAAGAGATTCAAAAAACAGTAGGAGTAGTGAAAGAAGAAGGCAAAGGATTGCCAGATAAAATTGCTGTAAATGCTTTGGTTAAAACGGCAGAACGTATTTACCCTGGAGTTGGAAAACTTAGAGATGGTAAAAAGAAAATGTCATTTGAAAAAAGTTACGAAGAAACAGTTGCGATTCTCTTATATGAATTCGCAATGGGTGAGGGACCAGAAATCCGTAATTTTGATTACCATCAGCATAAATTTGCGCAACAGCTCTTAAAAGGTAGAATGATGGAAGAAATTATGGATGAGACTTTAAAATTATTGCGACAAACCAATTATGATTTTGAAAACAAACCTGATAGTAAAGATTTGAAAATTGATTTAGAGTTCAGTCCAACTTTCGAATATGCTATTGAATCAATAGACAAACATTTAAACTCTAATTTAGCACAAATATTTATTGGTGGAGCTTTTGCCTTAGTACATATTCGAAACAAAAAAATTGAAGGATATGTCTTTAACCAAACAGGAAGAAGATCCTTTATACTTCACATAGCAGGTGATATAGAAAGGAATAATGAAGGAGGAAAAGAAGCCAAACTATCAACAATCAAACAAAGGATTTATTTTACTTTTGAGCTTCCATAAAAGTAGTATATTGCAGGAAAATTAAAACAAATGAAAATAAAAATAGCCCTGTTTTTTTTAATTATAGTTTGCGGATTTACTTCTTGCCAAAAAGAAGTTTTAGGGAAATACTATAATATCGAAGACGATAAAGCACTACATTATGTAGATTTTAGGGCTGACGGTACTTTTTATCATTATTATAAAAAGGATACAGTCGAGAGAAGCCATTCAGGGAAGTGGACCCGAGAAGACAATAAAATTCATATTCTAAACTGGGAAGAATACAGTAAGGAATATTTAGAAATTATATCTGGTATGGGAAAAGCAGAATTTGGCAGAACACTTGGCAATCAGATTTTTTGGATACATGGGGCAAGACTTGATATTACCCCAGACGGGAGTAATAATGCAGATTATATAAAAGAAGAAGATGTAGAAGAAGTAAGGGCGGAAAGAAAGAAAATAGAAGCAGAAAGAAAAGCCTATCTAAAAGATAAAGACACTTTTTATTATTCTAATAACAAGACCATTAAAGCGATTGGAATCATAGAAGATGATGCTAAGAATTATGATTGGAAACACTTTTATCCTACAGGAGAGTTAGAATCGGAAGGAGGTTATTCATCAAATAAAAAGATGGGTATTTGGAAAAATTATTACAAGAATGGCCATTTGAAAGAATTAGGAGCATTTCAGGACAGTTTAAAAGTGGGAACGTGGGAGTATTATCATGAGAATGGAAAATTAAAAGAGAAAGGAATTCAGATCAATATAGAAAAAGCAGGATTAAATGAAATACCCCAAAATTTTAGTTCTAAATATTATATAACCCAAAAAAGAGGAATCTGGAAATACTATAATGTTGATGGAAAATTAATTCGGACCAAAGAATTTCCTTCTAGAGAAAAGGCATATGACAGTCTATATTTAACATGGAGTGAAAATAAGGATAAGCAAAGTGTTATTTCTCAACGTGAAGAACTTATTAAAAAAGAAGACAAGTACTATAAGGATTATAAGGCTTCATTGGTGAACAAAAAATAAGAAATACTCCAACAATTTGGTGCAAAAAATATGCAGTTCAAATCAAATGGCAATAGCCTCCAAAATCTATTAGATTTTGGAGGCTTATTTTTTGTAATTCAATTTACGATCATATCGCTCCTCATAAAACGTCTTCCCCCATTCCTGAACTTCTTCCGATTTTGTAAGTTCGAATCCCATCATTTTATACATTTGAAGCGCTTTGTCTTGTAAACTTGTGGTAAGCAGAAAAACGTTTTTAAATTTCTTTTCTGTGCAAAAATCAACGGCATCGGTTAAGAGTTTTTTACCAATTCCGAGACCTCTAAAAGCGGGATCGAGAAGAAACCATCTCAATTGCGCTTCTTCATTAGGTTGATGTACAATAGCAATACAGCCAACAATTTTACTATTGTATTCCGCCATCCAAATACGATCCTTTTCTGGCGAATAATTTTCTAAGAAATGATAAAAAGTCTTGATGACATACTTTTCAAATTCATTAGAAAAATTCGATTCATTACCATAAATAAATCCATGTAGATAAATAATATAGCCAATATCACCAGGATTAATTTCATGGCGATATGTAATATCACTTCGAAGCGGTTTATTTTCAGACAATAAGTTTTTTACTGTATGCATCGAATTAATCAGATTCTCTTTTTCAAAGAAATTCAATTTTTCGATTTTATCTTCAATCTGCTGATCTACTTTTTTATTTAACGAATGTAACAATGCTTTTCCTGAATCGCTGAGCTCAATGTTAAAAGCACGTTTATCATCTACAGAAGCAATTTTTGAAATAAGATTTTCTTTTAAAAAACGCTTTAAAATTCGGCTAACATATCCTTTATCGAGATTAAGGGTTTCAGTAATGTTTTGTGCCGTAATAGTTTTGCTTTCGCTGATTTCGTACAGAATACGTACTTCGGTCAATGAATAATCACTTTCTAGATAATGTTGGCTTAAAATATCTAAGTGAGAAGTATAGAATCGGTTAAAACTTCTAATTTTTGAAGTTGTAGTATTCATGATTTGTAATATTGTATTGTTGAGGTACAAATATATAAAACTAGTTGCTTTTGTCAACTAAACTTAATCTTTTTATTTTTTGAAAATGAAATTTTGAAAAGAATAAACTCATTTTAATGCATTCCTATTAATTATTTGTTAAGCACTTTTTTTGCTTTTTATAGGAGAAAGATTGTTATACCAAACAAAGTATTTCATTTTTTACGCGAAATAGTACAAACTCTTATTTTTCAGTTTGCTTTTGCCCTCAAATGTTAATAATATGTTTCGCTTTTGAGTGGTTTTATTAATGTAAACGTAACCTAATCAACCTACCCTCAGCTTTAATTTTGGAGACATATAAGAAGAAACCAATACTTTATATATGCCATTTTTTAAACAGCACGATCATTATCAAGAGGAAATCAGAAAAAGTGTTTTGACTCACACTTTTGATTTGATTATTCATACCAAAATAATGTATCATGTATAAGAAGTTTACAGACGAAGAACTTGTTGAATTATTAAAATCGGGCAAGGATAAAGCTTTTGATGAACTTTATTTCAGATATCGAGATTTGCTTGTTCGGTTTGTATATCTCCGAATGAAATCGATTGCCATTTCAGAAGAAATTGTGCAGGAAGTTTTTACCTCTATTTGGGAAAGACGCAAAACAATTGTGATTCAGAAAAGTTTTGCTGCCTATATCTATACTTCGGTGCGTTATATGACTTTAGACTATATCAAATCGCACGAAGTTACCGATCAATACATTCAAGAAGTTTTAGAAAAAAATACGGTTTCGCAAATAAGCTACAACGCGATCGAAGATTCTATTTATTATGATGAATTGCAAAAAGCGGTTGACGAAGCGGCATCGTTACTTCCTAAAAAATCAAAAGAGGTTTTTATTCTTAGTCGCGTAAAACATTACACCAATAAAGAAATAGCCGAAGAATTGAATGTTTCAATCGAGACTGTAAAATACCATATTACATATTCGCTGAAATTCATGCGCACTTATTTGGGCGAATTCAATTAAAAGTAAACTTCAGATTAAGAATCCAATTTTTTTCTTAACAGAAGCGTAACCTTTTGCGCCTACCTAAAATTACAATTCCCAAGACATACTATTAAAGACATAAAGACATAAAGAAATTATAATGCCTGAAAATTTAAATAACGAAATCAAAAATTTTTTAGAAGGAAAGTATTCGCCGAAAGGACAAGAAATGTGGAATAAATGGTACGACCGTACAGATGATTTTTTTGATAATATGGAAACGGTTAAAGCGGACCGTTCAAAACTGAAAAAAGAATTAAGACAAATAAAGAATACCAACAAAGTTATTTCGCTTCAATATAAAAACTGGGCTGTTGCGGCTTCCTTGGTTTTCCTTGTTGGATTATCGGTGTTTTTCTATTCGACAAAAAATGCTGTAGAAAATAAACAGTTTGCAGTAAAACTAGGAGAACATGCTCATATAGAATTAAGTGACGGAACACAAATCTGGCTAAATGCAGGAAGTGTTCTTAAATATCCAAAGGAATTTAAAGGCGATACTAGAGAAGTGTATTTAAGTGGAGAAGCTTTTTTTGATGTAGCCAAAGACAAAAAACATCCTTTTATTATTCATACCAATAAAATGGATACCAAAGTTCTCGGAACCAGTTTTAATGTTCAAGCGTATCCAGATCAAACTACACAAGAAGTTTCGGTTGCAACCGGAAGAGTAAATGTTAAATCGACTGTAACAGACGAAAATGTATATGTAACTCCGGGACAGAAAGTGATTTTTAAATCGCAAAACAACAAGCTTCAAGCTTTTAAAGATGTTCCGTTGAATACCATTTCGCTATGGCGAAAAAATATTATGGTTTTTGAAGAAACACCTCTTTCTGAAGTTGTGGCCACAATCAATCGTAATTACAATGTTGCGATTGAAGTCAAAAACAAGAATTTAAACGATTTAAAGATTAGCGCTTATTTTAAAGAACTTCCTGCCGATCAGGTAATTGGACTAGTGTGCAATATCGTTAATGCCCAATACAAAATGGATTCTGGGGTTTACAAAATCGAATAATTCTTTAAACAATAAAAATAAAACTACGTAGCAAACTATAAACAAAACAATTACACTAAATCTAAAAACTATGAATGAAAAGCAAATGCGGTATGCCAGCATAAGGACAATAGGAACAAAATTATTCCTATTTATGACTTTGTTTTTTGCCGCACTAACAGTAAAAGCTGGGAATGTTGACATTAACAAAAGAGTGACTTTAAAAGTTGATAATGAGAGTATAAAAAATATATTTCAAAAAATTGAAAATCAGGTTGATGTACATTTTATGTACGAAAGCAGCCAAGTAAACGCCAATCAGAAATTAAGTTTAAAACTGAATAACGTAACATTAGAACAAGCGCTGGATAAAATTTGCGGAAATGCGCTTCGATATGAGATCGTGAGCAACAATATTGTAATCAAGAAAAATCAGAAAGTTGCTTTTGCTGATCAGAATAAAATTACTGTTTCGGGAACTGTTTTTGGCGGAGATGATAATATGCCATTACCAGGAGTTGGAATTAAAGATAAAGGTTCAGACGCAGCAACAGCAACAGATTTTGATGGAACATTCAAATTAGAAATAAACGCTTCAGAAGCGATACTTGTTTTTTCTTATGTAGGTTATATAACGCAAGAAGTAAAAGTTACTAGTTCGCAAAATATCACGGTAAAATTAGCAGCCGATGTAAAACAGCTTCAAGAAGTTGTAGTTATGGGTTACGGAAGTGTGAAAAAAAATGAAGTTTTAGGAGCTGTTGGTTCTGTTTCTATGAAAGAAACTTCTAGCAGAACATACAACAACGCTGCCGAATTATTGCAAGGAACAGTTGCCGGAGTTACGGTAATTAATGATGGTGGAGATCCGACTGCATCGCCAACAATCAACATTCGTGGTATTGGATCTTTGAACGCTGAAACGCCTTTAATCGTTTTAGACGGAATCATTTACAGCGGTTCTTTAAATACTATAAACCCAAATGATATTGCTTCAATAAACGTTTTAAAAGATGCGGCTTCTGCAGCAATTTATGGTGCAAGAGCTTCTGGTGGGGTAATTTTAATTACTTCTAAAAAAGGAGTTTCAGATAAAATTAATGTGAATGTAAACTACCAAGGAGGTTTTCAGAATGTTGCTAAAAAATTACAGGTTTTAAACGCTGCAGAATATGCTGATGCTATGAATTTGGCAAGAGATAATGCAGGTTTGCCAAGAATTCCTGCTTTTGATCCTGCATTTGAACCAACTGCAAGAACAACAAAAACCAACTGGATGGATGAAATTTTCCGTACAGGAGAAATTCAAGATTTGTCGCTTTCGGTAAACGGAAAAACAGAAAAATCTAATTTCTTTCTTTCTGGAAGTTATAGAAAAAACGAAGGTATTTTGCTAAATACTTATGGAGAACGTTATACGGTAAGAGCAAATTCTTCTTTCAAATTGGCGGATAATTTCACAATTGGAGAAAATATTTCGTATTCATTAACAGATGGTCAGACTGCTAATACGTCAAGTTCGTATACAGGAGCAATTCAAGCAGCAATTTTGTATCCGCCAAATGCAACAATTTATAGAGAAGATGGTTCAGGTCAGTTTGGCGGTGTTCCAGAAAAATATATTGGTTCTTATGGAGACGTTATCAATCCGGTAGCGTATTTGAAAAGATTAGACAATAAAAATCCTATTTCAACAATTTTGATCAATCCGTATGCAGAATGGGAAATTGTTCCAGGATTAAAAGTGAAATCGAACTGGGGGTACACTAGAATTCAAGATAATGCATCAGACTTTACAGTAAAAGTTACAGAACCAGGAAAGATCTTCGATTTCAACAGATTGACGCTGAAAAATATAACTACTACAGATTTATTGAGCGAGCAGACTATTTCTTATGAGAAATCATTTGGAAAACACAATTTGAAAGCTCTAGCTGGATATACATATCAGGAAACAAAAAGAGATTTTTATACCATTGAAGGAACTGGTTTTGATAATGAAGATCCATCACAGCGTTATTTATTAAATGCAAAATTAATTCAGCAGACGGCAGCTGGAAGATCAGATGAAATTATTTCTTCTTATGTGGGAAGAATCAATTACGATTTCAATCAGAAATATTTAATCTCGGGAATTGTTCGTCGTGACGGAACTTCAAAATTATTAGAAAATAACCGTTGGAAAGTGTATCCTTCTGTTTCTGCAGGTTGGTTAATTTCTGAAGAAAATTTCATGAAAGGTATCGAGCCAATCATCAGCAATTTAAAACTTCGTGCAAGCTGGGGACAAATTGGAAACTTAGGAAACCTTGGGCCATATCAGTTTAGTGTGCCTTTGGTACAAACTCAAGCTTTAATTGGAGCTGTACCATCAATTAATTATGGTTATGCTGAAAGCGAATTATCAAACCCGAATTTAAAATGGGAAAGTTCTGAGCAGACCAATATTGGTTTAGACTTCACGATGCTAAATAATAGCTTGGTTGGATCTGTTGATGCTTATGTAAAGAAAAACAAAGACATGTTGGTTCGTGACCAATTGCCTGGAGTTTCTGGAACGCCACAAGGAAGAATTGTAAACTCAGGAGATGTAGAAAACAAAGGAATTGAGGTGAGTTTGACGTACCAAAAAACTCGCGGAGAATTTAAATTTGATGTTACGGCAAACGCTGGATTCTTAAGCAATAGAATTGTTTCTATTAAAGACGATTTGAATTCATTAGAGCCGCTTGGTTTAAGCAGAGTTCGTAGTTTGCCATTAGCCAATATTTATCAAGTTGGAAGTCCAGTTGGAGCTTTCTACGGATATCAGACAAACGGATTATTTCAAAGTAATGATGAGGTGAAAGCGTATGTAAACAAAGATGGTGTAATGTATCAGCCAAATGCAGTTGCTGGAGATATTAAATTTAAAGATGAAAATGGAGACGGTGTAATCAACAATAGCGATAGAGTAGTGTTAGGAAGTCCTTTTCCAAAAACAACGTATAGTTTGAATGCCAATTTCAGATACAAAGGATTTGATATGAATATCTTTTTTAACGGAGCTGCAGGAAATAGCGTTTTCAATGCTGTAAAACATACAGGTTTAAATGCTTCTTTCCCAGGTTATAACTTATTGTCTGAATCTAAAGAAGCTTGGTCTCCAACAAACACCAATACCAATGTTCCAGTTCTTTCGTCAACAGATAACAATAACAACTTCGGACGTATTTCTGATTTGTTTATCGAAGATGCTTCTTTCTTAAGATTGAAAAACGTTTCGATTGGTTATACCGTTAAAGAAAGCTGGTTGAACGGAAAAGCGAAACTGAGATTCTTTATTTCGGGACAAAACTTATTTACGATTACTAATTATTCTGGAATGGATCCTGAAGTTGGACTTAAAAACTTCGGAATGGATTTAGGACGTTATCCGCTTTCTCGTATTTACATGACAGGTGTTAACGCAACTTTTTAAAAAATAAAAAACAATTAAAATGAAAAAAATAAGTCTTTTATTATTGAGTTTTGTGCTTTTGGTAAGTACTTCGGCTTGCGAAAGCGAACTTGATGTTGTGCCGCAAGGAGCTCCTTCGAGCGGGAATTTCTGGAAAACGCCAGCAGATGCAAAAGCAGGAGTAAATGCAATTTATGCTTTGTATTCTGATGATAATATGTACGGTCGTGGTTTCTTTTGGCTGAATAATGCCAGCGATGATATCGGAACTAAACCAAGACAAAATGCAGAAAGAATTAAAAATTTTATTGTAGACGGATCAGAATCGGATACTAAAGATATCTGGAGAATTCACTACGAAATTATGAAACGCTGTAATGACGTGATTCGTAATATTCCAAATATTGCATTAGACGAAAGTACAAAAAACGGAATGTTGGGAGAGGCTTATTTTAATCATGCTGTAATGCATTTAGAATTGGCATACCATTACGGAGACGATCGTGCGGGAATTCCAATTCAAGACAGAGAAAATCCAACAAATGCCTTTGTGCCTCGCGCAAAAAATGTAGCCGAAAATTACGCTTACATTGCAGCAGATTTAATCAAAGCAGCAGATTTGTTGCCTTATTTTGATCAGCTTACACCAGACAATTACGGACGCGCACACAAAACTGCCGCTTGGGCTTATTTGGTTCGTACCTATTTGTATGCAAAAGATTGGGACAACGCCATTAAATATGCAAACATGATCGTGGCTAGTGGAAAACACAAATTATTGGATAATTTTGAAGATGTATTTAAAATCAGCAACAACTGGTCTTCAGAATATATCTGGTCTGTAACTTCAAGTGCTGAGAATACTTCTTTAGGCTCTATTTTTCCTGGAGTTTGTTTAGAAGATAAAGGATGGGGAGTTTACAATGGATGGGGAAATTTCTATCCGACAAAAGAATTATTTGATACCTATGTGCCAAACGACAAAAGACGTAGTGCTACGATTTTACAAAAAGGAGACAAATTTGTTTACTTCGGAGAGACCGTAACTTTTAATGAAGGAAATCACGTAGTAAGTTCAAGTAATAGAACTGGTTATCAGTTTAAAAAATATATGGAGCCGTTCAGTTATCCCAAAACAACTTCGGGCGGAGTAGATATTCGTTATGTAAATGCGAATGGAGACAAGCCTTCAACTGCTTTAAATGTTCCTCTTTTACGTTATGCTGATGTGATTTTGATGTTAGCGGAAGCGAAATTAATGAAAGGGCAAAATGCAGATACAGAAATCAATATGATTCGTCACCGTGCAGGTCTTACAGATATTTCTGGAGCTACAATGGTCGATTTAAAAAGAGAGAGAAGATGCGAGTTGGCAGGAGAATGGACAGATCGCCATTTCGATTTAGTGCGTTGGGGAGATGCAAAAGAAACGTACGCAAAACCATTGCACCACTATAACGGAAGCGTAATTTATCCTGCTCGTAATTTCAATCCTGCAATTCATCATGTTTGGCCAATACCACCAGATGAAATTGCAGTAAGCAAAGGGGCTTTGACTCAAAACCAAGGCTGGTAATACGTAATTTCATTGTGTTTTTTTAGTTTTTTACACTGCAGTCTTGGTCAGGAGACTGCAGTTGTAAAAAAGCAAAGCTTGTCATTCCGAGGAATAGCAAGTCGTACGCATTCACACAATCTTGTCATTTCGACGAAGGAGAAATCCTCACTAGAAGCTCCACAATCTAAATCCCCAATCTTTGCCGAGTTGCTTACGAAGATTTGCTTCGCCTGTTCGCTATCGCTCGAGTCTCCTTCGTCGAAATGACAAGATTACTTTTTACTATGTGCATTTAAACTAGTGAAACGCCTTTACGCATAAAGAAAAGCTATGTTTCTATGTGTTAAAAAATAAATAGCATAAACCCATTTCTAATAAAGTTGCCTACAGCTTTAAAAGAATAAAAATCATTTTCGATGAAAAAAATAATCACCCTTTTTTGCCTTCAATTTTGCTTGTTCGTTCAAGCGCAAGAATACAGTTCTTCAAATATTCATTCTCATAACGATTACGAAAGTAAATTACCTTTTTATGGTGCTTATTCTAACGAAACAGGCGTTATAGAAGCCGATGTCTTTTTAGTAAATAATGAATTGTTTGTGGCTCACACTTCTAAAGAAATTGCTTCTCACAATACGCTAAAAAGTATGTATCTGGAGCCACTTTCTAACAAATTAAAAACATTGGAAGGAAAAGCGTATCCGAGCAATAAACCCTTAATTTTAATGATTGATATTAAGTCTGATGCCGACTCGACTCTAAAAGCAATTACACAACAATTAAAAACTTTTCCAGATATTATTTCGAATAAAAACATAAAAGTGGTTATTTCTGGAAACAGACCTTTACCGTCACTATGGAAGGAATATCCAGATTTCATTTATTTTGATGGAAGATTGAATGAAAATTATACTTCAGATCAATTAGCGAGAGTTGAAATGATCAGCGAAGATTTGCATGAAATCACAGTTTGGAACGGAAAAGGTGTTTTGACGCAGCCAGATGCTGAAAAAATTCAGGCAATTATCAAAAAAGTCCACGATCAAAACAAAAAAGTGAGATTCTGGGCTACGCAAGACAACGTGAATACGTATATGACTTTAATGAATTTAAAAGTTGATTTTATAGGAACTGATAAAGTAGACGAACTAACTCAATTTATAAATAACATTAAAACGACATTTTACCAGAATACAGAGTTTCATCAAGCTTATGTTCCTAAAAATATTTTCAAGAATAAACGCCCAAAAAACGTTATTCTCTTAATTGGAGATGGAATGGGATTAGCTCAAATCTATTCTGGTTATACAGCAAACAAAGGACAATTGAGTTTATTCAATATTCCAACTCAAGGATTCTCGATCACAAAAGCTTCCGATAGTTATATTACAGATTCTGCGGCAGGAGCAACAGCAATGGCAACGGGACATAAAACCAATAACCGTTTTATAAGTGTTGATGAACAGGGGAAACCGCTTCAAACCATTGCTGAACAATTGGCAAAGAAAAACTATAAAATAGGAATTATTTCTGCTGGAAATATTACAGATGCAACTCCGGCTGCATTTTATGCGCATCAGCCAGAAAGAAGTTTTAGCGAACCAATTGCGAACGATTTTCTTTCAAGTCCGTCAGATATTTTGATTGGAGGAGGTCAGAAAGAATTTATTTCTAGAAAAGATGGTAAAGATTTGTCTAAAGTTTTAATCGAAAAAGGATACACTTTCTCAGATAAATTCTCGAGTTTAGATACGATTAAAAACAGCAAATTTGTTGTTTTAGAAGACGCAGCGGTAGTTTCTATAAAAAATGGAAGAGGAGATTTTCTAACGAAATCTTTGGCGAAAGCGACAACTACTTTTTCAAAAACAAAGAATCCGTTTTTTATTATGGCAGAAGGCGCTCAAATTGATTACGGCGGACACCAAAATAATGTGGAATATGTAGTTCGTGAAATGCTTGATTTTGATAAATTGGTTGGTCAGGCAATGGAATTTGTAGATAAAAACCCAGAAACGCTTTTGATCGTAACCGCAGATCACGAAACTGGCGGATTATCTCTAATTGACGGAAATATTGAAAAAGGTTATGTTCACGGAAGCTTTAGCACCAACGATCACACGGCAATTCCAGTTCCTGTTTTTGCTTATGGACCAGGATCTGAGAAATTCATGGGAGTTTATCAGAATACAGCGATTTACGACAAAATTATGGAGTTGATTGGAGGGAAATAATTTCTTAGATAAATTCAAATTAAAGGAGCTTCTTAAAAGGAAGCTCCTTTTTTAATTACAGAAATATTTCGCTCCTCTGGAGATTTTTGATTGGTGTCTTGAATTTCATCTATAAATATTTCGCTCTTCCAGAGCTTGAAAATGTCTTTGTAAAGTCCCAGCGGGACGAAATATTTATAGAAACAGAATTACGGTTTAAGAAAGAGCCCCAGAGGGGTGAAATATATCGTTCCGCTGGTGCTTTTTTTAATTTGTGTTTAAATTTCATCTATAAATATTTCGCTCTTCCAGAGCTTGAAAATGTTTTTGTAAAAGTTCTAGTGGGATAAAAAAATATAGTTTATCTGCTTTTCATATTTCACATTTTGACATTTCACTTATTTTCCTTTCAATAAATTGATGCTTACTGTTGCCGTATCTGCATCTGGAAAGCGTTTAAAAATGGATTTATCTGGAAATAATCCTGCTTCTGCCGCAATCGCATTAAAAACATCAATTTCAACAATATATTGATCCGAAAAACCATGTGTGGCATCATAAGCTGTTGCTGGAGTTCGACCTAAATTATTGGCCGTAAGTTTCGGATTTATGGTGTGGAGTTCAATCAAAAGAAGACCAAATTTGCGTACATAAGGAGACCATTTTTGCAAATGTTCTAAAAGATTATCTTCAACCAGATTATTGCTAATTCTTTTTCCTCTGTAAGCAAATGCACCAGTTGAGGTACTGACTCTGTTTTCGTTACTATGCTTCGGATCTTGCCAAATTCTATTATGATCTAGAAAAGTCCTTACATTCAACAGATCTTTTAGGTCGATATTATAATTTTCTTTTAAATCGTCAGCCAGTAAATCAGGACGTCCGATATCTCCCCAAATTACTTTTGCCCAAATGTCTGCATTTATCAGATTGGCTCTGGTTACTTTCAAAGCGGTTTGGTTATAATCAACCCCAACTATAAACAGCGGATATTCGTCGAGCATTTTTCCTCTTAAAGTTTGCCTGTCAATTACTTCAAAAATATGTTGTAGAAAAGCGCCATTTCCGCAACCCATATCGAGAATTCCTTTTGGCTGTTCTTCAATAGGAAGATTAAAAAGCTTTATAAGGATTTCATCGACTACTTTAAAATAAGTGTCGTGAGCGCCACCGCTTCCCCAAACGTTCATTTCGCGATCCACATGAAGTTCGTTTTCACCTTCGGCAGTTCTTAAAATATCCGGATTTCCAAAAATCAATTCTTCAATTTTAGCAAATGTTGGCAGATAGGAAACCGTAACTCCATAAGCGCTGGCTCTTTTAGCAAAAAATAAACCAGCTTCGGTAAATTGATAATTGCCATTTTTTTCTAGAAACCATCCCAGATGAACAAAAAAGTCTAAAATCTTTTTAAAATTTTCGGGTGATTTATGAAACTCTTCGGGTCTGAAAGAAGTTTCCATAAAATACTTATGAAACATTCCGTTCATTGCCAAACGTACTATTGTTGGCCCAATCAGATAACCTTCAATATGTTTTAAAATTTGCTCTTGAATGCTATTCGTTAGAGGATCACTGGAAGGCTCAATTTCGTATCTCTTTTTATATTTTTCAAAAATGATATTGAGTTTTTCAAAAGGAGTGTCTTCAAACAAACGCGGATGAAAATGTATAGATAATTGAAGCAATTCTACAACATCTCCGTAAAGATGAAATAATGAAAAAGCAATTTCGGTTTTCTCATTTACAGAAATTGAAATAGTCTGAGTTTTATTGTTGATTTCATAATCTAAAAATCCTTGAGAAGCGAGAACTCGTAAAGCGATATTTAGATAGCCTTCGTTGGCATTAAAAACCGATGTGAGTTCAGATAAAGTGGTTTGCTTTTTATTTAAGATAAAATCTAGTACAGATTTATTTTTTAACGCTATTGCTACAGGCGCAGTAACTAAGCCGTCAAGATGCCTGAAAATGGAACTTAAGAGTTGTGATTTATCGGTCATAATGCAAAAATGAAGGTTAGTTAAAAATAATGATTTTTTTCTTACTTAATGCACCTGATTTTTATGCTAAGGTTTTGCTATAAATTGAATTGAAAAGCCGAATAAACTTCTGCATAAAGCAAAAAAAACCTCAATAGAATATTGAGGTTTTTTAAAATTCAGCGGAGAAAGAGGGATTCGAACCCCCGGACCTGTTACAGTCAACAGTTTTCAAGACTGCCGCATTCGACCGCTCTGCCATTTCTCCAGTGTGTCGCAATCGTTTCGTGATTGCGAGTGCAAATATAAGGCGTTTTTTTAATTGTGAAAATTTTTTTTGAATTATTTCTAAAGAAAATAATAGAGTAGTAAAAAGAACAGCGATCAATAAAGTTAAGGGTTTCAAAGTCAACAGAGAAAGAGACTTTGTAATCTAAAAATATTTTAGCAGAGAAAAGACATCAGTTTTATTGGCTCTCTGTTTAATTTGTTTCAACTAAACAATTAAATCGTCTGATTTTTAATGTTATACTAATATTTTTCTTATTATTGTGGTATAGTACAGGATAGTACTAAATCTTACTAACTAATATTGAAAAACTATGCAAGAAAAAATTACAAAAGAAAAAGTATCGGTTAAAAAACTACTGACTTTAATGCTGTTTTTATTAACGATTTGCAGTTGGAGTCAGAGTTACGAATTTGAAAATGGCACCCGCACAGGAAATGCTGACATTCAAAACTGCGATTCCTGTTCAGGAAAAATTGTCGGTAATTTAGGAGGCACCGGTAGCGTTTCTGTAAATGTTACTGTAGCAGCAACGGGTTGGTACAATCTGCAATTGTTTTATTGTACGGGAGATCCACGTGCGATTCGATTAACAGCTGGTTCTGCCGCGGCGATTGCGATTCCTTGCGAACCGAGTGGAGGATGGAGTACAGCTGCTTCTAAAAACATAAGCGTTTATTTGAACAGCGGCACAACAACTTTGCTTTGGGATAATACCAACTCATGGGCTCCTAATCTCGACAAATTTATTTTAACACCTTTAGCAGCAGGAACTAACCAAACTATTGCTTTTGGAACAAATAATAGTATCGTTTATAATTTAACCAATAAAACGTATAGCATAAAATTTAATGGTGCGACTGTAATTAGCAATGCATCTGCTTATGCAAATAGCGATCAGCAGTATGTGAGTACTAATTTTGCTTCAGCGGTTTATAGTTCAGAATCATTTACCGATAATGTGGGAAGCGGAACTAAGCACATTTTTACCTTAAGTGGAAATTATTCGCTCGGAATGCAGCAGATTTTTTATACCTATACCAATAAAAATTATCTGGCTGTACAAGTTGTGCTGACAGGAAATGGTTCAAACTGCTATAAAATGTCTCCTTTAACCAGTAATCAGGTAACGCCAAATTTTGGAACAGGAGATACTAGAGCTGTATTTGTTCCTTACGATAACGATGCCTGGATTCGATATAATGCCTATACTTTAAATTCGGCTGATTTTACAGCATCTGAAGTAACTAATATTTATAATAATACCAATCGTAAAGGTTTGGTAATTGGTTCGTTGGAGCATACAAAATGGAAAACAGGTGTTACAGTAAGTGGCGGCGGTTCTTCATCAGCTTATGTTTCGGTAATTGCAGGTTGGACAAAACAAGATGTAACCCGAGATGCAAGAGGACATGGTTGGGTAAATGTGGGGCAGACAAGTTGCCCTTCTCCAAAAGTAATGATTAATGCTACAGACGATTGGAGGACAGGATTCGAAGAATTTGCGCAAGCAAATGCAGCAATGCAACCTAAATATATTTTTGACTGGACAACGCCAAAACCAATTGGATGGAACAGCTGGGGAGCTATGCAAACCAATATTAACTTGACGAAAGCAAAAGCAGTTGTAGATTTTTTTCATAATGATTGTCCTGCATTTAAAACTCAAGACAATACTTTATATATTGATCTTGATTCTTATTGGGACAATATGAGTGATGCTGAGCTAGCTCAATTTGTCACTTACGCAAAAAGTAAAGGTTATAAGGCTGGAATTTATTGGGCTCCTTTTGTAGATTGGGGAAAATACAATCGTCAGGTTGAAGGAAGTTCATATACTTATAATCAGTGTTGGACAAAAGTTAACGGAAATCCTTTAGAGTTGGATGGAGCTTATGCTATGGATCCGACAAGTCCAGGAACTAAGGCTAGAATTCACTATTTTATAAATCGTTTCAAAACCGCAGGATTCGAAATGATAAAAATTGACTTTTTAACGCATGCGAGTATTGAAGCTGACAGTTTTGCAAATAATCAGCTTCATACGGGTATGGAAGCGTATCAGGAAGGAATGAAATATTTGATTGATGAAATTGGCGGAACGATGTTAGTGCAAGCCGCAATATCTCCTAATTTGGCTACTGGCCCTTTTGCGCACGTAAGACGTATAGCATGCGATGCCTACACAAACATAAACGAAACAGATTATACTTTGAACAGTACAACTTATGGCTGGTGGCAAAATCAAATTTACGATTATATAGATGCAGATCATATTGTTTTTGGGACTGCTTCAATAGGGCAAAATCGTGCAAGATTATTAAGCAGCGTGGTTACAGGAACAGTAATTGCAGGTGATGATTTTTCTGTTGCGGGTCAGTGGAAAACAACTGCACAAAGTCTTTTGCAAAATAATGATGTAATGAATGTTGCTCGTAACGAGATGCATTTTATTCCTGCCGATGGAAACACAGGATACAATGCCGCAAATGTATTTTCTGCAACATACAACAACGTTACTTATGTAGCTGTTTTTAATTACGGAAATACAACGATGACAAATAATATCAGTTTTAGTCGTCTAGGACTTGGATCAGGAAATTATACAGTCAAAGAGCTTTATTCTGGAGCGACAAGTACCGCTCAAAGCACATTGAGTGTTCAATTGCCTCAAGCAGATGCGGCTATTTATGCTATTTCGAACGCAGGAGTACTAAGTGCGCCAAGTTACAATTGGCCAACTGCTTCTACAAATTATGTCTTTCCTAATCCTGCATCCAACAGTTTCAGAATTAAGTTTGATCAAGTAATTAATGGTACAGCGACAATTTCATTATATGATATAAGCGGAAAAGAAGTTTGGAAGAATGCTATTACTGCCGAAGACATGATTAGTTCAGAAATACCAGTAAACGGACTTTCAAAGGGTGTTTATATGGTAAAAGTAAAAGCGACTGGACATCCGGTGCAAAACTTTAAGTTTGTTAAGAATTAAAGACTTTTAAAACTTTCAAAAATCCCGATTTTCACTTTAGTTGAGAATCGGGATTTTTTGTTTTGGCTAGAATGTTAAAATGATAATTTTTGATTTATAAAATTTTTTGAGATGTATATTTTTAGTTAGTTTTTTGAGATTATGTCATAATTATTGTCAAAATGACTATTTTGAAGAAAAAAAATCAAGCTCTTTTGTAATTGTGTTAAATGTTGATTTTTAGGCAATTATGTTTATTTGGGCAAAAAAAGTAAGCAGTATTTTTTGCAATGTTCTTGCAGGGTAAATTTTAATTCGTATCATTGTAGTATAGAATAGTATAATAACCAAAAATAAAATTAATGAAACCACATTGTTTATTAATAAAAAAGCTGTTTTTGTCTGGTATAATAATGCTTTTTTTTAGTCCATTTATGCAGGCTCAAAAAAGCATAAAAATGACTTTTGGAAAAAATGGCAGCATTACTTATGATGCTAAAAACAAAACAATAGCAGTAAGCCAATCTGGTAAAAATATTTTTTCTGGAGCAAAAGCTTCGGTTGTTGTTAATGGTAAAACAATTTCTATTAGTGATTATCCTGAAGCCGTTTTATCAAAAGAAGCTTTTACAGATAATTTAGGAAAAGGAACAAAGTACATTCTAACTTATAAGGATAAAAACAATCCAACTTTAATTCAAAATTTCTTTACCTATAATAATCAATCTTATTTTATAACTCAAATTGAAATTTTAGGAAACGAGAAGCAAATAGCGACCAATTATATTGCGCCATTAGATTTAGGGAAAATTACTTTTGATAAAGTAGAAAACTTGCAAACTGTTTTTGTTCCTTATGATAATGATGCTTGGGCGAGTTATAATTCTAAAAAATTAGATACAATTTCAAATAATACAAGTGCAGAGGTTGGAATAGTATTTAATAACACTTCTAGAAATGGTTTTATAGTAGGTTCTTTAGAACATACCGTTTGGAAAAGTGCTGTAAAATCAATCAACAAAAATAAAGAGCCTTTATTCTCGGCTTGGGCAGGTTTTTCTGAAAAAGAAATAACGCGAGACAGCATTGCGCACGGTTTGGTAAGAGGAAACAAAGTATTGTCGCCAAAATTCTTTGTTGGATATTATTCCGATTGGAGAAACGGAATGGAAGAATATGCTAAAACCAATCGTATTGTAGAAAAACCATATGTTTTTGAATGGGATAAGCCAACTCCAGTGGGATGGAACAGCTGGGGCGTTTTGATGGAAAAAATCAATTACGAGAATACGACCAAAGTTGCTGATTTTTTTGCGAATCAAATTCCGCAGTTTCGAGTAGGAAATACAGCTTATATCGATCTTGATTCATTTTGGGATAATATGGTAAAAGGCGGTTTTACAGGAGATTTCAGCAAACTAAAAGAATTTGCAGATTACTGTAAAAATAAAGGATTAGAACCGGGAGCCTATTGGGCGCCTTTTACAGATTGGGGCTGGAAAGACGGACCAAACCGTAAAGCAGAAGGAAGCGATTATACTTTTGGCGAAATGTGGACAAAAACTGGAAATACGTATTTTGATTTTGATGGCGCACGCGCAATTGATCCAACACATCCTGGTACGCTAAAACGTGTTGATTATGTAATTAATAAACTAAAAGCGTGCGGCTTCAAAATGATCAAAATCGACTTTCTAGGACATGCAGCGGCTGAATCTTCTTCTTTTTATGATAAAAATGTCACAACAGGAATGCAGGCTTACAAAGTAGGAATGGAGCATTTGGTAAATGCACTAGACGGACAAATGCTTATTTATGCCGCAATTTCTCCAAATATGGCAACCTCTCGTTATGCTCATATAAGACGTATTGCATGCGATGCTTGGAAAACTATCGAGCAGACTCAATATACTCTGAATAGCGTGAATTACGGCTGGTGGCAAACCTATTCGTATGATTATATTGATGCCGATCATGTTGTTTTTGCTGATGTTACAGAGGGAGAAAACCGTGCAAGATTAATTTCTGCAATAATCACAGGAACATTAATCACAGGAGACGATTACAGTAAGGAAGGAATTTGGAGCAAACGCGCCAAAGAGTGGCTTCAGAATAAAGAGTTGCTTAAGATAGTGGCTCATGGCGTGGCTTTTCGACCAGTAGAAGGAAATACAGGAAAACATACAACTGAAGTTTTTCAGCAGAAAATAGAAAACGATTGGTATATCGCTGTTTTCAATTATGGAAACGAAGCAAAAAGCTATGCTTTACCATTGGAGAGATTAGATATTCAAAAAGGAAGTTATCAAATCGAAGATCTTTTTACTTCTCAAAAGAGCGAAATAAAAGACAATACTTTAAATGTAAATCTTGGTTCAAAAGATGCTCATTTGTATAAAATTATAAAACGATAATAGATTCAGCATGAAAAAATATCTTTTAAATAATATTCTGTTAGCTGTAATAGGACTGATTTCGGTTGCAGCAAATGCTACAGTAAAGTTGCCTTCTTTTTTTACTGATAATATGGTTTTGCAGCAAAAAAGCACCGTTCCGTTTTGGGGAGAAAGCAATCAGCAATCAGTATCAGTTACAAGTTCTTGGGATAAAAAAACATATAAAGCTACCGTTGTAAATGGTAAGTGGAATGTAGTTTTAAAAACGCCTGCTTACGGCGGACCTTATACTATTGCAATAAATGACGGAGAAGTAAAAACGCTTCAAAATATTCTAATTGGAGAAGTGTGGTTGTGTTCTGGACAAAGCAACATGGAAATGCCGCTTGAAGGCTGGGGAAAAATAGAGAATTATAAAGAAGAAATTGCAAACGCCAATTATCCCGAGATTCGATTATTACAAGCAGAACATATAGAAAGCACTTTGCCATTAAATATACTAAAAGTGCAACACAATGGATGGAATGTCTGCGATTCTAAAACTATAGCAGATTTTAGTGCAACAGCTTATTTTTTTGCTAGGAAAATTTATAAAGAAAAAAAGATTCCGATCGGATTAATCCATTCTTCTTGGGGAGGAACATTGATAGAAGCTTGGACAAGTTCTGGAGCGTTAAGCACCATTCATGATTTTGATGCTCAGATAGAAGCGATGAAATCTGAATCAAGCAGAGAAACTTTAGAGAAAAAATACAATGCTGATTTAGCGGTTTGGGAAAAACATCTAGCTAATGCTGACAAAGGATATCAGAACGAAAAAGCAATCTGGGCTTCAGTTGGTTTTGACGATGCTTCATGGAAAACAATGAAGGTTCCTTCTTTTTTTGACAGCAACGGATTAGGAAATTTTGACGGTATAGTTTGGTTCAGAAAAAAGGTTGGCATCTCAGATAACAGTAAAGATTTTACTCTAAGCTATTTTGCCGATGATGATGATATGATTTGGGTAAATGGAAATTATATTGGAGAAACAAAAGGATATAACGTAGAGCGTCATTATACCATTCCATCAAAATATTTGAAAAAAGGAGAAAACGTAATTACCATTAGAGTATATGACGGAGCAGGAAATGGAGGTATTTATGGAGAAGAAAATATCGCTTTAAAATCAGATAAAGAAATTATTTCCTTAGCTGGAGATTGGAAATACAATATAGGTGCAGACAGTAAAGATTTGCCTGCACGACCTTATCTGGCTCAGGGGCAAAATAGGCCAAGTGCAATATACAATGCCATGATTGCTCCTTTGGCAGATTACAAAATAAAAGGAGTAATCTGGTATCAGGGAGAAAGCAATGCAGAAAGAGCTTTTCAATATCAAAAATTATTTCCGCTGCTTATAAACGACTGGCGAACTCAGTTTAAAGATAAAAATCTTCCGTTTTTCTTTGTTCAGTTAGCCAATTACAAACAGCAGAAACAAGAACCTGGAGATTCGGATTGGGCAGAATTAAGAGAGGCACAATTCATGGCCTTAAAACTGCAAAACACAGGAATGGCCGTAACCACTGATATTGGAAATGGAGAAGATATTCACCCAAAAAACAAACAAGATGTAGGAGGTCGTCTCGCTAATATTGCTTTAGCAAAAGTGTATAATACCAAAATCGATTATTCGGGACCGCTTTATAAATCTTTTAAAATTGAAAACAATACAATTGTTTTAGATTTTGATTTTAACACTGAAATTAAAGCTAAAGAAGGTATGCTGAAAGGATTTTCTATTGCGGGAGCAGATCAGAAATTTTATTGGGCAGAAGCAAAAATAGTAAACGGAAAAGTGATCGTATATGCGCAGAACGTTCCAAATCCTGCAGCGGTTCGATACAACTGGGCAGATAATCCAGACGGAAATCTGACAAATGCATCGGGTCTTCCTGCATCATCATTTAGAACAGATAATTGGAAAGGAATTACACAAGAAAAGAAGTAAAAAATAATACATAATAAAATGAAAAAACAAAGTATCAATTTAAGGCAGTCTTTTGCGATAGCATTTTTTATTCTCACGAGTTATTGCAGTTCAATAACAGCACAAGAAATTATAGCTGTAAAAACAAAATCAAATGCATTGGTTTTACAGGTAAATAAAGGCAAAGAAGTAAGTACTATTTATTTAGGAGAAAAATTGGCAAACGATTCAGATTATGCCAAAATACAAAGTCAGTTTCGTCAAGGAACCGATTATTCAGGTATTTATAATGCCGCTTATACTGCTTCTGGATCTAAAAATTTATTAGAGCCAGCTATTACCGTAACTCATGCTGACGGAAACACTTCGTTAGATTTGTTATATGTAAGCCATAAAACCAATACGGTTAGTACAGGAGTTTCTCAAACCGAAATCACTTTAAAAGATCCAGTATATCCTGTTGAGGTTCATTTGTTTATTCAGGCGTATTACGATACTGATGTTATTGAGCAATGGACAACCATTCAGCATAACGAAAAAGGAAGTATTACTTTAAACAAATACGCTTCGGCTAACTTATATTTAAAAGGATACAACAATTTCTATTTAAACCAATATCATGGTGAATGGGCCAAAGAAATGCAATCTGAGGAAGCTAAAATTACTCACGGAATTAAAACTTTGGATACTAAATTAGGCTCACGTACCAATTTATTCCAACCATCTGTATTTATGGTCTCTTTAGATAAACCAGCTTCAGAAGACGAAGGAAAAGTTTTATTTGCAGGTTTGGAATGGTCAGGAAACTTTAGAACTGATTTAGAACTAGATCCGTTGAATAACCTTCGAGTAATCTCTGGAATTAATAACGCAGCGGCTGCTTACAAACTGGCTAAAAGCGAAGTTTTTACAACACCTAAATTCTGGTACACTTTATCATCTAAAGGAAAAGGACACGCAAGCCGTAATCTGCATGATTGGTCAAGAAACTATAAAATCTTAGACGGAAAAGGAGATCGTTTGACATTGTTGAACAACTGGGAAGCAACCTATTTTAATTTTGATGAAGATAAACTGAAAGTCTTAATTGCTGACAGTAAAAAATTGGGCGTAGATATGTTCTTGTTAGATGACGGATGGTTTGGAAACACTTATCCGCGTAGCAATGACGATGCGGCTTTAGGAGATTGGGAAGTTAACAAAAAGAAATTGCCAAACGGAATTGGAACTTTAGTTAAAACAGCCAAAGACAATCAGGTAAAATTCGGAATCTGGATTGAGCCAGAAATGGTAAGTCCAGCAAGTGATTTATACAAAAAACACCCAGAATGGATTGTAAAACAGCCAGGAAGAGCAGAACATTATTTCCGTAATCAGTTGGTTTTAGATTTGTCTAATCCAAAAGTTCAAGATTTTGTTTATGGAGTTGTAGACAATCTTTTTACTGAAAATCCAGAATTGGCTTATATTAAATGGGATTGTAATGCAGTAATTTACAATGCATATTCTAGTTATTTAAAAGATAAACAAAACAACTTTTATACAGATTATGTAAACGGACTTTATAAAGTATTGGAGCGTATTCGTGTAAAATATCCAACAGTACCAATGATGCTTTGTTCTGGTGGTGGAGGAAGAGTAGATTACGGAGCTTTGAAATATTTTACAGAATTCTGGCCAAGTGACAACACAGATCCTTTAGAGCGTGTGTACATGCAGTATGAGTACTCTTATTTTTATCCTGCCTTGACCATCGCGGCACACGTTACAGACTGGGGAAAACAGCCTTTAAAATACCGTACAGATGTTGCGATGATGGGAAGATTAGGTTTTGATATTGTGGTGAAAGAATTAAACGATAAAGACTTAACTTTTACTCAACAGGCGATCAAAAATTATCATGCTTTAAGCAATACAATTTGGCATGGTGATCAATATCGTTTACAAGACCCGTACGGAAATGATGCTGCGTCTGTAATGTTTGTCAATAAAAATGGAAATGAAGGAGTGGTTTTCAGCTATTCTGTTAATTCAAGATATGAAGCAGGAACACATCTTCCAATAAAATTAAAAGGATTGCAAGCAAATCAAAATTATAAAATAGAAGAAATCAACGTATATCCAGATAAAAAACCAGTAGTAGAAACAGCAGTTTATTCTGGCGATTTCTTAATGCAGGTGGGAATCAATCCAAATGTTACGCCATCAAACAGCAGCGTGGTTTTAAAAATTACTAAAGCTTAACTAAATTATAAACATTAGTATATATTTGTAATACTATATTTTCTAAATAAATACCTATTAAAACGTTTTATGAAGCAAATTATTCAGCAGATCAAAAATCTTGAATCTATTAATTCCTTATCTAAACATGAGCAATTGGTTCAGGGGATAATTAATGCCATTGATGAAAAGGTAGTCACAAAAGGCGATTTGCTTCCGTCTGTAAACACTTTTATAAGCGAACTGGGTTTTGCAAGAGAAACCATTGCAAAAGCTTATAAAGAACTTGTTCACAGAGGAATAATCGAATCTAAAAATAGATTGGGTTACTTTGTTGCCACTAATGATGTAAAGCAGGAGTTGAAAGTTGCATTATTGATCTTTGCATTTGATATTTTTCAGGAAACGTTTTATGAGAATTTTAGAAAAGGGCTTGGAAAGAATGTGCAATTGGATATTTTTTTCCATCACAATAATTTTAGCACTTTCGAAAACATTGTTCAGAATATAAAAGGAAAATACGGAATGTTTGTTATTGCTCCGATTCCTAGCAAAAAAACGCCTGATGTCTTAAAACAACTTCCAACAAACAGAGTGTTATTGGTAGACCGTTTTATAGAAACAGATGAAGATTATAATTATGTTGCACAAGAGTTTGGAGATTCGTCTTACAATGCTTTTGTGCAGCTTAAAGATAAAATTAAAAAATACGACGAATTGGTTTTCTTCTTTAAACCGTCGTCTGCAGAACCTAATGAAATTTTAAATTCCTTCAAAAGATTCATGAAAGATTATGATATCAAAGGAGTTATAAAAGAGGAGTATACGGCTGGTTCTCTAGAAAAAGGAAAAGTGTACTTTACCATTCATAATCTCGAACTTTGGGAAATGTTGAAAGACTCAAAAATCAAAGGTTTGAAAATTGGTAAAGACATTGGGTTTATCTCACACAATGATGATATTGTAAAAGAGATCATTTTTGATGGAGTCACGACATTTTCTACTGATTTCGCAGAAATGGGAAAAAAAGCAGCCGATTTTGTTTTAAACAGAAAAAAAACTCAGGAAATCATTCCAACAATTCTTATAGATAGAAATTCGTTGTAATTTATGAACGTTTCATCCATTGTTAGTTTTTTACTAATAACAGGTTTAGTTGCCGTAATTTCAGCATTAAAAACTCGAAAAAAAAAGGTTCAGACAACAGATGGACTTTTTTTTGCCGATCGTAACAATAATTTTTTTATCGTTGGAGGAGCCTTACTATTGAGCAATATCAGTGCCAATCAGTTTATAGGCGAAAACGAATCTATTTACAATAATAATATGAGCGTGATAGCATGGGGCGTAAGTTCTGTGCTAGCCATGCTTTTGGTTGCTGAGTTCTTCCTGCCAATTTATTTCCGTACTGGAGCCATGACCATTCCAGATTATCTAGGAAAACGTTACGATCATTCTACTAAAAGACTAGTTTCGATAATATTTCTCTCCAGTTATGTGGTCAATTTGCTTCCTGCTGTTTTATATGGAGGCGCAGTTGCCTTAACCGGAATGTTTAATTTTTTACAACCTTTAGGATTAACCTATTGGCAGAACATTTGGTTTATGGTTTGGGTAATCGGACTTACAGGCTGTGCTTATTCTGTTTTAGGAGGTTTGCGCGCTATATCAATTAGTGACACGGTTTTAAGTATCGGATTGCTGACAATTGGAATTGCTTTTCCGTATTTTGGATTCAAATATTTAGGGAACGGAGATTGGTTTAAAGGTCTCCATATTCTGCTTTCAGAACACAAAGAACATTTAAATTCTATTGGCGGATCTCAAGATGAGATTCCGCTTAATACCATTTTTACAGGAATGTTTATCATGAATCTGTACTATTGGGGAATGGAACAATTTATTGTGCAGCAGGCGCTTTCGGCCAAAAGTTTATCGCATAGTCAGAAAGGTATGGGATTGGCTTGTTTAGGAAAGTTGCTTTGCCCTTTCATTATTAATATTCCTGGTTTAGTTGGAGTTCATCTTTACGATAAATTAGAAAATACAGCAGAAGTTTTTCCGCTAGTAATAAAAGATACATTGCCAGGAGTAATGATTGGTTTAACTGCCGCTGTAGTTTTGGGTGCTGCAATTAGTACTTTTAATGCGGGACTTAATAGCAGTAGTACATTATTTGTGCTTAACCTCTATAAACCGTGGTTGGAGAAAAGAAACAAAGAAGTAACAGAAAGGCATCTGGTTTACACTGGACGCAAGTTTGAGATTATTGTCTCGGCTCTAGCAATGTTTTCAGCTCCATTTATCATTTTTAGCAAGGCAGGTTTTTATACCTATTTGCAACAATTAGGAGGCATGTTTTGTGTGCCAATTTTTACTATTATTCTAGTAGGTTTTGTATTTAAAAAAGTACCGCCTCAAGCAGCAAAAATTGGAATGATATTTTTTATTCTTAGCTATATTATTTTTAATTACCTTCTAGATATTCAACTGCATTATCTGCATATGTTAGCCTTGCTATTTGTGCTTACTTCTGTATGTATGTTGGTGGTTTCTAAATTTTATCCTAGTTACAGTTATGCTGAAATTAAACTGGAATCGGTTGAATTAACTCCCTGGAAGAATCGATATTGGTATTTCGCCCTTTTATTGATTGGTATGCTGAGTATCTTTATATTATTTTCAAAATGGGGAGTCGCATAGTTCTAAGAATCAGAGAAGTTAAGATTTAAAACTTTTTGATAGAGATGCACTATAGTGCATCTTTTTTGTTTCACTTAAGAAGTAAAATCTTGTTTTTTTTTGAAAATTAAGTTTGCTAGACTAGGAATTAAATTCATACGATTTTCCTTGTTTTAAGCATAATACTTCTAATGTTTTGTCTGATATTTCTTTAAAACGATTCGCTATCTATTCTGTTTTTCGTTTTTATTCCTGTGTATTTGTATTAAAGACGAAATAAATCACTGAAAAAAATAGCAAATTCTTAAACATAAATTTGGATGTAATAAAAATATTTGTATGTTTGTAATGTTGTAGTATAGTATAGTATAAGTCAATTCGTTTTCTCATATTCTAGATGCTCAATAAACAAATAAAAAAACTAACTCTCTAATTTATTAACTAAAAAAACCAAATTATTATGAGAATTGCAATAAGATACTTATGCTTCTTAGTAGTTATGCTTTCTGCCGGTACAGTTTATTCCCAAACCATAACCGGTAAAGTTACAGATAATGAAAACTTACCTTTGCCTGGAGCAACCATTATGGTAAAAGGTACTAAGATTTCTACAGCTACAGACATTGATGGTAGTTACAAATTAACAAACGTAAAATCTGGCTCCACACTAGAATTTAGTTTCATCGGATTTGATTCAAAGACTGCAACAGCAAGTAAATCTGAAATTAATATTTCTTTGACTCCAAGTACACAAGAACTGACTGAAGTAGTAATCGTGGGAGCCAAAATGAAAAAAGGAGATTTAACAGGAGCTGTAAGCAGTGTTTCTGGCGACAAGCTTCGAGAGGTTCCTACGCCAAATGTAGTGCAGGCACTTCAAGGGCGTAGTTCTGGTGTATATGTGCAACAAAGTGCTGTTCCTGGTCAAGCAGGTTCAATTAGAATTAGGGGGAATAATTCTCTAAACTTTGGAGGTAACCCAATATTTGTAATTGATGGTTTGATTACCGATAGCAATTTTGAAAACATTAACCCTGACGATATTGCGAGTATGGAAATTCTTAAAGATGCTTCTGCTACCGCATTATATGGTTCAAGAGCGGCTAATGGAGTAATCGTAATTACAACCAAAAAAGGTTCAAGAACAGGAGAAGCAAAAATACAGTATGATAGCTGGACAGGTGTATCTGAATTTGCAAGAACTATCCCTTTGATGAATGGCCAACAGTTATTTGATCTAAGAGTTGATGCTTATGCAAATCGCTATATGGATGAACATCCAGGGGCTGATCGTGCTGCTTATATCAATCAAATTAAATCAGATGGTTCTACAGTATTTGCGCCTTATGAATTGGAATCTTATAGAACTGGTAAAAGTTACAATTGGTTAGACCAAGTAACGCGTTCAGGCTTTCAAACTAACCATAATTTAAGCTTTAGCGGAGGAGGAGAGAAAGGAACTTATTTTGTAAGCTTTAATTATGTTGACCAAGAGGGACTTCTTAAAAACTCTGATTTTAAAAGATATAACGGAAAAATTAACCTTACGCAAGATTTAAAATCATGGTTGCAGTTCGGTACCAATACTACTTTTTCAAGAAGTGAAACTAACTATCAAGAAGGAAGCGCTTTTGGAGTGGCATTGGGAGCAAATCCATTATTGCCTATAGATCCTAAGGCTACTTATCTTAGATATGGTGAAGTATTTGACCAAAATCTTTATAATCCGATAAAAAGTCTTGATATCATAAATTCAAGTACACGTAATAGACTTACAAGCAGTAATTTTTTAAGCCTAAAACCAGTAAAAGGACTTGATATCAGAACTACTCTTTCTATAGACGTTACAGATCAGGCAAATTTTGATTATGTGCCAAGTTATACAGGACAGTCGCTTAGAAACTCTATGAACGGAGAAGCGCATCATTACAGATATTCACAATTTAATTACCAATGGGATAATACCGCAACTTATAGCAGAGTCTTTGCTGAAAAGCATGATGTAAGTTTAATGGGAGGATTCTCTGTGATGAGCAACTCAGATAATTCAACAGATGTTAGAGCTCGCGGATTTGTTAGTGATGATTTGACCTATATGGCTTTATCTGGTGCTTATCAAAAAGATAATGCGCAGTTGGGTTCAAAATTTACAAATTATTCAAACCAATCGTATTTCGCTAGATTGAACTATACTTTTGATGGAAAGTATAATATTACAGGTACAATAAGAAGAGATGGTTCTTCTAAATTCGGTCCTAACAACAAATGGGGAACCTTTCCTTCAGTAGCAGGAAGTTGGGATATTGCTAAAGAAAATTTCCTTCAAGGATTTGAAAAATTAAGCCAGCTTAAGTTTCGTGTAGGATATGGTATGGTTGGTAATCAGAATGTGGATCCTTACAGATATTTTGCCTTGTATAATGCACAAGTGAGCAACAATTCTGGGACTTATGTGTCTGACAACTATATTGATAATTTTGATTTAAGATGGGAAAAACAAAAACAATTTAATATTGGGTTAGATGCTGGTTTCTTCCAAAACAGACTGACTGCAAGTGCTAACTATTTCCATATAAATAATGACGACCTTTTAATGATTCGCAATATGCCAGTTTCATCTGGATATAAATACAAGCTGGATAATATTGGTGCTACTACTAATCAGGGTTTCGAATTAGAGCTTAGCGGCGACATTATTAAAAACAAAGATTTAAGATGGAATGTTTCTGCTAACATATCATCAGCAAAAAATAAGGTTACAAAACTTTATGGAGATGCTACAGAGATATACAATTTAGGTGGTTATAGCAACAATGAGATCCAACGTACAGGAAACTTTTTCTTAGGCCAATCAGTAAACACAGTTTATGTATTTCAATATGATGGTATAGCACAACAAGGAGAAGACCTTAGCAAAGTAAATTACGGAAGCCGAACTGTTCAGCCTGGAGATATTAAAATTAAAGATCGTAATGGAGACGGTGTAATAAACGATCAGGACAGATATGTGGTTGGTGATTTAAATCCTGATTATTATGGTGGTTTTTCTACAGATGTTAATTACAAAGGTTTTGGATTAAATGCCGTATTTGCTTATTCAATAGGAGGTAAGAGACCAAGCGGAACTTACGAAAGTTACATGAACTCAGGAGGAATGAGTGCAGCACACACAGATCTTTTGGATCGTTGGACTCCTACTAATACCAATACAGATGTGCCAAGAGCTTATTATGGAGGAGGAAGATATACTTTAGGCGAAACAGATAAGGCAATTCAAGACGCTTCATTCTTAAGATTAAATGCACTTACATTATCGTATACATTAAAAGATAAAGTTGCAGAAAGTGTTTTTCTTAGAAACGCAAGATTTTATCTAACAGGATCTAATTTATTTATCATTACTAAGTATAAAGGCTATGATCCTGAAGGAGGAGATTCTTATCCAATGTCTAGAATGATAGTTATGGGATTAAATGTAACTCTTTAATCAAATTAATTTTAAAAATTATTTTTATGAAAGCAAAAATTATAGCCTTTATGGCTCTAGCTATATTATCAGGATCCTGCTCTTCAGATTTTTTGGATGAAGACCCTAAAAGTTCACTTACTGCGGCCCAAGCTTATGGCAGTTTAGGAAAAATAGAACCTGTTCTATTAGGAGCTATAACGAATTGGAGAAATATGCAAAAAGACCGTGCTGGTCTTTATACTTCTCTTGGTACAGACGAAGCGCAACAAGGAGCTTTGCAGGTAACTGGAGATGCAAACCAAGCAGGACTTGATTTGTACAATGGTTTTTTAAGCCAGGAGAATCAGGCAATTGGGCAATTATGGAATGACAGATGGCCAGTAATTGAAGTAGCGGCACAATCTATTAGAGCATTAGGAATCAATACTGAAGAAGATAGTGCAAAACGTGACCTTTTAATGGGGGAAGCTAGTTTTTTAAGAGCTACATTAATGTTTGAGCTTACACAATATTGGGGAGAAATACCAATTAACGATAAAGCAAAATCGGCAGAATTTGGCTTAAAACGTCAGCCTCTACCTTTGGTGTATTCTTATATAGTTGCCGATTTGGAAAGAGCAGTTGAAAAACTTCCTGCAACACAGAGCAATCCTGCATTTCCTGCAAAAGGAGTGGCTCAAGCACTATTAGGGAAAGTATATCTATATGCTCCACAAGCGTCAGGATACCGTGATTATGCCAAAGCAAAACAATGGTTTGAAGAAGTTATTAAATCTGGAAAATACAGTTTGTTGCCTAATTATGCAGATGTTTTTAGCCCAGATCATGCTAACTCTCCAGAATCTTTATACGAATGGCAGTATACTAATAACTGGCCAGATAACAACCAAATACAATGGCAGACAGGCTCAAGAGTTTTGGCTAACATGGATCAGTACGCTTATTTTGGTGGTTATGACTTAATTCTTCCTACTCAATATTGCTATAAAGATAAAACTGATGGAGGAATATGGGAAGCAGGTGATATGCGTAAAGCGGCGAGCATTCGTTATGACTTTACCTATAAAGGAGTTGTGCCAACACTTCCAGCTGGTTTTGGTGGTGATGAGTTGGATCCGCACATTAAAAAATACGAAGATATTCGTGTAGATGGAAAACAATCGTTTTGGAATTCAGGAAAAAACAAACCATATATCAGATACTCTGACGTATTACTTAGCTACGCAGAATGTTTAAATGAATTAGGAAACACAACAGAAGCCGAAGGATATGTAAATCAAGTTCGTACAAGAGCTTTTGGAGGAACATTGCCTGATGCAATGAAGTGGAGTGGACTTTCTCAAACGCAATTTAGAGTTCAAATTTTGGATGAACGTATGCGTGAATTAGCTTTTGAAGGTTGGAGAAGAATGGACCTTATTCGTACAGGAAAATTGGTAGAATTAGTAGGTGCTCGCAACAAATGGGCTAAACAAAACGGTACAATTGCTGAATTTCACAACCGTTATCCTATTCCGATTGGAGAGATCAAGCTTAATGATGAAATTGGTCCAGAGGATCAAAATCCTGGTTATTAATATCTAAAAAAACTTTAAATAGTAATTTTTTATTTTTTGGTCATGTGATTTGGTTAATATCACAGTTTTGATTTGTAATGCCATTTTGGGTATAGGTGTAGTAACAGTAGTGAGCTTTTCTGTTAGAAACTGAGCCCAAAATGGCATTCCTATTTTAATAAATTACAATTTTATAATCATTCAAATAACAATGAAATTCTATACTATTCAGTTTTATCTCTATTTATTTGTTTTAAACGCCTTATCGTTAAATTTTTATGCTCAAAATAGAGTAAGCTTAAATTCTTCTGATATTGCTTGGAAAGTAAAACCCCAAGCAGAAATTGGAAAAGACAGTCTTAAAATATTTACTCCAAACTATTCAGATGCCGATTGGGTAAAAGCAGTTGTTCCGGGAACTGTCTTTAATTCTTATGTAGTAAGCGGATTAGAAAAAGATCCAAATTTCGGCGATAATATTTATCAAGTCGACAAAGCAAAATATGACCGCAGTTTCTGGTATCGAACAGAATTTACGATTCCCGAAAACTTCACTAAAGAAATTATCTGGCTTAATTTTGAAGGAATAAATCGCGAAGGAGAAATTTACCTTAACGGAAAAAAAATCGCAGTTTTAAGCGGTATGATGCAGCGAGGAAAATTTGATATTACAAAATTGGTGCATCGTAAAGCAAAAAACGTTTTAAACATTCTGGTAAGCATTCCTAAACAGCCTTTAAACAATTACGGAAGTCCGACTTATATTTCTAGCGCTGGCTGGGACTGGATGCCATATGTTCCAGGATTAAATTCAGGTATTACAGATGACGTATTCTTAAGCAACACTGATAAAGTAACTATTGCAGATCCTTGGGTTCATACCAGTTTGCCAACAAATGCCCGTGCCGATCTTGAAATAAAAGTAGATCTTAAAAATTCATCAGCACAAAATCAGGAAGGTGTTCTTACCGGAGTTATTATGCCAGGAAATATCACTTTCTCCAAAAAAATAAGTCTTGATGCCGATGGAATTACAAATGTAAAATTAACAAAAGAACAGTTTCCAGAACTTTCCATTCAAAATCCGAAATTATGGTGGCCAAACGGTTACGGAGATCCTAATTTATACACTTGTCAGTTTACGTTTAAAATTGGAAATGTAGTTTCAGATAGCCAGAAAATAACTTTTGGCATCAAAAAATATACTTATGATACAGAAGGTGGCGTGCTCCATATTTCCATTAACGGAAAACGTGTTTTCTTGAAAGGAGGAAACTGGGGAATGAGCGAATACATGCTGAGATGCAGAGGCGAAGAATACGACTTGAAAGTCAAACTTCATAAAGAAATGAATTACAATATCATTCGCAATTGGTTAGGATCAACTACAGACGACGAATTTTATCAAGCCTGCGATAAATACGGTATAATGGTTTGGGATGATTTCTGGCTGAATGCCAATCCAAATTTGCCATTAGATATTCACGTTTTCAACAGTAATGTAATCGAGAAAATAAAACGCGTTAGAAACCATGCAAGTATTGCACTTTGGTGCGGCAATAACGAAGGTCTTCCACAACCTCCATTAAATGGTTGGATTGCCGAAAATATTAAAACATTCGACAACAACGATCGTTATTATCAGCCATGCTCCAATACAGGAAATTTAAGCGGAAGCGGACTTTGGGGAAATAAAGATCCTAGATTCTATTTTACAAAATATCCAGAACCTTATGCAGGAACAGGCGACCGACCAAGCTGGGGTTTAAGATCTGAAATTGGAACAGCCGTTTTTCCTAATATAGAAAGCTTCAAGAAATTTATTCCAGAAAAAGACTGGTGGCCAAGAAACGATATGTGGGACAAGCATTTCTTTGGACAAAAAGCATTTAATGCAACTCCGGATAATTATGATAAAAGCATAAACGAGCGCTATGGAAAACCTAATAATTTGGAAGAATACACAAGAAAAGCCCAATTATTAAACATTGAAACTAACAAAGCCATGTACGAAGGATGGCTAGACCATATGTGGGAAGACGCTTCGGGAATTATGATCTGGATGAGCCAGTCGTCTTATCCAAGTATGGTGTGGCAGACTTACGATTATTATTACGATTTAACGGGGGCCTATTGGGGCGTAAAATCGGCTTGTGAGCCTATGCACATTCAGTGGAGTCCTGTGAATAATTCAGTAAAAGTAATTAATACCACAGGAACCGATTATAAAAATCTAAAGGCAGAAGCTATTGTCTACAATTTAGATGGAAAAGCAGTGACGAAATTCCAACAGAATGCCGTTGTAGATTCTTATTCAAATACAGCAACAGAAAGCTTTGTGATTCCGTTTTACTCGAATCAGAAAGATTTGGCTTTTCAAAAGAATGTTACAGCATCTTCTACAGATGGAGGAAATGTAAAAGACATTGTTGACGGTGATTCTAATACCAGATGGGCAAGTAATTCAACAGACAATGAATGGATTTACGTAGATCTTGAAAACGAATACGTGATCAATCGCGTGACTCTAAATTGGGAAAATGCTTTTGGGAAAGAATATAAAATTCAGATAAGTTCAGATGCAAAAAACTGGACCGATGCAAGTGTAATAAAAGATGGAAAACAAGGACTTCAAAATATAGCATTTGATGAGGTAAAAGGACGTTATGTTCGAATGTTAGGCATAAAACGAGGTTCTGGATGGGGTTATTCTTTATACGATTTTCAGGTTTTTGGAGCAGAAAATAGTACAGATACTTCAGATTTAAGTCCAGTGCATTTTATTCGCTTAAAGCTAAAAGACGCTCAGAACAAGGTAATCAGTGAGAATTTTTATTGGAGAGGAACCAATATGAAAGATTTTACAGCATTGAACAAAATGCCAAAAGCAAACGTAAATGTAACTTCGAAAGTGGTAAAACAAAACGGAAAATATGTGGTAAAAGCAAAAGTTTCCAGTACATCAGGAATTGCTTTTGGAATTCAGATGCAGGTTTTAAATGATAAATCAGGAACTCAGATATTACCCGCAATTGCAAGCGACAGCTATTTCACTTTGTTAAAAGGAGAAAGCAAAGAAGTTATAATAGAATTTGATGAATCAGCTTTAAAAAATGGAGAAAAGCCAGTTGTAAAAGCGATTCCATACAATAAATAAAAGTTCTATTTCTATAAGGTTTCTAAAAACCTTGTAGAAATTTTTTAAAGTTTTTTAATACAAATTAGGGCAGATTAAAAATTATTATAATTTCTTTAATCTGTGGCAAAAGAATAAAACTATGAATATGAAAATAATCAAACGGTTTCTTTTTGTACTACTGCCATTTCTAGGTTATTCGCAAAATAATCAGCTAGAACTATGGTACACAAAACCAGCTTCTCAATGGGAAGAAACATTGCCTTTAGGAAACGGGCGTTTAGGAATTATGCCTGATGGCGGAATTGAAACCGAAAAATTAGTCCTAAATGATATAACACTTTGGAGCGGATCTTCGCAAGATGCAAATAATTATAAAGCCTATACTTTTTTGCCGCAAATAAGAGAATTATTATTGGCCAATAAAAACAGTGAAGCTGAACAGCTTATCAATCAAAATTTTGTTTGTACAGGTCCTGGTTCAGGAAGCGGTGACGGTGCTAATGTACAATTTGGATGCTATCAGGTTTTGGCTGACATGACATTAAAATTTGATTATAAAACCAAATCTCAACCTGTAAATTACACCAGAAATCTAAACATTCGAACCGCTCTTGCTTCAACTCAATTTGCGATTGACGGAGTAACGTATAAACGGGAATATTTTGCAGGTTTTGGTGATGATGCTCTTTTTGTAAAATTGACTTCAAGCAAAAAAGGAAAATTGAATTTCACAGTTCAGTTGAATAGACCAGAACATTTTAAAACCGAAAACGGAAATGACAATTCTCTTGTAATGACAGGACAATTGAACAATGGAATTGACGGAAAAGGGATGAAATATAAAGCCAAAGTAAAAGCTAAAATTACAGATGGAAGCGCTTTTTATGCCAATAATACCATTGAAGTAAAAAATGCAACTGAAGTAATTCTGTACATTTCAGCAGGAACAGATTTTAAAGATAAAAGTTTTGAGTCTTCTGTAGATAAAATTTTGGATGTAGCGATGCAGAAAAAATACGACGATCAGAAGAAAATACATATTCAAAATTATCAGAAACTGTTTAATCGCGTGGCTTTAAATTTTGGAAAACCAGTTCAAAAAACATTGCCTACAAATGAACGTTTAGATGCGTTTTTAAAAGAACCAGATTCAGATACTGAGCTTCCTGTTTTGTTTTACCAATACGGACGTTATTTAAGCATTAGCAGTACAAGAGTCGGATTGCTGCCTCCAAATTTGCAAGGCTTATGGGCGCATCAAGTTCAAACTCCGTGGAATGGCGATTATCATCTTGACGTAAATGTTCAGATGAATCATTGGGCATTAGAAACAGGAAATCTATCTGAATTGAATCTTCCGCTAAAAGATTTGGTAAAAGGAATGGTTCCTTACGGAGAAAAAACGGCAAAAGCCTATTACAATGCTGATGGATGGGTGGCGCATGTAATCACGAACGTCTGGGGATTTACAGAACCAGGAGAAAGCGCTTCTTGGGGAATTGCAAAAGCAGGATCAGGCTGGCTTTGCAACAATTTATGGAATCATTATTTGTATACCAAAGACCAAAATTATCTAGCAGAAATTTATCCGATAATCAAAGGAGCAGCTCAGTTTTACAACAGCATGTTGGTAAAAGATCCAGAAACAGGTTGGCTAGTAACTTCGCCATCAGTATCGCCAGAAAATTCATTTTTGCTTCCAAATGGTCAGGACGCGCATGTTTGCATGGGGCCGACAATCGACAATCAAATTGTACGTGAATTGTTTAATGGTGTAATTACAGCTTCTGAAAAACTCGGAATCGATTCTGAATTGCGAAATGATTTGGAAAAAAGGCTGAAATTATTACCGCCTTCAGGAGTTATTGGTCCAGACGGAAGAATTCAGGAATGGCTGAAACCTTATAAAGAGCCAGATCCGCAACATCGTCACGTTTCTCATTTGTACGGATTATATCCAGCCTCTTTAATAACCCCAGAAAGTACTCCAGATTTAGCAGAAGCAGCAAAGAAAACTTTAGAAGTTAGAGGAGACGACGGCCCAAGTTGGTCAATTGCTTATAAAATGCTTTTCTGGTCTAGATTAAAAGACGGAAACAGAGCTTATAAATTATTGAAAACTATTTTAAGGCCAACTCTTGCAACAAATATCAATTACGGAGCCGGAGGAGGAGTTTATCCGAATCTGCTTTCTGCTGGCCCGCCTTTTCAAATTGACGGAAATTTTGGAGCTACAGCAGGAATTGGAGAAATGCTAATACAAAGCCATGCAGGATTTATCGAATTATTGCCGGCAATGCCAGACGCTTGGCTAAAAGAAGGCGAAGTAAAAGGATTAAAAGCAGAAGGCAATTTTACCATAAATATGAAATGGAAAAATGGTAAAATAATACAATACGAAATACTGTCGCCATCACCTGAAAAAGTAAAAATCAAAGTGAATGGAGAATTAAAAGAAACCACCTCTTCTAAATTGTAGTTAATAACAACCCTAATCCTGCAAGGTCTTTTCTGAGTTTGCAGGATTAATTTTTTAAAACAAAATTTTTATCATGATTTTAAAAAACATAATAAGCATAGGCAGTTTATTCGCTTCTGTGATAGCAAGTGCGCAGAATTCAGAAAGAATTGCTTCACATGTTAATCCGTTTATTGGAACAGGAGCTGCAGATGGATCGCCTTTGTCTGGAAATAATTTTCCTGGTGCCACAGTTCCTTTTGGAATGGTGCAGCTTAGTCCAGATACGCGCAGCACACCAGATTGGAGTGTAGCCTGCGGTTATAATTACAATGACACCACAATTGCAGGCTTTAGCCACACTCATTTAAGCGGAACAGGCGTAGCCGAATTATTTGATATAATGCTGATGCCTTTTAGCGGTGCAATTGTGAAAGAAGCTGAAGGAGAAAATGCCTATCAGTCGAAATTCTCTCATAAAAATGAAACAGCAAAACCTGGTTATTACAGTGTTCAATTATTAGATTATCAGATAAAAGCAGAATTAACGGCAACTACACGAGCGGGTTTTCATAAATACAGTTTTCCTAAAAATAAAGAAGCGCATATTATCATCGATTTAGATCATTCGATGAAAAAATCAGATTGGAACACGCGAATTATTGCCTCCCAATTATCATTTCCAAATAATCATACAGTTGAAGGATATCGCATTATTACAGGTTGGGCGCCTATGCGAAAAGTATATTTTCATGCAGAGTTTTCACAGCCTATAATTCGTAATCATGTTAAAGACGGCGGTAATAGTTATGATAATGCTAGAATAGTAAACGGAAATGCTATAAGAGCCATATTAGATTTTGATGTTTCCAGACAGCAGGAAGTTTTGGTAAAAGTGGGAATCTCTGCAACAAGTATAGAAAATGCACGATTGAATGTAGAGTCTGAAATTCCTGCTTGGGATTTTGAAAAAAAGGTAAAAGAGGCAGATGCCGTTTGGGAAAAAGAACTCGGTAAAATAAAAATTGATGGCACAGACGAGCAAAAACAGATTTTCTACACTGCTTTGTATCACACTTATATTCAGCCAAATACTTTGTCGGATGTAAATGGAGATTATCCTTCGGCAGATTTTACGGTTAAAAATGCTTCAAAACCTTATTATTCTACCTTTTCTTTGTGGGACACGTATCGTGCAGCGCATCCGTTATACACATTAATTCAGCCAGAACGTTCAGCCGATTTCGTAAACAGCATGCTGGCGTATTATAAAGTTTTTGGCTATTTACCAATTTGGCAACTATGGGGACAGGAAAATTATTGTATGATTGGAAATCATGCTATTCCGGTAATTGCAGATGCAGTAATGAAGAATTTATCAGGAATTGACTCCAATTTGGCTTACGAGGCTATTAAGAACTCAGCAATGCGCGAACACCCTGGATCTCCGTTTGGTATCTGGGAAAAGTTTGGATATATTCCAGAAAACTTAAAATCACAATCGGTTTCACTTACTTTAGAAATGGCTTACGATGATTGGTGTGTGGCTGAATTAGCAAAGAAATTAGTTAAAATAGAAGATTATAATCATTTTACAAAACGTTCTCAGTTTTATAGAAATCTATACGATAAAGAAATTGGTTTTTTTAGAGCTAAAGATGATAAAGGAAATTGGATTGGGCCATTTGATCCTTTAAAATATGGCGCTAATGGCGGTTATCCGTTTACAGAAGGAAATGGATGGCAATACTTTTGGTATGTTCCTCAGGATGTAAAAGGCTTAATTGGCTTAGTTGGAAATGATCAATTGTTCACTAAAAAACTAGATACATTTTTTACTTTAGAAGATAAACCAGAAGAAGTAAATGATAATGCTTCAGGTTTTATTGGGCAATATGCGCACGGAAACGAACCGAGCCATCATATTGCGTATTTGTACAACTATGCAGGTCAACCGTGGAAAACACAAAAATATACTGCTGAAATCATGAAAAAGATGTACAATACTACTTCATCAGGTTATTCTGGAAATGACGATTGCGGTGAACTTTCGGCTTGGTATATTTTTAGTGCCATGGGATTTTATCCTGTAAATCCAGCAAACAGAATGTATGTTATTGGCTCTCCAATTTTGAAAGAAGCAATAATTGAATTGCAAGGCGGAAAAACGTTTAAAGTAACTGCCAAAAATGTATCAGATCAAAACGTTTACATTCAGAGCGCAAAACTAAATGGAAAGACTTACACGAAGACTTTTATTCATCAATCGGATATTGATAATGGAGGTGTTTTAGAGTTTGTCATGGGATCAAAACCAAATAAAAATTGGGGAGTTAAAAAAGACGATAAACCGATTAATTAATTTTTATTTCAAATTTCCTGCAAGGTTTTCAAAACCTTGTAGGTATATAAGTTGTAATCGAAAAGAAGAGCAAACCTACAAGGGGTTTAAAACCTCGCAGGAGTACTAAAAACAAGACCCGACAGGTTTTAAAAGCCTGTCAGGTCTACTACTTAAAATACTAACTTAAACTGAAACCGATTCCTCATTTTTTAATAACGAAAGGTGTATTGTAACTCCTGAATGGCTTTTTTCTTCTGCTAGAACACTATTAAAAGTTTGTTCTGCTTCAGCTTTTTTATCAAGACCTAAAAGACCTAATCCTTGCATATACAAGCAGTGAATTTTGTTTCGTTTGTCCAGATCATCTTCCCAAATCATAAGATCTGGAAGTGATACCGCAAAATAATCAATCGTAACATGATCGTTTACGTGTTTTTTTGCGTAAGCTACGAGCTTTTCAAAACGTTTATTCGCTTCAGCAAAATCATTTAATTTCAGATAAGCCAAGCCCTGATAGAAAATTTTGTCAGGCTGTTGGTCATTATAAAAAATAGCTGCTGTTGGTTCTTCTAAACCTTGCGTTGCTTTTTCCCACCAATTATTAGCTTGTTGTAGATCGCTTTTCTTTTCATAAGCAACACCAAGCCAGTAATGGATATCATTTTCCTGTGCTCCAGGTAATTTTCCTTCACCTAAATTATCAGGATAAATTTGTGCTTGTTCCAAAAGCGTTATGGCTTTATCATAGTTTCCTTGCGCAATTTCCTGTTTCGCAATTTCAGTTAAAGAAATCAAATATTGTCCGCTTACTTTTCCTTCACCGCCTTCCCAAGGATGGAACATTCGGTTTTGCAGTAACGTAAGTGCTTTATCGTGTTTCCCTAAAAGATTATACAAAGCAACTCTTTCTAAATACACGTCATCTCTTTGAATAACCAATTCTAAATGTTTTTCTAAGAAGGCCAACCTAAAAACCAAATCTCTATTTAAACGTTTGTATAACTGATCCAATTCCATTAGAATTCTTGCATCTTCCAAATCAAGTGAAAATGCTTTTTCCAGACTTGCTAGTGCTTTTTGCTCATCGTTCAATTTGTTGTAATAAGCCAATGAAAGATTACGGTGTACAGTTGGAAAACTATCATCAATTGAAACCGATTTTTCCCAACAAGAAATCGCATCAGCATAAAATTTCGATGCATACCAAAAGTTTCCTAGATAATACAGCGCTTTTGCATCGTTAGTCTGTTTCTCGATAACTTCTGAAAGCACCAAAGCAGCTTCAATCTGATTTGGGAAACAATAATCAGGTTTTGCTTGAGAAGCCATCTTGAAACATTTTTCGGCTTGATTAAAATCATTCAGCTTTTCATAAAACGAACCCGCAAAATACCAAGCCATCGGATAGGTATTTTCGTCTTTCAATCCTTCACTTAATAAAGCAGAAGCTTCTTGATATAAACCTGCTGCATTGTAATCTAAAGCATATTCGATATACGTATGAATATTGTTTCGAATGAGTGCATTTAAATACGTTAAATCCTGTTTATCATTACTTAGAAGATACTTTTCGAATAGTAATCCAAAATTGAAAGAATCATTCTCTAAATAAGCATTAGCAAGCTGAATCGCTTTCTCTTTTTGGTTTAATTTTCTAAGAAAAGCCACCTGCAAATGCAATGCTTTATGATCTTCTGTATTTTTAGAAATCGCTTTTTGAATGTGAGTTAAAGCTGAATCGAAATCACCTTTTAAAGCATCAAGCTGCGCTACATAAAAATAACCCTGATTCTGCCAAGCTGCATTCCAAGTCGATTTGTAAAAAGCATCGTATGCTTCTTCGTTTTTATTCTGATATTTAAGTGACAATCCTAAATTGAAATACGCTTCTCCATCGTACGGATTTGGATTTCGTTGTGTAAGCGTTTTAATAGCAGCTCTGAAATACGGCTCGCTTTCTGCAAATTTTGCTCGACGCATCAGCCATAATCCCATTGCATTATTAGCACGAACATCACCAGAATCACGTTTAAGCGCTTCTTCGTAATACGGAATCGGACTATAAGTAGCGTGTCTATATTGCTCTAAATGCTGTGCTGTCAGGAATAATTGCTCGTTGTTTTCAATATCTTCAGGTGCAAGAGCAGGTTTTGCAGCTTCTGGAATCTCATCTTCGTTTTGAGCTTCGTAATTCCAATCTACTAAAACTTTATCATCAGCATCTGTTACAGTAATTGACAATCCTTCTAAACCTGATGAGGTATTGAAATTAATTGTTTCTTCAAATGAATTGTATGGCGATGCATCATATTGTTTTTGGAATAAAACTGAGCCATTATTTTTTAAAGTCACCGTCGTTTTTGGATAAACTCCAGTTGTGTATGCTTTAATAACTAATTGATCGCCGATGTTTTCTAAGTTAACCATCGCATTTTTGGTTGCATTTTTTACTACTCCCAAATCACGATATGGCATAAAATACTGTGTGAAATCTTTTTGCTCGCCTGGCATAATCCAAGTAAAATCAGGCTGATTATCCGTATAAACACCACACATCAATTCGATATACGGACCATCTTCATCAGTAAGATTTCTGTCCCAAGCACGTCCAAAATCGCCATGTCCCCAAGTCCATTGTTTTTTTCCTGGAGAAACATGATGATTGGCAACGTGCAATAAGCCACCTTTTGAATCATTTTCGTATCCGCCAACAAAATTATATTTTGAAGCAATCGCCATATAAGAAGTCGGAACCGGAATGTTTTTATAACGTGAAATATCTGTTCCAGGCGAATAATCGACTTTATAATACGTTCCTTTTGCAATTGGGAAAGAGGAAACATCACGTTTTCCGTGATCAAAAACAGCATTTACATCAGGCGGAAAAACCGATTGATAATCGTCGTTTACTTTTACAGCAGGATTTGCCCACCATAAAAAAGTCTGCGGAAATGAAGTTCTGTTGTATAATTGTGCTTTAATTTCTAAATATGCTTTATCAGGATATAGTCTGAAACCAGCCATACCTTTGGTTCTAAACATACGCTCAACTTCACTGCACCAAACTGTTGCGCTTCCGTCATCATGTTCTTCAATCGTAAAATCTACAGGATCAAATGTAGTTGGTCTGTGATGCTGTGGCCAGTTAAATTCGATTCCGCCAGAAATCCACGGACCTGTAAGTCCTACCAATGCAGGTTTTACAACCTGATTGTAATATACAAAATGACGGTTTTTAGTTTTGTCATAAGCCATATGAACTCTTCCGCCAAGTTCAGGCAGAATCATTATTTTAATGAATTCATTTTCAAGATATACGGCCTGATATTCTTTATCTGTTTTTTCGTCCGCGATTTTTTCAATAACCGGATAAGGATATACTGATCCGTTACTTCCCTGATACACTCTTTTCTCAATAAATACAGGATTTTTTTCAGGTTTGCCCACCTCATAAGTTGGCAGGATTATTTTTTCCTTCCAAACATTTACTTTTTGCATGATGTAATGAAATTTAAATTATTGAATATGTTTTGATTGATCAGCAGCCATAAGCTCCTCAATCTCTTCAAGACTTTTGTTTTTTGTTTCAGGAAGTTTTCTGAAAACAAATAGAAATCCTAAGGCACAGATGATTCCATACAGCCAGAAAGTGCCCGACGTGCCTAGATAGTTGTTAAAAATTGGAAAGGTCTGTACTAATATGGCAGAAGCAATCCAGAGAGCAAAAGTGGCAATAGACATTGCTACACCTCTAATTCGGTTAGGGAAAATTTCAGATAAAATAACCCAAGTAATAGGAGCAAGAGACATTGCATAAATGGCAATGGCTAATAATACCAATAGCAATAATGGAAATCCGGTAACATTGGTGTAATAAAAATATCCTAGTAAAGCATAGATTACAGCAAGTGCTCCAGAACCAAAAAGCATTAGTTTTTTACGGCCTAATTTGTCTACAGTTCCCATAGCAACTAGAGTGAAAACCAAGTTAATGCTTCCTGTTATCACAATATTCATGAACAAATCGTTTATGCTGTAACCAGCCGAAACAAAGATTTCTTGAGCGTAATTGAAAATGATATTAATACCGCACCATTGTTGGAAAGCGGCCAATACGATTCCGATAATTAAGATCGAAAAAGCTTTTTTGTCGAATAATATTTTGAAATCGGTCTTTTCGCTTTCGTGTGTAAAAGTTTCTTTAATTTTTGAAAGCTCTTCTCTAGCATAATCAATTCCTCCAATTTTAGCAAGAGTATCTTCTGCCGAATTTTGATTGTCTTTTTTAGCCAAATATCTTGGGCTTTCTGGAATCAGAAACATTAATAGAAAGAAAAGAACAGCCGGGAAAAATCCTGCCCAAAACATCCATCGCCATCCAGTTTGTCCGTTCCAAGAAGCAAGAATCTGTGCGTGAGAATAACCAGTTGGAATAACTTCTGTGATTAGCATGTTTGTAATCTGTGCTGCAAGAATTCCGATAACTACGGTAAGTTGGTTTATGGACACGAAAAGTCCGCGGGTTTCCTGAGGTGCGATTTCTGCAATATATAAAGGCGAAATGGTAGAAGCAACTCCAATTCCGATTCCTCCAATAATACGCCAGACAATAAATATGTTGAAGGTTTCTGAAGCTCCTGTTCCAATTGCCGATAAGGAGAATAATACGGCGGCAGCAATCAGTAGAGGACGTCTTCCGTAAGTGTCGGCTAGTTTTCCTGCAACAGCGGCACCTGCCACACAGCCAACAAGAGCACTGCTCATTGCCCAGCCTTGAAGAGCTGGAGAATCTGAAATGCCAAAATAAATTTCGTAAAATGGTTTTGCTCCGCCAATAACAACCCAGTCGTAGCCAAAGAGTAAACCACCCAGTGCTGCAACTAGACTAATTGATAGTAAAAAGGTATAATTGTAATTTTTCATAAAAAGGTTTTAATAGCTTTTGTAAAATTAGCGGAATCGGAACCTTTGATTTATGGATATTTTTTTTGAATAGATGGATTATAATCTGATTTTTTGGCATCATGTTTTAAAATTCGAAAACAATTGCGTTACTGCTTATATTCTGTTCTATATTGAATAGGTGATGTACTCATTATTTTCTTGAATAAACGGGAGAAATATAACGGATCATTAAAACCTAAATTAAAACTGATTTCTTTTATGCTCATAGTCGTAAAACTTAGGTATTGACAGGCTTTCTGCATTTTTAGATAATTGAAATAATGTATAGGAGAATACCCCGTCTGTTTCTTAAATAAGGTAAAAAAATGTGATGATGAATAATTAAAATAAGCTGCAACATCGTTTATTTTTAACGAAAGTTCCAGATGCTTTTTCATGTAATCAATAGCCGACTCAATAGTATTATCCTCTGAAAATTTTCGGTTTTTTTGAATGAAAAATTTCTCATACAAAAAGGTATTCAGTAGCTGCCATAAAGATAAATTGGCAAATTCTAGATTGCTGGAGCTGTAACCGTCTTCCATAACGTCTAATATGTTATCAAATAGTTCGATACGTCTTTCTTCAAGCGATAATTGCGGAGCGGTATCAGGATATTCGGTTATGAATTTATCGTAAAAATAAGGTGCCTGTGGTCCAGTAAAATGAATCCAATAAATACTCCACGGATTTTGTTTTAAAGCATAATAATCATGCGCAACTTCTGGCGGAATAATATAAAAGGTATTGGCTTTGAGTGTAATGGTTTTGTTTTCTCGGCTAATAATGCCTTCTCCTTTATAACAATAAATCAGGATATATTGTTTGCTTCCGTGTTTTCGCTTCATGGAATGATGGCTCGCATTAGGAAAAACGCCAATATCGGTAAAATACAAACCCGAAATAAGCGGATTCTTTTTGATATTGGAAAGTATGTTTTTAGGAATTACAATCATGCGCTGTCCTAAAAAACCTTCTTTAACTTTTATTTTTTCCTTTTGCGATGCGTTTTTCATTTTCCTGAATCTTGTTTTTCAAATATCATAATTTAATCCATGCTTTCAAAAAAAATGTCCATTTTAAGCACAATTATCAAAAGTAAATTTGAAATTCTAATCTAACTTAAATCTTTTCTGACCTTTTTTAAACCAATATGAATTCTACCAATATAATTGCATACGAGTCTTTTGGCTGGTTTGCAGATCAAGAAGTTTTCAAATTTACTATTACAAACAGCCAAGGAAATTATGTGGAGCTGCTTAATTATGGTGCCATAGTAAAATCCATAGTTGTACCAGATAAAAATGGGAAGAAAGAAAATGTGGTTTTGGGTTTTCCTACTTTAGAAGGTTATTTAAAAGACAAGGCTTATATCGGAGCGACAATCGGGCGTTTTGCAAACCGAATAAATAATGCTTCGTTTTCTATTGAGAATAAAACGTATTATCTGGATAAAAACGACGGAAAAAATAGCAATCACAGCGGTTCAGCAGGATTTAATTCTAAAATATTCGATTTTAAAATAGAAAACGATGCTGTGATTTTTTCACTTGAAAACAGAAGTGGAGAAGGCGGTTTTCCGGGAGATGTAAATCTAAAAGTGATTTATAAATGGACTGATCAAAACGAATTGAAAATTCAGTTTTTGGCGGAAGCCAGCGAATCGACTCCGCTTAATTTTACCAATCATTCTTATTTCAATTTATCTGCTTGTCAAGATAAAATTCACAATCATAGATTAACCATTCAAGGATCAAAAATATTAGAAAGTACAGCCGATTATATTCCGACAGGAAAAATTATACTAGCTGACGAATATTTATTTCTGAATGATAAACTGGGTGACGTAATGCAAAACAAGGGACTAAATCTCTACTATGTTTTAGATCGCAATCATGTTGATGAAAAACTTGTTTGTAAATTGATTGAAGAAAAATCAGGTAGAGTGATGCGCGTTTATACTTCATATCCGGGTGTGCAGCTTTATACAGGAGATTATTTAGACAGTGCATTAATCGGTGAACATTCTAAATTATACCAATCTTTTGACGGACTTTGTTTAGAATGCCAATATTATCCTGACAGTCCCAATAATGAACATTTTCCTAACACTTTATTTGGAGCAGGTCAAATCTACGATGAAACCATTGCTTATACTTTTGATATAGTAACTGACAAAATTTAACTATCACCTTTAAATATTTATATAATGAAAAAAAAGTTTGTAAACCGATTTTTAATTGTCCTGATGCCGTCAGTATTTTTTCTGCTGACGAATTGTAAGGCACAGAATACATCACTTTCGCTAAAATCTAAGGACAATCTCAATCAGATTTCACTGTCTTTAAGCGAAGACGGGCAATTGTCTTATAAAGTTACGCGTCATGATAAAGCTGTTATACTTGATTCTCCACTTGGATTGACTTTCGAAAATGATGATTTTACTACTGGATTATCTGTTGTAAATGTTTCTCCAATAGAAGAAAAACGTGAGAAATATGAACTTAAAGTGGCTAATAATAAAACAGCTGATCATGTTTTTAAAACCAAAAGCATCACTTTCAAAAACAAACAAGGTGCTTTGATGACGATAGACTTAATTGCAGGAGAAGAAGGTGTTGCTTTTAGATATAAGTTTGATAATAAAGTGAATGGATCAAAAGTTCTTAAAAATGAAATAACAGGATTCCATATTGATCAAAAAGCAAAAGGATGGTTGCAACCTTATAATAAGGCTGGAGATTATACACCAGGTTATGAAGATTTTTATGTAAATGTAAAATCAGGAGATCCAATAAGCGGTGCTCGAAACGAATCTATTGGTTGGTGTATGCCGGCACTTTTTAATGTAAACGATGCTAAAAACTGGGTACTGATTGCAGAATCTGGTACAGACGGTTCATTTCCAGGCTGTCATTTAGCGCCAGATTCTAAAGACGGAATGTACACCATTGCCTTTGCTAAAAATGATGAGAAATTTACTTTGCCATTACCAGATAAAGGAAATGCATATCCTGAGTCTGCAGAACCGTGGACAATGCCTTGGAGAGTTATAATGATTGGAGATAATGCAGGCAATATTTTATTGTCTACAATGATTACTGATTTAGCTCCAGCTTCTAAAATTAAAGATGTTTCTTGGATTCAATCTGGAAAAGCGGCTTGGTCGTGGTGGTCGCATCCAGAAGATTTTACGCCAGAAATGTATAATAAATTTACGGATGTTTCGGCTTCATTTGGTTTCAAATACACGCTTTTTGATGCTGGTTGGGAAAAAGCCAACAAGGAAGGGAAAATTGTAGATTATGCATTGTCTAAAGGAGTGCAGCCATTAGTTTGGGGATTTTCAGCAGAATACTTTGATTCAGAAAAAAGAAAAAAGAGATTTAAAGAACTGGCTGAAATGGGAATAAAAGGAGTGAAAATTGACTTTTGGTGTTCAGACAGGCAAGAAGTTATGGCAGCTTTGCAAGGTGTTTTTGAAGATGCAGCAAAAGAACATTTATTGGTAAACTTACATGGAACAACAGTTCCAAGAGGCTGGCATAGAACATGGCCGAATTTTGTAACCGCAGAAGCTATTTTAGGAACAGAAAGTTATTTTTATGAACCAAGATTTCCAGAAAAAGCAGCAGAACAAAATACCGTATTGCCTTTTACAAGAAACGTTGCTGGTCCAGCTGATTACACGCCATTTGCTTTAACTTTTAGAAAATATACACGTTTAAATACCTCGGTTCATGAATTGGCAATGGCTATGATTTATACCTCAGGGATTATTCATTTTGCCGATTCGGAAGAGGTTTTTAATTCATTGCCAAATGAACTTAAAGATTTGTTGAAAGAAATGCCTGCTACTTGGGATAAAACTGAGGCTATTGTGGCAGAACCGGGAAAATCAATCGTGTTGTCACGTAAAAAAGATAATCTTTCTTATATTATTGGGATAAACGGAGCTAACACAGCTTTGCCTGTTTCTATTGATCTGACTAAATACGGAAAAGGGTATTCAAAATTCAGAATCATTTCTGAAGGTAAAGATCCGTTGATGGATTTTAAAGTAGAAACTCATCCAATTGATGCTAAGTGGAAATACAATATGGCTCCAAAAGGAGGTTTTATTATTGAATTTGTAAAGTAATAATTGATTAGTAAAATGAATTGCAAAAAAAGGCGCTTAAATTTTTTAAGCGCCTTTTCTATTGCGTAAAAAAAATAACAATGATAAGATTTGTTTAGTAAGAGAAATATAGAGTATTAAGATCTTAGGAATTCAAAAAAATGAGCTTCATTTTTAAAATATAATATTTACTTTTAGTAATTGATTTTAGTAATTGACTAATACAAGAAATATGAGTTCTCAAAACCAAAAAAATGAAATAAACCGACGCAGTTTTTTACAAACCAGTGCAAAATTCGCGGCCGCAGGAATTTACTTAGGTGTTTTTGGAATGCCTGAACTATTCGGAAATGTTGTCGTAGAAAAAAAAGATGTTCAGATTCCAGATGTCAAGCTGAATAACGGTGTCAAAATGCCTATACTAGGATTTGGTACATATGGCCTTAGTGGAGAAGTATGCCAGCAATCAGTTGCCGAAGCTATATCGGCAGGTTATCGTCTTCTTGATACTGCAAAAGTGTATGGAAATGAAGAAGCAGTGGGTAGAGGCATAAAACAAAGCGGAATTGACAGGAAAAAGCTTTTTGTTACCTCGAAACTATGGGTTGATGATGCTGGTTATGAAAATGCTAAAAAAGGTTTTGAAGAGACACTAAGAAAACTGCAACTTGAATATCTTGATCTGTATCTAATTCATCGTCCAAGAGGTGATGTGAAAGGATCTTGGAAAGCAATAGAAGAACTTTACAAAGCAGGAAAAATTAAAGCGATTGGCATAAGCAATTTCGATCCGGTACAACTAGCAGATCTTTTATCTTATGCTGAGGTAAAACCTGTGATAAATCAAATTGAAACACACGCTTATTTTCAGCAGACAAATGACTATAAGGTATTAAAACAGCATAATATCCAAATGCAAGCATGGGCTCCTTTTGCAGAAGGTCGTAATGGTCTTTTTACAAATGAAATATTAACTAAAATTGCTCAAAAACATGGTAAAACTACTGCGCAGGTAAGTTTGAGATGGCATTACCAACGTGGTATTGTAGCTATTCCGAGATCTTCTCAAAAAGTACATATTATAGAAAATCTTGACATTTTTGATTTTAAACTTGATAGTGCTGATATAAAAGAAATTGAAAAGCTTGACTTAAATAAAACGCAGTTTCCAGAATGGACTTAAGGTTGGTTTATACAAAAAAATGGAGATTGAAAACAAAAGTTTAAAAGAAAATGTGTCACTGTTACAAAATGCTATTTTATTGTCAAAAAAAGAGTGATTAATGTCTTTTAGAGTAGTAAATCAACCTCCAAATGATTGCTAGATCTGGCGCTATGATTTAGGTGACTTCAGAAGTCTTGAAAACATAATTGTAAAAGCAGAAAAACCTTTAAATCGTAAGATCTAAAGGTTTTTGTTTTTTGAAGATTTTCTTAGAAATCTCATGAAGCGGAGAAAGAGGGATTCGAACCCCCGGACCTGTTACAGTCAACAGTTTTCAAGACTGCCGCATTCGACCGCTCTGCCATTTCTCCAGTATGTTGCTCTCATTGTCTGATTGCGGGTGCAAATATAAGACGGTTTTTCGGTTCTGAAAACTTTTTTTAGACTTTTTTTTGAAGTTTTTCAAAATAATTTTCAAGTATCTAAGTATCAGTATTTCCGAAAAAGAGATTTTTTAAAAAATTAATCCAAATCGTCTAAAATTGGCGTTGGTTTTTTGTTTTCATCGACAGCAACAAACGAAAAAGTTCCTGAAACAACCGTTTCGCGAAGCTCAGAATACATTTGTTCCATAAAAATATCGACATGAATTTTACAGCTTGTTCTTCCAACGCTATCTACTTTTGCGACTAATTCGATTAAAGTTCCTGCCGGAATTGCTTTTTTAAAGTCAATTTGACCAGTAGAAATCGTTACAACTTTTTTACGGCTAAAACGAGTAGCACAGATAAAAGCAACTTCATCCATAAGATGTAGTGCCGTTCCTCCAAAAAGAGTGTCGTAATGATTGGTTGTGCTAGGAAAAACGGCTTTAAAAATTCGAGTTTCTGATTTTTGAATTCTTTCTTCTACTGTTCCCATATTAGTATTTAACGTATTCTGTAATTTCAAGTCCGTATCCAATCATACCAACTCGTTTTGTTTGTTCTGTATTTGAAACCAATCTAATTTTAGAAATATCTAAATCATGAAGAATTTGAGCTCCAATACCATAATCTTTGCTGTCAATAATAACTTTTGGCGCTTTTAAAGTTCCGTTGGCTTGTAATGATTTAAGTTCAGAAATTCTGTTTAAAAGGTTAACAGCTGTCATGTCTTGATTAATGAAGATAACAGCACCTTTTCCGTTCTCATTAATCACTTTAAACATATCGTCTAATTGCTGTTCTGCATTATTAGTCAATGTGCCTAGCAAGTCGTTATTTACCTGAGAAGAGTGGATTCTCGTTAAGATAGGTTCGCCAAGATTCCAAGTTCCTTTTGTTAAGGCAATATGTATTTGCTTATTTGTAGTTTGTTCGTAAGCTCTTAATCTAAATGTTCCAAAACGAGTTTCGATATCAAAATCTTCTTTTTTAACAATCAAACTATCATGCTGCATTCTATAAGCAACCAAATCTTCGATAGAAACTAGTTTTAAATCAAATTTTTTAGCGACTTTAATCAATTCTGGCAAACGCGACATTGTTCCGTCTTCATTCAAAATTTCGCAGATTACACCTGCTGGTTTAAATCCTGCTAAACGTGCAAAATCAATTGCAGCTTCGGTATGTCCAGTTCTTCTTAAAACACCGCCTTGTTTAGCTATTAAAGGGAAAATATGTCCAGGACGAGCTAAATCGTGAGGTTTTGTATTTGGATCGACTAAAGATTGAACTGTTTTTGATCTATCGGCAGCAGAAATACCTGTAGTAACTCCTTGGCCTTTTAAATCAACAGAAACTGTAAAAGCAGTTTCCATATGATCTGTATTATTGGTCACCATGGCGCGAAGATCTAATTCTTTGCATCGGCTTTCTGTAAGTGGTGTACAAATTAATCCGCGTCCGTGAGTAGCCATAAAATTGATCATTTCTGGTGTTACTTTTTCGGCCGCAGCCAAAAAATCTCCTTCATTTTCGCGATCCTCATCATCGACTACAATGATTACTTTACCTTGACGAATATCTTCTATAGCTTCTTCAATGGTATTCAGTTGTATTTTTGTTGTTGACATAATTATTTTTGCTTTTGAGCAGGTAAAAACCGCTCAGAGATTTTCTGAAATAGTTTTGAAATCGGAGTTGTAATCGCATCAAAATTAATTAGCCCATTGTCATTTGTGGCGCGATAGGTTAATAATACTGCGAGTGGAGACAAGATGAAAGATGACATCCATGATCCCATAAAAGGGGTCATTCCGCCTTCTTGAGATAGTCTTTTTCCGAATGTATTGATGAAATGGAAAGTAATAAAAATTAAAACCGCAAATACAATAGGAAGTCCAAGTCCTCCTTTTCTAATAATCGCACCAAGCGGAGCTCCAATAAAGAACATTAAAAAGCAAGCAAAAGCAATAACGAATTTCTCGTATAATGCGAGAAGGTGTTTATTAATGTCTCGTTGTTTGTTCTTTAAATCTTGTTGAGTAGTGTCAATAGAGTATATATTGCTCGTTATATTGCTTCCAGCCATTTTTAAAATATCTACCTTGTCTTTGTTAGAGTAAATAGATAAAAGATCATTTGGAAGTGGTTTCTTCTTGATGTTTTTTTGAGTATCTCTGTAGAATTTTTTAATTCCGACACGCTGATTAATATTCTCAGAGAAGGAAATAATTTCGTTGTTTAAATTCTTGTTTAATGAGTCTAAAGTATAACGTAATTCATTAACATTAAGCATTCCATTTGTTCCTGCAATGCTTTCTTTGCTGTCGTCAACTTTATTTAGTTCAGATAAGTCAATATTGATGATCTGTGTTTTAAATTTTCCTTTTATAAAAGGCATTTTCGCACGATCTTCATATTTTTTTGGAGTAACGTCTTGGTAATAATAACCATCATTTAAAACCAGTTTTAAAATGCTTGATTTTTCATTACTAACTAACAAACCGGTTTTAGCTTTAATTACGGTTTTGTTTTCACCCATATTATTTGCTTTCTCGTGAATTGTTACGCCAGTAAGACGGTTGCCATTTTCGCCAGATTTTTTATTTACTTTAATGTTATAAGTGCCAACATCGTTAAACTGGCCTTCAGCAATAGCCATTGCGGGTTTGGCTTGTGCGATGTTTTTTCTAAAATTAACAAATTTATATTCTGCATACGGAATAACGTTATTTGCAAACCAAAATGCAACAATACTTAAAACGCAAATAAAAATGATCAAGATTCTCATAGCTCTTTGTAGTGAGATTCCTGAAGATTTCATGGCTGCGAACTCGTAATTTTCGGCTAGATTTCCGAAAGTCATAATCGATGCTAGTAAAACCGATAAAGGTAAAACTAGAGGAATAATACGAGGCATAGAAAAAAGCAGGAATTTCACGACCAATATTAAGTCGAGATCTTTACCTGCTAGTTCTGAAATAAATAGCCATACTGTTTGAAGTATGAATATGAAAAATAAGATTACAAATACCGTAGTAAATGTAAGTAAGAATGTTTTTAATAAGTATTTGTCTAGTATTTTCAACCTTCTGATTAATCTAATTTATTGATGTAGTATTTCGGGTATTTACTCGCTACAAAGGTAAATTGATTTTTTGATAATGGCTGATTGGTTTTAAAAGAATTAACGGTTAAAGTTGTTTTTGTTCCGTTTTTTCCAGTTTCAATCAAATTGTAGATGTGTTTTGTCTGAACGTCAACACCTAACAAAATTTCTTTTCTTTGGTCTTTTCCGCTAGTTGGTACTAATTTGATGTATTGAATTTTTCTTCCTTTTACATTCTGAACAATGTCCATGTTGTATTTGTAGCCAGAATTAAAGAAAGTAAGCATTTTTGAAGGAGTGATTGCGTTATCATCTTTCTCGTTTACTTTAGAAATAGTAACTTCTTCGTCTTCTGGAACAATAGTGTAAGTTTTCTGACCGTCAAAAATTTTAGTAACGCCCATGAAATTCAAAACATATTGGTTTCCTTTCATTGTTACGTTTCCTTTACTGTCTTGATTGATGTTTTCTTTGGCATTGTTCAAAGAATACTTAAAATCGATAACAATATTGTCGTAGCTTTTTATTTTAGAAGTTACTTCGTTCAATAAATCTTTCGCTTTTTTATCTTGAGCCTGAATAGAAGTGAAGCTCAAAAGCAATATAACTGCCATTTGAAAACACTTTTTGGTCATGTTTGTGATAGAATTGTTGTTGATTTCTTGAATTTTTGCTTTCATGATTGGATTAATTTTGTTCATTATTAAAAAATTGATCAAGAGCATTTAAATCTAAGATGTTTACACTGCGTGCTTTACTGCCTTCAAACGGACCAACAATACCTGCTGCCTCAAGTTGATCGATCAAACGACCGGCTCTGTTGTATCCTAGTTTTAATTTTCGCTGCAATAAAGAAGCAGAACCCTGTTGTGCATTGACAATTATCTCTGCCGCTTCTCTAAATAAAGTATCTCTTTCAGAAATATCTATATCAAGATTAATGCCACTTTCTTCGCCAACGAACTCTGGAAGCAAATAAGCCGTAGCATATGCTTTTTGTCCGCCAATAAAATCGGTAATTTTTTCCACTTCTGGAGTGTCAATAAAGGCGCACTGAACACGAATTACGTCGTTTCCATTAGTGTATAATAAATCTCCGCGTCCAATAAGCTGATCTGCTCCTTGAGTATCCAAAATAGTTCTAGAGTCAATTTTAGAAGTTACTCTAAACGCAATTCTGGCAGGGAAATTGGCCTTAATTAAACCTGTAATAACGTTTACAGAAGGTCTTTGTGTTGCAATAATTAAGTGAATACCAATAGCACGCGCTAATTGAGCTAAACGAGCAATTGGAACTTCGACTTCTTTTCCTGCAGTCATAATTAAATCGGCAAACTCATCGACAACCAAAACGATGTATGGTAAAAATCGGTGTCCTGCTTCAGGATTTAATTTTCTAGACTTGAATTTTTCGTTGTATTCTTTAATATTACGAACCATCGCATCTTTTAATAAAGAATAACGATTATCCATTTCTGTACAAAGTGAATTTAAAGTATTGACAACTTTTGCGTTATCAGTAATAATAGCGTCTTCTGTATCTGGAAGTTTAGCTAAATAATGTCTTTCAATTTTATTGAAAAGTGTAAGCTCTACTTTTTTCGGATCGACCAAAACAAATTTTACTTCTGCAGGATGTTTCTTGTATAGCAATGAAGTTAAAACCGCATTTAATCCGACAGATTTTCCTTGTCCAGTTGCTCCAGCCATCAATAAGTGAGGCATTTTTGCAAGATCGACAACAAAAGTTTCGTTTGAAATGGTTTTTCCTAATGCAATTGGTAGTTCCATTTCGGCTTCTTGGAACTTCGCTGCTCCAATAACGCTTTTCATAGAAACCATAGTAGGGTTTTTGTTCGGAACCTCAATACCGATAGTACCTTTTCCAGGAATTGGCGCAATAATACGAATTCCTAATGCTGATAATGATAAAGCAATATCATCTTCTAAACTCTTAATTTTAGAAATTCTGATTCCAGCTTCTGGCACAATTTCATATAAAGTAACCGATGGACCAACGGTTGCTTTAATCTGTGCAATTTCAATTTTGTAATTACGAAGCGTATCAACAATTCTATTTTTGTTTTCTTCTAATTCTTCCTGATTAATTGTAATTCCGCCAGTCGAATATTCTTTTAATAAATCGATGGTTGGGAATTTGTAATTTGACAAATCCAAAGTTGGATCAAATAATCCGAAATCGGCAACTAGACGAGAAGCTAAATTTTCTTCGATAATGTCTTCTTCTTCCGCTTTTTCTATTACAAATGCTTCTTCTGGCGTGGCAGTAATTTGTGTAGGTGGCGGTTGAATTGGTTTTAAAGTTGGAGTTAGCTCAATTTCTGATGAATGAGAAATGGTTGGTTTTAAAGCCTCCTTATTGATTTCAAATTGAGAATCGACAGTTTTAAGATGAATATTATCCAATTCAGGATCATTTTCTTCTTCTGCTTCTTCTTTAATAGAAAATTCTTCTAGATTATAAGCGCTTTCGGGCTGTTGAACAGCAGGTTTTAAAGTATCTAATTCCGATTTGAATTCTTTCTTAGTAGAATCAAAATAGGACTGAATTTTTTCTGGCGATAATTTGATTTTGAAAATTAGATAGACAATTAAACCGAAAAGTAGTGTAAGCAAAGTACCTGTCTTTCCGATATAATCTTGAAGGAATAGATTGAGTTCGTAACCAATTGTTCCTCCTAATTCTGGTGCAGAAGTAGCAAAGAAGCCAAAAAGTACAGAAACGATAATAATGGCAAAAATATCCCAGAACCAAGTATTTTTTAGCTTTTGAGTAGAAAGCTCCAATGCTAAAAACATTCCGGTAAGGAAAAACAAACGTACGAAAATAAAAGACGCCAACCCGAAACCTCTATAGATAATCAAATCGGCAAGATAAGCTCCGAATTTGCCAAGCCAATTCTCAGCAATTTCAGAACGATCGCCAAGCTGGTTTACAATGCTTTGATCATTTTGCCATTGTCCGTTAACATAAAAAGAAATAAATGCAACTAATAGGGCAATAGAAAAAAGAACCAAAAGACATCCTAGAACAAATTTTTGTTGTTTGGATATCTTAAATGATCTTTTATTTCCTTCTTGTTTATCGTTTTTTTTATCTACAGTTTCTTTTTTATTTTTTGCCATTCTTGCGTTTTCCTTTGCCTAAATAAATTTTGGAATATAAATAATCAAGCCTATTGCTATTGCAGTCATTGCAGCAAAAAATACTGCCCCTGCGGCAATATCTTTAATAAATCCGATTCGTCTGCTGTAATCAGGATGGATAAAATCGGCAATTTTTTCAACTGCTGTATTTAATCCTTCGATAGCTAAAACTAAGCCAATGGCTAAAGTTTGACAAAGCCATTCGGTTTGTGAAATATGAAAGTAAAAACCTAAAATAGTCATTATGATTCCCAATGAAAATTGAACCATAATACTATGTTCGGTCTTAATTAATTTTACAGCACCGTTAAAAGCATAAGTCATGCTTTTTAAACGGCCTGTAACAAAGGTGTTGTCTTTTTGAAACTCCATTTTAGAGGTAAATATTATAGTGCTGCTAAAGCTGCTTCGTAATTTGGTTCATTTGCAATTTCTGCAACTTGTTCTGTGTGAAGGACTTTTCCGTCTGCATCAACAACAATGATTGCTCGTGAGTGTAAACCAGCTAGAGGTCCGTCAACGATTTCTAATCCGTTTGCTTTTCCAAAAGCACCAGTTTGAAAATCTGATAAGTTTACTACATTTTCTAAACCTTCAGCACCACAAAAACGTTTTTGAGCGAAAGGTAAATCTCTAGAAATACATAAAACTGTTGTGTTTTCTAATCCGCTTGCACTTGCATTAAAAGTTCTAACAGATGTTGCGCAAGTTCCTGTATCAACACTTGGGAAGATATTTAAAACTAATTTTTTACCAGCGAAAGTGCTTAAAGAAGCAACTGATAAATCGTTTTGTACTAATTTGAAATCAGCTAATTGTGATCCAACTGCAGGTAATTCGCCTGATGTATGAACTGGATTTCCTCCTAATGTGATAGATGCCATGATTTTTGTTTAAAATTAATGAGGCTCAAAAGTAAGGATTAATATTTGAATGTAAAAGTATTTGTTAACGGTTTAAGGAGAGATTAAGGAGTCCTTTTTGATAGCCATAAATTCAAGAATTTGCGATTTATTTTAGCAAATTATTTCTATTAATAACTTTTATTTTGAGAAAATATTGTTCTCTTTATTCTGCATCTTTATGTCCAACTTTGCCATAGTTCTATTCGCAAAGTTTGTTATACCGACGAAGGAGGGCTGCGCTAGAAACTCTAAAAGATTGTGGAATTACCAGTGTGGGCTTCGACTAAACTCAGCCTGACAAAGATTGTGTGAAGCGTGGAACTGAAACCTGAGACTAAAAAAAAAGCGTCTCCAATTAGAAACGCTTTCTCCGTCATGTTTTTTTGTTTTTTCTTTGAAAAAAGAGGTTCGATTATTTATCGATAGAACCTAAAACACGTTTCATAAACGTATTTAAAGCTTCTTTTTTATCTGTTCCTTGAGCAACTAATTTTTGAACTTCAAGGGCACCGTACATATTTGAAATCAATTCACCAATTACGTCTAATTCTTCATCTTTAAGAGAAGGAATTTCAGTCATCGCTTCTAGAACTTCGATCGTTTCAATGATGTAATCCTGATCGTTTTCTTCGATAAATTGTGTTAAATGCTTAATTACTGGTAATTTCATAATTTTTTTGTTTAAGCGTTAAATCGTTTTTTTGTTTAATCGATTAAACGAATAAACAAATAACCAATTAAACAATAGCGTTTACTAAGTCAATTAAAACTTCTTGTTTGTTGGTTTGAGTTTCGCCAACTAATTGTCCGTTTACGAAAGTGGCAAATGTTGGCAAGTTGCTCACATTAGCTAATTTTCTAGACTCTGGAGAGTTTTCTGCATCAACCAAAACAAAAGTGATAGCTTCATTTTCTGTTGCTAATTTTTTGAATTTTGGTTTCATAATACGGCAATTTCCACACCATGAAGCTGAATATTGTACTACTACTTTTTCGTTTTTAGCAACTAAATCTGCTAATGTATCTTCGTTTAAGTCGATTAACATAAGTTTTATTTTTTGAGATTCTAAGGTGCTAAGATTCTAAGGTTCTGAGTTTTTGAACCTTTGTGGATTTTAGCAACTATAATTTTTTGAGATTTTTTGAGAGAGGATTAGATTTCTAAGTTACTAAGGCCTAAGAGTAAATCTTAGAACCTTAGCATCTTAGTATCTTAGAAACTAATTAAAAATTAGTTTGCACTTAAGTATTCAGCAGTACTGATTCTGTCTGCAGACATAGCTTCTTTACCAGCTTCCCAGTTTGCTGGACAAACTTCACCTTTAGTTTGGATGTGAGTGTAAGCGTCAACCATTCTTAAGTATTCGTTTACGTTACGTCCTAATGGCATATCGTTTACGCTTTCGTGGAAGATTTTTCCAGTTTCGTCAATTAGGTAAGTAGCTCTGTAAGTTACGTTTGAACCTTCGATGATAACTGAGTCAGTGTCTTCGCTGTAGCTTGTAGATTCGATATCAAGAATACCTAAAATGTTAGCTAAGTTACGGTTTGTATCAGCTAAGATTGGGTAAGTAACACCTTCGATTCCACCATTGTTTTTTGGAGTATTTAACCAAGCAAAGTGAACTTCGTTTGTGTCGCAAGAAGCGCCAATTACGATAGTATTTCTTTTTTCAAATTCAGGTAAAGCAGCTTGAAAGGCGTGTAATTCAGTTGGACATACAAAAGTAAAATCTTTTGGATACCAGAATAAAAGTACTTTTTTATTGTTGTTTACTGCTTCTTCAAAAATGTTGATTTTTAAATTGTCACCCATTTCTGAGATAGCATCTACTGCAATACTTGGGAATTTTTTTCCTACTAAAGACATAATTTTCGTTTTACGTTAAATATTTATTTCTGGTGCAAAAGTAGGGCATAAGTACAGGTTCTTACAATAAGATGTGATTATAAAAACTTATAAGTTGATAAATTTTGACTATTTAGAATTGTAATTTATTGAATATCAATATTTACTGGTAAAACGCTTGTAAAACTATTTTTTTCAAAAAATTGAATTCCTGCGGTTTTTTGAAATTCTTCAAAATCTTGATACGCCTGAATTAACCCTGAAGCCTTTTTTAGATCTGGAATAAGTGGTAAAACGTAAGGATTTCCGAAAACGTAAATAATGCATTTTTTTGTTTGAAGAAGATTAGAAAGCAGTTCGAAAACTTCGTCATTTACTTCAAAATTATTCAAAGGTTTTGCTTTTGGAACAAATAAGGAAATGATGAGGGTTTCAAAATTTTCTAATTCATTTTTGATTGCAACAATATCCGAAGTTTCTAAACTTTCAAAAGCAAATTCTGGAGAATCAAGTTTTGCATTGAGCGTTTTGAAAAATGTGTTTTCAGTATTTTTATATAAACTTAGTTTGGCTAATTTGTTGTTTTTCTGAGCGTCAATAGCTAAATCTGAAATTCCGTTATCAATGATTTTCGTAATTGCATTTTGAGCAATTTCTAGATTTAATTGAGATGCTTTTTCGAAGTTTAATTCGCCCGAAACGGCTGTATTTCCAGAAAGAATCCCTGCTTTTTCTTTGGCTTTCAAGATTCTATTATAGCTTTCGAAAATACGGTCTGGTGTAGCATTTTTGTAGATCGCTTCAATTCCTTCTGGAACATTTTCGGCAAAGCATAAAACATCGTTTCCTGCATTGAAAGCTTCCCATTCTAATTGACCTTTGGTTTCGTACAATTTAGAAACGCTGTGCATATTTAAAGCATCAGAAATTACTAAACCATCGTAACCTAATTTGTCGCGTAAAAGATCTTGAATCACTGCTTTTGATAATGTTGCAGAAGTGTCTTTTCCGTCATTTAAACTTGGAACTGCCAAATGCCCAATCATAATCGAATCGACATTATTTTCTATTCCTTTAATAAACGGATATAATTCGTTTTCTAATAATTCATCTAAAGTTTCTTTTAAAACAGGCAAACCTAAATGAGAATCTACATTGGTGTTTCCGTGTCCAGGGAAATGTTTCAGACAGCCTAAAACGCCAACTTCTGACATTCCTTTTAAATATTCAATAGAAAAATTGGCTACTTTTTCTTTGTTTTCACCAAAAGAACGATATCCGATAACTGGATTATTTGGATTGTTGTTGATGTCTGCCAAAGGCGATAAATTGTACTGAATTCCAGCCGCTTTTAAATCTAAACCAATTTGTTTTCCAACTTCGTAAACCAAACTCGATTTAGTTGAAGGTAAAGCGCCAAGCGTAATTGCATACGGATATTGAGGTGTTTTTTCAATTCGCATTGCTAAACCCCATTCAGCATCAATACTAATTAAAAGTGGAGTAGAAGCGGCTTTTTGATAACGAGAAATAAGTGTTTTGATCTTTTCGTAACTATCATCATTAAAAACAACTTTTTTCTTGCTTTCATAGTTGGTTGCAGCACTCGCACGACTATGGAAAAAGGTTAATCCTCCAATATTGTATTCTCTAATAAGTTTTTCTGTTTCCTGAATATTTTCTTCTGTATCATTGATGAATACTGCTGGAAAGAAAAATTGTCCTATTTTTTGTCGTAACGCTTCGGCTGTGATTTTCATTATTGTAAAGTCTTTTTCATAAAGACACTATTATCCATTTCTTTATAAAACAGATAATTGGGTATTATGATATAGTTTGATTTTTTATTTCAACTTTGCCTTTTTCTGTTTGGCTAATTGCTTTTTAGTTTCAATTGCTTTTTCTAATCTGTTTTTGAAACGGAAAAGCTTTGGCAATCCTTCTAATCGGTCTTCAATAGTGATTATTTCGTAAACCACAATTGCTTTTTCTAAAACGCGGATTTCATTATCCAAATCGTTTTCGTTTTTGTAGATCGTTGCTAGTCGATCGTAAGGGTGATTTCCTTTAAAGCCTTCTGCAACATTTTCTTCATACAATTCAATTGCTTTTTCAAGATTTCCATTTTTCTCGAACTCAGTTCCTTTCAGATTTCGTTCGTTCTGCAAGTTTTCATTGATTTCCATAGTTAAAGTTTGATTTGGGTGTTAAACTTCTTCTGATTTTTTCCCAAAATCTTTTGGGAAGGTTAAAAAACGTGATAAAATAAGACCTGGAATTGTAGCCAGCAAAACCCAAATAAAGAAGTTTTGATAGCCTAAATATTTTTGTATAAATCCGCTTGACATTCCTGGAAGCATCATTCCTAATGCCATAAAACCAGTTGCCAGTGCATAATGTGCTGTTTTTGATTCTCCTTCGGCAACATGAATTAAATACATCATAAAGGCAGTAAAACCAAAACCGTAACCAAATTGTTCTACAATTACAACGGCATAAATGTAATAAATTGAAGTAGGATGAAAGAAAGCCAATAATATAAAACCTAAAATTGGAAGGTGCATTGCTAAAAACATTGGAAACATCCATTTCGTAAGTCCTTGTTTTGAGATTGCGATTCCGCCTAAAATACCTCCGATGGTTAAAGCCGCAACGCCACAAGTTCCATAAATAATTCCAACAGCTTCAGTGTCTAATCCCATTCCGCCTAATTCTTTCGAATCTAATAAAAACGGACTTAGCATTTTAAGCAATTGAGATTCTCCTAGTCTAAAAACCAAGATAAAAGTTAGAATCAATCCGATTTGTTTTTTCTTGAAAAAACTGATAAAAATAGTTGCAAAATCTTGAGAATGTGCAGTTTCTTTAGTTGTCACAGCATTGATTTCATTCTTTGGTGTAAAAATGAAATTGTAAAGGGTAATGAAAGTCATTAGTAAACCAACACAAATCATGGTATATGACCAAGCTTTGGTATTGTCTCCAAATTTATGTTCTAAATAACCTGCAAAAAGCACTACCAATCCGTTTCCTGCTAACATCGAAAGTCTGTAAAAAGTACTTCTAATACCAATAAAGAAAGATTGTTTGTCTTCTGGAAGAACCAATAGATAAAAGCCATCGCTAGCAATATCATTAGAAGCCGAAGCAAAAGCCGCAACCCAGAATATAGACAAGGTCATTATGAAAAATCCGTTGAGCGGAATGGTAAAACCGACCAGCAGAAAAGCAATTGAAATGATTAATTGCATTAGTAAAAACCATTTTCTTTTGGTTCCGATTAATTCAATAAGCGGACTCCAAAGAGGTTTGATAACCCAAGGCAGATAAAGTAAACTGGTGTAAACACCAATATCTTCGTTAGAAATCCCTAAATTTTTATACATAATTACCGAAACGGAAATAATTATAGCATACGGTAATCCAGAAGCGAAGTTAAGAAGCGGAATCCAAAACCAAGGTTTGTTATCTGTTTTCATTAGGTTGATTTGGTGTATAGTTTTTAAATGGCTTTTTTAAATCTATTGCAATTGGAGTACTTTCATTGGCATAGTAATCAATAAAAGTTACTGCACAGGCTTTGTAAAGGTTTAATTTTCCTGCCGCTATTGCGAAATTGATTTTTCCGTCAACTTCTTTTATCGTTACTTTCTCAATAATTTTTGTTGCATCATTAGTATCAATTTTCGAAATATGTTCTGCTCCATAAACTACCATATAGCGAACCTTTGTATTTAGAGGACTTTGGAATGTGAAATCATATTTAATACTGTCTTTTTTGTACTCCAATAATTTTGGCGTGTCAATAATTACATGTCGTAAATTTGGAACAGCTGCAGGAAGTGCAGGATATTTATATTGGTTTTCTTCTAAATGACGAACGACATCGAAGTTTTTGCCCATAAACCATTTTGAGCTGAAGTAGGCGCTTCCAGAAACATTTTTGAAAGTTCTTAAGAAATCAATTTGGGTTGGAATTTCGGTCATATAATTCCAGCTTTTATCACCGTCGCCTCTAATTTTGTACGTAGCATGTCCGATGTAAATAGCAGTATTCGGATTAGCGTTCTCAGACCACCATTTTACCAATTTAGAGTAAGAAGCTCTAGTATTGTTCATGCTCCAATATAATTGAGGCAAGATATAATCGATCCAGTTCTGATCCATCCATAACATCGGATCAGCGTATAAATCATCATAATTTGAAGTCGACTGTGTTTCAGAACCTTTTGGATCTTGAGATTTGTTTCTCCAAACTCCAAACGGACTAATTCCGAATTGAACCCACGGTTTGCTTTCTTTAATGGTAGCCGAAATGGCATGTACAAAGTTGCTGACATTTGCACGACGCCAATCTGCACGGCTTAAACCTGCGCCATATTTTTGGTACGAAGCATTATCGTTAAATACTTTTCCAGGAACAGCATAAGGATAGAAATAATCATCAAAATGAATGGCATCAATATCATATTTGTCAACCACTTCTTTTACGACTTTGGTTAAATGCGCTTGAACTTCTGGTAAAGCAGGATCGTAATAATATTTTCCGCCATATTCGATCATCCATTCTGGATGTTTAAAAAGATCGTGATTTGGGCTTAAAAGATTTTTATTCAAATCGAAAGTTGCACGATAAGGATTCAGCCAAGCGTGAAACTCAAAGCCTCTGTTGTGTGCTTGCTCAATCATCCAAGCCAAAGTATCGTAATAGGGGTTTGGAGCCAAACCTTCTTTTCCGGTCAAAAATCGTGACCAAGGTGCAAATTCTGAAGGATAAATGGCATCTCCAACACTTCTAACCTGAACAATTACGGCATTATAATTTAGTTTTTTGTAGGCTTCTAAAATTTCAAGATAATCAGCTTTTTCTTTTTCGACATTATCCATACTTGTTTTCGGCCAGTCAATATTTACAACCGTTGCAATCCATACACCTCTAAATTCGTTTTTAGGATGCATGTTACTTTCCTGTGCATTAGAAATCGAAGTAATGAAAAATGAAAATAAAAGAAAAAATATTAAGCGCTGATTTTTATGCATTTCAAATGTTTATTTTAACAGGAATCAAAAATAGTTTGTTTTTGCCACGAATTACACTAATCGCACTAATTTTTGTTCTTAATTATTCTTTTAAAAAAGAATTCGTGAAAATTCGTGTAATTCGTGGCAACTTTTTTTAGCCACAGATTATAAAGATAAAAATGATTAATCCTAGAAATCCATTAATCTGTGGCATAAAAAAACATTAATTTGTGCCAATTCGTGGCAATTTTTTTAGCCACAGATTATAAAGATTAAAATGATTAATTCCAGAAATCCTTTAATCTGTGGCATAAAAAGAACATTAATTTGTGCCAATTCATGGCAATTTTATTTCTTTAATCAGGAAACGAAATTTTCCCCATTGTTACAGAAGGAATTCCTTTGCTGTTTCCAAAATTGTAATCGCCTCCAGAAACGGTTTCATTGGCTAAAAGCGCAAATAAAACAGCTTCTTTGGCATCGCTTAAAATGCCCAAATCGTCGCTAGTATGAAACTGGCAAGGCAATAATTCCTTTAACCATTTTACCAATAGCGGATTATTCGTTCCGCCTCCAGACATATAAATATGAAAATCTTCTGCTGGAATTGAAGTGTTTTTTATGGTGAAATAAATTGCTTCTGCAATAGTTTCAGCACTTAAACGTGTTAAAGTCGCCAGCAAATCTGATGCCGAAATATTTTCTAAACCACATTTTACCAAAGCCGACTGTACGAAATCGAAATTAAACAACTCCTGACCAATTGATTTTGGAAAACTTTTTTGGAAGAAATCATCGCTTTTTAATTCGTTTAAAAGTTCTTGATTTACAGTTCCTTGTTGCGCAATTTCAGCATCTTTATCGTAGCTTTTTTCAGGGAAATAATGTTTGGTAAAAATGTCTATTAATGTGTTTGCAGTTCCAGTATCGGTTACAAAAACTTCCTCGGCGTTAAGAGAGGCTGGGAGATAAGTATAATTTCCGATTCCGCCCATGTTGAGCATGATTCTATTTTCTCCTTTTTTTCCGAATAATAAATAATCGCCATAAACTGCAAGAGGCGCACCTTCGCCACCCGCTGCAACATGTTTTTGTCTGAAATCTGAAATGGTGATAATTCCCGTTTTTACTGCAATATGATCTCCGTCTCCAATTTGCAAAGTTGCGTTTGGAAATTTTTCCTGCTGATGTAAAAACTTTGGAGCGTGTAAAACCGTCTGTCCGTGCGAAGCAATTAAATCCACTTCGCTTGACGAAATATTCCATTTAGAAAGACAATCATTAATCATGTCGCTGTGCAATATTCCAATCCATTCGTTTAATAAAGCCAGATGCTGAAAATCGATTGTTCTCTGAGCAAATACTTTTCTAATCTCGTTTTTAATGTCTTCAGAATAAGAAATGGTTTCAAATTCAAGAATTTTCACATTCGTATTTTCGCCAGAACCAGAAACAGCACATAAAGCAATATCAAGTCCGTCGAGAGAAGTTCCAGACATTAAACCAAGTATTTTTCGGGTTTCTTTTTGAGCTGTAGTATAGAGTGCAGATATATTTTTATTCATTATAAAATGAGGTTTTATAGAAGTCAGTTTATTGATAACGCTAAAATGGGATTATTTCGGATATAAAGCTATAGATTTTAGACAATTTTTATTTTTGAACGTCATTTTAATAAATCAAAATTTGTGATATAAATCTTAAAAATTAAAATCCAAACTTACTGCCTTTTCTATATATTTGCCCATAACCAATTCAAAAAAATAAAATCATGTTAGTTATTATAGGACTTTTTGTTTTCCTTTTTATTATCGGAATCGTAATCTACAATTCACTAATTGGAAAAAGAAATCAGGTTACGAATGCTTTCTCTGCGATTGATGTAATGTTGAAAAAACGTTTCGATTTAATTCCGAATCTTGTTGAAGTTGTAAAACAATACACAAATTACGAACAAAGCACATTAACTAAAATTGTAGAGCTTCGTGCTAGAGCAACTTCTGGGAATTTAACAGATGAAGAAAAAGCGAGTTTGGATACCGAATTAAGTTCTGCTGTAAAAGGTTTGATGGTAACGGTAGAAAATTATCCTGATTTGAAAGCCAATACCAATTTCTTAAATCTTCAAACAACTTGGACAGAAAGCGAAGAACAAATTGCAGCAGCAAGAAGAACTTATAATGCTTCGGTAACAGATTATAACAACGCCATTATGATGTTTCCTGGCAATATGTTTGCAGGAATGTTGGGTTATACTAAAATTGATGTACTGGCAACTCCAGAAGAAGAGCGTAAAAATATTAGTGCAAAAGAACTATTTAATAATTAATGGATTCAGAAATAAATTCGAAAGCCAATCTGCAGGAAATTCTGAATACCTTAGAAGTTGATCGAAAAAAAATAGCCGAGACTTATCAGACTTGCTATATATTATTTGGTCTTGCAATATTGATTTTAGTTGTTGGGTTGTTTATTCGATTTGCTGCATTGGGCATTATTGGCTGTTTGGTTCCTTTGATTATTGGAATTGTGATGTATTTTAGAATAGATGACGATGCCAAAAAATACAAATCGGCATATAAAATGAACATTGTTGGAACCGCTTTAAAGGACATTAACGAAACGTTGACTATTGCACCACAAAGCGGACTCCCAGAATATGAGTTTATTAGTTCGGAACTTTTTACAACGGAACCCGATCGCTATAAAACGCAGGATTTAATAAGCGGAATAGCCGATAAAACTTCTTTTTGGTTTGCCGAAGTCCATGCAGAATATAAAACGGAAACTCGCGATAAAAACGGTACAAAAACAACTTGGCATACCATTTTTAAAGGAATTATTTTCGTAGCCGATTTTAATAAAAACTTTAATGTTTCGACTGTTGTACGTCCAAAAGGTATTGCAGATGCCATTGGTTCGTGGTTTTCCAAAAACGTTTTTAGTTTCGGAAATAGTGAAGTGGTACAGCTAGAAAATACCGAATTTGACGATAAGTTTGCAACTTTTTCTAAAGATCAAATTGAGGCAAGATACATTCTAACACCTGCAATGATGGAGAGAATTCTAGATTTAAATAGAAAATCTGACGATACAATTTCGATTTCTTTTATTCATTCTAAAATGTATATCGCTTTTCCGCTGTCGCACAATTATTTTGAAGCACCGATTCATTCTTCGCTTTTGGCACCAGATTTACTTACTTACGATCTTTCGATAGTTCAGTTTATGCAGGACATTATTCATGAACTAGATTTGAATACTAGGATTTGGGGGAAGGAATAAGGTTTTGAATATTTTTTAAAATCTTTTAATAGATTTCGATTTAAATGATAAAAAGAAAACCCTCGACTTAAATAATCGAGGGTTTTCTTTTTAATCTTTTACTCCACCTCCAAATAAGGATTTAAAGTTTCTGCCAATTCATTGAGCCAGTAAAAGCTGTCTCTTAATTTGATGATTTCGGTTTGAAATGTTTCATGTTCGCTCAAAACGCATAAAGCGAGTGTAAAATTTACTTGCCTTAAAGTTTTAGCCATTTCTACAGGATCGATTCTGTCGTTGAAGAAATTCAAAAGCTTGATTTCGGTTTGTTTTGAAATTGTGTTGGTACTCATAAATGTTGTAGTTTTAGAAGTAAAAAACCCTTGTAGATTAGTGTTTCTAACGCCTACAACAGCGCTTACGGTCGTTTCCGATACCGAACACATAATACAAGGGCAAATCTTATTTCGTTCTTAATGTTGTAGTTTAAGAGTTGTAAAAGTATTAAAAAACAACAACAAAAAGTAAGAAAAATAATATATTTTTATTCTTTAACAAATGAACAAGAAATAGAAAAATCTTCTTTCAGCGGTAAATATAAAACGATTATCCTGAGAAAAGATAAATTCGATTAAATTTCCACACAGTTTGTCATTTCGACGAAGGAGAAATCTTCGTAAGTAACTCCGTAAAGAAAAGCCAATCTTTATCGAGTTTCTTGCGAAGATTTCTCCTTCGTCAAAATGACAAGATTGGGGAGATTTGTAGGTTTTCAAAAACTCTTTGGCTTCGTACTGGACGACCCCCGCCCCGCTAGCGCGAGCGTCTCGCTCGTGCCCGCAAAGATGTTTCATATTTAAAAAATTATTTAATTATTAAACTAATTCTAGATATAAAATTAGATACTTTGTGTTCACGACCGAGACGCTCGCGCTAGCATGTGCCTTATTTAAGTACAAACCCATTTTCCTTCAATTTATTCAAAACCGCCGCAATAATTTTAGAACGACATTCTGAATTTTCGGTTGTTGATGCAGTTTTCACCCAATAACGAATGTTGAGTTGAATAATACCACCAGCAATAACATCGGTAATTACGGCAGCGTTTTCATGGTCTTTTTCGGTTACATCTTCGCTGTTTCCTAGAATTTCTTTTACGATTTCGATAGCGTGTTTATAATCAGAACCATATTCTAATCCGACGGTGAAAGTTTGAAGGAGAAAGCCTTCGCTGTTGTAGTTAATTAAAGTGTTTTTTATAAGAAGCGCATTTGGAATGTAAATGATTTTAGAATCGCTTTTTACTTCGGTATCACGGAGGTTAAGATTAATGACTTCACCTTTTACACCGTTGCTTTCAATGATATCTCCAATAGAAAACGGACGTTTGAAAGCGAGCAGAATTCCGGCAAGGAAATTTTCGCCAATGTCTTTAAGCGCAAAACCAATTACAAAAGCCGAAATTCCGGCACCAGCCAGCATGCTTTGCGCAACGCCTTCAAGACCAATAATTCGGAACATAAACAAGATTCCGATAATAATTAAAACCGATTTAATTAAACGTGCAATAAAAACCGCCAGAAGACGATCGTGCATTTTTGTTTTTAGTCGGTTTCCTGCAAAAATACCCACACGGCTTGCAATAAACCATGAAACGAGAACGACCAAAACGGCCAGAATAAATTTTGGTGTAAGATCAACAATGCTATTGTAGTAACCTTCGAGGTGGCTGATAACGTCTTGAAAGAAATTTTCCATAATTGTTAAGGCGTAAAAAAGTAAAATTTTAAAATTACCTTTTTAGTAAGCCGAATGCTTTACAGGATTCTCTTAGAATTTTATAAAATATGATGGAAAATTAAAAATGATTATTTATCTCTTAGTTTGGTTGTCGGGACTTCGAAATATTTATAAAGTAAAATGGATAGTACAATTGTGAAGAACCAATACAATAAATATTTAATAACTAATGTAACATAAGAGTTTATAAAATCTATTTCTAAATGTAGCACAATCCAATTTTTAACTAAAGTTAAATTTATGAGATACATCGAGTATGAAATTAGAGAAAAATAGGTGACTGCTTTATATATTTTTCCTTTGCCGGATTTTATTTCACTTAAAAAAGGTAAAAGAAATAGTGTTCCAATAGAGTTTAAAGAAAAAGAGAATACACACGCGTATAAAGAATTTAAATCTGCTTTAATAAAAAATTTATTAGATATTAATAAAATCAATCCTAATGAAAACAATGTTTTTTTGTATTTATGCCAGATATTGTTTTGATAATAGGCAATATACGCACCTAAGACTCCGTACATAATGCTATCTATTCTGGTAAAAACTTGTTTTCTAAAATTTATGTCCCAATCTCTGCTGTTTTCTAAAATTATTTGTAAACTTTTTACGTATCTAAAAAAAGTCGCAAATAAGATGATTAAAATGGCTGTAATTAAAATGGCTTTTTTTGTGCTTAAGCTGAATAATCTAATAATTAATAATAAAATTATTGGAACAATTAAGTAGAACCATTCTTCAATACTTAAGCTCCAAGCTTCAGGAAACCAATTAGGGTGAGGATAATATAAGTTTTGACTAAAAATATAATATTTTAAAGAATGGGATATTTGAAAATCTTTGCTAAAAAAATGACTAAGAATAATAAGTAACGATAAAATTAAGAAATAATTAGGAAGCGTTCTGTACCATCTCCTTTTCCAGAAATTAATAAGGACTTCGTTAGAAAATGGTTTATTCTCAAGCTCCTTAATTAGAATGCTACCAATTAGATACCCGCTTAAAACAAAAAAGATGCTAACGCCATCAAGTACGAAGTAATCAAGATACCTTGCTGTTAAGCCAGAAAAAAACAGGTTTCCGTGTCCAAAAACTACAAATAATATAGCCAAACATCTAAGGATATCTAGACCGAAAATTCTATTACATCCAACATCAATTTTTAGAAAGCTAATCATTATATTTAGTTTAGGTCGCCAAAAATAATAATTTTCCCTAAACTTCGCTTTAAATGTTTTTGAGTCGCACTAAAATTGGATGCGCGAATTTTTTAATAGAAAATAATATAATATTTTTTATTTCAATGTTTACTTTTGATTATTAATTTTAAAGATAATAAAGTGTTTGAAATAATAACATAAACATTGAAGAGCAACACTTAATTTTCTTAATTTACAACAAAAAAGAAAGGAAATAAAAGTATTTTTGCATTTGTAAACAAGATCAGTTTTAGGAGATAAATTCAACAGAATGTCAATAATTAAGGAGTTACAACAATTGTCAGCATCATTAGAAGGCACACTTTTATTCGATGAGCTTCATAAAATGCTTTATTCTACAGATGCTTCAGTGTACCGAATTAAGCCAAATGCGGTGGCCATTCCTAAAACGACTGAAGATATTGCCAAACTGATTCAATTTGCAGCAGAACATAAGCTGTCGATTACGCCAAGAACTGCGGGAACTTCGCTAGCGGGACAAGCGGTAGGAGACGGATTGGTGGTTGATGTGTCGAAGCATTTTACTAAAATATTAGGTTATGATGCCGAAAGGAAAACCGTAACGGTTCAGCCAGGCGTAATTCGCGATGAGCTGAATTTATTCTTAAAACCTTACGGCGTATTTTTTGCTCCAATTACATCAACATCAAACCGCGCAATGATTGGCGGAATGGTGGGAAATAACTCTTCGGGAACAACTTCGATTCGATATGGTGTTACGCGTGATAAAATTGCTGAGGTAAAAGCGCTTTTAAGTGATGGTTCTGAAGTGGTTTTTAAAGACCTGACTTCGGCTGAATTTATCGAAAAAACAAAAGGCGATTCTTTAGAAAATAAAATATATAAAACAATTTACGACGAGCTTACTATAAAAGAAGCTCAGGAAGAAATTGTAAAAGAGTTTCCGAAACCTGAAATTCACAGAAGAAATACAGGTTATGCCGTTGATATTCTGTTAAAATCGGAATTGTTTAGCGGAACTGAACCCACAATAAATCTTGGGAAATTACTTTGCGGAAGTGAAGGAACTTTGGCTTTTACAACCGAAGTGACGCTGAAAGTGGACGATCTGCCGCCGCCTCACAGCATTATGGTTGTTGGGCATTATCATACCATTCAAGAATCTTTAGAATCGGTTGTGGTGGCGATGAAACATCATTTGTACACTTGCGAAATGATTGACGATACGATTTTGGATTGTACCAAAACCAATCGTGAACACATTAAAAATCGTTTCTTTTTGGTTGGAGAACCCAAAGCAATTATGTTGTTTGAAGTTGCATCGCACACTTTAGAAGATGCCGAAAAACAAGCCGATGCTTTGATTGCCGATTTAGAGCAAAATAATTTTGGTTACGCTCGAGTAAAAATCTACGGAAACGATATTGACAAAGCCAATGAATTGAGAAAAGCAGGTCTTGGACTTTTGGGAAGTATTGTAGGCGACGATAAAGCAGCAGATTCGATTGAAGATACAGCAGTTGAATTGAGCGATTTGCCAGCTTATATTGCAGAATTTTCGGCGATGATGTTGCGTCACGGACAAGAAGCGATTTATTACGCACATGCGGGTGCAGGAGAATTGCACTTGCGTCCGGTTTTGAATTTGAAGAAAACATCAGATTTAAAATTATTCAGAACCATTGCGACCGAAGTAGCGCATTTGGTAAAAAAATATAGAGGCTCGTTAAGTGGTGAACATGGCGACGGAATTGTGCGCGGAGAGTTTATTCCGTTTATGATTGGCGACAAGAATTACGAATTACTGAAAAGAATCAAGTTGGCATTCGATCCAAATTCGGTTTTGAATATTGGGAAGATTGTCAATGCCTTGAAGATGGACGAGAATCATCGTGTAGTTTCGGGAAGAGTTGAACCAGATATTAAAACGTTTCAAGATTTCTCAGATAGTTTAGGAATTTTGCGTGCAGCCGAAAAATGTAACGGTTCTGGAGATTGTAGAAAACTGCCGTCTGGCGGAGGAGCAATGTGTCCGAGTTATCGTGCAACGAGAAATGAAAAAGAAACGACGCGTGCGAGAGCCAATGCGTTGCGAGAATATTTGACGTATTCTGAAAAAGAAAACAAATTTGACCAGAAAGAATTATATGAAGTTTTTGAGCTGTGTGTAAGCTGTAAAGCCTGCGCAAGCGAATGTCCGAGTAACGTGGATGTAGCGACTTTGAAAGCGGAATTTTTATATCAATACCAAAAAGCAAACGGTTTTACGACCCGAAATAAGATTTTTGCCAATAACGCAAAATTGAACAAAATGGGAAGTAAATTCCCGTCGATTACGAATTTTATTTCGAATCAGTCTTTGGTGAAAAAAACAATGGGAATTGCGCCAGAAAGACAAGTTCCGCTTTTGGCGAAAAAGACTTTCAGAAAATGGTACGCCAACAATAAACCTTCACAAACCGATTTTCCAAACGGAAGATTGTATCTGTTTGTAGATGAATTCACGAATTATTATGATGTAAATATCGGAATCGATGCTTTCGAATTATTGACGAAATTAGGCTATCAGGTTTTGGTTGTAGATCATGAGGAAAGTGGAAGAACTTATCTTTCAAAAGGATTTTTGGAAGAAGCGAAGAAAATTGCCAATCATAATGTAAGTGTTTTTAAAGATTTGGTTTTAGAAAACGAACCTTTAATTGGAATTGAACCTTCGGCAATTTTGACTTTTAGAGATGAATATCTTCGTTTAGCCGATGATAAAGAAGCTGCGGAAAAGTTGTCGAGAAATGCTTTTACAATTGAAGAGTTCTTCAAAAAAGAAATCATAGATGGTAAAATCACGGCCGATTCTTTTTCAGAAGAAAGTAAAGAAATTAAAATTCACGGACATTGCCATCAGAAATCTTTAAGTTCTGTTGAAGCGACTTTTGCAATGCTGAATCTGCCAAAAAATAATACAGTTACGATTTACAACTCAGGCTGTTGCGGAATGGCGGGTTCTTTTGGTTATGAAAAAGAACATTATCAAGTGAGTATGCAAATGGGAGAGGATACATTATTTCCAAAAGTACGTGCTACAGCAGGAAATGTAAAAATCGCTGCAGCAGGAACAAGTTGTCGTCATCAAATTTATGATGGAACTAATCGTGAGGCTCAGCATCCTGTTAGTATTTTGAGGAATTGCCTTAAGTAAGATGTGTCTCGTAAATGTGAAAAAGTTTTGCCACAGATTAAAAGGATTAAAATGATTTTTATTTCACGCAGATTTTACAGATTTAAGCAGATAATCGCAGATTTTAAGTATCGCTAGTTTAAAATTAAATCTGCTTAAATCTGCGAAATCTGCGTGAAAAATTATTTAGATAAAGATTAAAAAAAATCATTTTAATCCTTTTAATCTGTGGCAAAAAAAAACTATTTTAAACTAATTTTTTTGCCAGTTTCAGCAGCTTTATAAATAGCGTTGATGATTTTTACATCTTTAATTCCTTCTTCGCCTGTAATATGATTTGGGAGTTTTTGGTTTGCTAAAATCACTTTACAAATCTCATCCATTTGGGTTTGCTGTTGATTTATAACTGGGAAATTAAATGGTTTTCCATCAGATCTTTTACCTACAAATGGACCATAACTTACAGCAGGACTCATTTCGAAGAAACCTTCATCTGCGGCAGCATGAAATCGGTCAATTCCAAAACCGTAAGAACTACTGCAATTGGCAACGGCACCACTCGGAAATTCCATTTGCCACGTGATATTTTCTTCCACTTGTGCAAATCTGTTTTTGTTGTTTATGGTTCCAAATTGCGCCGTGACAGCAATTGGTTCTTCTCCTAAAACATAACGAGAGACTTGAATGCAATAAACCCCTAAATTAATTAATGCGCCACCTCCTGCAAACTTTTTTGTAAGTCTCCATTCATTTCGAGCATTTAAATCAACAGGTTTATTTACGTCGTGAATATCGTAAGTGCTATAACCTAGAGAAGTTTCAATATAACGAACTTGTCCCAAAACTTTTTCTTGCCCCAATAGTTTTACTTCTAGATGATTTGGTTCATAATGCAAACGATATCCCATTGCCAATTGAACGTTATTGTCGTTGCAGGCTTTTATCATTTCTTCACAATCTTCAATAGTAATTGCCATTGGTTTTTCTACAATTACATGTTTTCCAGCTTTAGCAGCACGAACGGTAAATTCTTTATGAAGCGAGTTTGGAGTTACAACATAGACAAGGTCAATATCTTTGTTTTTTATGATTGAATCGAAATTTTCATAATTGTAAATGTTCTTCTCCGGAATATTATATTTCTTTTTCCATGTTTCAGCTTTAGAAGGCGTTCCTGTGACAATTCCGCTAAGTTGACAATATTTAGAAACCTGAAGGCCTTCAGCTAATAATGAAGCATAGTTTCCTAAACCACACAAAGCAATATTTATTTTTTTTCCAGTATAGGGTTTATGAATCTTTTCTGTTTCGGTTACAAAAGAAGGAAGCGAAGTCATGATAACCGAAGCTCCCACACCAAGTCCAAATTTATTTACAAAAGAACGTCTCGTGATTTTTTCCATAAAAATGATTCTTTAAAAATTAAATGCTATTTGTATTAGTAAGCTCATTTTGGGAAATGTTACATTTGTATTTGACTTAACTGTGATGAATGTTAAGATTTTTTGTTTCACGCAGATTTAAAAAGATTTAGGCAGATATCACAGATTTAATTTGTTGTAATTTTTAAAATAAAATCTGCTCAGATCTGCAAAATCTGCGTGAAACAAAAATTTGTGATGATTAGAGTTATCAATGTTAAAAAAGAAAATTCGAGAAATTAGTGTAATTAGTAGCAAAAAAAAACTTAGTGTCTTAGTGTCTTCGTGGCAAGAAAAAAAATCACAAAAAAACAAAATCGTTTTATATATTTGAAATCAGGATAATTTTTGCATTATTTGCAAAATAAAACCAGAACGACTGAATTAAATCAATTTATAATAGCAAAACATATATGGCATTTTCAAGTTTATTCCGAAAAAAAACAGTGCAGGATATTCTGAAACAGGTTGCAAAAAACGAGGCAGATGGACATGAAGCATTAGGAAAGCACCTTACAACCAAAGATTTAACTGCTTTCGGGATTGCTGCGATTGTTGGTGCGGGGATTTTTAGCACGATCGGAAAAGCGAGTGCAGACGGAGGACCAGCCGTAATATTTTTGTTCCTTTTTACTGCTCTTGCCTGTAGTTTTGCCGCTTTTGCTTATGCTGAATTTGCATCGATGGTTCCCGTTTCGGGAAGTGCTTATACGTATTCGTACGTGGCTTTCGGAGAAATCATTGCCTGGATTATTGGTTGGGCTTTAATCATGGAATATGCCGTTGGAAACATAACCGTGGCCATATCGTGGAGTGATTATTTTACAGGACTTCTCCAGAGTGGCGGCATTCATTTGCCGCAATGGATCCAGATGGATTACTTAACAGCTTCAAACGGCTTCAACGATGCCGAGGCTTTAATGCGAGGCGGAAAATCATTTGAAAATTTAAGTGTTGCTTTACAGCAAGCGCATACAGCTTGGACAACAGCGCCAACGATCGGATCTTTCCATTTTGTAACAGATATACCAGCATTATTCATTATTATTTTGATTACTGCTTTGGTTTATAGAGGAATGAAAGAATCTCGTAATGCGAGCAATTTAATGGTTGTTGTAAAACTTTGTGTGGTTCTTTTAGTTATCGCTGTCGGAATATTTTATGTAGATACGGCAAATTGGGATCCGTTCGCTCCAAATGGAGTTAGTGGAGTTTTAAAAGGAGTATCAGCAGTTTTCTTTGCTTATATTGGTTTTGATGCTATTTCTACAACAGCAGAAGAATGTAAAAATCCGCAGCGCGATTTACCACGCGGAATGATGTGGGCAATTATCATTTGTACCATTTTATATATTGCTATTGCTTTGGTTTTAACCGGAATGGTAAAATATCATGAATTAAATGTTGGAGATCCGCTAGCATTTGTTTTCGATAAATTAAACTTAAAATGGATGTCAGGAATTATTGCTGTCAGTGCAGTTGTGGCAATGGCGAGCGTTTTATTGGTGTTCCAAATGGGGCAGCCTCGTATCTGGATGAGTATGAGCCGTGATGGATTGCTTCCGAAGAAATTCTCAACTGTTCACCCAAAATTTAAAACTCCTTCTTTTGCTACTATTGTTACAGGATTTGTAGTAGCGGTTCCAGCATTGTTTTTAAACTTAACAATGGTAACCGATTTATGTAGTATAGGAACTTTATTTGCCTTTGTATTGGTTTGCGCAGGAGTATTAGTTCTTCAAAATAAACCCGAAATTCCAAGAGGAAAATTCAAAACGCCTTATATCAATTCAAAATACATTTTACCAGTTTTAATTATTGTTGGCTTGTATTATGCTTTTGCTTTCAACAGCAAGGCTACTATGGCATTCATTAATAATGAGGCACAAACTTTTGATGCAACTTCAATTGTAACTTCTTTAGATAAAGAAGATTCTCAAAAAGTTTTCAATTATTTAAAGAGCATCGATGTAAATAATAAAACTTCTGAAACTTCAGATTTGGAGCATTTATTAAGCCAATATCAAGATGATGAGGTTAAATATGCTGAGGTTGTAAAAGGACTTCCAATTAAAGATTCATTAAAATACGAAACAGGATTCCAGTTGTTCAAACACAAAATTCCTATGTGGATTTTCTTATTTGTTCTGGTTGGATTGGCAGTTTGGGCTTTTAGAAAAAATCTTTCTTTAATTCCTCTTTTAGGATTAATCTGTTGTTTGTATATGATGGCCGAATTAAGCGTTTGGAACTGGATTTATTTTACAGTTTGGCTATTGATCGGGCTTCTTATTTACTTTACTTATAGTAGAAAAAACAGTAAATTAAACTTTGTAGAAAAAATATAAGTTCAAAAAAAAATATATAAAAAAGCCATTCTGGATATCTCTGGAATGGCTTTTTTATTTGAGAAAAAGATAAAGAGGTTTTTCCTTGCCGAAAGTCCGTTTTTTCTCTAATTTGGGCTCTCAAATTTTTAATTTATTTTTTTTATTACATGAGTTTTCTTGATAAAATATTAGGCAAAAATGAAGCTCCAATACAATCTTATAATGATTTCTGGAATTGGTTTTTAGCAAATGAAAAAGAGTTTTTTAAAACCGTTCAAAGTGGGGAAAATATACATCAAGGCTTTTTTGATAAACTAGTGCCAAAACTAGATGAAATTCATGAAGGAATTTATTTTCTTACTGGAATGTTCGATGATCAAACTGCCGAATTAGTTCTTACGCCAGATGGAGCAATCAAAAACATTTATGTTATTGAAGAATTAGTTAATGCCGCCCCAGAAATTAATGGATGGAAATTCACAGCTTTAAAACCAGCTTCGGATATTAATAATATTGGAATTACCTATCAGGATTTTGAATTTAGTAAAGAAAACTTAAAATTTTATCCTCGCATCCATGAAGGTTACCCAGATGAAATAGATTTGGTAATTGTTTATGATCATTTTATTGAAGAGAAAAAATCTAATGTCACTAATGGAGTGTATATTTTTCTAGACAATTATTTGGGTGAATTGCATTCTGTTGCCTTAATCGATAATTTGGTTGTTATAGGACCAGAAAATGTTTCTGAAGAATTAATTCCAATCGAAAAATTAAAAGACTATTTAATTTGGAGAGAGAAAGAATTTGTTGAAAAATATGAAGGAACCCGACATAATACAGAAAATGACGGTTATGCCAATTTTGAAGGAAAAAGAGAAGATGGTTCTATTGTTTTGGCTTTAATTAATACTACAATTTTAGAATGGGATAAAAAAGCATCGCATCCGTGGGTTTTTATTGTTGCAATTCCTTTTGATGATTGTGATAATGGCGGATTACCAGATGAAAAAACATATAAGCTTCTAGATGAAATTGAAGAAGAAATTATCGCTTGTTTGCCAGATTCTGAAGGATATTTAAATTTGGGAAGAGAAACTGCAAACAATAAAAGAGAAATCTTTTTTACTTGTAAAGACTTTAGAAAACCAGCTAAAATTGCTGATGAACTAATTAAGAAATACAGCGGAGTTTTCGATATAAGCTACGAACTTTATAAAGATAAATATTGGCAATCATTTAGACATTTTCAGGCCAAATAAAATTCAAAAGCCGTTCTGAATTATCAGAACGGCTTTTTTATGAAATTGATGGTGATTTAAAAAGTTTATTTTTTTACAATCTTTTGCATTGTTTCTACACCATTTTCTAAACGGATTGTAATAAAATACAATCCAGAACTTAGACGGCTAACATCAATACTGCTTGTATTAGATTTTCCTTCCTGAACAATGCTTCCTTGTGCAGAAACAATAGTGTATTGGCTAATTGCAATAGTAGAATTAACCATCAAGGTATGATCTACTGGATTTGGATAAAGTCGTACCGCATAGGTTTCTTCTTCTTTGGTGTCTGGGGTAATTGCCATTCTTGAAGTGCTAGAACCCCATGTATAGGAGTAGCCATCAGTTTTACTTAATAAATCGGCAGTTTGATTTGCCGAACCGCTAGAACCATTATTGAAAATGATATTAATTGATGTTGGCCCAGTGATGGTGTATTTATAAAAACCGTTAGTATCTGCTGTCATTGTTACGCCAGGCCAAGTAGCATTTGTTACACTTCCTGAAGGTACAGCATTCCAATAATATATTTTTGGAGTAGTTGTCCAAGTTGTAGGAGGTTTAAAATAGACAGTAAGCGTTGGAACGGCTGTAAAAGTATAAGTTTCTGTTTTTACTGCTGATGCAGCTCCAGAAGTATTGACAACAAAAGCTTTTAAAGTTGTATTTGACGTAAAAGCGAATGATTTACTGCCAATTGCAGAAGCTGAACTCGTTGTTGGAGTTGTGCCGTCTAAAGTGTAATAAATGGTAGAAGAAGTTTCGTTTGCTGTTAAAACAACACTCACAGTAGTTCCAGTTGTAAATGTTCCTCCAGGTTTAGAATTGGTAAAATCTGGAGCAATAACAGGACATCTGTTCGCAGGTTCTGCATTCAGCCAACCAGAATCATAATACTTAATTCCTGCTGTAGCACTTAAATCTCCAGTTTTTAGATTACCATCATTAAAAAGTAAATTTGAAGCGCTTACTGTTGACGGAAAAGTATATTTATACCAATCTCCACAATCTTGCGTCATTGCAACTCCTGGATAAGTTACTGCAGGAGCAGTTCCAGTTGGTGACCAATAATAAATTTTAACCGAAGAACTCCAATTGGATGGTTTCTTAAAATAAACCGTAAATGTAGTAGGAGTAGAAAAAGTATAGGTTTGTGTTTTTATAGCAGAACTTACTCCCGCTGCATTCTTAACAAAAGCCTTTAATGTTGTTGTGCTAGTTATTGTAATTGCTTTAGTGCCAATGGCAGAGGCAGAAGCTGTAGTAGGATCTGTTCCGTCAAGAGTATAATAAATTACAGAAGTGCTTTCGTTTCCTGTTAGCGTTAGATTTAAAGTTGTTCCTGTAGTGAAATTTCCTCCTGCTTGCGAGAATGTAAAATCTGGTGCTACAGAAGGACATCTGTTTGCAGGTTCAGCACTTAGCCAACCGTTATCATAAAATTTGATTCCGCCAGTTGAATTTAGATCGCCAGTTTTTAAAGAACCGTCATTAAACAATAAATTTGAAGCGCTTACTGTTGATGGGAAAGTATATTTATACCAGTCTCCACAATCTTGAGTCATTGCAACTCCAGGATAAGTTACCGCAGGAGCAGTTCCTGTTGGTGACCAATAATAAATTTTTACAGCAGAATTCCAGTTGGATGGTTTTTTAAAATAAACCGTAAATTCTGGAAGTGCTCCAATCGTATACGTTTTGGTTACAATATCAGATTGATTGCCATCTTTGTCAACAGCAAAAGCTTTAATTGTTGTAGTCTGTGTAATGTTGATTGTTTTTGTCAACTCCACAACTGGCGAAGCTGTTGTTGGAGTAGAGCCGTCAATTGTATAATACAATTTTGGCTTCGGATCTGTGCTGTCTGTTGCTGTAATTGTTACATCTATGGCTGTAGTTGAATTTCCGGCCTCAGGCGTAAAAGCTATTTTTGGTGCAACATCTAAGTTTTTCCCAACCCAAACGTGCTGAATTTTAGATTTAGTGGTATTTCCTTTTTTATCAGTTACTTCGACATAATAGTCTAATAATTTTTCTGATATTCCTGCAATTTCGGCAGAATATTGATTTGCAATTACATCTGGAAGCATGTATAAATCGGCTTGCGGATTATTGGTAACATTTCCTTTTGGAAAAACTCTTTCTGCCATAGGCAATGTTATCCAACTTCCTACTTCGCTTCCTCCAGCATAAGTTTCATTTTGATTAGAATTAGGACTATTTTTTCCATCAACATCAATTCTGTATTTTAATTCGGCTTTCTCAATACCGCTTACATCATAAGCAAAAGTATATACCGTAAAATCGGCAGAGTTTAAGAAATCTTTATAAGCGTAAGGCGCTCCATATCCTTTTTCACCAGGATTATAAGGCCAACGTTGCGGAATAAATACAGATGGTTTCGTTGCATCAACTCCAGGATGGGCATCTAAAGTTGGTTTTGCAAATTGCACACATCGATTAACAGCAAGAGTTGTTTTTATTTCAAGATCTTCAGCTAATCCATAATAAGCATTTCCGCTGTCATATCCAGCCATTAAAAAATGCCATGCTTTTTCAGCAGGACTTACTGCAGAGGTCGGATTTACAATTTCGCTCATTCTAAGATTATTGCCTTCCAATTGTTCAGCCATAATTGCGTGGTTTTCTCCAGCAGTTGTTATCGCTTGATTCATCATATCTTCGGTCCAGCCATTCGGATTGAATTTCTTGCTAACAGGATCGTAGAAAGGCCAAAGCCAATTGGTAAACTGCGGATGTCCAAAATCTCCATCTGCGTTTACCCATGCGCCATCTTCTACGTGCACAACCGCCGATTCTGGAACAGGATTATCATATAGATATTGTGGAATCGTAGTAGCGATGTTTCCATTTGCAGAAGATGCATGAGAAAATCCCGTTACCGATTCATTGTAATAAGACGATCCGCCACCCCAAGCATTATCTCCATCATGAGCAAATAAGACCAATGGAGGTCTAGGCGAAGTCGATGCTTTTGCCACAATTGGAGCAATTAATGAAGTGCCTATTGCAGCGTATCCATCTTCATAACTCTCGTAATCTGCCATTGGAACTACAGTGATTTTATATTCTTGAGCAGTTTCTGGATCAACATATTTCGCTTTATACGGAAGATAAGAATAAGGTACGGCAAACTGTCCGCCACGGGCATCTTTTTGGGCAGAGAACCAAGTCCCTCCAAGCGTTTCAACTTGATCGGCTTTGTTTGGAAGATCACACATGGTTCCGCCAGAGCCATATTTTATTGGATAATCAGCTAAAGTTCTTGATAAATGGCTGTTAGCAATTACCGACCATTCAATACCGCATTCAGCTAAAGTTTTTATAATTCTTTCAGAAAAAGCGCATTCTGCTGGCCAATATCCTTTAGAATCGTGGCTTCCAAATAATTGAGCGCTGTAATATTGATGCGCTTTTATTTCTTTCTTTAAAGCTTCATCACTCAATAAAGGCGAAAGCGCATGATGCATAGTGAACGAAACTACTTCCATACGAGAAAATCCGCCAGAAGTTTTCCAAGCTTTTGCATCTTTGATATTCTGTGTCCAAGAATTAGAATATCCCCATTGATTTGCTTGGGCTAATTCATTCACATTTTCCATCAAAGAACCGCCGTAAGTAATTTGAGCTCCAGCTTTGCTCAAATCACGAATAGAATTAATTGCATTTTTTGGTGCAAATTGATAAGCGGCAACACGATCTCCGGCACCAAAAATTTCTTCAAGATTGTTTGTTGGATGCGCCAGACCGTTTTTGTCATTGTTAGCACCAGAAACTTTCAGGTCTTGCGATTCTTTTACGATTTGATAGCGATTTGGGTTTTTCTTACTTATATCTCCCCAATAAGTCGGTTGGTGAAGATGCCATAAATAAGATGTATGCACTTGTGCTTGCAGAAATAAAAAAGGAGCAAACAATGCATAAAACAAAAGTAGGTGTTTTTTCATAATTTCATTTTAGTTAGTTAAGTGGTTAAATTTCTGACAAAAATATATTTTATTAACATTTGAAATACGTAATAATCTGAAATTCAATCACTACAACGTTTTAGTGTTTACAACTTTATTAGAAACGATGAGTTAAAAAACATTAATCGTAAAATTTGTTAGTTTTTAGTGTGTAATTCATTTTTGAACTATTTAAGTTGTTGTAAATGAGTTTTTAATGTTTTTTTTTATAAACGAAAAAAATCCGCTAAGAGAAGAAAATCTTTAGCGGATTTAAACAAACTAATAAAAAATCGTGCAAATTTATTTATAGAGAAATGTTTCGTTTTTATAAGACTCCAAGCTCTTTCATGCAAGCTTTCATCATTTCGTAAGTGCGTTGAATATCGTTATCTAAACCAATAGAAAAGCGAATCAAACCATCAGTTAGTCCCATTTCTTTTTGTTCTTCTAACGGAATTTCACTCGAAGTTGAAGTTCCTGGCGCACTAAATAAGGTTTTATAAAAACCTAAACTTACCGCTAGATAACCTAGATTTCGTTCTTGCATTAACTCCATTAATTCATTGGCTTTTTCTAAAGAACCAACATCAATTGTCAGCATTCCGCCAAAACCATATTCTGGATTAATCATTGTTTTGTACAATTTATGACTCGGGTGACTTTTCAATCCAGGATAAACTGTTTTTAAACCATCTTTTTCAAATTGGTCAGCCAAATAATGCGCATTGTGACTGTGCTGTTTGATGCGAATATGAAGTGTTCTCAAGTTTTTCATCACACTTGCCGAACGCAAACTATCCATTGTTGGACCTAGAAGCATGCTCGCGCCAGAATTTACATTTTTCAATGAATTAATAAATTCTTTAGATGCACAAGTTACACCGCCAACAGTATCACTGCTTCCATTAATATATTTTGTCAAACTATGAATTACAATATCAGCACCTAATTTCGCAGGAGAAACCGATAAAGGTGAAAAAGTATTATCTACAACCAATTTCAAATTGTGTTTTTTAGCAATTTTAGCCAAACCGCTAATATCTGCAACTTCTAATAACGGATTGCTCACTGTTTCGCAATACAAAACTTTAGTTTTTGAAGTTATCGCAGCTTCAACAATATCGAGTTTTGTAATGTCAACAAAGCTCGTTTCAATTCCGAAGCGAGGTGTAAAATTTTTTAAAAAAGCATAAGTTCCGCCATAAATCGTTCGGCTCGAAACAATATGATCTCCGGCACCGCACAATTGTAATAGAGTAGGAGTAATAGCGCCCATTCCTGAAGCCGAAACATTTGCTGTTTCTGTTCCTTCCATTGCTGCCAAAGCTTGATCCAGATATAAATTACTTGGCGAAGAATGGCGCGAATACAAATAACAGCCTTCCATATTGCCTTCAAAAGTATCAAACATGGTTTTTGCCGATAAAAAAGTATAAGTCGAAGAATCTGAAATCGACGGATTTACTCCGCCAAATTCACCAAAATATTGTAGATCCTGAATTTTATCTGCTGGTTTAAAATCTTTCATTATAGTTAGTTTTTTGTTTCAAGTTTTAAATCGTTTCTGTTAGATTTTTGGTCAAAGAAAAGTTTAATTAGAAAAAATGTCAATAAGTAGTTATTTTTATAGATTTTAAAACTATAAAAATGATTTTTTGTTGATTTTTAATCTAAATTTGACATGTAAAATGCAATTCTGTAGATTTTCTTTCATCTTCAAAAACAATAGATATGATTCTTGACGAAATCGATAAAAAACTCCTCGTTCTGCTTCAAACCGACAGTAAAAAGACCAATAAAGAATTGTCTTTAAAACTCAATTTGTCAGTAACAGCAGTTTACGAACGAATCAAAAAACTAGAGCGAGAAGGAATAATAAAAAGCTATGTGGCTTTAGTTGATAAATCTAAAATCGAAAAGGGATTTGTGGTTTTCTGTCATTTAAAACTCATTCAACACACCAAAGAATTTCTGACCAAATTTGAAAGCGAAGTCATCAAATTAAACGAAGTTCTTGAATGCCATCATGTAAGCGGTGATTATGATTATATCCTGAAAGTCTTGGTAAAAGATATGGAAGCTTACAGAGAGTTTTTAGTCACAAAACTAACTTCATTACAGCATATAGGAAGTACACAAAGTATGTTTATGATTAGTGAAGTGAAGAATTCGACGGTGATTTCGTTTTAAGATACTGAGATACTGAGATGCTAAGATACTAAGATTCTAAGTTTTTTCTCTGAGACTTTGTATCGTAAAATAAGTTTTAACATAATTGAATCATTATAAATCTTTAAATGCAAATAAAAATGGAAACGATGGAATTAAGACGTAAGCTTATAAAAGATTTTGGTAAATTCATTGACGACGATTCAAAATTAGAAATTTTGGAAAGCGTTTTTGATGCCATTAATCATGATGAAAAAGAGTCAATTGTTCCCGATTCACATTACAATTTAGTTGCCGAAGAAAGAGAAAAATATCTGTCTGGAGAAATAGAGGCAAATAGTTGGGAAGAGGTCGAGCAACGTTTGAATGCTAAATATCGTTTTTAAAATTAAAATTTTACCATTAGCAGAAAAAGAAATTGATGAATCTATTGAATTTTACGAAAGCAGAAGTAAAGGTTTAGGAAAGTAATTTTTAACTTATTTAAGATCTTATCTCAAGGTTTTAAAAACAAATCCAGAATTATTTGAAATTAAAAAGCAACCAGATTATCGTGAAATGACTTTGGTTAAATTTCCCTTTGTTATTGTTTATGAGATCATCGGAAATGAAATAGTAATTTATTCTGTATTTCACACTTCAAGAAATCCTGAAAAGAAACCTTAACTAGAAGGTTCAAAGATTCAAAGTGACAAAGGTTCAAAGGTTTTTGTTCTCATTTTATGTCATTTCGACGAAGGAGAAATCCTCGCAAGTAACTCCGCAACGAGAACCAAATCTTTGTCGAGCTTCTCGCTAGGATTTCTCCTTCGTCGAAATGACAATATTGCGTTATAATCATTGATAAAGATAAGCTTTGCGAACCTTGCGTGACTCTTAACGCACTTTGCGGTTAAACTAACAATTCAAAAAAAACTTTGCGTCTTCGAGCCTTCGTGGCAGAAAACCCACACCCAAAATTTCACGCAAAAAACATTGAAAATTAAACTTCAAAAAGAACTTTATTCCTTAAATTTGTGACGCTTAAAATAAAAAGATAAACTATGAGTTCATTTGACGTAGTCATTATAGGTTCAGGTCCTGGCGGATATGTATCAGCAATTCGTTGCGCACAATTAGGTTTCAAAACTGCTATTGTAGAAAAATATAATTCATTAGGAGGAACTTGCCTTAACGTAGGTTGTATTCCTTCAAAAGCATTATTATCATCTTCTCACCACTATTCAGAAATTGCTCATTTTGCAGATCACGGAATTGAAGTTTCTGGTGATGTAAAAATCAATTTAGAGAAAATGATTGCGCGTAAACAAGCTGTTGTAGATCAAACCGTAGGTGGAATTAACTACTTAATGGATAAAAATAAAATTACTGTTTTCAATGGTTTAGGTTCTTTCGTAGATGCAACCCATATTGCTGTTGCTAAAGCTGACGGAACTTCAGAAACTATCGAAGCAAAATATACTGTAATTGCTACAGGATCAAAACCATCTTCTTTGCCGTTTATTAAAATTGATAAAGAAAGAATCATCACTTCTACTGAAGCCTTAGCTTTAAAAGAAGTTCCAAAGCACTTAGTGATCATTGGTGGTGGAGTTATCGGGATCGAGCTTGGACAAGTTTACCTTCGTTTAGGTGCTCAGGTTTCTGTGGTTGAATTCATGGACAGAATCATTCCAGGAATGGACGGAGCTCTTTCTAAAGAATTGACTAAAGTATTGAAAAAACAAGGAATGAAATTCTACGTTTCTCACAAAGTAAAATCAGTAGAAAGAAACGGCGATGCTGTTGTGGTTCAAGCTGAAAACGCAAAAGGAGAAACAATCACTCTTGAAGGGGATTATTCATTAGTCTCTGTTGGTCGTCGTCCTTACACAGACGGATTAAATGCTGACAAAGCTGGAGTAAAAATTTCAGAAAGAGGACAAGTTGAAGTAAACGATCATTTGCAAACTAGTACTCCAAATATCTATGCAATTGGTGACGTTGTTCGTGGAGCAATGTTAGCGCACAAAGCAGAGGAAGAAGGAGTAATGGTTGCAGAAATCTTAGCGGGTCAAAAACCACATATCGATTACAACTTAATTCCTGGTGTAGTTTACACTTGGCCAGAAGTTGCTGCAGTTGGACAAACTGAGGAGCAATTGAAAGCTGCTGGAGTGAAATATAAATCTGGAAGTTTCCCATTCAAAGCTTTAGGACGTGCAAGAGCAAGTGCTGACTTAGATGGATTTGTAAAAATCTTGGCTGACGAAAAAACAGATGAGGTTTTAGGAGTTCACATGATTGGTGCTCGTACAGCAGATTTAATTGCTGAAGCGGTTACTGCAATGGAATTTAAAGCTTCTGCTGAAGATATTTCAAGAATGAGCCACGCACACCCAACTTTCGCGGAAGCGGTAAAAGAAGCAGCATTGGCAGCTACAGAAAATAGAGCTTTACACGTATAATTTTTACGTTAAACTATAAAGAAAAACCGTCAGAATTTACTCTGACGGTTTTTTTATTCTTTAATTAATTTGAAAGTATAATAAGTTTCTTTGTTTTTGGAATAAACACTGTAAACGTTTTTTGCTTCATCATAAATTTTATATCGATATTTATCGCCCTTTACACTTAGGTTTTTTCGTGACAAATTGTTACTTTCAATAAATTCAAGTTCAAATTCGCAATTGCCTCTTTTTTTATAGAAAAGTTTAGAAAACGTGTTGTCGCTAAATTTTTCTATCCAAAAATTTCCATCTATAGTAACTTCTACTTTTTTTTCTCTTTCCTCCCAATAATAGAATTTTTTACATTCGTCAAAACTATTGCATTGTTCTTTTGAAATGTGATCCAAAGGTTTTTCATTTTGCATTCCCCATCCATTTTGTGTAGAGTCTTTAGGGAAAATTGCATTAAATTCATTACAGTTTTTTTGCAGGCGATAGATCATTTTTTCAAAGGCTTCACGTTGCGCTATCGTATCTTTAAATTTTGCCAAAAAAGGCATTACATGAGATTTGTTAATGCTATTAAGTCTTATCTCATCGTTTAAAATTCTATTTTGAATTAATGACTTGCAAATTTCGTTATTTAAAGAATCTACTGTTTGTATAGTTTGAGATTGGCAGGTAAAAGAAAAAAAAATAAAAAATAGTAATAAATGGATTCTCATTTTTGTGTTATTGATTATCGCTCAAATTTAATGCTTTGTAGCTCATGTAACGGGATCTTTTTAAAAATTTCGAATTCTGTTGCTTTTTTTGCTTCTTAAAAATGTAAACTTGAACAAAAATTTTGTAAATTAGATGTGTATTTATGGAACTATCTTTATGATTATTAAAAAGATAGTGCTATGAAAAGTAAATATATCGCTCCAATTCTAATTGGAGCAGGAATAGGAATCGCATTGTACTCTTGTGGAGGCGGAATTCCAAAAAATGCTAAAGCTGTAACAAACTTTGACAGCAAAAAATATCTCGGAAAATGGTATGAAATTGCCAGATTAGATTACAAATGGGAAAGAGATTTGAACAATGTAACTGCCGAATATTCTTTAAACGAGGATAATACAATAAAAGTCGATAATAAGGGCTATGATGTCAAAAAAGACAAATGGGAACAAAGTGTCGGGAAAGCTAAATTTGTCAAAAAGGACAATATTGGTATGCTGAAAGTCTCATTTTTTGGTCCTTTTTATTCTGGTTACAATGTCGTAGCAATCGATACAGATTATAAATACGCGCTTGTGGCTGGAGAAAGTTTAAAATACATGTGGATACTTTCTAGAGAAAAAACAATTCCTGAAAGTATCAAAGCAGATTTTCTTATCAAAGCTCAGGAAATTGGATATAAAGTAACCGATTTAGTTTGGGTGAAACACGATAAGATGAATTAAAACAAAAAAAGCCTGTCGGATAAAATCTGACAGGCTTTTTTGTTTTTATTTAAAAAATGATTTACGCAGTAAAAACACTTTTATAATTATCCCAGTATCTGTAAATCAAAAATAAATTTCCTAGAAATAGTAGCGCTGCAATTGGCAGACCGTTAGGTGTTAGGAAATAATTGATAAACAAAATATTTACCGTAATTGGTAAGATCAAAATGTTTGCTAAAGTTACATAACGCCCAGTTACAAATGCAATTCCGCAAAGTAATTCGATAGATTTTGCTAGAGGCATTAAATACGTAGAAGCCATTAAACCAACATTAAAGGCTTTAAAATCTCCTGTAGTTTCTGGCTCAGGCATTAGATGGAAAAAATAACTGATAGAGGCAAAAAGCAACAAAAGGCCAATTAAAACACGGACAATAATTGTGGCAATTTTCATAATACTTAGGATTTTTTTAGGGTTAAAAAATATAATTAAGTCATTGGAAAAGATGCAGTCTAAAAGCTCAAAATAGAATCGCAAATTATTTTTTTTTGAGATTCTTTTTTAAGGATTTTACAATCAAATTAGGGCTGTTTTAGGATTAATCTAATTGTATATCAAATATAACGAATTTTTTCTTATAAAATAAATGTCTTTTTAACAGTTTTGTAATGTAATTCAAATCGTTAGATTATTTTTTTCGCTTTCCGCTAATGACAGAATTTTGTCGTAATTTTGACCTTTAAAATTACCATTTTTGAGAGTTTCCATTCATAAAAATATTGCCAATCCAAAACTGTTTAAAGAGCAGCTTTTAAGTTGGGCGCAGCAATTTCGCGAAGTCGTTTTTTTAGACAGCAATTCTTATCCGCAGCAGTATTCCAATTTTGACTGCATATTGGCAGTAGATGCATTTACTTCTTTACAAACAGATTATTACAATGCTTTTGAAGATTTAAAACAATATCAGCAAAATACAAAAGACTGGCTTTTTGGATACCTTTCTTATGATTTAAAGAATGATGTCGAAAAACTTCAATCGAACAATTTTGATGGTTTGCATTTTCCTGATTTGTTTTTCTTTCAGCCTAAAAAGATTTTTATTCTGAGAGGAAATGAACTTGAAATACAATATTTAATGTTTTGTGATGACGAACTTGAAGAGGATTTTAATGAAATAGTCGAAAGTCGAAAGTCGAAAGTTGAAAGTAAAGAAAAGCTAAATATTCAACAACGCATTTCTAAAGAATTATATGTTCAGAAAGTGAATAAAATGCTGGAACATATACATGTTGGAGATATGTATGAAGCGAATTTCTGTATGGAATTTTATGCTGAAAATGCAGATATTAATCCGTTAGAAAAATTTCAGAAACTTAATGAGATTTCACAACCGCCTTTTTCGGTTTTCTTTAAAAACTTTAAAAACTATCTGCTTTCTGCATCGCCAGAACGCTATTTAAAAAAAGAAGGAGATAAGATCATTTCTCAGCCAATAAAAGGAACTTCTAAACGTTTTTCTGATCCAATTGAAGATGAAAAGTCGAAAAATATTTTAGTTTCAGATGCCAAAGAACGAGCAGAAAATATCATGATAACTGATTTGGTTCGAAATGATTTATCGCATACAGCACAAAAAGGTTCGGTTGTGGTTGAAGAACTCTGCGGAATCTATTCTTTTCTGCAAGTGCACCAAATGATTTCTACAATTACTTCAAGATTAGATTCGCAATATTCTCCGGTAGATGTCTTAAAAACAACCTTTCCGATGGGAAGTATGACAGGTGCGCCAAAGATTTCTGTAATGGAAATTGTGGAGAATCTAGAAGAAACCAAAAGAGGATTATACAGTGGCGCAGTTGGCTATTTTACACCTGTTGGCGATTTTGATTTTAATGTTGTAATCAGAAGTATTTTATACAATCAAGAAAATAAATATGTTTCATTTTCGGTTGGAAGCGCCATAACATCGCTTTCAGTTCCAGAAAAAGAATACGAAGAATGTTTGCTAAAGGCAAAAGCAATGCACGAAGTTTTGCAGTAATTTTTATTCGCCACCAATTGCACAAATTTGCACGAATTATTTTTTTTGCCACAGATTAAAAAGATTCGCACAGATTTTTTAATCATTTTAATCCTTTTAATCTGTGGCTATTTTATAGAATTTAGCAAAAAAAAATTGTGGAATTCGTGGAATTCGTGGCAAAAATATATTCGCTTAACATTTCGTTTAAAAATAGATCGAATTTAATTTTTTACTTTTATCAGATGTTTTCAAAATTTCAAAATCATATCGTTTCAAGATTTCCCTTTTTAGCACAGAAAAAGCTTTTTTTGGCTGTGAGTGGCGGGTTAGACAGTATGGTTTTATTACATTTATTAAGTAAAATGCCTTTTGAGATTGCTGTTTTACATTGCAATTTTCAACTTCGCGGATTGGAAAGTTTTGGAGATCAGGAATTTATTCAAAACTATTGCAATCAGAATAATATCTCGATTTTTACCACTCATTTTGATACTGAAGCTTTTGCAAAAGATTATAAATTATCGACTCAAGTTGCTGCAAGAGAACTTCGCTACAGTTGGTTTTATGAACTTTTGGAAGAAGAAAACTTCGATTATATTCTCACAGCGCATCATGCCGATGATAATTTGGAAACTTTTATTATCAATTTAACTCGCGGAACAGGATTAGAAGGTTTAACTGGAATTCCAGAACAAAACGATAAAATTATTCGTCCACTTCTGCCTTTTTCTAGAGAAGAAATTTTGAAATATGCAGAAGAGAATAAGATAGAATGGCGTGAAGACAGCAGTAATGCTTCTACTAAATATTTGCGAAATAAAATCCGTCATAATTTGGTTCCGATCTTAAAAGAAATTAATCCTAATTTCTTAGATGCTTTTCAAAAGACACAGTCATTTCTTCAAGAGTCAAAAGAAATGGGTGAAGATGCGTCGATTATGATTTATCAGCAGGTTGCAAAAGAAGCAGGTGATGACATTCATTTCGATTTAAATCAGCTAAAAAAACTTCCGAATTATAAATCGTATCTGTATCAATGGCTTAATGAATTTGGTTTTACAGCATGGAACGATATTTATGATTTAGTTGAAGGACAATCAGGAAAACAAGTTCTTTCGGAGGAATTTAGATTGCTAAAAAATAGAGAAACACTCATCTTAAGTCCATTTTCTGAAATGCCAGAAGAAAGCGAATATGAAATTGGCGAAAACGAGACAGAAGTTAATTTTCCCTTAAAAATGAGTCTTTGTAACGTTGGTCACACAACATTCGGTTCAAATAAGGTTATATTTGTCGATTCCGATAAAATCCGCTTTCCTTTGATTTTACGTAAATGGAAAGAAGGAGATGTTTTTCAGCCTTTTGGAATGAGAGGAAAATCTAAAAAAGTTAGCAAGCTTTTTAAAGACGAAAAATTATCATTAATTGAAAAAGAAAAAACTTGGATTTTATGTTCTGAAAATGAAATCGTTTGGGTTGTTGGAATAAGACAGGACGAACGTTTTAAAATAGAGAAAACCACAAATCAAATACTAAAAATAGAATTACAATAATGAACTTTACTCGAAATCTTCAGACAAATTTGTCAAAAAATATTTGGACTAAAACCATTTTACTATTCGTGTTTTTCTTTGCTTTTGCAAAAGGTAATGCACAAATATTAGAACCCGTAAAATGGACTTCTAAAATTGAGAAAAAAGGAAACAATGCAGTTTTAATTTTTGATGGAACAATCGAAAAAGACTGGCATATGTATTCGCAATTTACTCCAGACGGCGGACCTTTGGCATTAGAAATAACTTTTAAAAATCAAAAAGGAAATTACGAACTAGTTGGAAAAGCTAAAGAAGGTAAAACCAGAACAGCTTATAATGATGTTTTTGGTGTAGATGAAACTTTCTTTGAAGGGAAAGCACACATTGAGCAAGAAATAAAAATTATAAACCCGAACTTAAAAACGGTCGATGTAGATTTTGATTTTCAGGTTTGTAAAGAAGTATGTATCAATTCGAACAAGAAATTCTCGATTGCAGTGCCTTCGACTTTTAAAATAGATGAAATTCCAGTTGTAACTGAAGCTAAAGCTGATGAAACCAAAGTGGTTGGATTGGCTATTGATACTGTTAAAAAAGAAGAAACTGTTCAGCCAAAAGTTGAAAAGACAGCAGAAGCTGCTGAAGAAGAAATTCCTGCGCCAGCGCCTGCAAGAAGTTTGTTTTCAATCTTTTTCATTGCTTTTTTATCAGGATTTGCAGCATTGTTGACCCCTTGCGTTTTCCCGATGATCCCGATGACAGTGAGTTTCTTTACTAAACAAAGTAAAAGCCGTGCAAAAGGCATTAGAAATGCGATTATCTACGGATTTTCTATTATTGCTATTTATGTAATTTTAGGTCTTATTGTAACTAAAATATTTGGTGCAGATGCCTTAAACGCTTTGTCTACAGATGTTTGGTTTAACTTGATTTTCTTCGTTATCTTAATCATTTTTGCTACTTCATTTTTGGGAGCTTTCGAAATCATGCTTCCTAATTCATGGGCAAACAAAGCAGATCAACAAGCTGATAAAGGCGGTTTAATCGGAATATTGTTTATGGCTCTGGCTTTGGCAATTGTGTCATTTTCTTGTACAGGGCCAATTGTTGGAACTTTATTAGTTGAAGCGGCATCAAACGGAGGAATTGCGCCAATTGTTGGAATGTTAGGTTTCTCGTTGGCATTAGCACTTCCGTTTATGTTATTTGCCATGTTTCCAGGTTGGTTAAATTCGTTGCCAAAATCTGGAGGATGGTTAAATACGGTAAAAGTTGTTTTAGGGTTTTTGGAATTAGCATTAGCATTTAAATTCTTATCAAATGCAGATTTGGTTTTACAATTGCATTTCTTAGAAAGAGAAGTTTTCATCGCAATCTGGATTGCTATTTTTGGAGCTTTGACCTTATATTTATTCGGAAAAATTACATTGCCTCACGATAGCCCAACACACCATATTTCTGTTGGACGATTGTATTTAGGATTACTAACTTTAGTATTCACGATGTATTTAATTCCTGGACTTTGGGGAGCACCTTTGAAGTTAATTAGTGCATTCCCGCCTCCTCCGCAATATAGTGAAAGTCCGTTTGGAGTTGGAGGATCAGGAAATGGAGCAGTTTCTTCAGAAGCAGGAAAAGGTTTGCCTGAAGGGGCAGAATTAGGTCCGCACGGAATTATGGTTTTCCACGATTACGAAGATGGCTTAGCTTATGCAAAGCAAATCAACAAACCAATCATGCTAGATTTTACAGGCTATGCTTGTGTAAACTGCAGAAAAATGGAAAATAACGTTTGGTCTGAACCTGCAATTTTACCAATTCTAAAAAATGATGTGGTTTTAATTTCTCTTTATGTTGATGATAAACGTGAATTGCCAAAAGAAGAGCAATTTACAACCGCCGCTGGAGATAAAATTATTACAGTTGGAGATAAATGGACAGATTTTATGATCTCAAAATATAAAACCAATACACAGCCTTTATATGTTATTACAGATTTGGAAGGAAAAAATATGAATACTTCTAAACCGACAATTAGCTACGTAAACGCTGATGAATATTTAGAATGGCTAAAAGAAGGAATTGCTAATTTTAAATAATGAAGTTTTCTATTTTTTTAGATTTAATAATAAGTGGAGCATTTGCGTTAGTTGCGTTTTTATGGTATTTAGCTAGTAAAGATAATGTAAAGACACGTCGAGAAAAAGGAGATGATGAATCGATTACAAAGTCTGAGATTTTTAGATCTTGGTTAATAATTATCTTTTTATGCATATTATGTCTCGTTTATTTTTTCTCGTTCATTGGCTCTCTTTCGTTTTAATCAAAAAAAAGTAATATATAAAAATAAAAAGGTTTGATTTTAATTCAAAAAGCAAAAAGCACTCTAAGTCAAATTTAGAGTGCTTTTTTATTTATCAAGTAATGTGAGAAAGGGAATTTATTTTTATAAGAATTCTCCGTGTTGAGAGATGTCTAATCCTAGTTCTTCTTTTTCTTCAGTAACTCTTAGAGGAGTAATTTTGTTTACAATGAAGAATAAAGCGTAAGAAGCTACAAAGGCAAAGATTGAAACAATCACTAAAGCAGTTAATTGGTTAATGAACAATGTTGGAGTTCCGAAGATTAAACCTTGATTATCTCCAACTGCAGGATTAACTGCTTTTGAAGCGAAAACTCCAGTTAAAAGCATACCTACCATACCACCAACACCGTGACAAGCAAATACATCAAGAGCATCATCGATTTTTCCTTTAGGGAATTTGCTTACTACGATATTACTTACAATTGCAGAGAATAAACCAATGAAGATTGCGTGAGGAATACTTACGAAACCAGCAGCAGGTGTAATAGCAACAAGACCAACAACAGCTCCAATACAAGCTCCTAGAGCAGATAATTTATGTCCTAAAATTTTATCAAGGAAAACCCAAGCCATAGCAGCGGCAGCGGCAGCAACAGTTGTTGTTCCTAAAGCTTGAGCAGCAAGACCATTTGCTCCTAAAGCAGATCCAGCGTTAAAACCAAACCATCCGAACCAAAGTAAACCTGTTCCTAATAATACATAAGTAATTCTAGCAGGATTAACTTTTTGAACTTTTCTTTTTCCTAAGAACATAGCTCCAGCCAAAGCAGCCCATCCAGCGCTCATATGCACTACTGTTCCTCCGGCGAAGTCCAGAACTCCCATTTTGAAGAAAACTCCATCAGGGTGCCATGTCATATGAGCAAGAGGAGCATATATTAAGATAATGAATAAAACCATGAATAACAGATAAGCCCAGAAACGAATACGTTCTGCAAAAGCACCTGTAATTAATGCAGGAGTAATGATGGCGAATTTTGCCTGAAATAATGCGAATAAAATAAATGGAATTGTTGGTGCAAGACTCCAAGCTGTGTTAGTTCCAACTCCTGCAAAGAATAAATTCTGAGATGGGTTTCCTATAATTCCACCAATTGTTGGTCCAAAAGCCAATCCAAAAGCAACAACTGTCCATAGAATAGTAACAATTACCATTGCCATAAAACTTTGAAGCATAGTACTAATTACGTTTTTCTTACCTACCATACCTCCGTAGAAAAACCCTAATCCAGGTGTCATTAACAATACAAAAGCAGTTGCAACGATCATCCAGGCAGTATCTCCAGTATCAAATTTTACAGCTTCTGCAGGAATTGGGTTGTCTGCAATAATAAAATTTGAAATAAAGGTTAGTACCAAAATCGTGATAAGAATCACACTTAAAATAATTTTTCGCATAGTTATTTAGTTTTAAATTTTTTATAAAAGTATAAAATCATTTAATACCCCCTAAAAAAATAGGGTTACATGTTTAATTTTTGTTAAATTTAAAATTTAACCCCTATCATTTTGCGTGAATTTCTTAAAACAAACTTAAAATTTACAATTTGACAACATTTTTTTTTCACTTACCCTCAATTTTGATAATTTTTGGGGTAATTGATTGCTATTTTTTGTAGGATAATAGATATTTGTTGTTTAAAAAACGTCTAGAGTTGGTTGTAAAGGATTTTTTTGAATCATTTTAACAATTTTGATGATTATAATTTAAGGATGAAAAATAGAAGTATTAAGTGGGGAATAGTAGGATTGGGAAATATTGCAAGTCAGTTTGCATCAGATTTATTATTGATTGAAAATGCTGAACTGACGGCAGTTGCTTCTAGAGATTTTTCTAAAGCAGAGGAATTTGGCGGAAAATTCAATGCATTAAGAATGTATAATTCTTATGATTTGCTTTTTGAAGATCCAGAAGTTGAGATTGTGTATATCGCAACTCCTCATAATTCGCATGCCGAATTATCCATAAAAGCGTTAGAGAAAGGAAAACATGTTTTATGCGAAAAACCAATGGCGCTATCTTACAAAGATGCCGAAAGAATGATTGAAGCTTCCAAAAAGCACAATACGTTTTTTATGGAAGCTTTTTGGACTCGATTTATTCCATCAGTTCAAGATGTTTTGCAAAAAATCAATAAAGGAGCAATCGGTAAAGTAAATTATATAAAAGCCGATTTTGCCTTTCATGGAAGTGAAAAAGAAAACAAAAGACTTTTTGATAAAGAACTAGGAGGTGGGGCATTATTTGATATTGGCGTTTATCCTTTATTTCTCTCCTATATAATATTGGGGAATCCGAAAGAGATTTTGGCGAAAGCAGCTAAACATAAAAACGATATTGATTTGCAGACTTCAATGATTTTACAATACGAATCAGGGCAATCAGTTTTACATGCTTCTATAGTTTCAGAATCTGATATGAAAGCTGTGATTTCTGGAACAGAAGGAAGAATAGAGTTGAATGCGCCATGGTTTGTTGCCGATGGTTATTCTCTATTTATGAATGAAGAAAAAGAAGCAGCTTTTACTTTACCAACTTTAGGAAAAGGATATTCACATGAAATTATCGAATGCCAAAATTGTATTTTGAATAATGAAGTTGAGAGCAAATTGTGGTCACATCAGAATTGTTTGGAGTTGAGTAGTATTGTGGAGGTGATTAAAAATCAAATTGTACTGCCTTTTTAGAATTAAATTATTTTTGTAATAAAATATTTACAATTAATTATTTTTCATTAGTTTTAAAAACAATTAATGAATAGATAATTATGTTAGTAAAAGTTTACGGAAGTGCCGTTTTTGGAGTCGAGGCCACAACAATTACAGTTGAGGTTCATATGGATAAAGGAATTGGCTATCATTTGGTTGGGCTTCCAGATAATGCCATAAAAGAGAGCAGTTATAGAATCGCCGCTGCTCTTAAAAATAATGGTTACAGTCTTCCAGGAAAGAAAATCACAATCAATATGGCACCTGCTGATCTTAGAAAAGAAGGTTCTTCTTATGATCTAACTTTGGCAATGGGAATTTTAGTCGGTTCAGACCAGATTAAAGCTCCAGAAATAGAGCGATATATTATTATGGGAGAACTTTCTCTCGATGGAAGTTTGCAGCCTATTCGCGGAGCATTGCCAATTGCTATAAAAGCGAAAGAAGAAGGCTATAAAGGTTTTTTTCTTCCGATTCAAAATGTAAAAGAAGCTGCAATTGTAGCAGGTTTAGATGTGTATGGAGTTTCCAATCTTCAGGAAATAATTAATTTTTTTAAAGGAAAAGGAACGCTAGAGCCAACAGTTATTGATACAAGAGCAGAATTTTATAAAACATTAGATTTTCCCGAGCATGATTTTTCAGACGTGCGCGGACAAGAAAGCATTAAGCGCTGCATGGAAATCGCAGCAGCAGGCGGGCATAATATCATTTTGATAGGTCCGCCAGGAGCAGGAAAAACAATGTTAGCAAAACGTGTTCCGAGTATTTTACCACCAATGACTTTGCGTGAAGCCTTAGAAACCACTAAAATTCATAGTGTTGCAGGAAAGTTAAAGGAAGTCGGATTAATGAATCAGAGACCATTTAGAAGTCCACATCATACTATTTCTAATGTTGCTTTGGTTGGTGGCGGAAGCTATCCTCAGCCTGGGGAAATTTCGATGGCGCACAATGGTGTTTTGTTTTTAGATGAATTGCCAGAATTTAAACGTGATGTTTTAGAAGTCATGCGTCAGCCTTTAGAAGATCGAGAAGTAACTATTTCGAGAGCTAAGTTTACCATTACTTATCCTTCGTCTTTTATGCTGGTGGCAAGTATGAATCCAAGTCCAAGCGGATTCTTTAACGATCCGAGCATGCCAAATACTTCTTCTCCACAGGAAATGCAACGTTATATGAGTAAAATTTCTGGACCATTATTGGATCGAATTGATATTCATATTGAAGTTACTCCAGTTCCGTTTGAGAAATTGGCTGATGAAAGAAAAGCAGAAAGCAGTGTAGAAATTCGCAAGCGAGTTACAGCAGCAAGAGAAATTCAGACCAAACGATTTGAAACGGTAGAAAATGTTCATTACAATGCTCAAATGAGCAGTAAACTCATTCGAGAATTTTGTGTTTTAGACGAACCTTCAAAAGAATTGCTAAAAACCGCAATGGAACGATTGAATCTTTCCGCGAGGGCTTATGATAGAATTTTGAAAGTTTCAAGAACAATCGCCGATTTAGATTATTCCGAAAATATTGTTTCGTCTCATATTGCCGAAGCGATTCAATATAGAAGTTTGGATAGAGAAGGGTGGCTTGGATAGAATTGTTGTATGTAAAATGTGAAATGACAAGTTTTACATTTCACATTTTACAAAAAAATATTATTCCTTGTTTTTAGGATAAAAGAATTTGAAAGAATTAAAAACTGCTGTATGCAGAATTGAACCATGATTTTCTTCTGGGAAATAATCGAAGTAAGTTTTTACATTTTTGCTTTTAGATCCTTTTAGTTTTTCTGCAAGTAAATTGGCATCAACTTCCATAACATGCGGAATTGCAGTTGGAGCCAATCCTTCTTTTCCAACAGCAACATAAATTTCGGTTGGCTGTTTAAAATTTTCTTTCAGCATTTCAGAATCCAAATCTAACAAAGAACCATTATTCCACCATAAGCTCGGACTTATAATAACGTATTTATTAAAAAGAGTTGGTTTTTTAAGCAGGATTTCAGTTCCTAACAATCCGCCAAGAGATTGGCCAATAATGGTTTTAGAATCATTTGTCTTGTATTTTTTTTCAATAAAAGGCTGTAATTCTTTTTCGATAAAAGCAATAAACTGATCAGAATGCCCTGTTGTAGGAAAACGGGTTTTGTCTTTTTCGATAGTAGTTGGAAAAGTGAAATCTCTCTTTCTGTCGACAGTTGCAATTCCTACAACAATTGATTTTGGAACCTGATTAATCCATTCAAAACTATTAAACTGAACCAATCCCGAAATATGAATAAAATCTTCATCGGCAGAACCGTCCAATAAATAAATTACAGGGTATTTTGTGGCTTCAGCAGGATTATAGCCTTCGGGAAGATAAATATTGAGAATTCTTTTTTCGTTTAATTCTTTTGATTGAATTTCGTCAATTACGCCAAGCACAAAAGGCTTTGAAGTTTCTATGGTTTTTGTTTTATTCTTTTGGCTGAATGCTAAAGTCGAAGAAAAAAGCAAAAAGGCCAGGGCAAAAAATTTGTTCATTGATAGTAAAGTAAAAATGTTTATGTAAAACGAAAATACAATTTTAATATCAGTAAATTCTTCTTTTGTTTTGGCCTTTTATATGTAATTGGAGAATTATTTTGCTTTTTCTGCAAAAATAGCATCCAAACCTTCCATAGCAATGGTAAAACCTTCTTTGAATCCCATTTGAATAATCATTTCTAGATCGGATAATTTTTCGTGCTTGATTACGACATCAACAAAAGTAGAACCATCTTTTTCAGAGAAAGTAACGTCCCAGTCAGAACGCGGAAATTCTTCGTTTAAGTTTCCTTCGCTATCGCAAAAAGCATCTAGCCATTTTACGTTTGTCTTCGGATTTATTGAAGTATAATCGGCAATAGCCCAATGTTCTTCACCTTCAGGGCCAACCATTGCATACAATCGTCGTCCGCCTTCTTCAAAATTCATGCTTTTTGTTCGTGATTTCCACGGAGCTGGCGCCCACCACAAATCTAGAATTTGAGGTTCTGTCCAAGCCGACCATACTTGCGGCAATGAAGCATTAAATTCACGTTTTACATTTACAGTTTTATTTTCTTTGTCTACAGTAAAATTCATTAAAAGATTTGATTTCATTTTCTTTAGATTTTAAGTTGTAAATCGTTAATTAGATTGGTTTATTTTTCTGCTAAGATTTTGTCCAAACCTTGCATTGCCGAAGTAAAACCTTCTCTAAAGCCCATTTCAATTATTTTTTGCAATTCTTCAAAACTGTCACGTCTAATGGCGATGTCAACAATTGTAGAACCGTTTTGCTCAGAAAAAGTGATATCCCAATACGAACTAGCAAATTCTGAATTCGGATTTCCTTCTGCATCAGAAAAAGTAGCAGAATGTTTAAAGTTAGTTTTCGGAGAAATAGAAGAATACTCAAAATAACTCCAACGTTCTGTACCGTCTGGACCAACCATGGCATATAATCTTTTTCCGCCTTCTTTAAACTCCATTGTTTTGGTTTTAGATACAAAAGGAGCCGGCGCCCACCATAAATCTAAAATTTCAGGTTCTGTCCAAGCAGACCAAACATTAGACAATGGCGCGTCGAATTCGCGTTTTACATTTACAGTTTTATTTTCCTTATCTACAGAAAAATTCATTAATAAATCAGTTTTCATTTTCTTTAGCTTTTAAGTTTAGTAATACTTGATCCAATTGGCTAAAACGCTGTTCCCAAATTGCTTTAAACTGCTCTAGCCATTCATCAACTTCTTTCATTTTTTCGATTTTGAGCTGATAATAAATTTCTCTACCCAATTTTTTTTCTTCCAATAAATCACATTCATTTAGTATTTTAATGTGTTTAGAAACCGCCTGTCTTGTAGTTTGAAACTGCTCTGCAATAGCATTTGGTGTTAATGCAGTAGAAGAAATCAAAACTAATATTGCTCTTCTCGTCGGATCGGCAATAGCTTGAAAAATATCTCTTTTCATTTTTCTGAATATAAATTCGCAACTAATCAGTTGCAAATATACGCAACTTTTTGGTTGCGCAATTAAAAAATATGATTTTTTTTCAATGAAAGAACCTAAACAAAAAAAGACGCATCAAAAATGCGTCTTTTTCTTTATACTCGTGTTATATAATTATCGTCTAATTTTATTCTTTACAATGATGTCTTTTAGCTTGGCTTTCAGGTCTTCACCTGTATCATAAACCATTTGTTCGTTATTCGGAAACGGCACGGCACGTTTGTCAAAATAACTTAGATAATTATCATCGCAAGCACCTCTATTTCCTTTATAAGTCGAGTAAATATTTTCAAAAACATATTCGCTGCTTATCGGGAAAGTCTGAACCAGCTGATTGCTTTTTAAGTCTACATAATCTACTTTTGCCGTTACCAGACAAGATTTAAACTGTCTGAATTCATAAACTGTTGCGCGAAGTGTTTTATAATTATCCACTTTAATTTCTTTACCTAAACTATCTTTTACTGGTCTTCCGCGGCTGTCTAAAAGTGTTTTTACGCCATCTTTAACTTGTCTTTCTTTCACAAACTCTTTCTCTTTGATTTGTTCTGGAGAAATTGCAATCTGTCTGAAACTAAGAATCAAGCTATAATCGTACGACACATTTTTTTGTCTTGCGCTATGATAAACCGTCCATTTATCATTCAATCCGTAAGTTTTAAAATCTAACAAATCGTCTTGAAGCATTTTTGGGATTACCATATTGGTTTCGTTTTTAGCGTAAACATCCACAAAATCAGTTCCTTTAAACTGAGCGTCGTCCATTAGTTTTTTAGTGTTTTTGTAACCAGGATTAATGCTTTCCAAATAAGCAAAATCGTCGTATGCTTTTCTAAAATCTAATTTATTATTCGATTTCAAAAGCGTAGAAGCGTTTTCATATAAATATTTAGAAAGTGCATTTTTACTGTTTACAATCTCATTTGAATAATTATCAAACGGAAAACTTGCATTTCTTCCTAATTTCAATAAAGGCAAAGGCAAAATCGGCCTGATTTTTTCTTGACGATTATTCAGCTGTACATAAGTATTATAAATACGTTCGGCATTTGCAGGATTATTTTCTTTATTAAGCATTTCCAAATTACGCAAATCGCGATCTTTGGCTTTTGCAAAAGCTTCCTCAAGCAAATAAACATAATCTTGTTTTCCTTTAGAATCTTTTTTGGTGCGAAGCGCCTCAACAGCGCGATCAATTGCACCGTCGTAATTTCCGTCGCTAAGCATTGATTGTGTTGTTTTTACCCCACAAGAAGAAAGGGCTAAAAACAATATAGAAACTAGAAAAGTAATTTTTTGCATAGTGTGTTTTTTGAAGTTGCAAATATATTTTATTTAACTTTCAACAACTATGCCTTTTTCTAATTTATTTAAGGAGCAGAAATGCAGTTTTCAAAATAAACATCTGTCCCGATGCATGCTATCTCTTCCATCGGGATTAGATTAGATGTTTTGATCTTTATAAGGAATAAGAAAATAAATGCTAATTTATTCGCTTACCTTTTTATACTCAAAAGTACCAACTTGCGTATTGGTTATAACACGTTTTTGACTGTCAAAAGAGTTTATAGTAAACTCAACCGGCAGGATAACAGAAATAATAGTCAAGTGCGAATTGTCATTAGATAATTTCCATTTGGCTTTGTGCAATTCGTCTCCGATAACGCTTTCAAAATCGCCATTTTCTTTAAAAACCTGAAAAACCTGATCTGTTTTAAAACGCTCTTGAATATTTTTTTCTTTTCCGTTTTTAGTCCATTTTACCAATTGCCATTTTCCAATAAGTTCTTTAGAAGTTTGGGCAGATGTAGATAATGCAAGTAAAAATGCGATGCAAAAAAATAATTTACTCATTTTTAGTTTTTTAGAATTGATGAATAAATTTAAGTATTTTCTATTTCAAGAATAAAAAACTAACGTTAAGTTTAATTATTTTAATCTTCCCATGTTTCGATTAAGTTATCATTCCATAATTTCTGAGCAAACTCCTTAAAGACTTTTTGACCTTTTTTAAAGTTTTCATCAAACTTGAATTCGCCACCTTCAAATTGCTTTTCGCCATTATCTGCAACACCTATTTGAACCTTATTCTCGCCGCGCATTGCATATTTTGTGTTTCCTTCGTACATAATAATTTTCATCTCAGACGGACTTACATCTCCGTGGCAAACGGTTTTATACATAAGCCAGACTTCTGCAATTCCGTTGTTGTTTAAATCTGTAACTTGAAAAGTGTCTTTAATAAACGAAGCAACAAGATCGACAGGACAATCTGAAATGAAATCGTAAACTCGCCAAGTTTGCTTAACTTGATTTCCTGAAATGATATAATGGTAGGCAAATAATTCGGCATCAGAGCCATCTGTTTCGTGTACGAACTTTTTATTGATGTGGTAACCTGTTTCAGTAGTAATTACAATATTATCTCCTGATTTATCTTTCCAACGAACAGCATTTTTAATATGACCTTCATATTTTATTGATTTAGGAAATTGAGTTGAATCGATTTTTTCAACAGTTAAAACAAAAGGTTCTTCTGTTGATTTTTCAGTTGGCGCAGAAGTTGTAATTTCCTCTTTTTTATCTGATTTACAACTTGAAAAAAGAACGATAGCTAATAATAGGATTGTAATTTTTTTCATGAAATGCATTTATACAATTTAATAGTTGAGTTGTTTTTTTATTTAAAGAAAAATTAATCTATCAGCATACCGCTTTCTTCGTCAAATACTTTTCGTTCTTCTTCACTCATTCGGTCTCTTAAAACACGAATGGTGTAACCTCCATATAGTTTGCCGTTTATAAGATACATCCAGTCACTAATTTTAGAAGTTTCAATATCGATTTTGTCGCCAGCTTTATATTCTGTAATGTATTCAGGATCACTGTTTAAAATTCCAGAATAATTTCCGTCTATATACTTAATTTCCCCAATCCACATATGTTCTATGCCTTTTGAATTAGAAAACTTAACTTTTAAAGAATGGCTATCGGCATTAAAATTAGATAATCCTTTATTGAATTCATCTAGAGTTTCATTTGCTTCCAAAATTGCAGCATTCATTTCCGGATCTTCACTTTCTACGTTGTAAATTGTTGGTTCGCCTTCTCTTTCTATTTTATTAGAATCTTTGCAACTTGCTAAACAAAAAAGACTTGTTAGTATTAAAATATAGCTTTTCATTATTATGCTACTGTTTGATTTTTAGTTTGTTATTTGTTTTTTTATTAAGACGATCTGTCCTAAATGATAATAGCTATGTTCAATCATAGCTTCGATATTTCTTTTATAAGTTCCGTATTTGGCATCTACAAAAACATCATCGAGTTTTTTATCGGGCATTTGTTCTATTAGTGAAGCAAATTCTTCGGCATCATTCCAGAATCTATTTAAAAAAACATTCCATTGTTCTTGCGAATGAATTGGTGGAAAATCAAAACTAAATTTGTCTTTTATATCCAAAGTTCCACCTTTAAAAACTTCATTAAGTCCCTTAATGTAATAATGAATATGCTGAGCCAGAACTGCAATTGTATTTAAGTTCTTTATTGGACTAACTGCAATTTTCCAATCCAGATTTTCTAGCTGATCTTTAAAATTGGTATTCGCAATCCAAGTTCCGTTTAAAATGACTTCTCTAAAACGATTTGCAATTTCGGTTGTACTTTTCATATTCAAAATAGTTTAGAAGTTAAATTACGATTAATTTATTCTTGCTGAATCCATTCGTATTTTCCATTTTTAAGATAAATAACACCGCCTCCGCAACTTTCTTCGGCGTGAATAAAGATTCCGTCGTTTGGAAGTTTTATTTTGTCTTCTTCTGCAACTTGTTCTTCGCCAATGATTTCTCCGTCTTCATTTACATTTTCAAAATAAACCTCATTTTTGGGCGCTTTTTCAAATATTCCAATCCAATCAATTTCGTCAAAACCTTGATTTAAAATATCATTTCCAAAACCTAAATAATCAGTTCTTTTTCCGTTTCCGTAAGTGATTTTAAGACCGCTTTTTTGGTTTTTTGTACTTCTAAAAATTTCTACAGTTTCATCTAAATTATCTCCGTCAAGATCACATAAGATTTTGTTGATTTTATGTTTTGTAGATAACACAATCGTATCTGTTTTTTGTGTTTCTGGTTCTTTCTTTTCAGTTACCTTCAAAGAATCTTTTGGAGCAATTTTAGAAGTTTCTGTTTTTGCTTCTTTTTTACAAGAAATAGTAAGTACAGACAAAAGGAGTAGAGTTCTAATTTTCATGTTAGGCTTAGATAAATTTTAAAATGCTAATATAAAAAATTACGTACGAAAATATATGGTTTTGCGAACTATTGAATATTATCCTTACAAATCATATTATGGATTGCCTCCAGCTTTAGCTGGGGAGTAGTGTATATTGAAAAGAAAGGGCTTTAGCCAAATGAATAATTTTGGCTAAAGCCCTTTCGAGACTTTTTATGAAACCCCAGCTAAAGCTGGAGGCAACTGAAAATATATTTATTTAGATTTTCTAATCTTAACTTGATATACAATTTCCCAAAAGATAATTGAGAAAACAGCATTAGCAAAAATGGCAGTTTTAACCTGATACGGATCGTAATTTACAAGCAGATGCAAATTGGTAAACTGTAAGGCCAAAAACATAGCCAAAGCCGCAATTCCGACAGCGCAAAGTACATTAAGCAGAGGTTTCCATTTTAGGGCTGTAAAAGTATAAATAAGATTCAGAATACCAAAGCCAACTCCTAAAGTTACAAAACCATCACCTTTAAATTTCTCATTTAATTCAAGAAAAAAATGCGTAGAAGTAAGGTATAAAAAGAAAAGAATAGAATAAATTAGGATTCGTACTTGTGGTTTCATTTTGTATTATTTAATATGATAATTTTTTTAGATACGAAGATACTATTTAATGTCTTAAAATGTCGTTAAGATAATTTTAGACCTATTTCCAAAAATTCTTTACTGTGTTAAAATGCTCTTCATTATCTTCTGCATCAGTGTATACATATAAATTATCCCAATAAATAACACCTCCAATTTTAACGAAAATTTTATAATATCCTGTAGTAAGGGTTTTTATATCAAGTTTAGGATTACTTGTAGACAATTCGTTTAAAGAAAGTTTAGAACTTGATATAATAGATTGTTCGCTATATAAGCTGCTGTTTAAAATAGTGCTGAAATCAACACTTTGATAAATTTTTTCGGGAGTTGCAGGAACTAACCATATTGCTGTAATACTTTCTTGAGCTGAAATGTAAAGATTGTTGTTGTTACGTGCAGGATTTGGGAAAATTAAAAATTTGTTTTTTACAAAAGTATTTGGGTTACCGAGTTTTAATCCCATATCGTCTGTAGTTTGTCTAAAATCAACTCCTGTTACAAGACTTATAGAAGTCTTATCGGTTTGAGGCGTTTTATCATCATTGCTGCAGCTTATCGCTAAAAGAGATATAAGAATAAAAAGTATTTTTTTCATGTTTAATTTATTTCGAATGTTTTGAAAAACACAAAATAGCGCTGATTAGGATTTTACGGCAAAAGTGTTTCTATTTTGGTTTCCGATTTTTCCTTTAGCGGACTATCTGCCTTCAAACTCCAAATTATTAGAAATTTTCCTTTTACAACATATTCTTCCGGATGTTCGTCTGTTGGTTCGCCAGCTTTTCCCCACAATAAACCTTGCAGAAAACGATCGCCTTTAAAAACGTGGTCAAATTCAAAATACATAATAGAGCCTTTGTCACCTTTGTTTTTAAAACTTTGAATGGCTTTACTTTTTACAGTTCCAACAATATTGCTGTAGGTTTCAATGTCAGTATAAAAATTACAAGCCTGAGGCGACACACAAATATTACCGTCGTTTGGTGTATAGCCTTTTGGAATTTCTTTTGGTTTTAGTTTTAAATCAGCTAAGGTTTGGCTGAATGAATTGGTTGCAAATAATAGTAATAGTGTTGATAGTAGGATTGTAGGTTTCATTTGATTTTGGGGTTTGATTTTGGATGCTAAAATAAGAATTTTATTTGTTGGGATAAATTTTAGCGTTCTGCTTAACTTCTAAAAACATTGATAGTTTTTGATAAAATTAAATACAATTGAAAGGCAGTTACAGAGATTACAATAAATGTAAGATAAGCAGAAGGTGTGATAAGTTGATTATCTTCCATCTGTAATCGCTTGGCAATATTTACTCTTCTGTTGTTTAGATTTTTTATAAAATGCATTAATATCATAGTCCAACTAAACATTAAAAGTAAAAAGAACCCAAAATCATTTGGCATTGTTTTGAAATCTAGTAAAATATAAATTTTTGTAAAGATTAGAGCAATGATAAAATAGACTAATGCATATAAAAGTATTTTTTTTAGTTCGTTTTCAGATTTTAAAAAATAAAAAATGGAGCAATTTACGATGACAATAAAAAGAGCAAGAAGAAGATATGACATTTTGTTTCTGGGCTTAAAAAAAGCACAAAGTAAATCTCTGTGCTTTCGTAAAATTTATATTTCTAAGGAATTATTTTCCTTTTAATAATTTTTCTAAATATTCCACTTTGTCTTTTTCAGCTTGAACCAAACGTTCGTAAAGTTCTACAACTTTGTCAAGCGGGTTGAAAGTGCAAGAATTGTTAGTGTTTCCACTTCCTTGCGCTCCGTTATTTGCACTATTGTCATAAAAGTTATTAAAGAAATTAAAAACAGATTCTTCAGAAAAATTTTCAATTGCTTCTTTAGTAACGCCTAAAGCTTTTGCAATTTCGTCAAGTCTTTCTTCATCTACAGTTTCACTTGCTTCAATGTTAGAAACAGTTTGCTGGCTTAAACCAATTGCAATTGCAAGCGCTTCCTGCTTCATACCTTTAAGCTCTCTGATTCGGCTTATGTTTCTGCCGATATGTTTTGGTTTTGATGTCGTGCTCATAATTTCAAAGGTATTTAATTTTTTTGATTTTATTGAAGAGTAAATATATGATTTTTCTGAGGTAATATTTAATATTCCAATTTTCTATTTACAGTTGCAATTATCCACAATATTGTCATTTCGACGAAGGAGAAATCTTCGCAAGTAGCTCCGCAAAGATTGGAAACAGATCATTCAAATAAATAATTTAGAAAATCCAAATCAGGATTAATGGTTTTTATTAATTCAATTTTCTTCTCTCTTCGCCAGTCTTTTACTTCTTTTTCACGAGCAATTGCTTCTTGAATCCAAGTAAATTTTTCGTAGTACAACAAATAAGTAGCATTGTATTTTGCGGTAAAAGTTTTGTTTCCCGTTGTATTGTGTTCTTTGTGCTGACTTAAGCGAATTTTTAAATTATTTGTGACTCCTGTGTAGAAAACGGTTTTGTATTTGTTTGTAAGAATGTATGTGTAGTATGTGTGATAGCCTTCTTGTTGATGCATTTTTTTTTCGGCTAAAGATAAATAATTATTTAAGATTTTTCTTTCTTTTTGTGATAGGTTTTTATATGCTTGGTGGAGTTTCTTGCGAAGATTTCTCCTTACGTCGAAATGACAAATATTGTGATTACTTTGCGTGGGCTTCGACTTCGCTCAGCCTGACAAGACGTTGCAAAATAATCTAAAATCTAAACTCAAAAATCTGAAATAAAAAAATCCCGCCTCAATTAAGAAACGGGATTAAAATGATATTCTCTTTTTTTCTATTGTTAAACCGTAGCAGCAATTTCTTGTGGCAACGGAATTTGATTTTTAAGTAAATCCTCAAATGTTTCAGCTTGGCGAATCAAGATTCCCTGACCGTTCATCCAAAGAACTTCGGCTGGTTTGTATCTTGAGTTGTAGTTTGAAGACATTGAGAAACAGTATGCTCCTGCATTTCTGAACTCTAAAATGTCACCTTCTGTGATTTCAGCGATTCTACGGTTGTTTGCAAAAGTATCCGTTTCGCAAATGTATCCTACAACAGAGTAAAAACGCTCTTTTCCTTTTGGGTTGGAGATGTTTTCTATATGGTGTGAAGACCCGTAAAACATTGGACGAATTAAGTGGTTGAAACCACTATCGATTCCAGCGAAAACTGTTGAAGTTGTTTGTTTTACTACGTTTACTTTTACTAAGAAATGACCTGCTTCACTCACCAAGAATTTTCCTGGTTCGAAAATCAACGTTAAATCTCTTCCGTATTCTGCACAGAAAGCATTGAATCTTTTTGATAACTTTTTACCTAATTCTTCGATGTCTGTTTCGATATCGTCTTTTTTGTAAGGAACTTTGAATCCGCTTCCGAAATCTAAGAATTGTAAATCTTTGAAATGTTTTGCTGTATCAAATAAGATTTCAGCAGCATACAAGAATACTTCGATATCTAAAATATCAGATCCTGTGTGCATGTGAATTCCAACAATGCTCATTTTTGTGTTTTCAACAATTCGCAAGATATGCGGAATCTGGTGCACAGAAATCCCGAATTTACTATCGATATGTCCAACAGAAATATTAGCATTTCCGCCCGCCATTACGTGTGGGTTGATACGAATACATACCGGAATATGTGGATGTTTTGTTCCGAATTGCTCTAAAATAGATAAATTGTCGATATTGATTTGTACACCCATTGCGGCAACTTCTTCGATTTCTTCTAGAGAAACGCCGTTTGGTGTAAAGAAAATTCTTTCGGGTTCATAGCCAGCATGAAGTCCTAATAAAACTTCCTGAATTGATACAGTGTCTAAACCAGACCCCATGTTCTTTAATAACTGTAGAATCGCAACGTTAGACAATGCCTTCATGGCGTAATTAACTCTTAAGTTTTCTACCTTAGAGAAAGCTTTAGTTAATCTGTTGTACTGAGATTGGATTTTTTCAGCATCGTAAACATACAATGGACTTCCAAATTGGTCTGCTAACTGCAGTAAATCTTTTGCTTGCATTTTTAAATCATTTTGGGCAAAGTTATTACACTTTTGTCTATCAGCAAATAATTTGCAGAAAAATAACAAATTATAACAAATTGTTTTATTTTAAACAAAAAGTTGCTGTTTTTGGAATTTTGTAACCTTTTTAAAGATGCTAAGGTTCTGAGATGCTAAGATACTAAGTTTTTTTGGCTCGAATTTGTGAATTAACTTATTCTTAAATGCTGTTGAAGTTGTTTTTTGCCACAGATTACACAGATTAAATGGATTTTTTTCGCCACGACCCGAGCGATAGCGAATAGGCGAAGCAATTACACGAATTTCCATAAATTTTTAATTTTTCGCAAAATGCTAAAACATAACCCGTGGTTTCAACCACGGGAAACGTTACGGATTGAGTATAATCATATATTGTGTCCCCGTGGTTGAAACCACGAGCTATATTGAATATAGAAACCAATGAGAAGAGAAAAATTAGTGAAAATTTGTGCAATTCGTGGCAAACAAAAAAATCTATTTAATCTGTGTAATCTGTGTAATCTGTGGCTAAAAAAAAAACAAAACCCCTGAATATCAATTCAAGGGTTTGTTAGTAGTTATGTTGTTATCGGAATAAAGATTTAATAAAATGCAAGGAAAAAAACTTAGAACCTTAGCATCTTAGTATCTCAGAACCTTAAAATTATAAGCTCGGTAAATCTCCTTTTCCTTTAGTAGGCAGGTTGGTAGAGCCCATTAAGAACAAATCTACTTCTCTTGCTGCTTCGCGACCTTCTGAAATAGCCCACACGATTAATGATTGTCCTCTTCTCATATCACCAGCAGTGAAAATGTGAGGAACGTTTGTCTGATAGTTATGCGCTTTGTAATTGCTTCTCATATCAGTTTCGATTCCTAATTGCTCGCTTAACGTTTTCTCCGGACCTGTAAATCCAAGAGCCAATAAAGCTAAATCGCAAGGCCAGATTTTCTCAGAACCTTCTTTTTCGATTAATTCAGGACGCTGACCTGGAGTCATTTTCCATTGTACTTCAACCGTTTTTAATCCAGTTAATTCACCTTTATCGTTAGAAATGAATTCTTTTGTATTGATTAACCAGTTTCTGTCGCAACCTTCTTCGTGAGAAGAAGATGTTTTAAGTTGCAACGGCCAGAAAGGCCAAGGAGTTGACTCGCTTCTTCCAACTGGAGGTTTTGGTAAAATCTCAAAGTTAGTTACCGATTTAGCTCCGTGTCTGTTTGAAGTTCCAATACAGTCAGAACCAGTATCTCCACCACCAATAACGATTACATCTTTACCAGTTGCTTTAACTTGATCTGGAATTGATTCTCCGTATAAAACTTTAGTTTGTTGAGTTAAGAAATCCATTGCCTGAACAACACCTTTACTTTCGATTCCTTTAGTTGGCAAGCTTCTTCTTTCAGTTGCTCCTCCGCATAAAACAATAGAATCGAATTGGTTTAATTCTTCAACACTGAAATTAACACCAACGTTTACATTAGTTTTGAAAGTGATTCCTTCTGCTTCCAGAATAGCTACACGACGGTCGATGATTCCTTTTTCTAATTTGAAATTTGGAATTCCGTAACGTAATAAACCTCCAATTGCATTGTCTCTTTCAAAAACAGTTACAGTGTGACCTGCTCTGTTTAATTGCTGAGCCGCAGCAAGACCCGCAGGTCCAGAACCAATTACAGCAACAGTTTTTCCAGTTCTTGTTTTTGGCGCTTGTGGTTTAATCCATCCTTCAGCAAAACCTCTTTCTACGATGCTTTTTTCGATGTTTTCGATAGAAACCGGATCTTTGATGATTCCTAATACACATGATTTCTCACATGGAGCAGGGCATAAGCGTCCTGTAAATTCAGGAAAGTTATTAGTAGATTGTAAAATCTCTAACGCACTCTGCCATTCTTCCTGATGCACCATGTCGTTGAAGTCAGGAATTAAATTTCCTAACGGACAACCACTGTGGCAAAAAGGAATTCCACAGTCCATACATCTTGATCCTTGTTCTTTTAATTTATCTTTTGGTACCGGAATAGTAAATTCATTGTAGTTAGAAACACGTTCTGCTACTGCTAAATTACTTTCATCGGCTCTGTTATATTCTTTAAATCCGCCTATTTTACCCATGACTTTTTTATTAAAATTTCAATTTTTAAATCCCAAATTCCAAATCCTTCGACTTCGCTCAGGAAGACATTGTAATTGAAATTGATTTTTGGTTTTTGAAATTGATTTTTATCCAGCTATTAATTCTTCTATTTTTTTCTCTTCTGCAATTCTTTGTAATGCTTTTTTGTAATCAGTTGGCATTACTTTTACGAAGTGCTGTTGTTGGTTTTCCCAGTCTGCTAAAATTCTTTTTGCTAATGGACTGCTTGTGTACAACGAATGATTTTTGATCAGTTTTCTTAGTTTCGTAAGATCTTCTTCTTCCATTGGGTCGAATGCAACCATTTCCATGTTACAAACTGTAGAATCGAATTTCTTGTTTGGATCGTAAACATAAGCTACACCACCGCTCATACCCGCAGCGAAGTTTCTTCCTGTTTTTCCTAAAACTACTACTGTACCACCGGTCATGTACTCGCATCCGTGATCTCCAATTCCTTCAACAACTGCTGTTGCTCCAGAATTTCTTACACAGAAACGCTCTCCGGCCATTCCATTAATATAAGCCTCTCCGGTAATAGCTCCGTAAAGGGCAACGTTCCCGATAATGATATTGTCTTCAGGGTTGAAGGTTGCTGTAGGAGGTACTTTTACAATTAATTTTCCTCCAGAAAGACCTTTTCCTAAATAATCATTACAGTTTCCGTGAATTTTAAATGACAATCCGTTTGTTGCGAATGCACCAAAACTTTGTCCAGCAGAACCTTCAAAATCAACTAAAATAGTGTCATCAGGTAATCCTTGTGCGCCGTAGATTTTTGAGATTTCGTTACTCAAAATAGCACCTACAGAACGGTCTGTATTTTTAATTTTAAAAGTTACTCTTGTTTTCTCTTTTCTATAGATAGACGGAATCGCTTCTTTGATGATGTCAAAATCCAATACATTTTCAAGTTGGTGATCTTGAGTTGTTGTATTATGATTTGGCTCTGTTTTCGCTTTTTCCGGTTTGTATAGAATGGTTGACAAGTCTAAACCATTTGCTTTATAATGTTTGATGGCTTTGTTCACATTTAATTTTTGTGACTGACCTACCATTTCTTTTAAAGTTCTGAAACCTAACTGAGCCATGATTTCTCTTAACTCTTCAGCAATGAAATACATGAAGTTGATTACGTGCTCTGGAGTTCCTTTGAAATTTTTTCTCAATTCAGGATCCTGAGTTGCAATACCAACTGGACAAGTATTTAAGTGACAAGCTCTCATCATGATACATCCAGAAGCTACAAGCGGTGCAGTTGCAAATCCGAATTCTTCAGCTCCTAATAAAGCTGCGATAGCCACGTCACGACCAGTTTTCAACTGTCCGTCACACTCTAAAACTACACGGCTTCTTAAATCGTTTAAGATCAAAGTTTGTTGTGCTTCAGCTAATCCAAGTTCCCACGGAATACCTGTGTGCTGTAAAGATGTTAATGGTGCCGCTCCCGTTCCTCCGTCATAACCTGAAATTAAGATAACGTCAGCTTTTGCTTTGGCAACACCCGCAGCGATAGTTCCAACTCCGACTTCAGAAACTAATTTCACGTTGATACGAGCTTCACGGTTTGCGTTTTTCAAATCGTAAATCAACTGAGATAAATCCTCAATAGAGTAAATATCGTGGTGAGGAGGAGGCGAAATCAAACCTACATAAGGAGTAGAGTTTCGAGTTTCAGCAATCCAAGGCACTACTTTTTCTCCAGGTAACTGACCACCTTCACCAGGTTTTGCACCTTGAGCCATTTTAATCTGGATTTCTTTAGCGTTTGTCAAATAGTTGATCGAAACACCAAAACGTCCTGATGCAACTTGCTTAATTGCAGAGTTTCTAGAATCTCCGTTAATTTCTTTCTGGAAACGTCTTGGATCTTCTCCACCTTCTCCAGAGTTACTTTTTCCTCCAATTCTGTTCATTGCGATTGCTAAGTTCTCATGCGCTTCTTGGCTGATAGAACCGTAAGACATTGCTCCAGTTTTGAATTTCTTTACAATTTCTGTCCAAGGTTCTACTTCGTCAATAGAAATTGGATCTAAGTTGTTGAATTCAAATAAACCTCTAATCGTCATTAAGTTTGAGCTTTGCTCATTAACGGCATTTGAGTATTCTTTATAACTTTCTGGGCTGTTTAAACGAACCGCTTGTTGTAATTTAGAAATAGTGGTTGGGTTAAACATGTGTTTTTCTCCACCACGTCTCCATCTGTAAATACCTCCAATTTCAAGAGAAAGCAAGTTTGCAATTTTTGAATTTGGGAAAGCTTTTTGGAAACGTTTTTTCACTTCTTTCTCCACTTCCATTAAACCAATTCCTTCAATTCTTGATGGAGTGTAAGGGAAGTATTTAGATGTAAATGTTTTGTTTAAACCTAAAATCTCGAAAATTTGAGCAGCTCTATATGAATGTAAAGTAGAGATACCAATTTTATTCATGATTTTCACGATTCCTTTTGCAATCGCTTTGTTGTAGTTAACTACAGCATAATCCGCTTTTACTTTTGTAATGAAACCTTTTTCAACTTGATCGTGAATGATTTCGTTTACCATGTAAGGGTTGATGGCGCTTGCACCGTATCCGAACAATAAAGCAAAATGATGAGGTTCTCTAGGTTCTGCAGATTCGATGATGATTCCGAATTTAGAACGAACCTGTAAAATGTTTAGTGAGTGGTGAATGTAAGAGCATGCCAATAACATTGGAATTGGAGCCAATTCTTCGCTTACACCTCTATCAGATAATATAATGATGTTGCATCCTTCTTCAACTGCTTTAAAAGTAGCTTGAACACATTTTTCAAGAGCTCTTTCTAAACCGTTAACTCCTTTTTCTATTTTATATAAAGTAGAAATTGTAGCCGATTTGAAATCTGGGTGATCTATGTTTCTGATTTTATCCAAATCCTCGTTAGAAACAACTGGATTTTGGATTTTTAATTTTTTACATTGTTTCGATTCGATTTCGAAAATATTGAAATCTCCTCCAATCGCTAAACTGATGTCAGTAATGATTTCTTCACGAATACCATCCAATGGCGGGTTTGTAACTTGAGCAAATAACTGTTTGAAGTAGTTGTATAACAACTGAGGCTGATCTGAAAGAACCGCCAAAGGTGTATCGTTACCCATAGAACTAATTGCTTCAGCTCCGTCGCTACCCATTGGGTTGATGATTGTTTTTAAATCTTCAATAGTATAACCAAACAAACGCTGTCTTGTTAAGAAATCTAATTTTTCAACAGGAGTAGGGTTGTTTGTGTAAGGAACGCTAGCCAATGGCAATAAGTTTTCGTCAACCCATTGCTTGTATGGACGTTTTGTAACGATTGCTTTTTTAACTTCTTCGTCTTCGATGATACGGCCTTCATTCATATCAACTAAGAACATTTTTCCTGGCTCTAAACGACCATGCTGAATTACATCTTCTGGATCGATATCTAATACACCAATTTCAGATGACATAATTACGAATCCGCTTTTCGTTAATGTATAACGAGAAGGACGTAAACCATTTCTGTCTAGTAAAGCTCCAATCACGTTACCATCTGTAAACGGAATAGAAGCAGGACCATCCCAAGGCTCCATGATACAAGCGTTGTATTCATAGAAAGCTTTTTTTTCTGGAGACATTGTCTGGTGTTTTTCCCAAGCTTCAGGAACTACCATCATCATTGCCTCTGGAAGAGAACGGCCAGTCATTAATAAAAGTTCAACCACCATATCCATAGAAGCAGAATCTGATTTTCCTTCTAAGATAATTGGGAATAATTTTTTGATATCATCGCCAAAAACTTTGCTCTGCATAAGCTCTTCACGAGCACGCATACGGCTTACGTTTCCACGAAGTGTGTTGATCTCACCATTGTGACACATGTATCTAAACGGCTGAGCTAAGTCCCAAGATGGGAATGTATTGGTAGAGAAACGTTGGTGTACAAGCGCTAAACGCGTCACCAAGTCTGGATCTTTTAAATCTATATAATAACGGCTGATGTCTTCTGGCATCAATAGACCTTTATATATTATAGTAGTTGTCGATAAACTAGTAAAATAAAACATGTGGCTTTCTGAGGTTTTAGATCCTCTTACGGCATGTTCAGCAATTTTTCTAGCTGCAAAAAGTTTTGCATTAAATTCTTGTTCAGTTAAATCTTGTCCGTTTTTAGAAACGAAAACTTGTTTAATTGTTGGTTCTTTTTCTGCGGCAATTTCACCTAGATTTTCAACGTCAACGGGTACGTCTCTCCAACCTAAAACTTTTAAGTTTTGGTCTTTGATAGTAGCTTCAAATGCATTAATACAAAAAGAAACCTGGTTTTTGCTTTTTGGTAAAAAAACCATTCCTACTGCATACTCACGCGCTTCTGGGATTTCAAAGTCACAAACTTTCTTAAAAAAATCATGAGGAATGTCGAATAAAATTCCGGCTCCGTCTCCAGTTCTTCCATCAGAACTAACGGCACCACGATGTTCTAATTTAATTAAGATGTCTAATGCTTTGTGAATAATATCATTTGACTTAATACCATTCAAATTACAAATAAATCCTGCACCACAATTGTCGTGTTCAAATTCAGGCAGATAAAGCCCTTGTTCTTTAACTCTCATTCTTGATATTTTTTTTACAAAAATAAAGATTTCGTTAAATATAATGTATTGAAATTATGAATTCGCTTTCATTTTTATAGGAATATTAGAAAAAGGGTTCTTAAATGATAAAATTATCAGATAAAGCATTGCGAATTATCAAAATCATAATTGCGATTAAAATATATTAAGAAAAATCGTCGCTTAGGTATTGATATCAGTGAAGTTTTTGTTAAATCTCAAACGTTTTAGCGATTTTGTGTTAACTTTTTAGATACAATTGTTTAATGATTTTTTTTCTTTCGATTTAAATAGCTGAAGAATCATTTAAGGAGCCGTTATTAATTTAAAAAAGATTTTACTTTTCAGTTGTATTTTGTTACTTTTGTCGCACTTTTATTCTGAAATAAATTCAGAACCAGACAAATTCTATATTATGAACATACACGAATATCAAGGAAAAGAAATTTTAGCGAGTTACGGAGTACGCGTACAACGCGGAATCGTGGCTAATAATGCAGTTGAAGCTGTGGCCGCTGCAAAACAATTAACTGCCGAAACTGGGACAGGATGGCATGTAATTAAAGCACAAATTCACGCAGGTGGTCGTGGAAAAGGTGGTGGAGTTAAGCTGGCAAAAAACTTACAACAAGTTGAAGAGTTAGCAGAACAAATCATCGGAATGCAGTTAATTACTCCTCAGACTCCGCCTGAAGGTAAAAAAGTTAACAAAGTATTAGTAGCTGAAGATGTGTACTATCCTGGAGAAAGCGAAACTTCTGAATTTTATGTTTCTGTTTTATTGAATAGAGGTACAGGACGCAACATGATTATGTATTCTACTGAAGGTGGAATGGATATCGAAGAAGTTGCTGAGCACACTCCACACTTAATCTTTACTGAAGAAATTGATCCTTCTGTAGGATTACAAGGTTTCCAAGCTAGAAGAATTGCTTTTAACTTAGGACTTTCTGGAAATGCTTTCAAAGAAATGGTTAAATTCATCGATGCACTTTACAATGCTTACATTGGTTCTGATGCTTCTATGTTTGAAATCAACCCTGTATTAAAAACTTCTGATAACAAAATCTTAGCTGTTGATGCTAAAGTTAACATCGACGATAACGCTTTATACAGACAACCAAAATATGCTGAAATGAGAGATATCCGTGAGGAGAATCCAATCGAAGTTGAAGCTAAAGAAGTTGGTCTTAACTATGTTGACCTTGACGGTACTGTAGGATGTATGGTAAACGGAGCTGGTCTTGCAATGGCAACTATGGATTTAATTAAATACGCTGGTTTTGAGCCTGCTAACTTCCTTGACGTTGGTGGAACTGCTGATGCTAAACGTGTTGAAACTGCTTTCAGAATTATCTTGAAAGATCCAAACGTAAAAGCTATTTTGATTAACATCTTTGGAGGTATCGTTCGTTGTGACCGTGTTGCTCAAGGTGTTGTTGATGCTTACAAAAACATGGGTGACGCTATCAATGTGCCAATTATCGTTCGTTTGCAAGGAACAAATGCTGAAATTGCAAAAGAATTAATTGACAACTCTGGTATGCCAATCTTATCTGCAGTTCAATTCCAAGAAGCTGCTGACCAAGTAAAAGCTGCTCTTTCTTAATTAAATAAGAAATCAATTTATATAGAAAATCCCTCCGTGCTTCGGAGGGATTTTTTTGTTTTTGTAAAGTTTGCGTATCCTAAAGGCGCACTGCAGTGATTCTCTACAATAAAATAATATGCTTAAAAAATTTTCTCTCGCAGATTGAGCAGATTTTTAATGATAAAGAAAAAGATAAATCTGCTGAATCTGCAAAATCTGCGGGAGACAAAAATCTCAGTAGCTTGTAAAAGATATAGCCACAGATTACTAAGATTAAAATGATTTTAAAAAATCTGTGTTAATCTGTATAATCTGTGGCTAAAAAAACTTTGCTCCCGATAGCTATCGGGATTGCGGTTAGAAAAGAATTATTTCAAAACAGTCGCCAAATCTACAATTTCAAATTCTGGATCATGTGTTATAAATTCTCTAATCAATGCAGCATGACCAGCGCCAACTAAAACCATTATTTTATTATCTGTGCTTTCCGTTAATTTCTGAATTAAAGAATACATATATAAGTTTCTTTTGTACCAATTTGAGACTAAAGACGCTCCTGTAAAATCATCTGGATTTCCAGTTCTGTTGGCTACTTCCAAATACCATTGTATATTTTTATTTTCGGTTTCTTTTTTATTATAATGCAGCATGAGTTCTTGTAACGAGCTTTTTGTTATTCTTTCATTATGATCTTTTTCATTCCTTTTTTTCCACTCGTTATTTCTTTTCAATAAATCCTGCTGGTTTGCTTTTTCCATTGACATCAGTAAACTGTCATATGGAAAAGAAGTATAGAGATTCATTCCATATAATTTTTTATGATTCAGTTTTTTAGCCGTGCGAAGTGCCAGTTGTGTTATTTCGTTTTTATTAGTTTTAAAAAGACTGTCGGTGTTTTTATTGTAAAACTTATCTAAATCGGCTTGTTCGTTAAATTCCCATTCTACAAATATTTTATCTGGGCCAAATTTTTTGATTTTGTCACTCATTATTTCGAGTTCCTTTTGGCTCTTCTCAGATAGGATATCAAAACTGTTTAGTTGAGCAACATCAAGACCTGGATTGGCGTAATGAAATGTTCCAACCAATAAAATCTGTTTTTTCTTAGTTTGAGCAGAAGTTAAGTTTAATGTAATAATTGTTAGTAGTAAAATGATTTTGTGCATGACGTTTTGTTTTTAAATTCATGACAAATGTATTCTGTCTTTTGATCTCTATTTTTTGTTTTTGATGAACCTAGGATTTTATTTTATAAACACATGAAATTAGCAGTGTAATAATTTCGTGTAACGTTTTTGATAGTTCATCCCTAAAAACGCATGTTTTGAATAAATCTAATTTTCTATTTAAGGCTTAATTGTATTTTTGAGTCAATTATCAAAAAACTATGAAATCAAGAATCCCTTTTTACTATCACATTGTTTTTTTCTTTTTATTATTTCTAACGTACATTTTCTGGGATATTGGACTTAATGATAAAAAAGTAGAAATTGTAATCAAAGGAATATGTTATGGAATTACGCCAACTCATTTGTTAGCAATATTTTGTATTTACATTCTCAACTTTTACTATTTCTGTGAATGGTTTTTAAACAAGAAGAAATTACTTTTTTACATCCTGACAATTCCAGTTTCGCTATTGCTTTTTGCGGCTGTTCGTTATTTTTTACAAGAAATTGTTATGTTTAATATTACCGGAAGACACAATTACTATGAAGAAGCTAGAGAAATAGGTTATTACATAAAAGACAATTTTTTCTTCGGATTGCCGGCGGTCATTCTAAGTGCATTAACTTTTTTGTTTTGGCAGTTTCATACTACGCAACATCAAAATCAGGAATTGCTTTTGGAGAACAAAAAGGCTGAATTTCAAATGCTAAAAGCGCAAGTTAGTCCGCATTTTTTATTCAATACATTGAATTCTTTTTACAGTCAATTGGTTTTGAAAGAAGATGAAATGGCCAATGATATTTTGGTTCTTTCTGATTTACTTCGATATGTTATTACAGAAACGGATAAAGATGAAGCGATACTTTCAAAAGAAATTCAGTTTATTCAAAACTACATTCATTTACAGAAAAAACGATTTGAAGATCTGTTATATTTGGATTTTTCTATAGAGGGAGAATATTCAAATGAAAGAATTCTTTCGTCAGCTTTAATTCACTTTGTAGAGAATGTTTTTAAACACGGAAAACTGAATAATGAAATTGAAAAAGCTGTTATTCTAATCAAAATAAAAGAGGATTTTTTAGAGATTTCAACTTTCAATTATAATGTGAATGGAGAGAATTATTCGTCAACTGGAATTGGTTATGAAAATCTGACCAAAAGATTAGAATATATGTACAAGAACCAATTTATTCTTGAAAAAACAGAAGAAAATAATACCTTTAAAACTTACTTAAAAATTCCGCTAAAGAAATAATTTATGGCTTTTAAATGCATTATTGTAGATGATGAACCGCCTGCAACTCGAATATTGGAAAATTACATCGGAAAAGTAAATTTTCTAGAGAAAGTTGGCGTTTTTAATGATTCGTTAAAAGCATTAGAATTTCTAAACTCACAATCTGTAGATGTGATTTTTCTAGATATTCAAATGCCTCAATTAACAGGATTACAGCTTTCCAGAATTATTTCGAAAAATATAAAAGTCATTTTTACGACAGCTTATCCCGATTTTGCTTTAGAAGGTTTTGAGCTGAATGCAGTTGATTATTTACTAAAACCAATTGCATTCGAACGATTTTATCAAGCCGTTTCTAAACTAAATTCTGAATCCAAAATAGAATTTTCGAGTACAAGTAATAGTAGTACGCCAGATTTTTTATTTATAAAAACAGATGGAAAAAATAAATTTCAGAAAGTTTTTTTGAATGATGTTTTATACGTAGAAAGTTTACAGAATTATGTTTGCATTCATACAGTAAAGCAGCAGATTATTACACATTCGTCATTAAAAAATGTTATTGAATCATTGCCAGAAAAGGATTTTATTCAAATACATAAATCGTATGTTGTTTCTTTAAAACATATCGAATCGACAGATAATTTTTCTGTTTTCGTAAACGGAAAAGAGTTGCCAATTGGAGCAACTTATAAAGATGCTTTTTTCGATGAAATTGATCAGAATAAAATATAAATCGATTATTCGGTTTTTACTACTTCGAGACTTAGTTCTGCTTCTTCAAGTTTAAAAACCGCATTATTTTTTTCAATTTTTGGAGTTATTCCCATTATTGAATAATGATCTTTAGCTGTGCCGATTCTAATTAAATTTCTTTTCTCTTCAAAACCCCATTTTTGATTTTGCAACATTTGCACAAACATTGGAGTAAGCTGCGTTTTCTGTTTTGGAATGAAATTAAAATTTTGATTTTTTTGGAATGAAAATATTGAATTTGTAAAAGTTTGAGAGAGTTCAGTCATTTCTTTACTATTCGATTTTACTATTACATTTTTTACTTTCCAGTTTCCAACTATTTGGTCTTTGATGGATGTTTGACCTTTTGCATTTAGAAATAAAAAGAAAGTGATGCTTAAAAGTAAATATTTCATGATAGATTGATCTTTGTTTAATTTGCATTAAAAATATAAAAAAATCCATTCTTCAAAGAATGGATTTTTATGTTGTAAAGATATATTAAAAAGACATCTTTAATTTTATTTGTTGGCGTTTACAAAAGCGCTAAGATTTTTTCTTATTACCGTTTTTAAATACCACTTTTTCTACAACAGATGGTTTTCCGTTTCCTTTTGGGAATGATTTCTTTTTAGGTTTTCCAGCTGATGAACCTGATTTTGATGAACTTTGATCGCCTCTGTATTTTTCTGAATCTTTTGGAGCAGCTTTAAATTCTGGTCTTTCTTTAGAAGTTTCCTTTTTTGGAATTTCAGCTTTATGCTTTGCTAAAACATCATTCGGATTTTTAGGATTTTCTTTAGTGCCTCTTAAATGAATTACTAATCCGTTTAAGAAGTTTCTCAAAACCTGATCGCCACATTCCATGTAGTTTGGATGATCTTCTGCTCTAAAAAAAGCGCCCAATTCTGACTTTGAAATTCTAAAATCTACTAATTCTAAAATTTCAATTATTTGGTCATCACGGAGCATCAAAGCCACGCGAAGTTTTTTAAGTATATCGTTATTTGTCATTGTTTATTTTTTGCAAAGGTACGGTTTAAAAACATTCGGACTATTTATTTTTTTTTTGCCACGAATTGCACGGATTTATATTAATTTTTATTTGCCACAGATTAAAAAGATTATGAGGATTTATAATTGCTAAAAAAATCATTAAAATCTTTTTAATCTGTGGCAAAAAGCATAAAAATTAATTCGTGGAAATTAGTGTAATTTGTGGCGAACTTTTTTATTTATAATTTATAACCTGAATTAATTTATCTAAATCTTCCTTTAAATGATTTGCTGTAATAACAATTCGATTTAATGGTTCGGCTTCTTTAGTGTATCTGAAACTGGCAATAATGATCTTTTCTCGTTTTAGTTTTTCTACTAATTCATTGGATAATAAATATATCAATGGATAGTTTTTGTCAAATTTTACATTATTTGGTTGAACTAAAATCGAATTAATATAATTTAGATTCTCCTTTAATTTTTGATGCTGTATTTTATAAATTTCCGAAGCATCAGATAGTGTTTGCGCAAAAGCAGGATTCATTCCGGCAGCACTTGTAAAAGTTTCGATTTCTTTTATTTCTTTGATGAAATTAGAATCTGAAGCAATTACACCGCCTGTTAATCCGAAAGCTTTTCCTAAAGACGAAACCAAGATTTTTCTTTTAATCGGAAAATCAATTGAAGAATAAATTCCAGAGCCATTTTTGCCAATAATTCCCAACGAATGAGATTCATCAATAACCAATGTAATTTCCTTTTGATTTGAAATCTCATTTAAGAAAGATAAATCAATTGGTCTGGTTTGAAATGTTGGAACTCCATCTGTTAAAATCGTTATTTTTTCTGGTTTGGAATCTAATAAATTAGTATTCAATTTTTTATTTATAAAGACAGGAAGACTGTTTTCAATCTGAATAGCCGAATGAATTTCATTTAAATGATAAAAACAATCCGTTTGCTTTTTCAGTTTTTCTAAAACAAGTTTTCCGGCCAGCATTCCAGAAGAAACGGTTACTGTTTTTTCTGAACCAATATGTTGAGCTAGAAAATTTTCTCCAGAAGTATAAGCGCTTAATTGTATGTTCGCGGTTCTAGAACTTCCATAAGTTGTTCCCCATTTTAAGATGTTTTGAACGACTAAATCTTGAAATTTATGGTTTGTCGGAAGACCTAAATAAGCTGTTCCTCCAAAATACAAATATCGCTTTTGGTCAATTTCAATGATTCTATCTGGAAATTTTTCGACTATCATTTTACAGTAATGTTACTCCCGTTCCGTTAAGATTGGAGTAATTGATAATTCCGTCTTCAATTGTTACGCCAGTTGCAATATCCTCGGCCAAAAGCAATGCGCCATCCATGTCTACATAATCCAATTGCGGAAGCAAATGTGCAATTGCAGAAATTCCGACAGTAGATTCGGTCATGCAGCCAACCATAGTTCTTAAACCTAATTTTTTAGCTTCTTCAATCATACGTTTTCCCGGAGTTAAACCGCCACATTTTACTAGTTTTACATTCACTCCATGAAAATGATTGAAACATTTTGCTACATCTTCTTCAATAATACAGCTTTCGTCAGCAATTACAGGAAGAACAGAATGTTTGAATACTTCTTTATGTCCTTCCCAATTATCAGCTTTCATGGGCTGTTCTAAGAATTCAACGCCTAATTTTTTTAATTCTACAGCATTATTTATCGTTTCTTCAACTGTCCATCCGCAGTTGGCATCAATTCTAAAAATGGCATTTGTGTGTTTCCTAAGTTCTTTTACAATCGCAATATCTTCCTTTGTGCCTAGTTTAATTTTATAAATTGGCCAAGGCAGTTCTTGCATTTTAAAAACCATTTTTTCAATTGTGTCAATTCCGATCGTGTAATCGGTTAACGGATTATGATCGGTTTTGTAGTTCCATAATTCGTATAATTTTTTGCCTTTTTTACGAGCATACAAATCATTATACGCCAAATCTAAAGCGCACAAGGCAAACATATCGTCTTTTAAATACGGATGAATTTTTGACCAAAATGCCTCTGGCGTTTCGTTTTCGGTATTTTCAATAATCGCTCTTATTTTTTCCAAATCGGAAATCATCATCGGAACCGTAATATGATAATACGGATTTGAGGTAGCTTCTCCAAAACCAGAAAAACCATCGCTCTGCAATTCTACAATTAATGATGGCTGTACGTCAATAGATTCTCTCGAAATAGTGAAAGTGTGCTTTAGTTTGAGATTGTATTCTCTTAAAATAAGTTTCATTTTTATAGGAGTATTTTTTTATTTTTATTTAATAGCCCAGCCAAAGTAGCGCTTCAACAAAATGATCTCGCCACAGTTTTTCGTTATGTTCTCCGCCTTTTACAATTTTAGTTTTATCAAGATGAAGACAATAACAGCGTTTAGAATCTAGTAAACGTTTCATTTTAGTTAAATCTTTTACCATATCGTCACTTTCTTTATCGCCGCACAAAAAATAGATTTTAGTCTTAATTTTGGACTGTTTTTCTGTAAAAGCATAAATATCGTTAGAAAACCAAAATGAGGGAGAAAAAACGCCTGCTTTGCCAAAAACATCAGGATATTTTAAAGCGCCATAATACGAAACCAATCCGCCAAGTGAACTTCCAAAAAGAATAGTGTTTTTAGCTTTTGTTTTGGTTCTATAATTTTTGTCGATATGTGGTTTTAATGTCTTTACAATAAAATCTAAATAATTATCGGCATTTCCTCCGCCATATTTTTCGTTTTTGAACGGAGTAAGTTCGTCGATTCGTTTTTCGTTTCCATGCTCAATCGCTACTACAATTACAGGAGCTTTTAAACTGTCTAACTTTTCATCTATATTCCATTCTCCCGCAAAAGAAGTTTTGGCATCAAACAGATTCTGAGCATCGTGCATGTAAATAACACTGTATTTTTTTTGAATGTCTTTGGAGTAATTTTCAGGAAGATAAATCCAGATCTTCTTTGTGGTATTCAGTTGAGGAGCTTCAATTGTAAAAGTAGAAATATTTTTTGAAACGGTGCTTTGAGCTTTTCCAATAAAAGTAAATAGAAGTAAAACTGCCAAGAAAATCCTCTTCATTATCTGTGTTTTGTATTTTTATTTAAAAGCAATATTTTAGCTAAAAATAAGAAATTGATGAATACAGAAGCAGAAAAAAGAAGTTTACTTTTAGAAATGATTATGTTCGCCACTGTAGACGGACATTTACACAAACGTGAGCTTGAATTTTTAAGACTTGTAGCTTTCGAATTGAATATTAGTGAAGAAGAATTTCAAGATTTATTTCATCAAGAACACAAAACTATTCCAATAAAATCTGAATTACAACGTATTAATCAGTTTTACAGATTGGCTTTATTAATGCATATTGACGGCGTTTTGCACGAAAAAGAATTTAAAGCTATTCAGCAGATTGCATTAGAAATGGGTTTAAATCTTTCAGCAGTAAAACGTGTTTTGGAAATGATGAAAAAATCTCCCAATACAGTAATTAATCCAATTGTATTGTTGGAGATTTTTAAGGAACAGCATAATTAAGGCAGCTGTTCCTGTAGTTTTTTAATTTCGTCACGAAGTTTAGCTGCTTGCAAGAAATCTAATTCTTTTGCAGCTTTCTCCATTGTTTTACGTTTTTCGCGAATCATTTTCTCCAATTCAGCTTTAGACAGATAAGCCGTTTCTGGTTCAGCAGCCACAGGAATCGGATGTCCTAATTCATATTCAACCAATGGATTTTTGGTAAACGCACTTTCGATTTTTTTATTTAAGGCCTGTGGAGTTATATTGTTTTCTACGTTGAAATTAATCTGTTTGGTTCTTCTATAATTGGTTTCATCAATTGTTCGCTGCATACTTGCCGTAATTTTATCGGCATACATAATCGCTTTACCATTTAAGTTTCTCGCCGCACGACCAATAGTTTGTGTTAAAGATCTATGGTTACGCAAGAAACCTTCTTTGTCGGCATCTAAAATCGCTACAAGAGAAACCTCTGGTAAATCGAGACCTTCACGAAGTAAGTTTACACCAATTAAAACATCAAAAATACCTTTTCGCAAATCTTGCATGATTTCGATACGCTCTAAAGTATCTACCTCAGAATGTATATAACGGCATCGAATGTTGACTTTTGTTAAGTATTTGGCCAATTCTTCGGCCATTCTTTTAGTTAAAGTCGTAACCAGAACCCTTTCGTCCAATTCGCAGCGAATCTGAATTTCTTCAATCAAATCATCAATCTGATTTAAACTTGGGCGAACTTCAATTTCAGGATCTAATAATCCAGTCGGACGAATAATCTGCTCGACATAAATACCATCCGATTTTTGCAATTCATAATCAGCGGGAGTTGCAGAAACGTAAATTACTTGATTTTGCAACGCTTCAAATTCTTCAAATTTCAAAGGTCGGTTGTCCATTGCAGCAGGCAAACGGAAACCGTATTCAACTAAGTTTTCTTTTCGGCTTCGGTCACCACCATACATGGCATGAACTTGCGAAACGGTTACGTGACTTTCGTCAACAACCATTAAATAATCGCTTGGAAAATAATCTAATAGACAGAAAGGTCTTGTTCCAGCTTCACGTCCGTCAAGGTATCTTGAGTAATTTTCAATTCCAGAACAATAACCCAATTCGCGAATCATTTCTAAATCGAAATTGGTTCTCTCTTCCAAACGTTTCGCTTCAAGATGTTTTCCAATTTCTTTAAAATAATCAACTTGTTTCACTAAATCCTGCTGAATCTGCCAAATAGCACCTTGCAAAACTTCTGGAGAAGTCACAAACATGTTAGCAGGATAAATGGTTAAGCGTTGGAATTTCTCTATTACCTGAGACGTAGTAGCATCAAATGATTCTATTTCTTCAATTTCATCTCCAAAGAAATGAATTCTGTATGCATCGTCAGCATAACTCGGATAAACTTCGACAGTATCTCCTTTAATTCTGAAAGTTCCTGGATTAAAATCGGCTTCAGTTCTGGCGTATAAACTCTGAACTAAACTATGCAATAATTTGGTTCTCGAAATAACCTGATCTCTTTTAATTTCAATTACGTTTTTCTGAAACTCGACAGGATTTCCAATACCATAAAGGCAAGAAACCGATGCCACGACCAAAACGTCACGTCTTCCTGAAAGTAGAGAAGAAGTGGTGCTCAAACGCATTTTTTCTAATTCTTCATTGATAGATAAATCTTTCTCAATAAAAACTCCCGTTACAGGCATAAAAGCTTCTGGCTGATAGTAGTCGTAATAGGAAACGAAGTACTCAACAGCATTATTCGGGAAGAATTGTTTGAACTCTGAATACAATTGCGCGGCCAAGGTTTTATTGTGCGCCAAAACTAAAGTTGGTCTTTGCACTTCCTGAATTACATTGGCAACGGTAAACGTTTTTCCCGAGCCTGTAACTCCCAATAAAGTTTGGTATTTATCTCCGTCGACCACACCCTGTGCCAATTTTTGAATGGCTTGCGGCTGATCTCCTTTTGGACTATATTCTGAAGAAACTTGAAATTTCATTTATTTGAGCTGAAAATTTTGTTTTGTAAAGATACGAAGTTTGAATGCTAATCTAAAAAATTAATAATCGCATCATTAATGACTTTAGGTTGATCGATGGTTAGAAAATGCCCTGCATCATTTACTATTTTGGTTTTACAGTTGGGCAAATGCTTCTGCGCTATTTCCAGACTTTCTTCTGAATTAATAACGTCTTTGTCACCAATTAAAACCAAAACTGGGTTTTGTATAGATTCTAATTCTTTGTTTGAAAACGGAAGCATTTTTAACATGCTAGAGTTTGATTTTGCATATTTATTGGCCAAGTAAAACTGTCTTTTATAAATGCGGCTTATGTTTTCTGGATGAGTTGAAAAAGTTGATAATGTTTTGCTGAATTTCTTTTCGCTTGGAAAAAGTTTCAGCATTAATGCCGAAGTTGTTTTTCTGACTTTATCTATAAATTTAAAGGTTTGCGCGGGACTCAATAAAACAATTTTATTTATAGAATTTGGTTTTTGAATCGCTAATAATGTCGCAATCCATCCGCCTCGAGAAGCGCCGATTAGGTCGAATTTCTTTAATTTATAATGATCGAAAATTTCGTTGTAGTAAACAACAATATCGTCTGATGAAAGCGGTTTTGCCGTTAGATTGGATTTATTAGGTTCCATGATAAAATCGATCGCGTAAATGCGATGATTTTTGGCTAAAACTTTAATGTTCGGATACCACATGGTAGAACTGGCGTCCATTCCATGTAGTAAAACCAGACTTTTTCCATTTTTTGGACCTGCAATTACTACATGAGCGGTTCCAAAACTGGTTTTTACATCTTCTTCAGTATAAGGAATGTTCCAAAGTTTTAAAGCTTTGTCGTAAGCAGATTGGTATTTTAGTTCTTCGCTTTTGGTTTTAAAAACATAGTCTTCAAATTTTACTTTTTTTGAAGCGCAACTTGTTACTAGGAATAAGATGACTGCTAAACGAGAATATAGTTTTAACATGATTGTAAAATTCAGTTTTAAACCTAAAGTTACGAGATGTGTAAGCAGAAAGTGTATTAGAATTTTATTTTAAAGTATCATAATTTTAAGATTTATCATTTTTAGAAGTCAGATAATAAATCTGTACAAACGCTAAAATGGCATTCGGAATAATTACCGGCCAAAGCCATTGATTGAAATCTCTGTAGTCGTTTAAAAAGATGCCGTAGATTACAAAACAGATACAGCCAAACATATTAATGAACCGAATAGCTCTAAGATTTTTGAGTAGAAATCCTCCAACAATAAATACAGATGCGAGATAACCAATATATTCAGCCATAATCTTGATTTTAAATAGTTTGCATACAATAAATGTAGCAAAAGTAAACTGTAAAATCAAGATTTTGGTATTGGAAATGAGTGTATTAAAAGAAACTTTTTTGAGAATTTGGGTTTTCAAAAAAACTCCAAGCTACAATTCGGCTGTTTTTTTGTCCTTGCGACATTTCGATTGTTTTGACAGAAACGGCATTTACTTTCTTTAAAGTTTTATAAATCGAAGGAAGATTTTCTTTTTTGGAAACTAAAGTCGTGAACCATAAAACTTGCGATGGATATTTCGCACTTTCGTAAATCATTTGTGTAATGAATCCGATTTCTCCGCCGTTACACCATAATTCGGCATTTTGTCCTCCAAAGTTTAAAACTGGATTTGTAGTTCTTTTTTCTTTCGGATTTAAATTGGAAACCTTTCTGGAAGTACTTTTATTGGCTTCTTCGGCAGAGGCATGAAAAGGCGGATTACACATTGTAAATGTAAAACGATCTTCGGGCGTAATGATGTTTTTGAAAAGAAATCGAGGTTCTGTTTGTTGCTGTAAACTTATAGAATCAATTAAATTTGGATTTGCTTCAATAATTTTGGCGCAATTTTCAATTGATTTCTGGTCAATATCTGTTCCAACAAAACTCCAATTGTAAATTGCATTTCCTAATATCGGATAGATTAAATTGGAGCCCGTTCCGATGTCTAGTCCTAAAACATGCGAAGTTTCTGGAATTTGATTGTTGTTGCTTTCGGCTAATAAATCTGCGATATAATGAATGTAATCTGCACGTCCAGGAATTGGCGGACAAAGATAATTTTTAGGAATATCCCAATTCTCAATATTATAATACGTTTTAAGTAAAGCGCTGTTTAATGTTTTTACTGCAGCTGGACTGCTGAAATCGATGGTTTCGATTCCGTATTTGTTTACAGCAATAAAAGCTTTCAATTCTGGGCAATTTAAAATTAGTTTTTCAAAATCATATCGATTTCGATGAAGATTTCTTGGGTGTAAATTGCTTTTTTCGGAATTGTCGTTTGTTTTCATTTTCATTGATTTCGAGAACAAAGATAGATATTCCTTTTTTTAAGAAAGCTCCAGAGAAGCTTAATATTTATAGCTAGGTAATTAATATTAAAAAAAAGCTCCAGCGGAGCGACATATGTGTAGTGTGTCGCCTCGCTGAGGCTTAAATGAGAGTGCGATATTTTGATCTATAAATATTTCGTCCCGCTGAGACTCTTTATTCATTACTATTTTTAATCAAAACATTCCATTAAAAGAAGATCACCTTCACGATGTGTAATGGTTACAATTCCATCTTTTTGGACAGAATTACTGCTTCCGGTTCTGTAGCCCATTGTTAGTGTATCGTCGTTTAATTCGTATTTTAAATTTGATGAAGAAATTCCGTTTACAATACCAATCGGAATAAGTGAAATTGGTGTGTTTGCAGTATACCATTTTTCAAATTTTGTTGGCAGAAGAAATATCTTAGAGTGATCGTCGAGGATTACGATTTTTAGTAAATCTCGGTAACGAACAATTTGTGTTAAGTTTGTAATCGTATGATCGGCTCGTTTTCCTGTTGCCCAAACGACATTTACGGCAGGAATTTTTCTTTCGATAAGATAATCAAAAGCTTTTTCTAAATCGGTTTTGTCTTGATCTGGAGTGTGAACGATTTCGATTGGAAATTGTGAGGTTTTATAAATTTCAGGGTCAAAACCGCGATCGAAATCACCGAGTAAAACATCGACTTTTATGCCTAGTTCGATCACTCTTTCTATAGCCGAATCTAAAACAACAACTAATGGTGACCATTCTAGCAATTGCCCTAATAGTTCAGGATCACAGGCTGCGCCATTTGCAATTATTAAAGCTGGTTCTTGATCGTCGCGAACTATATGGTGTGATGACATATGCGTTTTTTTGAATGTGGTGCAAAAGTACGGCTTAGAATTTTAGATTTCTGATTTTTTGCCACAGATTTCACAGATTAAAAGGATTAATCATTTTAATTCTTTTAATCTGTGGCAAAAAACTAAAAATCTAGTAGTCTTCTGTGGTAGTTAATTTGTCCTAAATGATATGCCAAGTGGGTTGAAAGATGTATTAAGAAAAAGCCTGTTGTCATTTCTTTTTCGAAAACAATTTGTGGGTAAACTTCTTCTAAATCTTTTTCGGTTAATGAATCTAAAGTATTGTTGATGACTTCAATGGTGTTTTCGATTTTTAAAATTAGTTCTGATTTTGGAATGTCTTTTAGCGAAAATTCCAAAGGGCGATCTCGAACATAACCCGTTTTGCCAATTTCGGCGCCAATGTAAGTGTTTAAATTTCCAATTAAATGCAGGCATAGATTTCCTGCTGAATTTGAAATATTCTTATCGATTGCCCAAATAGTGTTTTCTTTTTGGTATAATTCAATTTCTGTTTTCAGTTTATTTAGATCTCTGTTGAAAAGAGATTTTAGTGATTCTATTACCATTTTAATTTCGGTTTTTTATCGGAATCCAGATTTCTTCTTCAGAAGTAGGATCGTCTTTTTTGTATTTTTCATTCATTACGGCAAAATGCGGTCTATCGTCTACAGTATATTCAGAATTCGGAAACCATTCTGCAAAAATATAATGATAGGTTTTATGAGCTTCTGCGACTGGACCTAAATGAAGAAAAACCGCATACAAACCGTCTGGAACAACTAAGGTTTCCATTCCTTCTGGTATATTTTCATAGTCTGAAACTTCTACAGCAGCCCATTTTTTGAAACTTTCATTAGGATCAAAATTATCAAAATGGTTTTCTGAATATACTTCTAAAGAATACAAATTAGGATTAATTGTATTTTTTATTTCTTTTCGATGTGGCATAAAACCACTCCATAATTGAAAAGTTTTATTCTCGATAAATGACATTTCTATCGAATGTCCAATGAGTTTTTTTTCGGCTAAGGTTTTGATGATCGGTTGCATGATTACTGAATTTTGTACTTTTTTGTACTGATTTCGCCGAGAGAGAAATACCCCAGCGGATAATTATTTTTGTCTGTCGTATTGATAATGTTTCCCTTTACGGTTGCAGGTGGAGATTGAAACGGTCCTCCAATACTGCTTCCAGCTATACTTACCAAGATATTCATGTAATTATAATATTGCTTAGAAATTCCGTAATGTGTTACTTCAACTTCGTCTCCTGCTTTTAAATCTTCGTCAATGGCGCTGCTGAAAATTTCATTTCCTTGATAGAATTTGTCTTCAGAAACATAATAATTTGCAGTGACTTTGTTCGAATAAACATATTTAAACAAATAAAAATTATCTTCGTCTGCAGGATCTGTAAAGTACGTTTTTATTTCGATATCTTCTCCCGTAAAACCGCCATCATTTTTTTGCTCGATTCGAGTAATTGGCGCTACCGATTTTAAAGTTTCAGAAGCTGTATATGTATTTCCTTTGCTAATTACGGTTAAAGTGTATTCTTCATTAATCTCTGGTTTGAAATCATTGCAAACATAACTGCCCGTTTTGTTGAATTCAGTAAAATTAAATTTTTGATTCTTACTGTTTTCTATAAATACTACGGCATTTGAAACTACAGGAATTGTATTCTCAAAATAGCCTGTTGTGGTCGATAATCTAATGACCTGCAATTTTCCAGAAGTGCCTTTTTCCCAATTGATAGCCGCTTCAACTACCAATTTTGGTGCAGCAGTGTCTAAGTCAACATCAACTACTTCTTCGCAGCTGGTAAAAAAAAGCGATGTAAAAAACACGATTAACAAAACTAATTTTCTCATGAGCATATCTTTAGTTTTTTGAACTTTTTTAGAATTTGAAATTATAACTTACCGCAGGAACAATTCCGAAAATGGATAATTTTACTGCTTCGTTTGCGCCTGTATCAACATTTTGCCTAAAGTTGATTGAGGCTGCATTCATTCGATTATAGAGGTTGTAAATACTGAAAACCCATTCGCCTTTCCAGTTTCTATCTTTATTCTTGCGAGGCGTTAAAGTGGCAGAAATATCCAAATGATTATAAGAAGGAAGTCTGTTTTCGTTTCGTAATCCGTAACTTGGAACTATGATTCCTAAATATTGATATTGTCCATTCGGATACGTTACCGGCTGTCCTGACTGCAATGCAAAGTTAGCGCCAAAAGACCATTTTTCGTTTAAATTGTATGAAGATGTAATTGCTAAATTATGTGTTTTGTCATAAGCTGATGCATACCATTTGCCATTGTTGATGCCTATTTCTTCAGGTGTTCTTCCAGGAGTCTGCTGTTCAGATCTTGAAATGGTGTATGAAATCCAGCCATTCAATCGGCCTTTGTTTTTCTTTAGCATAAGTTCCAAACCGTATGAACGCATATGACCGTTTAAAATAACCTGTTCGATAGCGTCGTTTGCAATTAAATCGGCACCATCTATATAATCTAATCTGTTTTGTATTTTTTTATAATAGGTTTCTACTTCTAGAGAATAAGCGTCATTATAAAAATTTCTGAAGTAACCTAAAGCTACTTGATCTGCAAGTTGCGGTTTAATGTAATTGTCACTTGGCATCCAGACATCTAGCGGAGTAGGAGATGAGGTATTAGAAATTAATTGGAGATATTGTGCCATTCTATTATAACTCGCCTTCAATGATTGGTCTTGGTTTAATTGATAAGAAACAGAAAATCGAGGTTCTAAATTGTTATAACTCTGAATGACTTTGTTTTTGCCAAAATACTGAGTTGAAGTTGGTGTGCCTTTTTCGTAAATCTGCATATCTGGATTAAAAACCACAGGCTCATTATTATCGTAATAATTAATAGTCGAAGCACCTAATCTGTAAAATAAACTGTAACGCAATCCGTAGGCAATAGTGATTTTTTTAGAAAGCTGACTTTCTGCATCTAAATATACAGAAGGTTCAAAAGCATATTTTCTGTCCAGTTGATCTGGATTAATTCCTGAATCTTCTCCAGTTGGCTTTATAGTTCCGGGATTAAAATCGTAATATATGCCGTTTACACCATAATTCAGTTTTAGCTTATCTGAAAGATAATGTTTGAAATCGTATTTGATATTGTAATTTTTAATTCCAGAATCCCAATTGAAACCTACAAAATCAAGATCTAATCCGTAATAATAGTCACTGTAGATTAAAGAAAGATTGGAGAACAATTTATCAGAATACAAATGATTCCATCTCAAATTTAAAGTTGAATTTCCGTACGTATTGGTAAAACTTTTGTTTAATCTAAAAACGTCTCTGCCAAAATATCCAGACAAATACAAGCTGTTATTATCGTTGAGTTTATAGCTTAATTTGGTGTTTAAATCATAAAAATAAGCGGCATTATCTTTATCTTTTTCAGAGAATTTAAGGAAAAGATGCGCATAAGAAGCTCTTCCTCCAATTAAAAAAGAACCTTTGTCTTTTACAATTGGACCTTCAGCTAGTAAACGGCTTGAAATTAATCCGATTCCGCCATTTAAATGAAAATCCTTACTGCTTCCGTCTTTCTGGTAAATTTCTAAAACAGAAGAAGCTCTTCCGCCATAGCGTGCAGGAATTCCTCCTTTATATAATTTTAAATCTTTGATGGCATCAGGATTAAAAACAGAAAAGAATCCGAAAACGTGCGACGAATTAAAAATAGTTGCTTCATCCAAGAGAATCAGGTTCTGATCGGCACCACCCCCGCGAACATTAAAACCAGAAGCGCCTTCGCCTGCATTGGTAACGCCGGGAAGCAATAAAATAGATTTTAAGACATCAACTTCTCCTAAGACCACGGGCATTTTTTTTATGGTCGAAATTGAGAGTTTGTTTACACTCATTTCTGGAGTTTTAATGTTTGATTTGCCCTTATTTTCTGTAATGACGACTTCTTGTAATTCTTCGCCACCTTCTTTAATCGAAAAATTGCTTTTTGTATTCTGATTTAAAATGATGTTTTTTTGAATGGTTTGATACCCAACATAACTAATTTCTATTTCGTATTCTCCTTTTGGAACAGAAAGAGAATAAAAGCCATATTCGTTGGTTGTAGTTCCTATTTTTAAGGTTGGAATAAAGATGTTAACTCCAATTAAAGTTTCGTTGTTTTTGCTGTCGCTAATGATTCCGCTTAAAGTAAATTTTTCTTGGGAGAATGAATTATAGGCAGTTAAGATTAAAATTATAAACAGATTAATTTTTTTCGAAATCATTTTGTGGTATTTTGATTTACTTGGCTAAAATCCTGACTAATATATTAAAACAAGTTAATATAAACAAAAAAGAGGCTGTTAATACATTCTAAGATAGCTTTTTCGTCTTTGTCTTATTTTGATATTTATTGGGCTTGTTGAGGCGGTTTTTGATTTTTCGTAAATGTATCTTTAGAAACATTTAATTGCTAAAACCCAAAGAATATGTCAAAATGCAATGGATTCTCCTACAATGTAATATTCTACGATTTGAAGCTGATCCAGTAAATGATCGATGCGATATTTAAAAAATGTAGAAGCAGAAACTGATTTGGTATTTAATAATATATATAATAAAAGAAAAAATAGCGCGAAAAAATAAAATTCAGTAAAGATGAGTATAGTATTTGGAGATTACACGCCACCGCCGCCGCCCAAAGGAACAATTGATATTCGAATTGGTGTTTTTTTTGATGGCACTATGAATAATAGAACCAATACCAAAGCCAATCCTAAAATAGGCATTGCAGAGGATAAAGTCAAAGCAGCCAAAGCTTATAAAAGTTATGGCGGAGGTGACAGCAGCTATGAAAATGATTTGTCTAACATAGCAAGATTAGAAACCGCTTACACAGAAAATTTAGAGAAATTCGTTTCGAAAGTTTACATCGAAGGTATCGGCACAGAAGATTATCAAAGGGATAGTGTTTATTTTACAAAAGGCTCTGGAGCAGCTTTTGGAACAGGATCTACAGGTATTATTGCCAAAGTGCTGAAAGGGTGTGAAAAAACAGCAGAAAAAATTGCCAAGATTAAAAGGAAAGAGAAAATCAACTGTATTTATCTTGATGTTTTTGGTTTTAGTCGAGGGGCTGCCGCGGCACGAAATTTTGTATATGAAGTAAGCAAACAAAGATATTATCCTAAGGAGATTTTTGTTGAAGGAGCAGTCAATAAATATGACGGTAAGTATATAAAAGTAGATGATCATAATAAAAGAACAGACCTGAAAATATTGCCCAAATATGGTCATCTAGGATTGATGCTTAGTAAAGCTGATATAGATGTACCACAAACAAAAGTGAAAGTTTCGTTTGTAGGTTTGTTTGATACCGTTTCTTCTTACAGTCCTAATTCAACGACATCAGGAGATTTTGAAAATGATGTAGTAGAGCTTCAGCTAAATGCGATTAGCAAAGCAAAAAAAATATTTCATTTGGTAGCAGCTGATGAACACAGGGTTAATTTTATGCTTACCAGCGTAAAAGCTGCCGGTGGAAGTGAATATGTTTTGCCTGGTGTACATAGCGATGTTGGAGGCTCCTATGTGCATGATAAGCCAGATAACGTTCAGCTGCTTGATTTTGACAATACCTGGGGCGATGGTTACAATGATGAAGAATGGGACAAAGTGCTCAATAACGATTTGAATAATCTGATTGCTCAAGGTTGGTACACTAATAAAGAAGTCGTGCAGCCCAATAAGTGGCACGAAACGTACGGAAACCGCCCAAACATAAGTAACAAATACAGCTACGTACCGCTGCACATCATGGGCGAAAATACAAATGCATTTCATGATGAGACAATAGATTTTAGAATATTAAATAGGGATTTTAAAATTCCAAATGGGAAAGGCAATGAAATATATCCCGTAGATCTAACAGCCGTAAAAGAACGATTAGACGACTATATTAAAGGGGAAAAACCGAGGATGAAATACTATACCAACAAACAGCTAGAGGATTACAGAAAACAGCTTACTGCAAAGAAAATAACGGTTGAAGAATTTAATCTCATGGTCAATGACCACAATATGTTGTGGCAATTAAGAAGTAAATATTTCCATTGGTCTGCCAAATACGGCGAAATGGGTATGGAGCCTAATTTTGAGTTTAAAGATAAATTCAACATTCGCAGGTTTAGAAAAACAGCAAAAGATTCATAAAAATGAAAAAGTATTTCCTGCATCTTATTTTATTAACAACGATAACAATTTCATGTCAAAAAATGGAAGAGAAATTTGAATGGCTGCCCACAGAAAGTGCGCCAAAACTATACCCTATGAATATTTATACCGGTCATTTATATTTTGAAGATGGCGGCAGTGTTTATATACCCTGTTCGGGTTTTGCACATAACGGCTGGGGCAATGAAGGCTCTACGCACACTCAGGGCGAGGATTTAAAACCCGTTCCTGTAAAACTAGCCGTTACCTGGGCATCTTTTACAGAGAACAAATTCTATACCGGCAGCTGGGATCTGCCTAAGGACAAAATGCTGAAATTATTTAAGGAAGGCATAGTAAATTACGACACGGCAAAACGGGAGACTTATACTCAAATTCTAGTAGGTTGCGCACCTGGCGGAGTGGTTGTGGTCTGGATGTATGGCGCAGGAAACCAAGTCGAAATTGGACGTTTTCAGGCTCATGAAACCTACATTGCCCTGAGTGATTATGTGCCTGGCAATCCGACTATTACGCAAGAAGAATTTTTTAATATTAAAGATTATCCGGAAATAGCAGAGGCGATACAGAAAAAAGGAGGCATTGAATATGGTCTTTGGGATAGCTACAGAAAAAAGTATACCTGGCGCACGCGCATAGAAATTCCAAATCATGGATTTGAGGACATGAGTTTAGAAATGTTCAATGGCGAAAGGGAAGATATTTTTGATGAACAGCTCAAGCGAAATGAATTCAAACAAAGGGCAGTTCCTCAGAATGCAACTTTTATGCTAAGAAACCTCAAAAGAAAAAGAATCGTTTATGCATTGGATTTAGACGAAAAAGAAATTTTTAATTTATTCAAACAAGCTGATACTGCAAAAACCATAGAAATTATTTTAAAGGCTAATGAAGATTTAAGTCACCCCAGTCTTATTTTTAAACAAGGCGATAAAGAAATCCCTATCCATAAAATAGACTTAGAAAATACGTGGGAATATGAAAGTCTTAGTCGTAATGAGTAAAAGTAGACGTTTTTTAAACAATTGTGCGAACGTCTCAAAGTTAGTAATACGTTGTTAATTATGTTAGTAATTAAAGAGAGTGAAGAAAACAATACTACAATATGTGCAAAAAAAGAGAGTCTGTCAATTTTTAGACAGCCTCTCTTTTTTTATTTTGAGCTAAAACTTATACTCTAATATGCTTATTTAATTTTAGCTATAATAGCGTTAAAAGTTTCACTTGGACGCATTGCTTTGCTTACTAATTCTGGAGTTGGTTGGTAGTAACCTCCTATGTTTTGTGGTTTACCTTGAGCACCAATTAATTCAGCATCGATTTTAGCTTCGTTAGCTTCAAATTCAGCAGCAATTGGAGTAAAGATCGCTTTTAATTCAGCATCTTTAGTTTGAGCAGCCAAGGCTTGAGCCCAGTAGAATGCTAAATAGAAGTGAGATCCACGGTTATCGATTTGGCCTACTTTACGAGCTGGAGATTTATCGTTAGCCAAGAATTTGTCATTAGCTTGATCTAAAGTCTCAGATAAAACAAGCGCTTTAGAATTGTCTAAAGTTTGTCCTAAATGCTCTAAAGAAGCGCCAAGAGCTAAAAACTCTCCTAATGAATCCCAACGTAAATATCCTTCTTCTGTAAATTGCTCAACGTGTTTAGGAGCAGAACCTCCAGCACCAGTTTCAAACAATCCACCACCATTCATTAATGGAACGATAGATAACATTTTTGCAGAAGTTCCTAATTCTAAGATTGGGAATAAATCTGTTAAGTAGTCACGTAAAACGTTTCCTGTTACAGAAATAGTATCTAAACCTTTGATGATTCTGTCTAAAGTAAATTCAGTAGCAGCAATTGGGTTTAAAATACGGATATCTAAGTTTGTAGTGTCGTAGTCTTTAAGGTATTTTTGAACTTTTACGATTAATTCTCTATCGTGTGCTCTGTTTTCGTCTAACCAGAAAACAGCAGGAGTGCTAGATAAACGAGCTCTGTTTACAGCCAATTTAACCCAGTCTTGAATTGGAGCGTCTTTTGCCTGACACATTCTGAAAATGTCATTAGCTTCAACGTTTTGCTCCATTAAAACATTTCCATTTGCATCAACAACACGAACAACACCATCAGCTTTCATTTGGAAAGTTTTGTCGTGAGATCCGTATTCTTCAGCTTTTTGAGCCATTAATCCAACGTTAGGAACACTTCCCATTGTTTTTGGATCAAAAGCACCGTGTTTTTTACAGAAATCGATAGTTGCAGTATAAACTCCAGCGTAAGAACGATCTGGAATAACAGCAAATGTATCTTGTGCTTTTCCTTCTTTGTTCCACATTTGTCCAGAAGTACGGATCATTGCTGGCATAGAAGCATCAACGATTACGTCTGAAGGTACGTGTAAGTTTGTAATTCCTTTATCAGAATTAACCATTGCTAAAGCTGGTCCGTTTGCGATTGCTTGATCAATAGCAGCTTCAACTTCAGCTTGCTCAGGTCTTCCGGCAATTTTAGCGTAGATATCGCCTAAACCGTTTCTTGTATCAACGTTTAATTCAGCAAATAAAGAAGCGTATTTTTTGAAAACATCTGCAAAATATACTTCAACGATAGCGCCAAAGATAATTGGGTCAGAAACTTTCATCATTGTAGCTTTTAAGTGTACAGAAAGTAAAAGTCCTGCAGCTTTAGCTTCTGCGATTACATCAGCAGCAAAAGCTTTTAATTTGCTTACACTTAAAACAGAGCTGTCAATAATTTCTCCAGCTTTTAGTGGAGTGCTTGCTTTAAGAACAGTTGTTGAACCGTCTTTAGCAACAAATTCGATTTTTACATCGTTAGCTTCGTTTACAGTAACAGATTTTTCACTTCCGTAAAAATCGCCACTTGACATAGAAGCCACTTTAGTTTTTGAGTCAGCAGACCAAGCACCCATAGAGTGAGGGTTTGCTTTTGCAAAGTTTTTAACTGCTCTTGGAGCTCTACGGTCAGAGTTTCCTTCACGTAAAACTGGGTTTACAGCAGAACCTAAAACTTTAGCATATTTTGCTTTAATTTCCTTTTCAGCATCGTTTTGTGGGTCTTCTGGGAAATTTGGTACGTTGTATCCGTGCGATTGTAATTCAGCAATAGCCGCTTTTAATTGCGGTACAGATGCAGAAATGTTTGGTAATTTAATGATGTTAGCTTCTGGCTGAGTTGCTAATTGACCTAATTCTGCCAATGCATCTCCAGTTTTTTGAGCATCAGTCAAAGATTCTGGGAAATTTGATAAAATTCTTCCTGCCAGCGAAATATCTCTGGTTTCGATTTCAATTCCAGCTGTTGCTGTAAAAGCTTGAACAATTGGTAACAAAGAGTAAGTTGCCAATAGAGGCGCCTCATCAGTTAAGGTGTAAAAAATTTTTGATTTATTCATTTTCTTTTTTTTTTATAATCGTATCGTCAGGAGTTAACGATGTAAAAGATATATTCGGCTCAAAATGAGCGGAGCAAATATAATAAAATCACAACGAAAACGGTTGAGTTTTGATGAGAAAAGACGAAATTAACAGATTGTTATTTAGGACTCGTTAAATTGCTAAATCGATGATTTTGATATTAAAAAATTACGGTTTTGTTAGTGATGAAAATAGAACATAAAAAAAACTCGTTTCAAGCAATATGAAACGAGTTTTTTATAACATTTTGATAAATGATTATCTTCTTTTATCTTTAATCTTAGCTTTTTTACCAGTAAGTTGTCTGAAGTAGAAAATTCTAGCTCTACGTACAGCACCTTTCTTGTTCACTTCGATTTTTTGTAAAGCTGGCAAGTTTACTGGGAAGATACGCTCAACACCAACAGATCCAGACATTTTACGGATAGTAAAAGTTTCTGTGTTACCAGAACCTCTTCTTTGAATCACAACTCCTTTAAAGAACTGAGTTCTTGTTTTTTCACCCTCTTTAATTTCGTAGAAAACAGTGATTGTGTCTCCAGCTCCGAAATCTGGGAAATCTTTTTTAGCAACGAATTCGTCTTGAACGAATTTTAATAAATCTGCCATGATAATTTAAATTATGGTTTTTATATTAGAACAACATTCACGGATCTCGCCAGAGGTTGGTCAAATTCGGGTGCAAATGTAAAAAATAATTATAAATTATGAATTATAAATTGTAAATTATTTTTTGAGTCATAAAGTCGAAAGTCATAAAGTCTTAATGATTTAAAAATGAAGACACTAAATTGTGGACTTTATGACTTTGAACTTTAAAAATTTTAAGACTATTCAAGTAAATCTGGACGTCTATTTTTAGTATGTTCGTATGCCATATCTTCTCGCCATTTATCTATTTTGGCAGCATGCCCGCTGGTTAAAACTTCAGGTACTTTCCATCCTTTGTAATCTGCCGGTCTTGTATAGATTGGACCTGATAATAAATTGTCCTGAAAACTATCTGTTAATGCTGAAGTTTCGTCACTCAAAACACCTGGAATTAATCGGATTAAGGCGTCTGATAAAACTATTGCGCCCAATTCTCCACCAGATAAAACGTAATCGCCAATTGAAATTTCTTTTGTAATAAAATGATCTCGAACTCTTTGATCAACGCCTTTATAATGCCCGCATAAAATGATAATGTTTTCATACATTGACATTTTGTTGGCCATTTTTTGATCTAAAGTTTCCCCATCTGGTGACATATAAATTACTTCGTCATATTCGCGTTGGCTTTTTAAATGTGTGATACAATCATCGATAGGCTGAATCGTCATTACCATTCCTGCACCTCCTCCAAAAGGATAATCATCTACGCTTTTTTGTCTGTTGGTGCTATAATCACGTAGGTTGTGAAAGTGCACTTCAACCAAGCCTTTATCAATGGCGCGTTTCATAATTGAAGCCTCAAATGGGCTTCTTAGTAATTCAGGTAAAAGAGTTATAATGTCAATTCGCATCTTTATTCGATAATTTTCTTGCTGGCAAAGATACAAATAATGCCCTTGAGTCTTTTAGTAATAATTATATAACACACTTTTTGAATGGTGTAAATTTTAATAGGCTAACTTTAATTATCATTACGCTCCTTATTATCAAGGTATATCAACCAAGCGAATCTTAAAATCTGAACAGTTAATTATGAAAAAAACACTATTAGTTTCTGTAGTATTTGCATTTTTTATATCCTGCGCAAGTGCCAATTCGACAGCCGTTGCCGTAGGAGAAACCAAGTCGAAAGTGCTAAAAACTTTGGGCAGTCCAGTAATGACACTAGATAATAAACAAGATGGAGAAATTTTTGTTTATGCAGATCAGGTTTTTTCTAAAAAAGGAACGCGATTGGCAGGATCTCATTATTGGCATTATAATTATGTATATATAAGCAAAGAAGGTAAAGTCACATCAACGCGACAAGAAAAACAAAATTATCCGCCACAAGCAATTGATTCGATAAAAATGGAAGGACTAGGTTTATTGACTTCTAAGTAAATTTTTTCTTATATGTTTTTAAACAATTCGTATTTTTAAATTTAATTTATAAATACGAATTGTTCATTTAATGACTTCACCCAAAATAAAAATCCTTGCTATATCTGGAAGTACAAGAAGTAACTCCAGTAATTTCAAAATTCTGAAATACGTTTCAAACTGTTTGCAACCAGATTTTGAAGTAGAAATTTTTGAAGATCTAGAAAACCTTCCTCATTTTAATCCTGATTTAGATACAGAAAATCCTCCGAAAGAAATCAGTGTTTTTAGAAGTAAAATAAAAAATGTTGATGGTGTTATTATTTGTACGCCCGAATATGTGTTTAGTCTTCCAGGAAGTTTAAAAAACGCCTTAGAATGGTGTGTTTCTACCACTATCTTTTCAAACAAAAATACAGGTCTGATTACCGCTTCTGCTTCTGGAGAAATGGGGCATGAACAGCTTTTGCTGGTAATGAAAACATTAGAAGCAAAATTTAATGATAACACGCAGCTTCTTATTCAGGGAGTTCGGGGAAAAGTTAATGCTGAAGGAGAAATTGTATCAGAACAGACAGCAAATGCACTTCAAAATTTTGCAAAAAACTTTAAGAATCAATTTTTATAATATATTTACTTTCTGAATTTTATATTATAAAATGATTAGCAGAAGAAATTTCATCGTAACCACAGGTCTTGCCACTACAGCAGTTTTGGCTTCACCATCATTTGCATTTTCTATGAATAAAAAAGAAATAGGTTTACAGTTGTATACGCTTCGCGAAGAACTTCCGAAAGACGTAAAAGGAACTTTAGAAAAAGTAGCTAAGGCTGGTTATGCAACAGTCGAGACATATGGCTTTTCTGCCAAAGATCAGTTTTGGGGATTAACGCCAAAAGAATTGAAAAAGATTTTGGATGCTAATGGATTGAAAGCAGTTAGCGGACATTATAATTTAGGCAGCTTTTTATATGATGGAAACACTACAGAATTAAGTGCGGCAATTGAAGCGGCCAAAATTCTAAAAAGCGAATTTCTAACTGTTCCTTGGGTTGATGAACCTTTTAGAAGAAATATCGAAGATTATAAAAAGATTGTAGCTCGTATAAATGAAGCAGCAATAATGTGCAAAAAAGCTGGTTTAAAACTAGCGTATCATAATCATGATTTTGAATTTCAAAAGCACGATGGTGTTACAGGTTTTGAAATTTTATTAAAAGAAACAGACAAAGATTTAGTCTTTTTTGAACTTGATTTGTACTGGGTTGTTCATTCTGGAAATGATCCTTTACAATTGTTCAAAGAAAATCCTGGCCGATTTAAAATGTGGCATGTAAAAGACAAGGATAAAAATAATAATGATTTAAATACCGAAGTAGGTTCTGGAACAATAGATTTCAAACCATTATTTGCCGCAGCAAAACAATCAGGAATGATTCATTTTTTTGTAGAGCAAGAAAATAATTTTGCTGCCAATTCTTTTGATTCGATTAAATCGAGCTGTGATTTTGTTTCGAAAAATTTAATCTAGTACATTCCGTTTATGAGGAGACTTCTTTTGTTATTGCTGGCAATTCTTTGTTCTTGTGAATCAAATAAGAAAGAGAAATCAAATTCAAATATAGAACCAAAGCAAGAGCTTAATTTAAAACTAGATCCATATTTTGTAGCCATCAAAAATAATGATGTTAAGCTTGGCAAGCCTGTTTTTGGTGATTGGCTTTATTCTCGCAATGAAAAAGGGCAAACCTTTGAGCAGTTTATCAGAACAAAACATGTTATTCCAACGAAAGAAGAAAACATTATTTATTTGCAACCAATAGGAAAGTTTAATTCGTTGCAGAAGAAACAAATCGAATTAGTTCGTCAATATTTGCAGATATTTTTTCAGTTAGAAACCAAAGTTTTAAAAGATGTTTCCAATGATATTATTCCGAACAATGCTAGAAGAACTGGCGATGTAGGACAGGAACAATTTTTAGCGGGATATATTTTAACTGATGTTCTAAAAAAAGAAAAACCAAATAAAGGAGTTGCTTTAATGGCAATAACAGAAAACGATTTGTATCCAAAGCCAGAATGGAATTATGTTTTTGGATTAGCATCATATAGAGATAAAATTGCGGTAAGTTCTATGTACAGAATGCAAAAAGAAGCAGATTTTAATTTGAGTTTAGATCGATTATTGAAGATTTGCTCACACGAAATAGGACATATGTTCGGTTTGCATCATTGCATTGAAGGGAATTGCGTGATGAACGGAACAAATAGTATGGTAGAAACAGATAGGCATTTTATTAGATTATGTTCTCTTTGTCAAAGAAAATTAAATTCAGGATTTAAATACGATAACATAAAAAGGTTAAAAGAACTAGAAAAATACTTTAAGGACAACAAATTAACCAGCGGTTTTGAGTTAATGGAAAAAGACCTTAAAAACATTCAATAAAAATAAAAGATTATGAGTTTAGGAACAAGCAAAGAATTTATAAAAGGCGACGAGATCGAGTGGGAAGTAGTTGGAGAAGGCATCAAACGTAAAATTTTAGCTTTTGACGAAAGAGTGATGCTTGTAAATGTACATTTTGAAAAGGGAGGAATAGGCATCTTGCATGAGCATTATCATACTCAGGTTACATATGTAGCGAGCGGGAAGTTTGATGTTACAATAAATGGCGTAACAGAAACATTAAAAGAAGGCGATAGTTTTTATATTCCGCCGCACGCAATTCATGGAGTTGTTTGTTTGGAAACAGGAATGCTAACTGACGTTTTTGGTCCTGCAAGAGAAGACTTTTTGAAGTAAATTCAATAAAGAAAATCAGTTGATATTCGTTTTTTTGCGATAGCAAATCTGTGTTATCTGCGTTCTAGAAACAGTTAAAGATTAAACGGATTCGCTATCGCGAAGACACAGATTTACGCAGATTTTATTATAAAAATAACTTAAAATATAAGTTTAGATTAAATATTGATGGTATTTTTGCAGCATGAATTTATCAAAAACTAATGTACTGTTTATGGCAGTTTGCACTGGTCTTATAGTTGCAAATCTTTATTACTGCCAGCCTTTGATTGTTTTAATTGCCAACGAATTTAAAATTCCTGAAGCCAGTGCCGGAACAATAACCTATCTAACACAAGCAGGTTATGCAATCGGACTGTTTTTTATGGTGCCGCTTGGCGATAAATTAGAACGAAAAAAGCAAATTTTAATGACCACTTTTGCTACTGTAATTGCTTTGTTAATTGCAGCAACAGCACAAAGTTTTCTTATTTTACAAATTGCTTCCCTGCTAATCGGAATCACATCCATTGTACCGCAGCTTATTCTTCCTTTAGCCGCTTCTTTGAGCGCGCCTGAAGAACGAGGAAAGGTTGTAGGAACTATTATGAGCGGACTTTTAGTTGGGATTTTGCTTTCGCGAACATTAAGCGGGTTTATTGGCCAAGTTTTAGGTTGGAGATCAATGTTTTATATCGCAGCAGGAATTTGTCTTTTGATCTTTTTTGTGATTCAAAGTAAATTTCCGCAGAACAAACCACAGTTTCAAGGAACTTATGGTCAATTGATCAAATCTTTATTTACACTAATAAAAACACAACCTGTTTTACGTGAGGCAACAGCAATCAATGTTTTTTGTTTTGCTCAATTTGGAGCTTTCTGGACTACAATGGTTTTATTGCTTTCAGGAGAACCATTTCATTTCAATAGTGCGACAATCGGTTTGTTTGGAATTGTTGGAGCTTCTGGGGCTTTAGCAGCGCCTTTGGTTGGAAAACTGGGAGATAAAGGAAACTCGAGAATTGCAGTTGGTTATGGCTGTTTATTGATTTTAATCAGTTTTTTAACTTTTTATTTTGCGATTGAAAGTGTAATCGGAATTGCAATCGGAATTGTATTTATTGATATTGGAATTCAAGGCGTTCACATTTCAAATCAAACGCGAGTATATTCGTTATTGCCAGAAGCTAGAAACAGATTAAATACGGTATTTATGTCGCTTACTTTTCTAGGGACGGCTGCTGGATCTGCGTACGGTTTATTGTTATGGAAATTGGGCGGATGGCCTGCTGTAACTATTGGTTGTATGGCTCTATCTTTAATATCATTAACGATTTACGGACTTACTTATAAATCAAAATCTAAAAAAGCGAAAGCGCAAATTGATTAAGAAATTAATTTGTAAATTTGCGTTCAAATTAAAAAAAATAACATGGAAAACGGAATATACGCTAAATTTAATACTAGCAAAGGTTCAATTTTAGTAAAATTGACACACGATTTGACACCAGGAACTGTAGGTAACTTTGTTGCGCTTGCAGAAGGAAATATGGAAAATAAAGTGAAACCTCAAGGACAAAAATTCTATGATGGATTAACTTTTCACAGAGTAATTGCAGATTTCATGATTCAAGGTGGTTGCCCAAAAGGAACTGGAACTGGAGATCCAGGTTATAAATTTGATGATGAATTTCACCCAACTTTAAAACACGATCGCCCAGGAGTTTTATCTATGGCAAACTCTGGTCCTGGAAGCAATGGTTCTCAATTTTTTATCACTCACGTCCCAACTCCTTGGTTAGACGGAAAACACAGTGTTTTTGGATATGTTGTTGAAGGACAAGATATCGTTGATGCTGTTGCTCAAGGTGATAATTTAGAGTCTGTAGAAATTATCAGAGTTGGTGATGAAGCTCAAAAATGGAATGCTATTGAAGCTTTTATTGGTTTAAAAGGTGCTCGTCTAAAAAGAGAAGCAGCTTTAAAGGCAGAATCTGAAGCAAAAATGGAACAATTAGCTGCTGGTTTTGATAAAACAGAAAGCGGTTTACGTTATAAAATGATTCAAAAAGGTGAAGGAAAAAGAGCTGAAGCAGGAAAAACAGTTTCTGTTCACTACGAAGGTTCTTTAGAAAACGGAAAAGTTTTTGATTCTTCTTACCCACGTAAAAAACCAATCGAATTCAAATTAGGAATTGGACAAGTTATTGAAGGATGGGACGAAGGTATTGCTTTATTGCAAGTTGGTGACAAAGCTCGTTTTGTGATTCCATCTGATTTAGCTTACGGACCATCTGGAGCAGGAGGAGTTATTCCACCAAACGCTACTTTAATTTTCGATGTTGAATTAATGGACGTAAAATAAGACTTCATTAGCAATTTAGTATTGTTATAAATAGAAATCCCATATGTTACTGCATATGGGATTTTTTTATATTTACTAAAAAAACAAAGCCAATGAAAAATATATTAATCCTTGCAGGACTTGCATTATTTATGGTTTCTTGCGGAAGTAAGAAAGCAGCTCCAGTAGCATCAGCCAGCGAAACCACAAAAACGGTAGCTTTAACACCTGAATTAGAAGCAGGTAAAAGTTTGTATGAAAACAATTGTGCAAAATGCCATAAATTGTTTGAACCGAAAAAGTTTACAAAAGAAGAATGGACGCCGATTTTGGTAAAAATGGGTAAGAAAGCGAAGTTAGATGATACTCAGATGGCTTCGATTACGAATTATATTGATTCGCAATTGTAATTTGAATTTTAAAAAGAGGTATAAAAAAACTGTTCATTTGAACAGTTTTTTTGTTTTCAAATAGATATAAAAAAACACCGTCACAGAATGAGGTGTTTTAAAATTTAAGAATGATGTACAGCCGAATTGTCTACAGCTATTACTTTTAAAGTTTTGATGCCAGCAGGTAATTCCCAATCCACTTCGTCATTTTCTTTAAAACCAATAATAGCAACACTTAAAGGTGCTAGAATTGATATTTTAGATTGTTTTACGTCTGCTGCAGAAGGTAAAACGATTTGAATTTTCATTTGTTTCTTGGCCTTTACATCTTCTATCGTTACAAGTGAATTAATTCGAATTACCGAACTATCCAATTCGCTTTCTTTACTAATTACAGCGCGATCTAATTCTTGCGAAAGCTGATTGGCTTCTTTAGTATTTGTTGAGTTTTTACTTTTTAAAATCAATTCTCTTAAAAATTGATAATCTGATTTACAGAAAGTGGGTGTTGGTTTCATATCTATATTGAATTTATTGTTATAAAATTTTAAATGATTTTTTCTTCTTAGAACAATTTATAAACGAAAAATTTCAGAGTCTTAAAAAAGACAGAATCGAAATGTTTAATCTGAAAAACAAAAAAATATCTGATCAAAAAATGATTTTTGTCAAATAAGTGAATGCTTAAGCTGATGTAAATCCTCCGTCAAAAAGAAGAAAAAGTGAAGTAGACGGAGGCCTAAAAAATAAAGGCCTTATTATGCGAAATAATTACAGCATGAAGCGGTTTTGCAATGCAAAACGACTTTATAGAGGCTGTAAGTAGTGTTGTATTTCCCATAAGGATGTTAAATTGAACGGCAAAGATACGTAATCTTTTTGGATTTAGTGCGTATTTACTTCCATTTTATGCCACAACCAAGACTTGGCTTCTGTGTTTCTTTCAAACTTCGGTTATAAATTAAGGCATCTATGGCACCTCTAAGGTCGCTTCCGCTAAGAGGAATTCCGTTGCCAGGTCTTGAATCATCCAATTGTCCGCGATAGAATAATTTGTCTTGATTGTCAAATAAATAAAAGTCCGGAGTGCAAGCCGCCTGATATGCTTTTGCTGTTTCTTGGCTCTCATCATACAGATAAGGAAAATCAATTTTGTTTTCCATTGCAAAGTCAGCCATTAATTCTGGTCCGTCTTGCGGATATTTTACAACATCATTACTCGAAATAGCGATTACTCCAAGTCCCTGCACGCGGTAATCGTTGGCAATCATTACCACTTCTTTAATAACATGATGCACAAACGGACAATGGTTGCAGATAAACATCACCAAAGTTCCTTTTGAACCTTTTAAGTCTTTAAAAGAAAAAGTATCATTAGAATTGGTGTCTTTTAAATAAAAATCAGGAGCAATTGTTCCTAATGGAAGCATTGTTGATTCTGTTCGTGCCATTTTATTTGAAATTTGAATTTCAAAAATAGCTTTAAAATTCTGTAAATAAAAGAGCACAAGAATAAAAATATCCAAAGAAAGCAGTTAGCTGCAACAGCTTGCTTCTTTGGATACTTTTTTAAGTTTTTATGAATTCAAAAAATCCAATAAATCTTCATTTAGCTTTTCTCTATCCGTATAAAAAAGTCCGTGTGGCGCACCTTCATATTCGATATAAGTATTGTTTGATATAGATTTTGCCGCTTTTCTTGAAGTAAGATCAATTGGTACGATTTTATCGTCGTCTCCGTGAATAATTAAAGTTGGAACTTTAATGAAATCTATTTCATCTCTAAAATCAGTATAAGAGAAAGATTCAGCACATTTTAAAGTAGCTCTTGGAGAAGCTACAGAACATAAATTTCTGTAATATTCTAGTAAAGGTGTACTTAAAGGTTTGTTGATAATATTAACGCCAAAAAACGTTTTTCCAAAATTATCAATAAATCCGATTCGATCTTCTTTGATTGCCATTGCAGTATTGTCGCTTTTTTCTTTTGGATGACCGTCAGGATTATCATGGGTTTTTAGAAGAAAAGGAATAATTGAAGAAATCAAAGCAACTTTGGTTACGCCTTTTCCGCCATGACGGCTAAAATAACGAACTACTTCGCCACCGCCCATTGAGAAACCAACAAGCGTTACATTTTCTAACTCTAATTGTTCGATAATTTCCTTAAGATCATCTGTTAAAGTGTCGTAATCGTAGCCGTCCCAAGGCTGAGAAGATTTTCCGAATCCGCGACGATCATATGCAATAACACGATAATTATTTTGTACTAAATGATCTATTTGATATTCCCACATTTCATTAGAAAGAGGCCAGCCGTGAATCAGGATAACAGGTTTTCCTTGACCATAATCCTTAACGTACAGCCTTACGTTTTGTGCAGTTTCTATATATTTATCAGTATGAACCTGTTTTAAATTAGATTCAAAATCTTTGGTTGACATGCATGCATTTGGTTCAGTATGTTCCATGTTATATCTTTTTACGTGAGTATTTTCATTTTTTCTTCTCGTAAAATTAGATTTAAAGAAAAAGAAATGGGTTATAGAATTAGGCTCATTAATTACAAAATTTATAGGTTTGTAATTAAAAGAAATTAAAATGGATTTAACTTGGAATGAATTTGAAAGAACCGACATGCGTGTTGGAACTATTATAGAAGTAAATGATTTTCCTGAAGCCAGAAAACCGGCTTTTCAGCTAACAATAGATTTTGGCTCGGAAATAGGAATTAGAAAGTCATCTGCACAAATTACTAAAAGATACCAGAAAGAAGATTTAGTAAATCGTCAAATTGTTGCGGTTGTAAATTTTCCAAGAAAACAAATCGGAAAATTTATGAGTGAATGTTTAGTGCTTGGTGCTGTAGGTGAGGAGGGAGACGTGATTTTATTGGCTCCCGATTTCAAGATTCCTAATGGACTACGTATTGGATAGTTTTTATCCTTAGTTTTAACCGCAAAGACCGCAAAGACCGCAAAGGCTTACGCAAGGTTCGCAAAGTTATAGCGCAAAGCTTTGCGAACTTTAATTGATAAAAACTTCGCATAAAGCTTGCGTTCTTTGCGTAGATCTTTGCGCTCTTTGCGGTTAAATTAAAGGTTTGTCTTTTTAATTAACTTCTGTAGTATCTCCTGTCCTTCCTCCCAATATTTTAAATCAGAATCAGAATTGATGTGACCTTGCTGTCCGATGTTCACAAAATCGCTTCCCCATTTTTCAGCGAAGAGTTTTTTTCTTTCAAAAGAAGCATAGGGATCATTTTCGCTCGCAACGACTACAGACGGAAAAGGTAATTTATAAAGCGGAATAGGCGAGAAGTTTCTCGTACATTCTGGTGTGTGGTTTGGTGAATCTACATCTGCTGGTGCGACTAAAAAAGCGCCAATAATATTTAGATTATTGTGTTTTTCTGCCCAATGCAAAACCAATGAAACTGCTAAACTATGTGCCACTAAAATAGTTGGCTGGTTAAGTTTTAAAATGTTTTCGTTTAGTCTTTCAAGCCATTCTTCTAGAATAGGTTCGTCCCAGTTGTCTTGTACAACGCGAATGGAATTTCCGAATTTTTTATGCCAAAAAGTTTGCCAGTGTTTCTCTCCAGAATCTCCAAGTCCTGGTATGATTAATAGTTGTGTCTCCATTGCCGTGGAATTTTATTTAGTGATTATTTTTTGCGTTCTTTTAAAATTCGGTTTACTTCATTAACCAAAAGCGGAAAACCAGGTTCTGTCATTCCGTGACCGTAACCGTCTAATTCGTATAATTTAGTTTGCGTATGTCCAACCAATTTCATCATTCTAGCCATGTATGCGTTTTCTTCATAACGTCCCAACATTTCAAGTTCGCGATCTCCAGTAATTAACAATAATGGTGGAGCATCGGCGCGAACGTGATATAAAGGAGCAAATTCGTCAATTGTTGGCTGTTTTTCTGGAATTCCGTCTTCTCTTCTAATTTCGAAATGTGTAATACACTGTCCGCTAAAAGGAATTAATCCAGCAATTTGATTCGCATCAATATTTTCTTTTTGAAGGTATTTTTTATTAAGCCCTATCATTAAAGCTAAATATCCACCAGCAGAATGCCCAGAAACAAAAATTTGAGATTTATCTCCTCCGTAATTTGAAATATTATTAAATGCCCAAGCTACTGCCGCAGCTGCATCTTCAATAGCTTTTTCAGCTTTTGCTTTTGGCGATAATCTGTAGTTTACACCAATAATAGCAAAGCCTTTATTTTTTAAAGCTTCCGGGATTTCTTTATTTCCGCCAGTTAATCCGCCACCATGAAACCAAACGATTGTTGCAAAACCAGTTTTGTTTTTTGGGTAATAAATATCTAAAACACATCGTTCGCTGATATATTTATCAGATTTATTTGTAGCAGCGTTATAATATTGAATGTTATTTTTCGTTTCATATTCTGTATTCTGTGCGGAAATGGAAATTCCAAAGAAAACGAAACTTAAAAGAAGAATTAGTTTTTTCATTTTTTGTGAGTTAATAGTAAAGTGTAATTTGTGAAAAAGTTAGAAGTTTAAGATGCTTGAATCGTACGTCTCACATTTTACAATTCACATCTCAAATATAAATATATAAAAAAAGTCCAAAATGCAGAACAAATTGGACTCCTACTTTATATAGATGATTTTGATTAAATATCGTCAAAATCGATATCTGTGAAGCTAGATCTTTGGCTTTCAGTTTTTTCAGAACTGTATTCTTTCTTAAAATCTTTTTGATGTCTTTCAGAAATTACTTCTTCGCCTTTGTGGTTCAAAACATAAGAAGTCATTTCCTCTAATATTTCGGCGAAAGCACTAAAATCTTCTTTGTATAAGTAAATTTTGTGTTTTTTGAAGTGAAAAGAACCATCTTCCTCAGTAAACTTTTTGCTTTCGGTAATAGTAATGTAATAATCATCAGCTTTGGTAGCTCTCACATCAAAGAAATAAGTTCTTCTTCCTGCTCGTAATACTTTAGAAAAAATCTCTTCTTTTTCTAACATGTCATTTTCTCTCATAATACGTTCTATCATTTTTGGAATTAATAGTACTCAAAAATCATAAAAAATTATCTATTACGCAACAATTAAAGTAATTCTTTTTCCGAAAGTTGTTTTAAATATAACGATGCATAATAACCCTCTTGATTTATTAATTGATTATGAGAGCCTTGTTGAATTATCTTACCGTCTTCGAGTATAATAATTTTATCTGCATTCTTGGCAGATGATACTCGATGACTTACAATTATGGTTGTTTTGTCTTTAGAAATCTCAAATAAATTATTCAAAATCAACTCTTCTGTTTCAGTATCAACCGCAGATAAACAATCGTCAAAAAGTAAGATTGCAGGATTTTTGATAATGGCTCTTGCAATAGAAACACGTTGTTTTTGTCCGCCCGAAAGGGTGATTCCTCTTTCTCCTAAAATGGTGTCGTACTGTTTGTTAAATGCAATAATATTGTCGTGAACAACAGCATTTTTAGCAGCTTTAATTACCTCTTCATCGGTTGCATTTTGATTTCCGAATTTGATATTGTTTTTAATAGTATCCGAAAACAAGAAAGCATCTTGAGGAACGATTCCTATATTATTTCGAAGATCATTTAAGTTTAAAGTACTGATTTCGTTTTCATCAATTTTAATCTCACCTTGTGTAGTGTCATAAAGTCTTGAAATCAAAGAAAGGATGGTTGATTTTCCAGAACCCGTTTTTCCTAAAATGGCTAAAGTCTCTCCTTTTTTTACTGTAAATGAAACATTTTTTAATGCTTCAATATTGGTGTCTTGATAGGTAAAAGAAACATTATTGAAAGTAATATTTCCTTCGATATCAGATGGGTTTTCGTTGTTGTTTTTAATTTCTGGTTCAATTTTCAAAAATTCGTTCAAACGTTTTTGAGAAGCTTCTGCTTCCTGAACCATCGAAGAAACCCAGCCCAAAGAAGCAACTGGCCAAGTTAGCATGTTTACATATAATATAAACTCGGCAATGGTTCCGATATTTGGAATGCTGCCATTAATATACATTACACCTCCAAAATAAATTACAACCAAGTTACTGATTCCGATAAGGGCAATCATCAACGGACCGAATAAAGACTGGACTCTTGCAAGACTTAAGCTTTTGCGTTTGCTTTCTTCAGCCAAATCAACCATATTATTTTGGTGCTGATTCTCTAAAGAATACGCTTTTATAACTCGAATTCCCGAAAAAATTTCCTGAGTAAAACTCGAGACTTTAGAAAGATATTGCTGAAAAGTGGTGCTTCGTTTATTGATTTCAGAACTTAGCTTAAAAATACAATACGAAAGAATTGGCAATGGTAATATCGTATATAAAGTAAGCAACGGCGATACATTATACATATATATTATAACGATCGCAAAACGAATAGCTGTATTAATAGTATACATTACAGCTGGCCCAACATACATGCGAACTTTAGAAACGTCTTCGCTAATGCGATTCATTAAGTCGCCAGTTCTATTTTGTTTATAAAAGTTCTGAGAAAGATTCTCATATTGTCTGAAAACTTCATTTTTTAAATCAAACTCAATATGGCGCGACATAACAATTAAAGTCTGGCGCATTAAAAATGTCAAAAATCCAGCAACAATCGTAGTTCCTATGATTAGCAGTACATTATGAATGAGGTCCTGACGAAAAGTTGCGATTACTATTTCCGATTTTTGTTCAGCAACAGAAAGTTTGTCAAAGTTTTCAATAGCATTTAAAGACTTACTGATGAGCTTTGGAGTAAATAAAGAAAATATTTGTGCGATTATGGTTATTAAAATACCTGCTGAAAAACTATATTTATATTTGATGAAATATTTATTTAAATAGCTTAATTCTTTCATTTTTTTAAGAAATCTAATATTGAATTGATTTGTATTTAAGAATTATTATTAAATAAAATTATAATAATCTGCGATTTAATCAAAACAATTATATTGTAAAATTGTTATTTTAAAGATAAAAAATTAACACATATGTATTTTTTAATTATGTTTGAGAAGTCTTTTTGACGAATTCATAATTTTAACCTAATTAATACTAGCGCTATGGATGCAACTTTCGCAACTGGAAAGGAACTTCAAAAAATGGATCCTGTTTTTGGACAGTTATCTTTTGACGATCACGAACAAATTGTATTTTGCAATGACAAAGATACAGGTTTAAAAGCAATTATTGGTATTCATAATTCGGTTATGGGACCAGCTTTGGGAGGAACCAGAATGTGGAATTATAACACAGAATGGGAAGCTTTAAATGATGTTTTACGTCTTTCGAGAGGTATGACGTTTAAATCTGCCATTACTGGACTTAATATTGGTGGAGGTAAAGCAGTAATTATTGGTGATGCTAAAACACAAAAAACTCCTGAGTTAATGCGTAAGTTTGGTGAATTCGTTCACTCTTTAAGCGGAAGATATATCACTGCAGAAGATGTTGGAATGGAAACTAAAGACATGGATACTGTAAGAGATGTAACGCCTTATGTTACGGGTATTTCTGAAGAAAGAGGTGGTTCTGGAAATCCTTCGCCTGTAACTGCTTACGGAGTTTATCTTGGTATGAAAGCGGCTGCTAAAAGTCAGTTTGGAACTGATGTTTTGGATGGTAAAAAAGTTTTGGTACAAGGAATTGGACACGTCGGTGAAACTTTGGTTGATTATTTAACTAAAGAAGGAGCGCAAGTAACGATTACTGATATTAATGAAGAAAAATTATATCAAGTAGCTTCAAAATATAATGCTTCAATTTATACTGGTGAAGATTTGTATACTGCAGATGTTGATATCTATGCGCCATGTGCGATGGGAGCAACAATTAATGATAATACAGTAGATAAAATTAAGGCTAAAGTTATTGCTGGTGCTGCCAACAATCAATTAGCAGATGAGAATGTTCATGGTGCAAGATTACAAGAAAGAGGAATTTTATATGCTCCAGATTTCTTAATCAACGCTGGTGGAATTATCAATGTTTATGCTGAATTAGCTAACTACGGTAAAGCTGAAATCATGACTAAAACAGAAAATATCTACAATACAACTTTAGAAATTATAGATTTCGCTGCTAAAAATAATATTACAACTCATAAAGCGGCGCTTACAATTGCTCAAAACCGTATCGATCAAAGAAGAATCGAGAACGCTTCTAAGTAATTTTTAAGTTTACAGTCTCAGTCTCAGTTTTCAGATCTACTGGAAACTGAGACTTTTTGTTTTTGCTTAATGCTGAAAACTATGATTGGGACTGAGAACTAAATAAAAATGAGACCAAAAACTGTCACTTTTTTGCGAATTAATTTTAAAATACGCATCAAAAGTTTTACTTTTGCAGACTAATTTTTAAATGTTCTTACACGGTGGTAAATAGAAGACACATACGCGTTAAAGTAATGCAATCCATTTATGCAATGCATCAAAGCGGTTCTGATAACATGGAAAAAGAGGAGAAATTCCTTTTTTATAGCATTGATAATATTCAGGACTTATACCTTATAATGCTTTCTTCATTGATAGAAATTTGTAAAAAAGAAGCTGTCTATTTACATCTTTCTAGTAAAAAACACCTTGCTACTGCAGCAGAACGTAACCCAAATGAAAAATTTATCAAAAACAAAATTTTTCAACTTCTTGCCGAAAGCAATTCTCTTAGTATCGCTTTAGAAAATCGTAAAATCAATAACTGGTCTTTAAACGACGATTATATCATTTTGCTTTTAAATGATGTTAAAGCAAGCGATATTTACAAAAAATACATGAGTAATAACGTAAATACGTTTGAAGAAGACAGACAATTTATTATTGATTTGTTTGAAAATGTTATTGTTCCTAATGAAAAATTATACGAGTATTTAGAGGATGATAAATTAACGTGGGTTGATGATATTCCGGTTGTAAATACTCATATTGTAAAACAATTGAAAGCAATCAAAACGGAAGATCCGGATGATTTTAGAGTGCCAAAATTGTATAAAGATGTTGAAGACAAAGATTTTGCAAAAGATTTATTTAGAAGAACAATTCTAAACGAAACAGCTTTTGCAAAAGAATACGAAGATAAAACGCCAAATTGGGACAGTGATCGTATTGCCGAAATTGATACGATTATCTTAAAAATGGCAATTTGCGAGTTTGTTAAATTCCCTTCAATTCCAGTAAAAGTAACTCTTAACGAATATTTAGAAATTGCAAAAGAGTATTCTACACCAAAAAGTAGTATTTTTATCAACGGAATTTTAGATAATCTTGTTAAGGAACTTACTGCCAATAAAAAAATGGTAAAAGTTGGAAGAGGGTTAATGTAAAAGTTTGAAATAAGCAATTTTAAAATTTCAAATTCCAACTGCTTTGTCTCTCTGAGCGAAGTCGAAGAGCTAAAAAAAGAATATTAAATATAAATCAAAAACAAATTTAAATTATGGGACAATTATCTCAATTTGCGCCATTCCTTTTAATGTTCGTGGTAATCTATTTCTTCATGATTAGACCACAACAAAAAAGAGCTAAAAACGAAAAAGAATTTGAAAGCAGCCTAAAAGTAGGCGACAAAATAGTTACAAAAAGTGGTTTCCACGGTAAAATCGCTGAATTAGCAGAAACTACTGTTGTAATCGAAACTATGTCTGGAAAATTAAAATTAGAGCGTTCTGCTATTTCTTTAGAATTAAGCGCTGCTTTGAATAAGAAAGCTTAATTTTCTAAATTACAATATTCAAAATCCCAAATTCCAAATAGAAGTTTGGGATTTTTTTTGCCTTGTATTGTCATTTCGAGGAACGAGAAATCTTCGCAAATAGCTCCTCAAAGCATGGAGGAAAATCTTTGTAGAGTCTCTTGCGGAGATTTGCTTCGCCTATTCGCTATCGCTCGGGTCTCGTTCCTCGAAATGACAAACTTTGTGAAGGAATCTTTTGATCCTTCCTTCGTCAGGATGACAAAAAAAGAAAACCTTTATCAAAGTTTTAAACTTTGACAAAGGTTTCTTTGTATGGATTGGAATTTGGAATTTAAATATTGAAAATTAAATTACCTGTATTTATCATTCAGTCCAACATTCGCCAAAATCATTGGAATCACTTTTTCGATTCTAGAGATCTTAGTTTTTTCCTGTTTAGCCGTTTCAATATATTCTAAAAACTCATATTGTTTGTAAGGAGAAAACTTTTCAAAAGCTTCTTTTAAAGCTGGATTTTGAGTCATTTCTTTTTCTAAAAGTTCAGATACAATAGCTTCTTTTTTAGAAGGTTTAATAACTTTTCCTTGCTTTTCGTTTTCAATCGCTTCGCATATGTATTCTAAAACTTCCTTTTCGTTTACTTCCTCTTTTGAAGTAAAACGCCATTGACGCATCGATTTTGTTTTATCTTCTTGAGCGTTTATTAGTCTCTTTTTTTCGTCTTTTAGAAAAACACCGTTTAGAAACCAAATGGCAAAATAATTTTTAAAACCTCCAATTCCGATAACATTTTTTTTGTTGTAAACATAAATAGGTCCTCCCCATTTTATGGTTTCGACCAGTTCTGTTTTGTCAATAATTGATTTAAGAAAAAGGAGTTCTTCTTCCCATTGATTGACTTTGTCCCAAACGTGTTTTTTATCAGAATTCGGTTCCACTTTATCTTTTTCTTTTAGATTTTTCGGGTGCATCAAAAATTCCAGGAATTGCTGTTAATTCAGCAATTTTCACAATAACATCAGTAGCTTTCTGAATACTTTCTGCTGGAACATATTCGTATTTTCCGTGGAAATTATGTCCGCCTGCAAAAATGTTCGGACAAGGCAATCCCATAAATGATAATTGAGAACCATCAGTTCCGCCACGAATTGGTTTAATGATCGGTTTGATGTTCAATTCTCTCATCGCTTTTTCAGCAATATCTACAATGTATTTTACAGGAAGAACTTTTTCTTTCATATTGTAATATTGATCTTTTACTTCGGCAATTACAATATCTTCGCCAAATTTCTTTGCGAATTTTTTATTGAATTGTTTCGCCAGCTTATGAATCAATTCTTTTCTTTTTTCGAATTTCTTTCTGTTATGATCGCGAATAATTAATTCTAAAACGGTTTCTTCGATATTCCCTTTTATGTGGTGAACGTGAAAGAAACCTTCGTAACCTCTAGTTTCTTGTGGAGTTTCGCCTTTCGGAAGTTCATTGATAAAATCATTTGCCAAAAGCATAGAATTGATCATTTTTCCTTTAGCATAACCTGGGTGAACGCTTTTTCCTTTAAAAATGATTTTAGCTCCAGCGGCATTAAAATTTTCATATTCTAATTCACCAATTTGGCTTCCGTCCATGGTATAAGCCCATTGTGCTCCGAATTTTTCAACATCAAAATGATGTGCGCCACGTCCGATTTCTTCATCTGGAGTAAAGCCGATTCTGATTTTTCCGTGTTTGATTTCAGGATGCTGAATCAGATATTCCATTGCCGAAACGATTTCTGTAATTCCAGCTTTGTCATCAGCTCCCAATAAAGTCGTTCCGTCAGTTGTAATGATGGTTTGACCTTTATATAATAATAAATCTTTAAAGTAGTCTGGAGATAAAATGATGTTTTTCTCAGCATTCAAAATAATATCTTTCCCATCGTAGTTTTCGACGATTTGCGGTTTTACATTCGCTCCGCTAAAATCTGGAGAAGTATCAAAGTGAGAAACAAAACCAATTGTTGGCACTTCATGATCAACATTGCTAGGAAGCGTTGCCATGATATAAGCTTTGTCATCTATAGTTACATCTTCTAGGCCAATTGCTTTTAGTTCGTCAACTAATTTATTGGCAAGATTCCATTGTTTCTGCGTACTTGGCGTTGTTTGTGAATTTGGATCCGATTCGGTATCAATTGTTACATAACTGATAAAGCGATCTATGATATGTTGCATTTTTTTGAATTTTTAGCAAATATAGAAAATTTTTTCTGCTAAGAAATTTAGCTTTCAATATCTGAATTAATAAAAAAAGGGATTCAATATAGAATCCCTTTCTGGTATTTTAGGTTTGTTATTTGCTTTTTACACATCTAAAACCAACGTGATTTGCAGCAGATCTAATTTCGCCTTTTCCTCTTGTTCCAACCATGTATCTAGTACAATATTGATCGGTGCATAAAAACGAACCGCCACGATGCACACGTTTTATTTCAGATGGATCGCTTGGATCGTAATAAGCATCTGGTCCTTGAGGATTTCTGGTTACTTTTCCGCTTTCTGCTAATGATTTGTAGTAATCTACACTGTACCAATCATGTACCCATTCCCATACATTTCCAGCAATATCATACAAGCCGTATGCATTTGGAGCGTATTGTTTTGTTGGAGCAATTCCTTTAAAACCATCTTCTCCAGTATCTCCATCTTTAATTGGAAAGTGTCCTTGGTATATATTTGCTTGAAATTTTCCTTTTGGTTTTAAATCATTTCCCCAAGCATAAAGATTTCCAGTTTTACCACCTCGTGCAGCAAACTCCCATTCTGCTTCTGTTGGAAGTCTTTTTCCTGCCCATTTTGCATAAGCTTCAGCGTCTTCGTAAACAACGTGAACAACGGGATATTTTTCTTTTCCTATAATGGTACTTTGCGGGCCTTCAGGGTGTCTCCAATCAGCACCTGGTTCGTAACGCCACCACTGTAAGAAATTGTTTAAATTTACTGCAGAAGGAGTAGGAGTAAAGACAACAGAACCAGTGACTAAATCTTCTTCATTTGCGGTTGGAAATTCTTCTTTTGTTGGTTTCTGTTCAGCAACAGTAACATAACCAGTTGCTTTTACAAACTTTTCAAATTCTTCGTTGGTTACTTCAGTTTCATCCATATAATAACCATCTACATACACTCTGTGTATAGGTGCGGCATCTTTGGTCACGCCTTTAATACTGCATAAACTTTCATCTTCAACATTGGTTCCCATTGAGAATTCGCCACCAGGAATCCAGACCATGCCTTTTGGTGTTTTTTCAGAAGGTTTAAATTTATTTTCTACAGTTGGTTTAAATTCAGATTCTAGATTAGTGGGAGTTTCGTGACATTCGGCAACTGTTTTTTCTACTTTATCATTTGTGAATTTAGTGTAACTGTAAGCAATTGAAATAATGGACAATGTGAGTAACGCAAAGATCCAAATGGTTTTATTTTTCATGGTTTATTATTTTTTGAGCTTATAATGGTTGTCAATAGTGGGCATAAAATTAGGCAAAATAACTTTTAAAGTTATAGTAATTTTATAGAATTAATAAAATTTAATTATTCTTTTTCAACCTGAACCACTTCATACCTGTCTTTTCCATCAACTTGTACAGGTTGATAGTACGTTTCCCCAAATTTCACGTATTTAGCGTCACCAATAGTAACTTCTTCACCACCTTCAGGTAAATTCTCAACTATTGTTCCTGCTGTAGGAGCTACAACAGTGTATTTGCCTCCATCTTTCTCGTAATAAGTACCTCCATAATAGTAATTATTTACGGTTCCAGTATTTACGGTTTCTGCTCCGCTTGGAATATTGTTTACAGTCCCGCCGACAGGTGCAGGAACTGCCGTATAGCCGCCGTTGGATGAGGTATACCAAACTCCCTGATCGTAATGGTACTGTGTACTTTCTACACTAACAACAATTGCTGTAACAGCTAAAGTAGCTACAAAAAATCCCCACGGATGCCAAACAGGCCCCCAATAAAATGGTCGGTAAGGACGTGGATAATATGGATGGTAGCAATTGTATCTATAACCACCATATACATAAGGAGGACGCACGTAAGGTCGTGGACCAGGTCTTACAACTGTATTACGATTGTTACGAACATGCACGCTGTTATTAACATTAATATTTACATTATTTCTGTTTCTATTAACGGTATTGCCACTAATATTTGTGTTTCTATTGCCAACATTGTTTTTATTTACAGTATTATTTCTATTTACTGTGTTGTTTCTGTTTGCAGTATTATTTCTGTTGGAATTATTTGACGGCCTTGTAATTTGAGTCCCAGATTTGTTGGCTCCAGGTCTAGTTGTTGAAGGTCTAGTCGTCGCTGCGGGTCTAGTTGTACTTGGCCTTGTTACATTTGGTCTAGATTGAGTTGCAGGTCTTGCTTGTCTAGTATGAGTTGCTCCACCGCCTCCGCGTGCTCCTCCACCGCGAACTCCGCCTCCATGACGTTGCGCTAAACTATCAATTGAAATAAAGAAAAGAGTTCCGATTAAGAAAGCTAAAAGAGCTGGTCTTTTTACTGTTTTGGATATGTTTTTCATATTCAATAATTTATGTGATTTAAAGTTATGAAAAAAAATGTTTGATTTGTGTTAATGAGCTAAAAGTTTAAATCACAATGAAATATCCCATTGTATTCTAAAGCGCCACCCTTGTTCTAATGGAAGTGTTTTGTCTTGAAAACTGAAATAACTTACTTCCGAAGTCAATTTATTTTTATGACCTTTAAAAAACCAGTTAAAAGCCAATGTGGATTCATTCTGTCGGTTTTCTTTTATTGAATTATCAGGTCTATATCCTGCATGACGGCCTGCCATTTCTAAGTGTTTTGGCCACCAATCAAAAACATTATGAAAGAAATATCCAGCTTGAACATAGTAACCCCTCAAAACAGTCATATTGTTGTTATCGTATTTATCAATGATTTCTTTGGTATGTAATTCGCTTTGCCAAGAAAAGCCTCGATACATAAAAGCAGTTTCAAAATTCCACTGATTGACTCTGTACTGTCCTGGCAGACCATCTTCAAATCCGTCTAAAGAACCTCCTCCTGCTTGCGAGAAACGAGTGTAAGGGCTTCGGTTTGTTATTGCTGAGAAAGCTACGATTGGAGTTGGTTTTTCATGAAATTCTAAATCACAACCTTCAAAATCAAGGAATCTACCTAAAAAATTCCATTGTGCTCTTCCAAAATACATTAAATGATTATCGTCATTAGCAGTGCTTCCTCGTCCTGTACCTGTCAAAGCTGCGGCCCAATAGTTAAAGTCTGCAATTCCAGCGCCTTTTAAATGCCCATAAACTTCAACTCCTAATTGTCGGTCTACAGTAAAGGGACGGTTAATTAGTGAACGATCTACCATTTGCTGTTCACCGCTGCTAATAAAGCGTTCTCGCGTAAATTCCGTTTTCCATTGTCCAACTTTAAAGCTCAGAAAATCCCATTTCTCAATCATAATTCTAAAATCCAATAAATTGGATTGGCTTAATTCGTATTCCCAATAATATTTAAGCCAAGGTTCAAAAGCATGACCGCCAATTTTTAATCTGGCACGGTTTATTTTGAAAGTCGTTTTAGCATCTTGACTATAATCATCATAGGTTAAAGGGTCTGTGTCATTTGGTGTTGAAAAACGAAATTGAAGTCGGCTTGCCAATTGGAATAGAAATTTTTTGTCTCGAGTTTCTAATTCAATTCCTTTACTTCCATAACGAACATTCATTAGTTTGGTAGTGTCCTTTTCTTGCTGCGAAAATCCTTTGAAACCAATTAGTAAAAGAAAAACTAAGAGGGAATATTTAGAAATGCGATTTGGTTTATTTGTGCTGTACATAAGATCAATAGGTTGGTGTAAATTATTTTCCTCCAAAGTTTTTTGCGATTCCTAAACCAATTCCCCAGCTATCGTATGCGTTCCATTTAAAGTCGTAACTCGCAGTGCCGAAAATTTCCCATCCTTTAGGAAGTTCATATCCATACTCAACGCCTACACGAGTTAAGAAAAAATCTTCTTCTTTGGCAAATTCACAGCCAAAACCTAAGAGAAAACTCCAATGTTCGTTTGGTTTATAAATTCCCATAAGAGCAGGAGCAATAGGGTAGCTTCTTTCTACGGTTTCTTTGTCATTTCCGCTTTCATACACTTTTTCTACTTTGAATTTCTCAACAATAAAATCGGTATGTAGACCAATGGCCCATTTTTCATGAAATTGATAAGTATAATCAATTCCCCACGCTGGAAGAGTTAAGGTTTCACGATTTCCTTCTTCATCTCGGCCTTCAAAAACATGAACATGATTAATAGAAATTCCGATTTGATGATGCGGGCTAAAAGTTTTTTCCTCATGTTCTTGAGCTTTAATTTTAGTCGAAAAAAAGCAGCTGATTAAAGAAATTAGAATTACAAGGAAGCTTTTTTTATAATAATTGTTATCGAACATTTTGATTTATCCTTAAAGAAACATTCTTTTATTGTCTTGCGTTAATTATAAAGGAAAAAGAGGTATTACTGTCCATTATTATGTTCATTAGATACCTCTTTTAAATTTCTCTTTAATTTATTAATCTCTTCCTAAAGCTCTTTTTGCTTCGTTGTTTAAGTCCGAATATTCGAGTTTTCCAACACTAATTCCGACACCAACAATTTCACCGCCTTTAAAAGTACCTGGAGTTTTGTATTCTTTACTCACAGAATCTCCGCTGTCAAATCCGACACAAAGTCCGTCTCCAGCAAGTGTAAATTTACCAGATTGTGTTCTCATTGGTCCAGATGCTACTTCTTTTCCGTCTATATACAATTTCATTGTTCCAAGAGATTCGCCATTTGGTCCTGCTTTTTCACGTGTGAATTCCATTCCAAAAACATGTTTTCCTGTTGTGATAGGCACATTTGAAGTGAATTTTTGTTCAGGAGCAATTCCTAAGAAATTGTAGACATAGTTTAGCTTACCATCTTTTATAAATAAAGTATGTCCTCCAAAACGAGATCCATGGGCAAAAAGTACGCCTGAAGCTTTAGCATCTTTAACATCAACATCTGCCAAAATTTTATAAGAGCGTCCGCGAACATTCACTGCAACTCCTTCTGGTACTGCTGAAGTTCCTGGGTAATATTTGTAAAGATCGCGAGGAGCTTCAGAAGAAGGTCTTTCAATTCCTAGTTGCTCAACGGCAGTACGGTCATCTAGAGGTAATACTAGATTTTTGGCAGCTTCGTCATTCCAATCTTTAATTAATTCTTTTAATTTGTCTGGATATTTTTTAGCTAAATTATTTACTTCAGCACGATCCACATCCGTATTATATAATTCCCATTCATCTTTATCAAAATTCCCTTTTCCAGTCAGAGGTGCGTGTAAAGCAACAGCTTTCCAACCATCTTTCCATAAAGCACGGCTTCCTAACATGGCAAAGTACTGAATGTGTTTTTGTGTTTTTGTATTCGGAGCTGCATCAAATGTATAGCGCATAGAAACTCCAGATAAAGGGTATTGAGCAACACCACGGTATACTTTTGGCATTTCCAGACCGCAAATATCTAGGATAGTTGGAACAATATCGGTTGAATGATGAAATTGGTCACGAATTTCACCTTTAGCTTTTATTCCTTTTGGCCAAGAAATTACTAATGGATCACAAGTTCCTCCAGCATATTCACTGTATCTTTTGAACATTTTAAAAGGGGTAGAAAATGCAGCAGCCCAACCAGTAGGATAATGTTCGTAAGTGTCTGGACTTCCTAATTTGTCAATATATTTTAAGTTCTCTTTTAATTCATCAGGATAGCCGTTAAAGAATTTATTCTCGTTTACAGATCCTGTTGGTGAACCTTCGCCTGAAGCTCCATTATCGGCAGCGTAAATAACTACAGTATTTTCTAATTGACCTGTTTGTTCCAAATAGTCAATTATACGGCCAACTTGAGCATCGGTATATTCAGAGAAACCAGCATAAACTTCAGCTAATCTAGAAAATAACTTCTTCTCGTCTGCACTTAATTTATTCCAATCTAAAACTTCATCACCTGGATTTGAAACTCCTGGAGGAAGCGGATTGAAATTTGCATAATTCGTGCCTTTCGGAATTATACCTTTAGCAATCATACGTGGCAATACCCATTTACGGTAAGCATCATAACCGTCATCAAATTTACCTTTATATTTTGCGATATATTCCTCAGGAGCCTGATGAGGTGCATGATTGGCACCTGGACAATACCACATATACCAAGGTTTAGAAGGGTTTGTCGCTTTTTGATCTTTAAGGAACTCTAATGCATGGTCTGCTAAATCTTTAGATAAATGATAGCCTTCTTCTGGCGTTGCAGGTGGTTCAACAAAATGGTTGTCTTCGGTTAAGTCAGGATACCATTGATTGGTTTCTCCGCCAAGGAATCCGTAAAAACGATCAAATCCCATTTGCAAAGGCCAAGTGCTTCGATCGCCTCCTGCGGCTACATCTTGCTCAGGAACGTTATGATCTTTTCCTATCCAAAAAGTACTCCATCCGTTGTCTTGCAGTACCTGACCAATTGTAGCGGCCTGTTTTGGCAGTCTTCCGCTTCCGCCAGGAAAACCAGCAGCAGCTTCTGTAATAGCAGCCATACCATTAAGATGATGATTTCTTCCTGTTAGCAATGTCGATCTTGTTGGAGAACACAAGGCTGTAGTATGCCATTGTGAATAGGTGATTCCGTTATCGGCTAGTCTTTGCATGGTAGGCATATTGATAGCTCCACCATAAGGTGACCAAGCGGCAAGTCCGGTATCATCATATAAAATAAATAAGATGTTTGGAGATCCTGCAGGAGCTTTTTTAGGAGAATATGGTGCCCAGTCTTCTTTTGAATCACGTACATCTAATGCTATTTTTCCTTTAAAAGTTTCTTTGGTTACCTGCTGAGGATCTGCTTGTGCAAATAATTTAGTTGATAAACCCAAAGAAAGACAAAATAGAAGTGTGAAAATACTTTTTAGAATTAATTGTTTACTGACTTTCATGGTTGAAGTTATTAATTAATAATTTTTGTGAAGGTATTTTTTGAACATGGGTATAAGTGCACTCTGAAAAAAAGTATTATTTATCTCAGAATTAAGATGTTTAATCGGCGTTTAGATTCTTAAGATTTGGAATGAATATCTCAAAATTAGAGATTCTTAAGTCAAATGGATATTTTAAGGGCATTCAACTTGTTTCATTTTATAATTTGCAACATAAAAAACAAGTTTTAGAAGAAAGAATGACAGATGTTTTTAAGAATAGTTTTATTTATGAGCAGAAAAATCAAACAAAAAGAAAATTATTTGTTTTCGTAAAAAGACACCTTTTTAAACTATAATATTTAAATTTGCATCCAAAAAAAATAACAACACAACTCTTATGTATAAATTGATAATTCGTCCGATTCTTTTTTGTTTTGATCCTGAAAAAGTGCATTATTTTACTTTTTCTTTTGTAAAATTCATTTCAAAAATCCCAGGAGTCTCTGCAATTATAAGATCAATTTATGAAGTAAAAGATGCTCGATTAGAAAGAGAAGTTTTCGGAATTAAATTTAAAAATCCAGTTGGACTTGCGGCTGGTTTTGACAAAGACGCAAAGCTGTACAAAGAACTTGGTAATTTTGGTTTTGGTTTTATCGAAATAGGAACTGTAACGCCAGTTGGACAGGAAGGAAATCCGAAGAAACGTTTGTTCCGTTTAAAAGAAGACCAAGCGATTATTAACCGAATGGGGTTTAATAATGGCGGTGTTCTAGAAGCTGTAGAACGTTTGAAAAAGAATTCGAGTGTTTTGATTGGAGGAAATATCGGAAAAAATAAAGTAACCGATAATGAAGATGCAGTAAAAGATTATATCATTTGTTTCGACGCTTTGTTTAATCATGTAGATTATTTTGTTGTGAATGTAAGTTCTCCAAATACACCAAACTTGAGAGCTCTGCAAGATAAAGAACCATTAACGGCTTTACTACAGACTTTGCAGAACCGAAATGTCGAAAAGCAAAAAACAAGCACTCAAAAAGTAAAACCAATTCTTTTAAAAATTGCTCCAGACTTAACAGATGAGCAGTTGTTGGATATTATTGATATTGTAAAAACAACTCAAATTGCAGGAGTTATTGCAACAAATACAACTATTTCTAGAGAAGGCTTGCAATCTGAAAACCAAACAGAGACAGGAGGATTATCTGGAAAACCATTAACAAAACGTTCTACAGAAGTAATTCGTTTTCTTTCAGGAAAAAGCAATAAAGCATTCCCAATTATTGGGGTAGGCGGAATTCATTCTGCAGATGATGCGATTGAAAAACTAAATGCTGGAGCAAGCTTAGTGCAATTGTATACAGGTTTTATTTACGAAGGCCCAGCTTTGATAAAAGCAATTAACAAAAAGGTTTTAGGGCAGTTGTAAAAGAAGTGCCTGAACTAAAAGGCCTGCAAGTATTGCAATACCAAAACTAATTAAAGTTCCGATCATTACATATTCTGTCAATTTTCGGTCTTTGGCTTCTTTTAAATCTCCAAACCTAAAAATAGATTTGGCGGCTAGTAGAAAACCAATCGCTTCAAAATGTCCGGTTATGATAAAACCGAAAACAAATAAGCGTTCTAAAATACCAATATAATTTCCAGCAGCTATCAGAGAATTATCCTGATGGCTGTTTTTGCTTTCAGGAGCCCATATCGAAATTATGGTTTTGATAAAAATAGAAGTTGGTTTAGTTATCAGTAAAATTCCGGTAAGTAAAATCCAGAACGCATTATCTTGCCAGAAATTGATTATCGTTTTGTTTTCATATGTAAGAACGACACCAATTAAAACAAGAATATGCGCAGCTTGGTCGACAACAAACCAAGTGCGTTTGGTTTTCTTTTTTTGGAAATTTAATTTGATTAAATCGATGATGCCATGAGTAACGGCAATTAAAACAGCATATGGTATAAAACTGATTTCTCCTGCTAGAATTGCGGCTAAAACTCCATGAAGTAAAATATGGATATATAAGTAAATGCTTTTATGTTTTTTAGCTTCTTTATCGGTGACCCAAGAATTAGGTTGCCAAATAAAATCTCCTAATAAATGGGCGAGAAACAATTTTATAAATAAGATCATGAGGCTGTAAATTGTTTTATTTGTTTTCTAAAATATCGATCTAAATTAAGAACCAGATCAAACTGAGCGCGCTTTTGTCTTCGGCTAACGGCAGCCTGATTTATACCTAGTTTTTGGCCCAATTCGTCTTGAGACAATTTTGGATTTTCAATAGCAACGGCAACAAATTCTGCTGATTGCACGAGCCAGTTGTCCATAAAAGTTAAAGCCAATTGCAGCATTAAATTCAGTTTTTCATCAAAATCTAAATCTCCTGTTCGCATGGCTAAAGTTACTTTTTGTTTCTTTAAAGTTTCAAAAAGTTCTCCCGAATTAATAAACGCAGAACCATTGCTTTCAGATATTCTTTCGGCAGTGTGGGTTTTATCTCCAAATCCGATGCTCATACGAGCATCAGACTTTATAGTTCTTAAATGTGCTTTTATCAAAATAGCGGCTAACAGTGCATCTTCGGGATTACTAACTTCAATTTGAAATTCGTCTCCTCGATAGACTTCCCATTGGTTTGGCGCTTTGCCAAACGGAGCCAAGATTTTCTTTAAATCTTCAACCCAATGTTCTGATTTCTGTTGTCTTGAACCAATTATATCACCTGTAATTACACTAGTCATAAATCAAATATAATTAAAAAATTATAAACTTTCTATTACAAATATACGTAATAAAATTAATTATTACGTTTTTTGGTAATATTGTATATTATTACGTTTTTTGGTAATTTTTTGATGTATGCTTGTTTTGTGTAATAATAGACTTCACATAAAATTCTCTTTTATTTCATTAAAAAAGAAACTAACTTAGCCTTTAGAAAAGAATACGCTTTGAACAAAGAAATCAAAATCATCGAATGCCCTCGAGATGCCATGCAAGGCATTAAGGATTTTATTCCAACAAAAAATAAAGTTACTTACATACAAGCTTTGTTGCGAGTTGGCTTTGATACCATCGATTTTGGAAGTTTTGTTTCTCCAAAAGCTATTCCGCAAATGCAGGATACTGCCGCCGTTTTAGAACAGCTTGATTTATCTCAAACAACAAGCAAATTGTTATCTATTATTGCCAATACGCAAGGTGCAATCACGGCTTCAGAATATGAGCAGATTCAATATTTAGGTTTTCCTTTTTCCATTTCAGAGAACTTTCAGATGCGTAACACGCACAAAACTATCGCAGAATCTTTGGTCACTTTAGAAGAAATTCTAGAAGTTGCCAATAAGAAAAACAAAGAAGTAGTAACGTATCTTTCAATGGGATTCGGAAATCCGTATGGTGATCCATGGAATGTTGAAATCGTAGCCGAATGGACTGAGAAATTGGCTGGAATGGGAGTAAAGATTCTATCACTTTCAGATACAGTCGGAACTTCTACGCCAGAAGTAATAACCTATTTGTTTTCAGATTTAATTCCGAAATATCCTCAAATTGAGTTTGGTGCTCATCTTCATACAACACCAGAAAGCTGGTTCGAAAAAATTGATGCTGCCGCAAAAGCAGGCTGTATTCGTTTTGATGGAGCTATTCAAGGTTTTGGTGGCTGCCCAATGGCGACCGATAAGCTAACAGGAAATATGCCGACAGAAAAATTGGTTTCTTATTTTACTGCCAATAAAAAAATAACAGGACTTAATTCTCTTAGTTTTGAAAGTGCATATAATGAAGCTTCAAAATTGTTTGGAAAGTTTCATTAAAAAATAGTTATATTTTCTTACTTTAGATAATGATTGCAGAAATAATGCGTTACATTTATTATTGATATAATTATTATCATGAGATCAAGATTATTAAGTAAAATTTTAAGTTTACTATTTTCAGTTTTTTTATTATTTTCCTGCTCTAGCGATTTAAATTTCGATCAGGTCAACGATTTTAAGATTGAGCCTGTTTTTGTTGCCAACTTAGCATATTTTAATGTTCCTGCAAATAGACTTATAGATGATGGTGGAACCAATATTATATACGACGTAAGAGATTTTGATGTTTTTAAAAATAAGTTTTTTACAGAACGCCTTAAGAAAGCTGAATTTGATTTTGAAGTCGAAAATAATATCGAGCGTACTTTTGTCTTAAATATGCTTTTGCTTGACAAAGACAATCAAGTCTTAGAAACAATATCTTTTAATGTTCCATCCTATAAAGGAACGCCAAATGTTGTAAAATATCCCACAGAAATTTTTGAAAACACGCGATTAGACCTTTTAAAACAAACCCAAAAAATTGGTTTTGTTGTATTAATTGCTGCTGGACCTCCTTTAAATGCTAACAGTGAAGGAAATTTAAGATTAAGATCCAGTGCAACGGCTTATCTAGTAATCGAATGAGAAAAACGCTAATACTTTGTTTGTTTTTTCATCTTTCTTGTTTTGCTCAAAACAGAGAGCTGTTGTATAATTTTACTTCAATTCCGCAGTCTTCGCTTGTAAATCCTGGAGCCGATGTTTCGTATAAATATTACTTTGGATTTCCGGTCTTATCTGGAATTTCAGCGAATGTGGGTTCTAGCAGTTTTTCGGCCTATGATTTATTTTCAAATGATGGAGTCGATTTTAATCAAAAAGTTAGAGATGTTATCAATAAATCTTCTAGTAAAGACAAGGTAGTGACCAACCAACAGTTAGAGATATTTTCTGGCGGATTTAGAATTGGAGGCAGAGAAAGTCGTTCTTACATTTCGTTTGGATTGTACCAGGAATTCGATTTTTTCATGTTTGTTCCAAAAGATCTGGCTTTACTGGCCTTAAACGGAAATCGAGATTATATCGGAAAATCGTTTAATCTAGGCGATTTGAATATGAAAGCCGAAGTGCTTTCTGTTTTTCATGTTGGTTTTCATAAAAAAGTAAATGATAAATTTGTTTATGGTGGACGTGCCAAAATTTATTCAAGCGGTGCAAATGCAACTTCTACCAAAAACTCAGGTTACATTTATACAGGTGAGCAGCCAGGAACTCCAAATCTTTATAACCAGATCATTTCTTCCAATTTAGAATTAAAAACTTCTGGACTAGCCCGTTTTACAAAAGATGAATACGAAGGAAATGTAATTCGTGACATTGCCCATAATACCTTTTTTAATGGAAGTCTTGGTTTTGGTGTAGATGCAGGAATTACCTATTATATAAAAGACAATTTGCAGTTTACAGCAAGCGTTGTCGATTTAGGTTTTGTGAGACAGACCAAAGACATTGAAACGCTTACCTATAAAGGAACTTACCAATACAATGGAGCAAATCCTGACTTTTTAGGTTCAGATGATCCAGAAAATGTCTTTGACGAATTTGATCGTGCAATACCAAGAGATACACTTCATAATAAATATACTACTTGGCGTCCAACAAAAATTTATTCTTCTATTCAATACTCTTTCGGAGAGAAACGTTCAGATGAGTGTAATTGTCATGGCAATGTCGAAAAATTTTATAAAAATGCAGCTGGACTTCAGGTTTTCGGAATGTCTGCTCCCCGCGAACCTTTGGTTGCTTTGACTGCTTTTTACAGAAGAAATATTTTTAGAAAATTAGATCTTAAAGCAACTTATACCTTAGATACTTTTTCGAATAAAAATATTGGTCTAGGCCTTTCAGGGGCAATTGGCCCAGTAAATATTTATGCTTTAGTCAATAATGTCTTAGAATATAAAGACATTTCCAAAGCCAGTAGTGCCGCTTTCCAACTCGGAATCAATTTCGTTTTTCAAGACAGAGAAGATTAATTTTATTTATATTATTAGTAGTCGCTTTTTTAAATCAGAAAAAAAGCTTTTTGGCTTTTCGGGCTCTCCATTTCCATCTGGGCTTGGGTGTATTGTTTTGTAAGATGATTCGTGTAAATGCAAATTTATGAATAACTTAGTATTCAAGTTACCAATTTATTCACTATATTTGCACGCAATTCAACTAGAAATTGCACCATGATAGCACACAACTCCAAGATTATCGGCGAAGGTTTAACTTACGACGATGTATTATTAGTACCTAACTACTCGAATGTGCTTCCTCGCGAAGTGAGCATTAAATCAAAATTCTCAAGAAACATTACATTAAACGTTCCAATTGTATCTGCTGCTATGGATACAGTTACAGAAAGTGCAATGGCAATCGCTATGGCACAAGAAGGAGGTATTGGTGTTTTACATAAAAATATGACTATCGAACAACAAGCAGGAAAAGTTCGAAAAGTAAAACGCGCAGAAGCAGGTATGATTATCGATCCGGTAACATTACCAATGAACTCTACTATTGCAGATGCAAAAAACGCTATGAAAGAATTTGGCATCGGTGGTATTCCAATCGTTGACGAAAATAAAATCCTAAAAGGTATCGTTACAAACCGTGATTTGCGTTTTGAGAAAAACGGTGCAAGACCAATTGCTGAGGTTATGACAAGTCAAAACTTAGTAACAGTTGCAGAAGGAACTTCTTTAGAACAAGCAGAAGTAGTTTTGCAAGGTCATAAAATCGAAAAATTACCAGTTGTAAATGCTCAAAATGAATTAGTTGGTTTAATTACGTTTAGAGATATTACAAAACTGACTCAAAAACCAATCGCTAATAAAGATTCTTTTGGTCGTTTAAGAGTTGCTGCTGCAATTGGAGTTACTGGAGATGCAGTTCTAAGAGCTGAAGCTTTAGTTGCTGCTGGTGTAGATGCAATCATTATCGATACTGCTCACGGACATACAGAAGGTGTTGTGAATACTTTAAAAGAAGTAAAATCAAAATTCCCTCAAATAGATGTAATTGTTGGAAACATCGCAACTCCAGAAGCTGCTAAATATTTAGTAGAAAATGGTGCGGATGGAGTAAAAGTTGGAATCGGACCTGGTTCTATCTGTACAACTCGTATCGTTGCAGGTGTTGGTTTTCCTCAATTCTCGGCAGTTTTAGAAGTTGCCGCGGCTATCAAAGGAACTGGAGTTCCGGTTATTGCCGATGGTGGAATTCGTTATACAGGAGATATTCCTAAAGCTATCGCTGCAGGTGCTGACTGTGTAATGTTAGGTTCATTATTAGCAGGAACAAAAGAGTCTCCAGGAGAAACAATCATTTTTGAAGGAAGAAAATTCAAATCTTACCGCGGAATGGGATCTGTTGAAGCAATGCAAACTGGCTCTAAAGATCGTTATTTCCAAGATGTTGAAGACGACGTTAAAAAATTAGTTCCAGAAGGAATCGTTGGACGTGTTCCTTACAAAGGAGAATTAAACGAAAGTATGCTTCAGTTTATTGGAGGTCTTCGTGCAGGTATGGGATACTGTGGTTCAAAAGATATTCCTACTTTGCAAGAAACTGGACGTTTTGTTAGAATCACTTCTAGCGGAATCACTGAAAGTCACCCACACAACGTAACAATTACAAAAGAAGCTCCAAATTATTCTAGATAATTTTTGGTTTCCATTATAAAAATAAAAGGCGTAAGATTTAATTCTTACGCCTTTTTTATTTGTTCAGATTTAAAAAAAAACTTTGTCAAAGTTCTCCACAATTTTGTCATTTCGAGGAACGAGAAATCTTCGTAAGAAACTCCGTAAAGCATATCATCAATCTTTGGCGAGCCACTAGTGAAGATTTCTCTCTTCGTTCGAAATGACAAGATTGTGTTATGTCTTTATCGAATCCTGCGTGTGATTCTTCGGTCCTCAGAATAACAAACGTTATATAAAAGAACTTATATCACTTACATGGTGAAAAAAAATCACATGCCACGACTACTCAAAATATCCTCAGCAACAATATCGGAATGCAGTAAATCTTCCATTTTCTTTGTCATACGTTGCGCTTCTAGAGCATAGCCGAACATTTTTTTCTCATAATCAGCAATTGCTTCGTCAATGGTTTCAAATTTTCCGTTAGTTAGATTTTCGGTTAAATGAAAAGCATCAAATAATCCCATATTGACACCTTCGCCGGCAAACGGAGGCATTAAGTGAGCTGCGTCGCCAACAAGCGTAATATTTGAATGTTCTTTCCAAGGTTCTTCTAAAGAAAACAATCTCAAAGGCAAACCAGAAAATTCAGTAGAAACAGCAAAGAATTTTTTGTAATCGTCTCCCCAGTTCTCAAAAGTTTCGTTTAAAAAAGAAATTACAGATTGATCGTCTTCAAAATTAATTCCGTGGTTTGAAATCCACTCTTCACTTGCTTTAAAAGAAACTCCAAAGTGAACAGAACCATCACGCATAGTATGTGTGTAAAACATTTTATGTTCGCCCATTGCCATAACATTTCCGTTTCCGTATTTCGGTTTAAATTCAGGATAATCTTGATCCGGATTTGCAATTTCTCCCTGAATAATATATGTCCCAGAAAGCTGAGGCTCTTGGTCGCTTACAAATTTTCTAGCGTTTGATCTTCCTCCATTTGCTACAATAACAAAATCTGCGGTTGTTTTTGTACCGTTTTTGAATTCCAAAATGTATTGATTTTCAGATTTATCAATGTTGATTAGTTGGCTATCCCAAACAACAGTGTTTTCTTTAAGATTCTCTAACATAATTTTTCTTAAATCATTGCGATCAATTTCTGGGCGAGAAAAAGCATTGGTTTCATTAGGCATTTCGTCAGAAGTAATATTTCCGTCTATATCAGCCATTTTTTCGCCAGTTGGGCGTGCGTATTTATAGAATTCATCCATTAATCCCGCTTTCTGAATTGCATATTGCCCTGAGTCGGAATGAATGTCTAAAGTTCCGCCAGATGTTCTTGCTTGTGAGTTAAGATCTCTTTCGTAAACCGTAACATTGGCGCCATTAATTTGTAAAATTCTTGCAGTTGTTAATCCAACTGGTCCACCGCCAATAATGGCGATCTTTTTATTTTCTATAATCGAAGTTTTCATTTTATTGAAAATTATATTGTATTTAAATTTTGTTGTTGATATGGTTTTAAAATTGAATTTATCCTCAAGGAGTAAGTGCTTTTAGAACGAGATTAAAAGCGCTGTCTTTCATTTCATCTGTAAGAGCAAAGGGTTTTCCAGACATCGATTTTCCTTCTCTATGAAACTCTAGAAGAGAATAAAGCGGACCATAAACAATACTCCAAAAAATTTCGTAAGGAATAGAAATAAGTTCATTTCTTTCAATTGCAGCAAGCATAAATTCTGTCATCATTTGTTTATAATCGCCTGTTATTTCTGCTATAATCGCATCTCCATAAGTAGAATGTTTTAAAAGCTCTAGACAAGTTGCTTGCTGTGTAAAGTTTATATTGAAATAGATACGATTCTCCCATTGATTACGCAATCCATCTTTGAAAGACATGTCTGCAGAAAATCCATCAAACATCTTTTCGAAGAAGTTTTTACCAATTTCAATTCCGATTTTTTTAATTAAATCTTCTTTGTCTGAATAATAGATATAAAGTGTTGCAACAGAAATACCGCATTCTTTAGCAAGACGATTCATTCCAAAACCTTCTATGCCTTGTGTAACGATCATTTCAATTGCTTTTTGTTTTACAATTTCTTCTTTATTGGTATCTCTAGTTCTCATAATTGTACTTGATTATGGTACAAAGATATAAAAAAATAATAAATGAACGATCGCTTATTTATGTTTTTTTAAAGGTTCTAAGATTCTAAGGTTCTAAGGTTCTGAGGTTTTTAGGTTCAAAGGTTCAAAGGTTCAAAGAGACAAAAGTTTTTAAGGTTTGGAAATGAATTGCCTCCAGCTTTAGCTGGAGGTTGAAAAATGGACAAAGAGAGAGGCTTTAGCCAAATTTTATGTTTAAAAGCAAACAAAAAAAGCTGAAACGATATTGTATCATTTCAGCTGATTATGTATTTAGAATATATTTTTACAGAGTTTTTGTTGGCTCGGCTTCTCTTAGGTTCTGATTTTCTAAGATTTCTTTTAAGTATGGGGTTACTGTGTTTTCAATATCGCCTTCAGAAATATTTAAAGCTTCTGGATCTGAGGCTAGTTTAAGCCACGGTTTTGGGCCATCAAAATTGTAACTTCCAAAAACAACCACAGGAGTTCCTTTTACTTTTACGTTTTCTTTATCCTTCAAAATCCATTCATCAGCAAATTTATAAAGATATTTAGCGTCTTTTTCTAATAGTCGTAAGCAAGAATGTGACGCAGGATACCCAGGCAATGCATATTCGTGAAAACCAACTCCTAATTTATTTTCAATGTTAAAATTCCATTTTAAATCCCATTCGTCATTAAATGTGCTTGTAGTTTGTTCAGCTTTCCAATTGGTGAAAAACAATCCAGTAGGAGTAGGGTCTTTTTTTCTTCCCATATTGGTTGGACCTGTACGAACCAATTCACCGTTTTCGTAAACAGCAAAAGCTTGCGTTGGATATGAAAAAAGGATAATTTTTGAAACTTCTTCTAAAGCCGAAACATGCAATGGAAAAGGAAGATAATAAACCAAATCTCCGCTAAAATCTGCTGGAATAACTACAGAATCCAGTTTTTTAAAATTGGCTTTATCGGTTCTATTCAAAGCATAAACAATATCCATTTTAGAACTGTCAGCTTCATTAAGTTTGAGCCAATCTTTGGTTTTCTCGATTTGATAAGAAACCGTTTCAGGTTTTTTATATTCAATTACCTTCTTTTTCTCTTTTTTATTTTCAGTCAGCGTGATGGTATCGGTTTTTTTGCAAGAACCTAATAAAACCAACATCAGGATTAGTAGTACGTTTGCTGTGTAATATAACTTTTTCATACGTCGAATTTTTATGAATATAAAGTTATACATCTGATAGCTGAAAAGGGTTACATAATTTTTGAAATAGGTTTCGGGATTTTCATTTTGTAAATGTTAGTAAACAGTAACTTTATTCTTGATTGATTAATTTTATTGTATGCATATATTGTGTGTCTCTATTTTGTATAAAATCCTCAAATGTCTGTGAAATTTCATAATCAGGAATTACTCCTCTTCCAAAAATTTGATTTGATTTTTTAGGAACATCCTGTTCCAGATTTACAATAGAAAACTGTGTTTTAATTTTTGTGTTCGGTAACTCGTATTCGATAGGAGTGTGGCCGTTGTGTCCAAAATAGCCACCCATAGTTTCTTCGCCAATTACAATGGCATTTGTATTTCCTGCAACTAATGAAGCAAATAGTGATCCGGCAGAAGCAATTCTAGAGCTTATCAATAAATAAATCTGACCTTTAAAACTGTTTTTTTCTGGCTCTAATAATGAATTGAATCTCTCGTCTTGAATGTATTTTCCGTTTTCCAACTTTGGAAATTCTTCTTTTAATTCATCTTCAAAATCCTTTTTCTCTTCTTGTTTTTTCTGCAGTTCTGTTTCTTCGTAAACTAAATATTCAGCAAATGGAATTTCCTGAAAATTGACATATGCAGATTTATTTTCACGAAAAGCTTTTTGTGTCAAATAAGAGAAAGTTACAATATCATTAGGATCGGTGCCGCCGCCATTGTTTCTAACATCGACAATTAAGTTTTTGATTTCAGAATGATTAGAAAGATATTGAAAACAGCTGTCCAAGTATTTCTTGTAAGCAATATGCTGTTTGTCTTTGGCATTTCGTCCAATTACAAAGGTATGAACAGAAAGTAGTGCTGTATTTTGAGAAATTACTTTAAAAGAATATTTGTCCTTTGCGCTATTGTATTGCAAACTATCAATAGGAAGAGAATGTCGTTTTTTAAAATTCTCTTTTCGAATTTCGTTTGAGACAGCAGAAATAGTTTTTTTATTTTTTTTGGTTTGATTTGGAAGTGAATATTCTACCGTAAATTTCTTTTGCGGACCGTATTCCATTTCAAAATATTTAGCAAATGAACCGTTAATTCCGATTGATTTTCCTGTAATATTATAACCGTCGGTTGTATAATATTTGTAGAGAGAAGAAAGCAGTTTTTTGGTTTCAATATTATTAATGCTAAATATTTGAGAGCCCAGTGGAATTTCTGAGTTTTCAAAATTAAGAATCAATCGATTCTCTATGAGTTTTACAGGATACGGAAAGAAAATATTTCCTGATGAATATTTCTTTTCAAAATCAATGGGAAGTGTTGTGTCATTGTGCAGACTTCCTTCAAAATCGGTTATTTGAAGAATTATTTTGTAGAAGTCTATGAGTTCTTTGGGTTTGCTAATTTGCGAAAACGCCCAAGAATAAATACTGTCGATCTGCTGTTTTGTTCGGTATTTATAAAGGCCTGAATTGGCTTTTTCTCTTATTTCTCTAAAAATAACAAGGTCTTGCTTTAGTTTTTCGACTGATAATTTTTCTTTTTGAGAGAATAGTAAAATCGGAAAGCAGAAAAAAAATACGATTTTTAGTTTGAGCATTTTAGATTTTTTTAGGGAATCTAAAATACTCAAAAACTTTTAAATCAAACCTTTTATTCTCGCATGGTGCAATAACATAATAGTTTTAGCGTCTGAAATTTCTCCAGATTCGATCATAGCGTAAGCTTTATCAAAAGTAAATTCTAAAACCTCAATATTTTCTTGTTCAGCATCAAGTCCGCCGCCTTCGCTTACTTTCATATTTTCGTCGTATTCGCCAACAAAAAGATATAGAATTTCTGTTACAGAACCTGGCGACATATAAGTTTCAATTACTTTTTGAACTTTGCTTAAACGATAACCAGTTTCTTCTTCTGTTTCGCGAATTATAGCTTGCTCTGCATTGTCTTTGTCTAAAAGTCCAGCGCAAACTTCAATCATCATTCCAGATTTATTTCCGTTAAGATAAGTCGGCAAACGAAATTGTCTTGTTAATACAACTTTTTTCTTAGCAGTATTGTATAATAATATTCCAGCGCCATTTCCGCGATCGTATACTTCACGAATGTGCGATTCAACAGGCTGATTTTCTTTTTTATAATTAAAAGTTACTTTGTTTAGCAGATACCAATTATCAGATAATAATTTGGTTTCTGTTATTTCAATTTCAGGATTTTTTCTCATAAAACTATTTTTCAAAAAAAAAACGCTCTGATTATCAGAGCGTTTAAATGTATTATTTTGTTATTGTTTGTTTTCTATCTGGTCCAACCGATACGATTTTGATTGGCACTTCGATTTCTTTTTCAATAAACTCAATATATTCTTTTAGCTCAATTGGCAACTGATCGTAAGTTGTTAATCCAGTTAAATCTTGTTTCCATCCTTTAAACTCTTTGTAAACAGGAGTAACGTTTTCTGGTTCAATGTTGTAAGGGAAATGAGAAATGTTTTGTCCTTTGTAGTTGTACTCTGTACAAACTTTTAAAGTTTCGAAACCAGAAAGAACATCACCTTTCATCATCATTAACTGAGTAACTCCATTAACTTGAACTGCATATTTTAAAGCAACAAGGTCTAACCATCCGCAACGTCTTTGTCTTCCTGTTACAGAACCAAATTCGTTACCTACTTTTGCCATTGTAGCACCAACTTCGTCAAAAAGTTCAGTTGGGAAAGGTCCGCTACCTACACGTGTAACGTAAGCTTTAAAAATTCCGTAAACTTCTTTGATTTTGTTAGGAGCAATTCCTAAACCTGTACAAGCTCCAGCAGCAGTAGTATTTGATGAAGTTACGAAAGGATAAGTTCCAAAATCAACATCTAATAAAGATCCTTGAGCACCTTCACAAAGAATAGATTTTCCAGCTTTTTGAGCTTGGTGCATGTATTCTTCACTGTCAATAAAATCTAATTTCTTTAATTCTTCAATAGCTTCAAAGAATTCTTTTTCTAATTCAGCTAAATTGTATTGAATAGCAACATCATAAAAAGCAATCATTGCTTCATGTTTGTCTGCTAAAGCTCTGTAACGTTCTTTGAAATCTTCTAATTCGATATCTCCAACACGTAAACCATTTCTACCTGTTTTGTCCATGTAAGTTGGTCCAATTCCTTTAAGAGTAGAACCAATTTTTGCTTTTCCTTTAGAAGCTTCAGAAGCTGCGTCAAGCAAACGGTGCGTTGGTAAAATTAAGTGTGCTTTTCTTGAAATGATTAATTTGCTTTTAATATCAAGGTTAAATTTCTCTAAACCTTCAATTTCTTTTTGAAAAACTACAGGATCAATTACAACTCCATTTCCGATGATATTTACTGAGTTTTTATGAAAAATTCCAGAAGGAATCGTTCTTAGTACGTGCTTAATTCCGTCAAATTCTAATGTATGTCCTGCATTTGGTCCTCCTTGAAAACGTGCAATAATATCATAATTTGAGGTAAGTACGTCTACAATTTTTCCTTTACCTTCATCTCCCCATTGTAATCCTAGTAATAAATCTACGGTCATTCTGTTTTAATTTGCGTTGAGACAATCTAAGTTGCCCTACTGATTATGTAGTTAATTTTCTTTTTTTAATTTTTTTTGAAAAGTCTAATCTAAAAGACTATGAATTTGAATTTTGCTTTTTGTTTCCGTAGAAATAAAGCGAGTGATTTGTAATTTCGATATCAAAAATTTCTTCGATAGTCTTTTTGATGGTTTGAATTCTTGGATCACAAAATTCGATTACCTCACCAGAATCTGTCATAATGATGTGATCGTGCTGTTTATCAAAATATGATTTTTCGTAGTAAGCCTGATTTTGTCCAAATTGATGTTTTCTAACCAAAGCGCAGTCCAACAATAACTCGATCGTGTTGTATAAAGTAGCTCTACTTACACGATAGTTTTTGTTTTTCATTTTGATGTAAAGGTTCTCTATATCAAAATGCTCCTCGCTATCGTAAATTTCCTGAAGTATAGCATAACGCTCAGGAGTTTTGCGATGCCCTTTTTGTTCAAGATATAGTGTAAAAACATTTTTTACAATTTCTTGATTCTTAGTGTTGTCAGTTGAAATAAGTGTCATATCTGGCAAAGATAATTTTTTATTTTTAATGAATAAAAGTTTCGGGTTTAAAGTTTAACGTTTAAACTTGTTTTTGGTTAGTTATAATGCACTAAATACAGGCTTTTACGCTAAAAATATTTTGAAAGCTTAATTTAGCTTAATTAACATAATTTTTTTAATTTATGAAAAAACTAACAATGGTTAACTTGATTTCGACATATACATGTACCAGTTCCATTCCCAAGTTTTTCCTTTGTCATCAGACATTGCCTGGCTCCAAACAGGATTCTTTTCGTCTCGGGCATCCCATCGGAATACTTGAATAACTGGTTTTTCATCAAAAACATCTTTAGAAAAAAAATGCCCAACTTTGTTTTCAAAAGAACCAACCACAGGTTTGTCTAATGTTCCTGTGTTAGAATCAGACCAGTAAATGCTCCACAATTTTGTTATCGGATTAAATAATCTTACTGTCATGCCTTCAAAAGGTTCTCCATCGAAAGTGGCTAGAAAATTATCAATATTTCCAATTCCGTTTAGAATCTTATACATTTCCTGTGTCGAAGGAAATTCAATCCACTCATCGCAATTCGTTAATCTGGATTTTAATTTTCTGTTACGAATAACAGATTTTCCTTGAAAAAAATCAAAATCGTCTTTTGATGAAGATTCAGATGCAGTAATTAAAAGTTCTCCATTTTCATCAAATATTACTTTGGGAATTTCTAAGGATTGGTTTTCCATGATTAAATTTATGAATTAGTTTAAGTTCTATACTCTCTAGTAACCTTATCAACTCCGTCTATTTTCTTGATGGCGCTAATCATTTTTTTCAAAATCGTATTGTTTTTAACAATTACGGCAACTTGTCCATGGAAAATTCCAGCATCGGTGCTAAGCGAAATACTTTGAATATTAACGCTCATATTGTTTGAAATTACCTTTGTCAATTGGTTGGTAAGTCCTAAAACGTCCATTCCGGTGATATTGATAATGGCTTTGAATTCTTCTTGAGAAGAGTCAATCCATTTTGCACTCATAATTCGATATGCATAATTCGATTGCATTCCGATCGCGTTCGGACAATCTTTTTTATGCACTTTAATTCCTTCATTAATGGTAACAAAACCAAAAACATCGTCACCAGGAATTGGATTGCAACATTGCGAAAGCTTATAATCTAACTTGTCATGTTCGGTTCCAAAAACCAGCATGTCATAGTTGCTGCTAATGACTGGTTTATGAATGTCTTCATCAGCAGTATCTTTAGTTCGTTTGATTTTATTTTTGAAGAAATTGATAAACGAATTGCTTTTCTGGGCAGCAAAATCTTTTAGTTGCTGATTCTCAATTGCACCAATTCCAACTCTGTAAAATAAATCTAAACTTGTTTTTAGTTTAAAGAAATTAACTAACTCATTTGTAACCTGTTCGTTAAAAGTAACTTTTAGGTGTTTTAATTTTCTAACAAGTAATTCTTTTCCTTCTTCTGCAATTTTTTTAGTGTTCTCGTTAAGAACGTTTTTAATTTTATTTTTTGCTCTTGAAGTCGTTACATATTCTAACCAGTTTACAGTTGGTTTCTGGTTTGGAGAAGTAATAACTTCAACTTGGTCACCGCTTTTTAATTCATAATTTAAAGGAACTAATCGTCCATTTACACGAGTACCACGTGTTTTAATTCCGATTTCAGAGTGAATGCTGAAAGCAAAATCAAGAGAAGTGGCGCCTTTAGGCAGCGATTTGATTTCTCCTTTTGGTGTAAAGATGAAGATTTCTTTAGAGTACAAATTCATTTTGAAATCTTCCACAAAATCAACTGCATTAGTTTCTGGGTTTTCTAATGCTTCACGAAGTAAATTCAACCAAACATCTAAACCACTTTCTTCGCTTGCTCCATTTTTGTATTTGTAATGTGCAGCATAACCTTTTTCTGCAATTTCGTCCATACGTTCGCTTCGAACCTGAACTTCGACCCAACGACCTTTTGGTCCCATAACGGTAATATGCAAGGCTTCATAACCAGTCGATTTTGGCGATGAAATCCAGTCACGCAGACGGCTTGGACTTGGACGATAATGATCGGTTACGATAGAATATATTTTCCACGCAATGAATTTTTCTTCATGCGGATCGGCTTTGTATACAATTCGAAGAGCGAACTTGTCATAAACTTCATCAAAAGTTACGTTTTGCGCACGCATTTTTCGACGAATAGAATAAATAGATTTTGGACGTCCTTTGATGATATAATCGATTCCTTCGCTGTCTAAAGATTTCTTTAAAACATCTGAAATATCTTTGATGTAAGCATCTTGCTGTTCTTTAGTTTCGCGAATTTTACTTACAATGTCATTGTAAACAGCAGGTTCAGTATATTTTAATCCTAAATCTTCGAGTTTGGTTTTAATGTTGTAAAGTCCTAAACGGTGGGCTAGAGGAGCATAAATGTACAGAGTTTCAGACGCGATTTTGGTTTGTTTGTATTCGGCCATCGAATCCATGGTTTGCATATTATGCAAACGGTCGGCCAATTTGATCAAAATTACGCGAACGTCATCATTCAGGGTTAGAATCATTTTTCTGAAATTCTCCGCCTGCATTGAAGCATTTAAATCTTTTTGAACTAGAGAAATCTTGGTAAGACCTTCGACTAATTGTGCCACTTTTGGATTAAACAAGCGTTCAATATCTTCTACTGTAATCGGAGTGTCTTCAACAACATCGTGTAATAAGGCCGCGGCGATAGAGGTCGCTCCCAGGCCAATCTCTGAGGCAACAATTTTTGCAACTGCAATAGGATGAAAGATATACGCTTCGCCCGATTTACGTCTCTGCTCTTTATGAGCATCAACTGCAACATCAAATGCTTTTCGAATTAATTTTTTGTCAGTTGGGCTTAAAGTTTGGTAACTTATTCGTAGTAATTCTTTGTATTCCTGCGCAATAGCTTTATTTTCTTTTTCAATATCTATTTCTGTCATAACGGCATAGTTCAAGTACTAAAAATAAGAATTAGTTTGAACATACGCAAGGCTTTGCCATTGTAGATTTAAGAGTGCAGATTTTAGATTTTTTAGGGTGTAATTTTTAGATTTTTGCTTGTAAAAAAGGGCTTCGACTTCGCTCAGCCTGACAAGCGAAAAGGGGATTAAAAATAAATTACAATTTTTAAATCCCAAATTCCAAAAAGGAGCAAATCGACTTTTAGAAAATCTAAAATCTAAAATCAGAAACCTCTTTGTCTTTTTGCTTCAAAAATTAAAATCGCAGCAGCGACAGAAACATTCATGCTGTCAATTTCTCCCTGCATTGGGATAATGATGTTTTGAGTTGCTTCGTCACGCCATTGTTGAGTTAGGCCAGTTGCTTCTGTGCCTACGACCAAAGCAGTTGGAGTAGTAAAGTTTTGTGTATGATATGAAGTTGAATTCTGTAAAGTGGCGCTGTAGAAATTGATTTTTTTCTCTTTCAAAAAAGCAATAATTTCTTCTGATGTTCCAGTTGCGATTTGGTTGGTAAAAAGGCATCCAACGCTAGATCGCACAATATTCGGATTGTATAAATCGCTTTTTGGATTGGCAATTAAAACAGCGTCTAAATTGGCAGCATCTGCTGTACGTAAAACGGCGCCAATATTTCCAGGTTTTTCTAGAGATTCTACAACTAGAATTAATGGGTTTTCAGATAATTTTAAATCAGATAATTTTAGAGATTTGCTTTTGGCAACGGTTAGAATTCCTTCTGTAGTATCGCGATACGCCAATTTTTGGTAAACCTCTTTATTGATTTCAATGATTTGAAAAGGATTTTGAATCAGTTTATTAATTTCTGATTCTGAAACTAATTCTGGTAGAAACAAAACCGTTTCGATTTCGTAACCGCCCTTTATGGCTAATGAAATCTCTCTTAAACCTTCAATCAAAAATGTTCCGGTTTGTTTTCTGGCTTTGGATTTTTCTTGAAGTAAAACCAAAGATTTGATAAACGGATTTTGAATTGAAGTGATTTGTTTCATTTTTTTAAGCGACTAAGATTCTAAGGCGCTAAGGTACTGAGTTTTTTTCTTCCTGCAAGGGTTTTAAAACCTTTACTAAAAAAGGTTTGCCACGAATTTTACCAATTTTCAAGAATTTTTCCACACAGTAAAAAAGAAAAACAATTCGTGAAAATTGGTGAAATTCGTGGCAAATAAAAACCTTTATTCTTCAGTAGAATTGTTTTCTTCTAAAAGCGCTGTTTCTTCGGCAGGTTTGGTCACTATTTGGTTTTTGTCTCCAAATAGAAATTTCTTTACGGCTGCAAAAGCGGCTATAATTCCTATTACGATAAACTTTCCAAATTTTGCTAAAATAGCAAAGAAACCAACTTTTGCCAATACTTTTCCAGCAACTAATCCGCCAATTGTCCATGCGGCAACGGTATCGGTATCAGCATCAAAATCTAAGTATTTGTGGCCTTCGTTAAATTCTACGCTTTTAATGATTCCTGGAATACTCGCTTTGACCTCTTCTAACTGATCTATGCCAGCAACAGCAGAAATATTGTACATTCCTTTTCTTCCTAAAACTCTTAAATCGTAATTTAATGTGTGTTCTTTATCTTGACCAAACTGCAATTCTTTTGCCCAATGAAGTACTTTTAAATTATTATCATAAAATGGCGTAGAAGCCCATCCAATTAGTTGAACTTCAGAATATCCTGCTTTTTTTCTTTCTGCGTTTTCAGCCTTAACATCTTCTTTCATGGTTTTAAGAAGATCATCATAATCAATATCGCCAGCATCATTATCTTTTACATAACCATCTCCTTGATAGCTTATAACAAACATCCAGCTGTCTGAATGTGTAACACCTTTTCCGTCTGGAACAAGCGAACCCAGAATCGATTTATCTTCTGGATTTCCCCATAAATTACTTAAGATATTTTGGGTTTGTTCTCCATTTAAAAATTTAAATCCTTTTGGAACATTTAAAGTTCCTTCACCTTGGGTAAGTTTAATTTTTCCAGATTCGTAGTTAAAAGACTTTTCAATTTTGTCGTAATAAGCGTTGAGAGTATCAGGTTCGTGGGCGATCATTTTGGTAATTGAAATCGTCCATAATAAAAGAAATAAAACAGTTTTTTTCATTTGGGTTGGTTTTGGTTTAATGTTAATATTTATGGTTTTTGGTTACTTTGAAATAATTCTGAAATTTCTTTTTCAACAGGATGCGACGTTTTAAAATCGTAACCCATAATTTTTGCTAGAGTTTGAGCAAATTGTTTTTGATAAAATTGAGATTCGGTTTTGATTTCTCCTTTTGAAGCAATTTCTGGTCCCATTACAGCAAACCAAATTTCAGATGCTCCAGGAACATCGGCGCCATGATCTGTCCATTGTGCTTTTACTTTATCGCCGCGTCCGTGATCGACTGTTATAAATAAAGTTGTTTTGTTTTTGTATTGCGGATCATTTTGAACAAAATTCCAAATTTCCTGAATCCATTTGTCAACTTGATTTGCAGCATCTAAATACGAACGATATTGCGCATGATGTGCCCATTCGTCGGTTTCTCCGTAAGCAATGTAAAGTACTTTTGGCTTTTTAGTTTTCAACTCATCCATGGCTTGGTAATGTGTAAAAACATCAAGACATTCATCTTCATGAAAAGGTTTAAATGAATTATCACGCATTTCATTAAGCAATTTTTGAGATGCTGTTGGTTTGTTTCCTCCAACTTTATCAAAAGCAGAAATGACAGGAAAACCGCTTCTTTCTTCGTTTAAAATTCTGTCAAAAGCATCCCAAGCGCCAAAAGCGGCAACTTTTCCTTTTAGTTTAGACTGCTGATTTAGGAATTCCAAAACATTTACATTCGGATTGGCTTTATAGCCATTTGAATTGACTTTTAGATCAACATTTCCAGTCATGATTTCGCTATAACCTGGATAGCTAAACCAATACGGATTGGCAACATCAACTTTGTTTCCTAAATCTCTATTGCCATAAATTTGACCTTTAGTAGCAATTTCAGACCAGAAAAAAGGCATTAGTTTTTTGCGTGCTTCTTTGGTGTCAGAATCTGCAAACTTCTTATAAATATAAGCGCTGTCTCCTTGATTGAATTTTTTGTCATTGGCAATCGCAGGATCGATTCCTTTAAAAACTTCCTGCCACCTAAAACCATCTGTAGTAATTATGATGATATTTTCTGTTTTTTGAGCTTGAGTTTGAATGCTTAATAAAATGAACAGAATTAAGATCGCTTTTTTCATTTTCTATTAATTTGAAATTACATTAATTGCTTCAAAACTAATTAATTTAATTAATCAATTTTTACGGAATGACGTAACGTAACTATAAATTAATAAAAAATAAAAACGCTAATAGAGAGTATGATGTAGAAAAGGTTCCTAATGACCAATTTTACATTTTTCTAGAATATATCATTTTTATAAAATCCTTTTATTTTGTTGGTTTAGCCCAAAACAAATTTGGATTATTTGTCTTGTAATTGGTAGTTTTTACATTTGTTTTAGTATTAGTAAACTCTGCTTTTTGTGGAGTTTGTTCAATTCCATCTAGTGGCAGTAGTTCAACGTAGGCAATTTCTTTACCATTTTTGGCTGTTTCAGTATCATATTCGCTATAAACAGGAGATTTTAGTCTATATAGATTTTTAGCCATGTAAATTTCTAAATAGTTTTCTTTTGTTTGTGTTGCTTTATTATTCCAATTTGCTTCAGGATTTAAAATCAATGTTTTGCCTGTAATTAATCTTTTCTCTCACTTCTTGAATTCCAAGCAATTCTCCTTTCTCATTCATGACATAAGCATCAAAAGTAGGATCAATCCAAATCCATTTTTTAAATTCGTTGCTATACACCATGTTAATTACATGGCAATCATCAAAATCAGTTTCTTTTGGCATGCATGTAATGTATCTGGATTTTATGCCCAGAGCTAAATAACATTCATTAAGAATTGTTGCCATCATTCTGCAGTTAAGACCTCGATTTTCGGTTTTGCATATTTTTATTAAATCAATTGCATTTTTTAACTCTGGATTATAGCTGGCACCATCATGTCTAATTGTTTTATGTACCCAATGAAGTAAATTAAGAATTTGAGAAGTTTCACTTCCAGTTCCCACAATTGAATCTAGTTTTAGATCTTTTCTAATTTTCACTAGATTTGGATTTTCCATTGGTTGATAATTGAATTCGGGAATAAATCTATTATCAGAGTAATTATACTTACCTGCTTTTTTTAGTATTTCTAAACGAGATGTAGTGGCTTTATATTTGATCTGTGTGTAAGCTTTTACAGAGTCATTAAGTAAAATCACAAAATCAAATTGAGTATTTTTTTTAATTTTTATTGAAATAGAATCTTTATCAGTAATAAAAGTGACTTTTTTCCCTAAAGATGATGTTTCATATACATCTGGATTTATTTCGGGAGAAATGTTCCAAGATTGTTTTTTGTATGTATTGCCATCTCTAATATCAAGTTTTTTTGATAGTGCTTTTATTGTTGGAATATTTTTTTGACTTGTAGCCAGTTGTGCAAAAAAGGCGAAAAATATAAAAAGACTGATTTTTAATTTCATTATTTGATTTAAAAAATTGAGATGAAACGAACTAGGTACTAAATTAACTATAAAATCCCTCTAGACTTAATTTCTAGATATTTGTTAATGGCATCTAAAGTCAGATTTTCGGGCTGTGTTAAGACAGAATGTATTCCGTATTTCTTTAATTCGTTTACAATTAGTCGTTTTTCGAACATGAATTTCTCAGCAATAACTTTGTCGTAAACTTCTTGAATGGTAGTTGTTTTTTTGTTGATAATGCTGTTTAATTCGGTATTGCTAAAGAAAACAACGACCAACAAATGGTTTTTTGCAATTCCTTTTAAATAAGGTAATTGACGATTTAAACCATCCATAGTTTCAAAATTGGTATACAGAATAATCAAACTTCTCTGGTTGATGTTCTTTTTAATATCAACATACAATCTGCTATAATCGCTTTCAAAAAAATCTGTTTTTACATTATATAAAGCTTCTAAGATTTTTTGCATCTGCGAACCTCTTCTTTCTGCAAAAACTCTGTTTTCTACTTTTTTAGAAAAAGAAAAAAGACCTGCTTTATCTTGTTTTTTCAAAATCACATTAGATAAAACCAAAGCCGAATTAATGGCGTAATCCAGCAAACTTAATCCATCAAAAGGCATTTGCATTACGCGCCCTTTGTCGATTGCCATATAAACCGACTGTGATTTTTCGTCCTGAAACTGATTGACCATCAAAGAGTTTCTTTTTGCAGTCGCTTTCCAATTCAGCGTTCTCAAATCATCGCCTTGAACATATTCTTTTATCTGCTCAAATTCCATTGTGTGACCAATTCGGCGTATTTTTTTGATTCCGTATTGAAATAAATTGTTTGAAAAAGCAATCAAATCATATTTTCTTAACTGAATAAAAGAAGGATATGTTGGAACCATTTGATCATTATCAAAAGAAAATCTTCTCGAAATAAGTCGTAACGGAGAAGAAACATAGATGTTTAGAGATCCAAAATGGTATTCTCCGCGTTCTGTTGGACGAAGATCGTAACCAATTTCTTTTTGTGAAGCTGCTTTTACTGTTTTTACGATTTTAAAATCGCGAACTTGAAATTGAAACGGAATCTCATCAATAATCTTAACCGAAATAGGAAAAGTATAATGATTTTTTAGATGTAGTTTTATTGGATTTAAATCTCCGTTTGATAACTTTTCTGGTGTAATTCTTTCTGCTTCTAGACCTGTTCGAGCAAAATACAAAAGCAAAATGTCAAGCACTAAAAAAGTAACTAAACCTAAAACAAGCAGCCAAACTGCATTGTACATATTCGGAAAAATAAAGGCACAGACAAACAATCCTATAATGCCTATAAGCACATAGAAAAAGAAATTATTCAGATATAGACTTTTTATGAATTTCAAGTTTTTCGTTTTTTTTTTAGTTCTTCCTTCAAGATTTTCAAACTTTGGAGGTGTAGATTACTTTGTGTGAAAAAAATAATGCCTACAAGGTTTTGAAAACCTCGCAGGATTGTATAAAATTACCTTGGAATTTCCACGGTTTCGATAATCTGTTTAATGATTTCTGAACTTGTAATTCCTTCCATTTCTCTTTCTGGTGCAACAATAACACGATGTTGTAAAACAGGAATTGCAGCTTCTTTAATATCTTCTGGAGTAACAAAATCGCGTCCGCGTATTGCAGCAAAACCTTTTGAAGCATTCAAAATGGCGATTGAAGCACGAGGAGAAGCGCCTAAATATAAAAAAGCATTTTCGCGCGTATTTACTACGATTCTGGCAATGTATTCTAATAAGTTTTGTTCTACTCTAATTTGTTTTACCAGACCTTGATATTCTTTGATTTCTTCAGCAGAAAGAATCGTTTGAATAGCATCTAATTTTCCATGATCTTGTAATGTATGTTCTCTTTGGATGATTAAAATCTCTTCATTCAATTTTGGATAATCAATTGTGATTTTAAAAAGAAAACGATCCAATTGTGCTTCAGGCAAACGATATGTTCCTTCTTGCTCCACTGGATTTTGTGTTGCAATAACCAAAAATGGAGCCTCTAATTGATAAGCAGTACCATCTATTGTAATTTGACGTTCTTCCATTACTTCAAAAAGCGCGGCTTGTGTTTTTGCAGGAGCACGGTTAATCTCATCAATCAAAATCAAATTGGAGAAAATGGGACCTTTTTTAAACTCAAATTCTGAATTCTTCAAATTAAAAATTGAGGTTCCTAAAATATCAGAAGGCATTAAATCTGGTGTAAACTGAATTCTGCTGAAACCAATATTTAAAGTTTTGGCCAATAATTTAGCTGAAATTGTTTTGGCAACTCCAGGAACACCTTCTAAAAGAACGTGACCGTTTGATAAAATAGCTACCAAAAGCTGATCAACCATTTTGTGTTGCCCTACAATTACCGTTTCAATCTCTTTCTTAATCGTATTTACATGATCTAAAAGAGGCGTTAAATTAATTCTTGTCTCAAAATTCACATTTTCATTTGTGATTTCTCCTGATGTTGTATTGATATCGTCCATAATTTGGTATGTTTTTTTTGCCACAGATTAAAAGGATTAACACAGATTATTTTTTATAAAATCATTTTAATCCTTTTAATCTGTGGCAAATATTTAGTTAATGTAAAATCTTTTCTATTGCTGTATTTATTTTGATGAGGTCTTCTTCTAGACTTCCGTGATAACTTTTGCGGTGATCATTAATTAATTGAACTAAGTCGCTAATATCTTTTTTGTCTTTTCCTGTTTTATAGTGCAATTTGTTTATAAAATCATCATCTAGTTTGCTGGTATCCAATAAATAATCTGTTCTTATTTTTTCTAAAAAGTAAATGATCTTTTTATCGATAATGTTGGTGTGATCTCCTTCCTGATAATATAAATTTCCAACTGTTTTGGTAAATTCAACCGTTAAATTTTGCAAAGGTTTTATGATTGGTACAATGCGCTGTTTTCTTTTTGCATTGAAGATCATAAAAATCAAAATTCCCAATAAACCTAAATACCAAGCCGATTTTAAAGCAGGCTGACTAAAGATATATCGCATTGGAGAACTTGAAATACGTTGGTCGTTAAAAATTTTATTGTGCCAAAAAATGTTTCCTTTTGGTATATAAGAAACCAAGTTTTCGGCATACTGATAATGATCTTTTTTAAGCAAATTATAATTGGTAAAAGCTACTGGCTGCGTGTGCAGATAGAGATGGCCGTTTTTATAAGGAACTTCAATAAAATTGATTTGTCTTTTATTTTTACGACTGGTTTGATATCCTAGAACTTTTGTATTTAAAGTGTCTATTTTTGAAAAATAATTACTTAATCCAGTGCCTAAAGTATATTTTTTTAAACTTACTTTTTTATTTGCCATCCAAGCTGTAATGCTGTCATTTGGTAAAAAATCGGTGTTTAATTCAATTTTTAAAGAATCCAGCAATACTTTAGGGAATACCTTCATACTTAAAAAAGCATTATTGCCGTGAGAGACAAAATATAAAATCTCTTTCATCGATGAATCATCAATGTTGTTTACCTCAGAAATATTGATAAAAGTTCCTTTAATTTTATAGGTTTCTATATTCTCTCTTGAATCATATTGAGAATCCAGATATTCGTAAGGAGTCTGCGTTGAAATTCGTTCTACTTTCTGATTAAAGAGACGATCTGCTTCGTGATCAAAAATGTATAATCCAAATGGAATTTTATCATCAACAGAATACGTAGGAGTCCAGTCAATAGGTTTTGGCTGTCCTTTGTCTACTAATAATGTTATTCCGAAAATTAAAACCAGAACAGCAATGTATATTTTTACTTTATTATCCATTACCAAAAGTTTTTAATGCTTTTTTAAATCTGTTTTCAGTCTTTCTGAATGTTGCATCATCAATTTCAAATTCGCCGTACCAAATATAATTGTACAGGTATGAAAGATAGGTAAACTCTTCTTTATGAGTAGGATTGTGCAATTCGTACAAATAATCGGAGTTTGTTTTTTCGATGTCCCATTCAATATAATGATGTTGTGCCATTACTTTTAAAAGCCATAAATAATAATATCGAACCGCGATTCTTCTTTCGCCGGTTTCGATACTTTCTTTAATAAGTTTTTCAAAATCTAAAAGGTGAATATTTTTCTCGGCATCAGAATAAAATAAGGTGCCTTTATTGGCATTTTTTCCAAAAATCCATCTTCCTTCTTTTTTGATTAAAGCTTTTGCAATAAAATAAATTAAAACAACAACGACCAAAACCGCAATTATTCTAAATAAAAAAGAAATAAAGTCGAAAGACGTTTTTACACTGCTGAAATTGAATAAATTAAAAATCTGTCTAGCCAGCCAATTCTTAAAATTATCCCACCAGTTTTTTTCGGGAGCTTTGTATTCATAGACAAATTCTTTGTCGGTATATTTTGTCTTGAAATCCTTTTCAAAATGTTTAGCTTCTACCGTTCCAGAATCTACTTGAATGTCTTTTTCAGTATATTTAACGGTAGTAATTTTTGGAGGATCTTCTTTAACCAAAGTATCTTGAGCATTTGCTATGCTCAAGCAGGAAATAAAATATAAAATAATTAAAAATCTATTCATTGGTATGATCTCCGATTAAATCAATTGATTTGGATTCCTGTCTATTTCCTGACTCTAAACTATAATAAATCATTCCTTGATTAATTACAATTACATTATTAAAAATATTGCCTAATATAATAAGCGAAAGTACAATAACCGTAATAAAACCTATTAAAAGAGGTGAAGGTTCTAGTGATTTTGGACCATTTGAATCAGAGTTTCCTATAAAGTAGGCAATCGAGATAAATATGCCCACAAAATAAAAAAACATTGTTATGGCAGCCTGAATAAACTGCATGATGATCATCATAATAAATGTTGTTCCAATTGTATTCCAAAAATCTTCTTTTGTTAGGTAATAGGCATGTTGTAACGATTCAAAAAAACGTTTTCCATCTGTTAGATAACTATAAAACCAAAGATTGAAAAAAGTAAAAAACGTTGGAATTGCAACCAGAATTAATGGAATTCCGATAATTATAAAGCATAGAAAAAACATGATTATTAATGCAATTAATAAAACCGGAAAAACAATAATCAAGGCTCCTATGCTAAATTTTACTAGTTTAGAGAAAACCTTAAAAAAACTAGACAATACAGCATTTAGATCAAAGTCCTTTTTGCCATTTTCTAGCATTTTTAAATACAGAACAGGGTAAGCATAGTTGAACAAGGAGAAAATCAAAAATAGAACAATGCAGATTAATACTAAAGTTAATGTAAGTCCTTCGTTATTATCGAAATAACCTATAAGGTCGCTCTTTAACTGATTGTTTTCTAAACCAGAATTTTTTATAGCATCAAAATTAACTTTAATTAAAGTGTAAATTATAATTGCCAATAGAAGTAAAAAAGCTCCATTTACGATAAAAAAGATCTTAAAAAAGTTTTTTCCGAAGTCTTTGAAAAAAGTAAAAGTGTCACCTAGATTATCGCCTAATTGTCTTTTTTTATAAAGCTCAAACATTATAAATTAATTGATTTTGAAGTTAATTTTTTATGTACAATAAAAGGATATACCAAGTAATAAAACGAAATTATTGCAAGCGTAAATAAGATTATAAAACTGCTTAACCAATTGGGCATATCGATTGAATATCGTGTAATAAAACCTTCTAAAAATCCTGCACTAATTGTGAAGGGAAAAGTGCTTAAGAATATCTTGAAGCTGTTCTTAAAGCCAATTTTAAAAGAATTTAATCTTGAGAACGTTTTAGGAAATAGGATAGAAGCGCCAAGAATGAATCCAGCAGTTGTTTCGATTACAATTGCAAAAATTTCCATAGAACCATGAATCCAGATTCCTCGCACGCTTTTCCAGAAAACACCTTGTTCGTAGAAGAAATATTGGAAAGAGCCCAACATAATACAGTTTTGAAGAAAAACATTGAAAGTTCCGATTCCGGCAAAAATACCGTAGAAATAACATTTTGCGCCTACAAAGAGGTTATTTGCAGTAATGCCGATAAAACTTCCCCAATTGCTTCCCGAACCATATACGGCCATCGGATTGCCTTTTTTAATATTTTCTAAAGTCATATTTACGTATTCGTCGCCTAAAATTAGCCGAACAAAATCACGATCGTAACGAGCAGAAAGAACACCAATTGAAACAGTAACGAAAAACAAAATAAATGCGTAAGCCAAATATCTTCTGTACTCGTAAACTAATAACGGAACTTCAATTTTAAAGAAATCTACAACCCGATTCTGGTCTGTGCGTTTTGTTTTGTAAATCTTTTGATAAATCTGAGAAGCAAGATGATTAAGGTAAACAACCGTTTTACTTTTAGGATAATACGTTTGAGCATACGACAAATCATTCATCATTTGAATGTACAAATTAGCTAATTCATCAGGATTTTTTTTAGCTTTACCAAAAATTGCCAGCTCAAACTCGAGCCATTTTTCTCTGTTTTGTTTTATAAAGGCGATTTCTCTCATTGTAGGCTAAAATATGAAATATGTCAGAATTATCTATTAATACGACACAAAATGTCAAAATAAATTTTATCGCAGCTTCTGTAGGCGAAAGACTAGGTGCTTTTTTTATCGATTTGTTTATTGTAATCTGCTATATAACAGTTCTTTCTATAGTTCTTTTTGATTGGCTGCAGCTAGATCGATTGATGGTAAATTTGGATGGCTGGTCACGCGGCGCTATTTTTTTAATATTATATTCTCCGGTCATAATTTACTCATTGGTTTTAGAAAGTGTTTTTGAAGGACAGTCACTTGGCAAAAAAATACTGAAAATTAAAGTCGTAAAAATTGATGGCTATCAAGCAGGTTTTGGAGATTATTTAATTAGATGGTTTTTTAGAGTAATTGACTTTTTTACTTTTTTCGGACTTCCTGGACTCATTTCGGTTATTACCAGTCAGAAATCTCAAAGATTGGGAGACATGGCAGCAGGAACAGCAGTAATTACTTTGAAGAATAAAATTAATATAAGCCATACCATTTTAGAAGAAATCGGTGAGGCTTATGTACCTACATATCCTTTGGTGATTAAGCTTTCAGACAATGATATGCGTATTATTAAAGAAACTTATCAAAAAGCTGCAGCTAAAAACGATCATGAGGTTATTTACAAATTGGTATCTAAAATCGAAAGCGTGACTGGAATTAAAAATCAATCTGGAAATAATAGTGATTTTATTCGTGTGATTTTAAAAGATTATAATTTTTACACACAAAATATGTAGTTTTTTTTCTTTGAATAATTAATGGGGTTTTCTGAGTTTTAATGATAATTTTTTAAAATTTCTTCGTAAATTTATATATAGATAATTAATTCATAAATTTCCAAACAAATGAAAATTACAAAGCCTTTTCTCGTATTGTTAATGCTATTATCTGCTTGTGTAAGTTTTGCCCAAAGTGGAAAAAAATTAGATAAAATTATAAAAAGAGATTATCAGATAATAGAATGTACGATTTCTAAAATGTCTGATAAAACCGTAGAATATTCGCTTCCAGGCGAGACAATCCAGATTTCATTAGACGTTTCACAAATTGCCAAAATTGATTTTGCAAGCGGAAGATCTCAAACTTTTGACGTTTCTTCAAACGCAAATAATACCGCTCAAAGTGCATCATCTCAAAACATAGCAATTGCAGATAAACAGCACAATACAATTGCCGTATTGCCAGTTCCTTACATAAATGCAGACAATCAGCAAGGTTCTGAAGATATGGCAAAATTTGCACAAAACGATTTGTACAACAAGCTGTTAGATAAATCATCAAATATTTTTCCGTTAACAGTTCAAGATTTAAGAACAACAAACAGTTTATTGCACAAAGCTGGTATTGACCACAATAATATTGATGAAACACCAATAGAAGATCTTGAAAAAATACTTGGAGTTGATAATATTGTTGCTGCAAAAGTTTCTTATACAATTGGAACAGGAACTACCGCTACGACTTACAACAGCGGAAATGCAAAAGTGAGCAATAACAATAAAAAAGTAACAACAAACGATATTTCTACAACAACAGCAAATGACCAAAAGTATTATTACTATACGGTTTATTTTGACATGTACAGAAATACAGATAAAATCTATTCTCAAACCCGTAAACCTTTGTTGGCGGTAAAAGATGGATGGATGGATTCTATTTCCTATTTATTGAAAAGAAGTCCGATTTACGTAAAAAAATGATAAATGTTTTTAGGAGTTACATTTGCTAAGATTATTCCTTACAACTTTGTAACTTTGACGCTTTGCATCTTTGTAACTCAAAAAAAATGTTTCACTTACTTGATATTATTGGGACAATGGCATTTGCCATGTCTGGCGCCCTAACTGCAATGCATAAAAAATTAGATCCGTTTGGAGTTTTTATTATTGCATTTGTAACCGCGGTTGGAGGCGGAACGCTTCGTGATGTCTTAATTGGAAGAACTCCTGTTGGCTGGATGCGTGACATGCAATACGTATATGTGATCATTTTAGGATTTTTTCTAGCAATTCTTTTCAGAAAAAGCTTCGATAAACTTCGTACCTCATTGTTTCTTTTTGATACAATTGGGCTCGGAGTTTTTACTTTAATAGGACTTGAAAGAGGCCTTATAACAGGACTTCATCCTGCAATTTGTATTGCGTTAGGAACAATGACTGCCTGCTTTGGGGGTGTAATTCGTGATATTTTGTGTAACGAAATTCCAAACGTTTTTAGAGAAGAAATCTATGCAACGATCTGTATTTTTGGTGGACTTGTATTTTTTGGATTGCGAAAACTAAATCTCAATGACGATATCTTATATCTGGTTACCTCTCTTGTTATTATTGTGATTAGATTGTTGGCAGTAAAATACAAATGGCATTTAAAGGCATTTGATCATATGTAATTGAGTATGACGAAATTTACCATTAAAAAATACGATCAGAATGATTATTTAGTTTGGAACGATTTTGTCGCTCAGGCCAAAAATGCCACGTTTTTATTTCATCGCGATTTTATGGAATACCATAAAGATCGATTCGAAGATTTTTCGCTTTTAGTATTTGAAGATGAAAAATTGTATGCTATTCTTCCAGCCAATAAAAAAGGAAAAGCACTATATTCTCATCAAGGTTTAACTTATGGCGGACTTGTTTATAATGAGCAAACCAAACAAAAAGCAGTTATTGAAATGCTGAGAGATATTTTGTTTTTTCTGAATGAAAATAATTTTGATACATTACATCTTAAAACTCTTCCTTCAATTTATCAGCTAAAACCGGCTGAAGAAATTTTATACGGTTTGTTTTTGGCAGAAGCAAAGCTGGTTAGAAGAGACTCTCTTTCTGTAATTGATTTGCAGCAGGAGAAAACAATGTCGAAAATTAGAAAAAGAGGACTTAAAAAAGCAATTTCCAATAAATTGATTATTAAAGAAGATAATGATTTTGAATTGTTTTGGAGCAAAATTCTTATTCCGAATTTAGAAAAAACACATAATGCCGTACCAGTTCATTCAATTGAGGAAATAAATAAACTGAAATCGCTTTTTCCGGAAAACATTCATCAATTTAATGTTTACAAAAATGATGAGATTGTGGGCGGAACAACAATTTTTGAAACAAAAAATGTGGCACATTGCCAGTATATTTCAAAAAAACCAGACCAAGAAGATTTAGGAAGTTTAGATTATCTTTTTCATTATCTGATTCATGAACGTTTTTTTGAAAAACGCTTTTTTGATTTTGGAATTTCAAATGAAAATCAAGGGAAAAAACTAAACGAAGGACTAACTTATTGGAAGGAAAGTTTTGGCGCAAGTACAATTGTGCATGATTTTTATGAAGTTAACACCGCCAATTATACTAAACTAGAAGACATTCTTATTTAAAAACACAACATCAATGATATCTTTTCTTGATCTTAAAAAAATAAACGAACCTTATGAAACTGCTTTTCAAGAAAAACTGAAATCGGTTTTAGAAAATGGCTGGTATATTTTAGGGAAAGAAGTAGAAACATTTGAAAAGGCTTTTGCTGAATATTGCCAATCTAAATATTGTGTTGGAGTAGGAAACGGATTTGATGCTTTGGTTCTTATTTTTAAAGGTTATATCGAACTCAAGAAACTCAAAAAAGGAGACGAAGTTATTGTTCCTGCAAATACCTATATTGCAAGTATTTTAGCCATTTTGCAAGCAGATTTAGTTCCTGTTTTGGTTGAACCAAGATTAGATACTTATAATATAAATCCAGATTTGATCGCGGAGAAAATAACTCCAAAAACTAGAGCTATTTTGGCTGTTCATTTATACGGGCAAATAGCTGAAATGGAAAGAATAACGAAAATTGCAGAAAAGCATAATTTGGTTATTGTAGAAGATTGCGCACAATCGCACGGATCAATTGACAACCAATATTTAACAAATAATAATCTAAATTTGGCTTGCGCTTACAGTTTTTATCCAGGAAAAAACTTAGGATGTTTAGGCGATGGTGGAGCTATTACTACAAATAATGCAGCGCTGGCAAAAGTGCTTTTTTCGCTTCGAAATTATGGTTCGGAGAGAAAATATTATAATGATTATGTAGGTTTGAATTCACGATTAGATGAAATACAGGCTGGTTTTTTAAATCTGAAATTACCCAATTTAAATTCGGATAATGAGAAAAGAAGAACCATTGCAAAGCGATATCTTTCAGAAATTAAAAACGATAAGATAGTGCTTCCGTTCTGGGATTTTTCAGCCAATCATGTTTTTCACTTATTTGTCATTCGAACAGAAAATAGAGCACATTTGCAAGAATATCTAGCTCAACATACTATTCAAACCGTCATTCATTATCCAATTCCGCCACATAAGCAAAAAGCTTTTTCTGAGTTGAATAATCTTTCGTTTCCAATTACCGAGAAAATTCATAATGAAGTTCTGAGTCTGCCTATGAGTCCAGTTTTAACGCACGCTGAGGTTGATTTTATTGTAGAAACTCTAAATCGATACTAATTTGAATTTTTATAAAAAAATAGTTCAAACGGGTTTGTTTAAGGTTACTTCTTTGAACAGTTTGAGCGTTGCGCTGAAAATAGGAATCGGATTGATTACATCAAAAATATTGGCTGTTTTTGTAGGTCCAAACGGAATGGCGCTAGTTGGAAATCTTCGTAATTTTTTAACTTCTCTGGAGACCATTTCTGTTTTAGGTTTTCAAAACGGAATTGTAAAATATACAGCCGAAAACGAAAAGAGTAGGATAGAACTTCAAAAGATAATCACAACCGTTTTTATCACTCTATTGCTTATTGCGGGGCTTTTAAGCATTTTCTTATTTCTAACAGCTTCTTATTGGAATAATAAAATTTTTGGAGACAATCTAGAATATCTTATTGTTTTTAAAGTTTTGGCATTGGTTTTACCCGGATATGGACTTTCTGTTTTTTTTATAGCAATAATTAATGGCTTGGGTAAATTCAAAAAAGTAATCTCAATTAATATTGTCGGAAATATTATGGGTTTAATGGCCTCTCTTTTTCTGATTACGCAGTTTAAAACTATTGGAGCTTTAATGTCAATTGTAATTACTCCTGCATTATTATTTTTTGTCACTTTTTATCTGATTCAGAAAGAGATTCAGTTTTTTCAAATCATAAGATTTCATTTGTTCGATTTCCGAATTCTAAAAAACCTTTCTTCTTATTCCTTAATGGCTGTGGTTTCATCTGTTTTTGGACCTTTTGTATTTCTATCTATTCGAAATCATATTATTCATGATTTAGGAATAGAACAAGCAGGATATTGGGAAACTATGACAAGAATTTCTACTTATTATTTGATGTTTGCCAGTACAATTTTAAGTGTTTATTTTTTGCCGAAATTATCTAAAGCTCAAAATGGTTTAGAAACCAAAAACATTTTCTTGCAGTATTATAAATACATTTTACCTGTTTTTGTTTGTGGATTAACGGTGATTTATCTAACGAGATTTTTTATTATTCGACTGCTTTTTACAAAAGAATTTTTGCCTGTTACCGATTTGTTTTTCTGGCAGCTATTAGGAGATATTTTTAAAATTACTTCGCTTATTTTAGGTTATCAATTGTTTGCCAAAAAAAAGACTTCTGCATTCATTTTAAGCGAGTTGTTTTCGCTTGTAATATTGTACTTTTTTAGTTTGTACTTTATTCGAATTTATGGAATTGAAGGAGTTGTTATAGGGTATGCGTTGGATAATTTTATTTACTTTCTTGTATTGTTTTTCTACTTTAGATCTGTTTTTAAACAATGATTTTTAGGTTGCTCAAATTTATCTAAAGTTAAAATAGAGTTAGAAATTTTTCCAGACATCAAGATATTGCTGTGCAACTTTGATATAATCATGTTCCTTTTCAATAAACGCTCTTGCGCGTTTTCCTATTGCCGTAATCTCAGTCGGATTTTCTATAAGAAAAGATAGTTCGTCAACAAGATAATCAACATCAGGAAGAGCATTAATACACACTCTTTCGGATATTTTGTAATACTCCATAAATTCAGATTCAGCACCTGTAAACACTACTTTCCCTTTTGCCATTGCTTCGAGTGCATTATATCCTTGATCACAGGAATAAGCTTGATCTAATAAGATATGTGCTTTGTTATACAGTTCAATATAAACAGGATAAGGAATTGTATTTGCGATTATTATTTCGACTTTGTCAGAGTACTTTTTTTGAATTATATCTAAAGCTTTTTCAAAAAACAGAATGCCTTTTTGATGGTAACTCCATTTGCTTATTCCGAGAAAAATAATAATCTTTTCGGCTATAACAAGTTCTTCAGAAATTAGTTTTTTGGTATTGACAGGACAGGGAATAAATCCTGAGTATTTTGGATTTTTACTATTTGCCTCAACATAATCAAAATCAGTTGCAATGATTCCATTAAATTTTGCTTTAATAAAATCGTGTATTTTAGAATGGCTTTTGCTAAGATAAGCATAGAAAGCTTTAAATTCTTTGTCTTCTTTAGGATTCGTAAAATAAGGCTGAAGAATTGATTTTTTAGATGGATTTTCAATGTAATATGTGAGTGTAGAATAATCAATTCCAGTAGATAGCATGAAAGCTTTTTTGTTTGCAGAACAAAGCTTTTTCATAAGATAAAGCTCAAAACCTGAAGTCGTTTTTACAGAAGCTTCATTAATAAACTGAACTACATCAAAGTTTTGTAATTTGGGTAGAAAAAGAAAAAAACGAAATCCAGTTTCTAATCCAGCAAAATCAAATTTAAATAAGCGATAAATTATTTTTCGAGGAATAGTAAGAACCTTAAAATTAAGATACTTAGGTTCGTAATTATAATCAAGAGGATATTTTCTAAAGCCGTCTTTATTTCCAATTAAAACAACTTCATGACCAAGTTCAAGCAATCCTTCTTTTAAAGAATTATGCAAAAGACTGTATTCGCCAACAAGTAAAACCCTCATTAATGTTATATTTGATACGAAATTAAGAAATCAATAATTAATATTTGCGATCTAAAGGCATATATCATTAACAAGCATTTTGAGGAATGTTTTAAAATAGTAATATGGAAACGACAATTAATGATATTCAATACATAAAATTTCCGGTAGTAGAGGATGTTAGAGGTAATTTGGCTTTTATACAAAATGATATTTTACCTTTTGAGTTTAAGCGAATTTATTACCTTTTTGATATCCCGAGCAATGCTTTTCGAGGAGGCCATTCGCATATAGAACAGCATGAAATTTTAGTGGCGCTTAGTGGCAGTTTTTATGTTACATTGGATGATGGTTTTCAAAAAACTAAAATTTTACTAAATAAGCCGGATGTGGGATTGCATTTAGTCAATGGATTGTGGCGTGAACTTGAAGATTTTTCTTCTGGAGCTGTATGTCTTGTTTTAGCATCAGACGTTTTTGATGAAGATGATTACATAAGAGATTATGACAAATTTTTGATGTTTAAAAAATGAGATTATTATACATCACCCAAAGAATTAATGAAGAAGGAGGCGTTCAGCGCGTACTTTCTGTAAAAACAGATTATTTAATAAAAAAATGGAATTATCAAATTTCTATCATCACACAGAATGATGGGGATTCAGATGTGTTTTTCGAATTTAATAAAGCAATAAGTTTTTACGATATTTCATTAAAAAAAGGGAAACTTTTGAATTTGATTGAATATAAAAAACAACTTCAAAAATACATTAGCCTATTACAACCTCATTGCATAATCATCTCTGACTTTGCATTAAAATCATTTTCAATTCCATTATTTTTAAAAACAGACGTTCCTATTATATTTGAAGCTCATGGCTCAAGATTTAATGAATATAGAAAAACATTTTTTGGGAGATTTACGGGTAAATTAAAATATGAATATCGGAACTACTGTGCTTCTAAATTTTTATTTTTCGTTGCATTATCAAAAGAAAGTTTAGAAGAATGGTCTATTAAAAACGGAAGAGTAATTTCTAATCCGTTATGGTTTAAAATGATCCAAACTGCAGAATTGGAAGAAAAGAAAATTATAATGGTCGCCAGACATTCTTATGAAAAAGGAATTGACAGAATATTGAAAATGTGGCCATTGATAGTACAGAAATATCCAGAATGGAAATTGGAAATTTTTGGAAAATCAAATAAAACACTTCAGCTTGAAAAGCAGCAGAGTGATAAAAATATTACATTCTCTAATCCGGTGCATAATATTCAGGAAACCTATCAATCGGCTTCAATATTGGTAATGACTTCTCGAAATGAAGCGTTGCCAATGGTGTTAATTGAAGCTATGGCTATTGGTCTTCCTTGTGTGGCTTATGATTGCCCTGTAGGTCCAAAAGCCATTATTAGAAATAATGAGAATGGTTTTCTTATTGAAGAAGATGATGAAACGTCTTTCATTGAAAAATTAAGTTTATTAATCGAAGACGAAATGTTACGAAAAAAAATGGGAGTAAAAGCCCAAGAAAGTGTTCAAAAGTATGATATTGATATTATAATGCAACAATGGAAAAATTTCTTTGAAGAAATTGTAAAAACTAATTTAAAGTAGAATAGTATCCAAGACGATAAATATCAAAAAGAAAAAGCGAAGGCTTTTTACTTAATAATTGTTTTTCCAATAAAGGTCTAAAAATCTTAAAACCGACAGCGATTAAAGCCGTAAGATGATATTTTTTAATGATCTGAAAATAATCAGACAGTTTGACGTAATCTGGTGAAATTAAATTCGAATCGACTAAATTTTTTAAACCTAAGATAGCTTCTTCAGATTTTCTCAAAAATGTTTTGCTGTCTTCTAAACCAAGATGAAAAACCGGATTATCAATATGAATAACCTTAATTTGATTTTGTTTTAGATCAAAAGAGAACAAGGTGTCTTCGTGTCTCAGATTTGGAATTTCTTCGTTAAATCTTACTTTAGAAAAAATGCTTTTTTTAATGAGAAAGTTTAAAGTCAAGAAAGAAAGATACGGATTTTTTATGCGTTCAGAAACTGGTAGAGCTTCTCTTTCTTTTCCGTAAAACCATCTTAAAAGTTCACTTTTTAAAGGTTTAGAACTTTCATATAAAATTCCTCCGTAGACTATTTTTTCTTCATTATCGATATAAGAAATGTAGTTTGAAATAAAATCTTTTCCTATTGGCATCGTATCGGCATCCAGAAAAAGTAAATTTTCGTAAAAGGCTTTTTTAGCTAATAAATTTCGAATAGCACTTCTCCCAATATTTTTCTCTAAAACAACAAAAGAGCAATTTTGAAATTGATCAATTTTTTGATTTTCAATTGTAAAAAGACTTGAGGCATCGTCAAAGCAAAGAATTTCAAAAATAATTCCACAAGAAGTGCATTGCTTTACAAGTTCACTTACAAGCGGTAAAACATTACAATTGTAAATTGGAATTAAAATGGAAAGCATTAATAACCTTTTTAAAATATATTTGTAAAGGAAATGCTTTTTATTTTACTATTCTATTAAGTTGATTAAATTTTAAAAAAGATAAATTTAAAATGAATTTAAGGTCGCTTTATTATTCTATTTCACCAAATTCAAGATTACTTGTTCGTAAAATTTATTACGCTCCAACAGATTTTTGGGATATAGTAAAGGGCAAAAAAAATAAATATGTTCCTAAAAAAGGAGATATTTTTATAGGTTCAGGTGATTTTATTTTGCAAGGAAAACACCATTTGCAGCTTTTAAAAGAATATGTTTCGTTAAAGCCTGACGATACAGTGCTTGATGTAGGTTGTGGAATTGGTCGTGCTGCAGTTGCATTGACGCAATATTTGTCAAAAGAGGGAAGTTATGAGGGTTTTGACGTTGTAAAAAAAGGAATTGACTGGTGCCAAAATCAGATCACCACAGATTTTCCAAACTTCACATTTAAGCATGTTTCGTTGAATAATGATTTGTACTCTTTAACAGATCAAAAAGCAGAAGATTTCATATTTCCTTATGAAGACAATTCTTTTGACAGCGTTTTCTTGTTTTCAGTTTTTACACACATGCAACCAAAGGAAGTCCAAAATTATCTAAATGAAATTTACCGAGTTTTGAAACCAGGAGGCAGATGTCTATCTACTTTTTTTCTCTACAATGATGAAAATGAAAACTATATTTCGAATGTAAATAAAAGTTTTTGTTTTTCTTATGGAAGAGAAGGATATAGGCTTATGAGTGAAAAAGTTCCATCAGCGAATATTGCTTTTAAAGAAGAATTTCTTGCTCAAATGCTTAAAAATAGCAGTCTAAAATTAGAAAATAAGATATACGGAACATGGGCAGGCCAATCACAGAAAGGTTTGCACGATTTTCAGGATATCCTGATTTTTGAAAAAAGTAGAGTTTAGATTATACGCTTCTTTGCACCACTTCGAAGATTCTTTCATCTTCGCATTTTAAGGTTTTAGATGGAAATTTCATCAATAAAGCATAATCATGAGTCGCCATAATCACAGTTTTACCTGCGGCATTGATCGCTTTTAAAACTTCTAAAACTTCAGAACTAGTTTGAGGATCAAGATTTCCTGTTGGCTCATCGGCTAAAATAAATTCTGGATCATTAAGAAGCGCTCTTGCAATTGCAACACGCTGCTGCTCTCCTCCAGAAAGCTGATGGGGCATTTTGTTCATAAAGTCTTTCATGCCTACTTTATCCAAAACTTCATCAATTTTGTGTTGCATAGCTTCTTTTTCAGTCCATCCTGTAGCTCTCAAAACAAAAAGCATGTTGTCTTTAATAGAACGGTCTGGAAGCAGTTTGAAGTCTTGGAATACAATACCAATTTTACGTCTTAAATAAGGAATGTCGTTTTCTTTTAAAGTAGCCAAATCAAATTCAACAATATGTCCTTCACCTTCAATTAACGGTAGATCAGCATACAAAGTTTTAAGAAAACTACTTTTTCCAGAACCGGTTTTCCCGATAATGTAGATGAACTCACCATGATTAACATCTAAGTTAATGTGAGATATAATTTTTCTTCCTTCTTGATATATAGTGACTTCTTTAAGAGATAGTACGGTTTGTGACATAATAAAATTGGTTTGAATGGTAAAAGTAATAAGATAACGCTTGTATTCAAAATAATTTTGAATCATTTCTTAGGAAAAAGTTTAAAAACCAAACTGTATAATCAATATAAGTTCATTTGATAAATAGCAGGAAAGTTTTCTTACGCTTAAAATATCCAATGGCATTTAGTGGGTTTTTATTATTTGTTTTAGAAAGTTTGAGAACCAATAATTTGAAGTTTTTTAAAGCGTAAAATAGCAACAGTTTCGTAATTTGTTCATAATAAAACCTCAAAACGTTTCGTTATAACCCGTATAAAATGATACATTTGAATACTAAATATTACTAAAATGCGTAAACTTTCCAGGTTCTTTTTATTCCAAATTTTCCTTGCCTCGTCTATAGCTTCGGCACAAAAATCGGCTATTTATACGTACGAATTAAAGGATTTTGACAAAGCACTGGCTTTATATAACGACAAACAATATGCTTCGGCACAATTGATTTTTGAAAAAGTAAAAAACAATACTACAAATGAAGAAGTACAGTCTGACTGTGCTTTCTATATTGCTAATTCTGCCATTAGAACCAATAAAGCAAATGCCGATGCTTTGGTAGAGCAATTTGTAAATGATTATCCGACTAGTACCAAACAGAATCAGGCTTATATTGAGGCTGCACAATATTTCTTCGAACAAGGAAATTATCCAAAAGCTTTGCAGTGGTTTGATAAAGTTGACGAAAGCTACATGAGTAAAACAGAATCGGATAAGTTTAACTTCATGAAAGGGTATAGCTATTTTAATGCTAAAAAGAAAAAAGAAGCAACGAACTATTTTAATAAAGTGGTAAATTCTAAAGAATATGGTTCTCAAGCCAAATATTATTTAGGATTTATGGCATATGAAGGCGACGATTATAAAGAAGCTACAAAATATTTTGATGAGGTTTCAGGCGAAGAAAAGTATAAAGAGAAGTTGTCATACTACCAAGCTGATATGAATTTCAAACTTGGAAATTTCCAAAAAGCCATTGATTTAGGATTGGTAGCCATGAACAAATCGAACGATATTGAAAAATCGGAACTGAATAAAATTATTGGAGAAAGTTATTTCAACTTGAAGCAATACGGAAAAGCAATTCCGTATTTAGAACAATATGCGGGTAAAAAAGGAAAATGGAACAATACCGATTTCTACCAATTAGGTTATGCGTATTATGAGCAGAAAGAGTATGAAAAAGCCATTTCTCAATTCAATAAAATTATTGAAGGAAAAGATTTTGTGGCTCAAAATGCTTACTATCATTTAGGATTAAGTTATTTAAATACAGGTAAAAAGCAAGAAGCTTTAAACGCCTTTAAAAATGCTTCCGAAATGGATTTTAATGCTCAAATTCAAGAAGATGCGGCTTTAAATTATGCTAAATTGAGTTATGATATCGGAAACGCTTATCAGGCTGTTCCTGGTATTTTATTAGATTTCCTTAAAAAATATCCAAACAATTCAAGTCGTTCAGAAGTAGAAAAACTATTGGTTGATTCTTATATTTCTTCTAAAAACTACAAAGAAGCTTTGACTTTATTAGAAAAAAATAGAAGTGCAGAAAATAAAGCAGCATACCAAAAAGTGCTTTTTTACCGCGGATTAGAATTGTACAACGAAAATAATTACCAAGAAGCGGGTAAAATGTTCAAAAGTGCTATCAGCGAACAAAAAACTCCTGAGTTTACAGCGCGTGCCACTTTCTGGAAAGCAGAAACAGAATATCTAAATGATGATATGCAAAATGCTCTTCTAACGTATAAACAGTTTGCTGGAATGGCTGCCGCAAAATCTACAGACGAATATAAGAACATTAATTATAATATTGGCTACACCTATTTTAAACTGAAAGATTACGATCAGGCAGCAAACTCTTTTCAGGCTCAAATTGATAATTCGCCTTCAGACAAAGTTCGTTTAAACGATTCTTATTTACGTTTGGGAGATTGCCGTTTTGTAACTTCAAAATATAGCGCAGCAAACGAAGCTTACGCAAAAGCAATTGCTGCAAAAGGCGTAGACGCAGATTATGCTCAATTCCAAAAAGCACTTTCTTATGGATTTATGTCTAAAAATGATAAGAAAGTCGATGAGTTAAATAATTTCCTTCAGATGTACAAAAAGTCATCTTACCGTGACGATGCTTTGTTTGAATTAGGAAATACTTATGTTGCTGAAAAGAAAAACGATCAAGCAATTAAAACTTATGATCAATTGATTTCTGAATTTAATAACGGGTCTTTTACTTCAAAAGCAATTTTAAAACAAGGTTTGATTTATTATAATTCAGATCGTGATCAACAGGCTTTAACAAAATTTAAAAAAGTTGCAGCCGAATTCCCGAAAACCCCAGAAGCTTTAGAAGCAGTAGCGACGGCACGATTAATTTATGTAGACTCTGGAAAAGTAGATGAATATGCAACTTGGGTTCGTACATTAGATTTCGTAGCAGTTACAGATGCCGAATTGGATAATGATACTTACGATGCAGCTTTTAAACAATACAGTCAAAATAATTCGAAACAAGCAATTACTGGTTTCGTGGGTTACGTTTCTAAATTCCCGAACGGAATGCACGCGCTGGAAGCTAATTTCTATTTAGCTCAGCTTACTTATGCAGAGGGTTCTGAAACGAAATCTATTGCAAATTATCAGTTTGTAATTGATCAGCCTAGAAACGAGTTTACAGAGCAAGCTTTAAACAGATTGGCTCAGATTTATTTGAAAACCAAAGATTGTGATAAAGCAATTCCGGTTCTAACAAGATTAGAAAGTGAAGCCGATTACCCTCAGAATAAAACTTTTGCGCAAGCCAACTTAATGAAATGTTATTACGACAAAAAAGATTATGATCGTTCTGTAGTTGCAGCTGAAAAAGTATTAGAAAATCCGAAATCGGATGCAGGCGTAAAAGCAGATGCACAAATTATTGTAGCGCGTGCAGCAATGCAAACAGGAAATGAAGATAAAGCAAAAGCGGCTTATGCAAAACTTTCAGCTACTTCAAAAGGAGAATTAGCAGCAGAAGCTTTGTATTATGATGCGTATTTCAAAACAAAAGAGGGGAAATATGAAGCTTCAAATACGGCAGTTCAAAAACTGGCAAAAAGCTATTCTGCTTATAAATATTATGGAGCGAAAGGTTTGGTGTTAATGGCGAAAAATTTCTACGGATTGAAAGACAGCTATCAAGCAACTTATATTTTGGATAACGTAATTAACAACTTTACAGATTATCCAGATGTTGTGGAAGAAGCGAAAAAAGAATTAGCAGCAATTAAATCGGAAGAATCAAAAACAAATTCGTCGATTAATAGATAGTTTAAATAGTGAAAAGTGAAATGTTTTTTGTGAAATAGAAAATAACGAAAAACATTTTACATCTCACAAATCACATTTTACAAGAAAAAATAATGAGTTTACCTTTTTATATAGTTGATGTTTTTGCCGATAAAAAATATGCTGGAAATCAGCTGGCGGTTTTTATGGATGCAGAAAATCTAAGCACAGAACAAATGCAACAAATTGCACGCGAGATTAATTTTGCAGAAAGCACATTTGTAACCAAACTGGATAAAACCAATAATAAAGCAGAAATTAGAATTTTTACGCCAGCGCACGAAATGCAGTTTGCGGGACATCCGATTATTGGAACTTCTTGGGTTTTGATGAACAAAATCTTTGAAAATGCTCCGAACGGAATAAAATTAGAAGTGCCAATTGGACCAATTTCTATCAATAAATCAGACGATTTGATTTGGTTAAAAGCGGCTCAGCCAAAGTTTTGGGATACTTTTTCTAAAATAGATTTTACTTTTTTCAGCAACTTGAAAGTAAGTGATTTCGAAAATCAGTTTCCAATTCAGGAAGTCACAACTGGAAGTGCTTTTGTAATGGTTGGATTAAGCAGTAAAAGAGCTTTAGAAAATTTGGTTTTGGATAAAGACAAAGCTGATGAGTGGATGAAACAGCACTGCAAAACAGATCATAGAGGTTTATACTTTTATTATTTAGAAGGAGAAAAATTGTTCAGCAGAATGTTGTGTATTGAGCATAATCAATTGGTAGAAGATGCTGCAACAGGAAGCGCAAGTACTTGTTTACAGGCTTTTTTATTAAAATATCATAAACCTGAGTTTGAATTGACAAATCATCAAGGAGATTACATCGGGCGCCCGTCTGAGATTTATTTTAATGGAAAACTAAACGGGGAACAGTTCGATATTAGAATAGGAGGAAAAGCTCAGTTTGTGGCTAAAGGAGAGTGGGAAGCTTAGAAATTAGATAATTGAGATAATTAGAAAATTAGATAATGTAAAAAGTGAAATGTGAAAAGAAAGATGTAAATGTGAAAAGAGAATATTGGTTGAAAACACATTTTACATTTTACAAACAACATTTTACACAATAATATAAATATGAAATTAAACTGCCGACATAAAATAATCATTTTGTTAGTGTTATTTGCTGCTCAGTTTTCGATTGCGCAAAAGAAAAATGAAACTATTGGAACCGAAACTGTAAACGTAGTAAAACCTTATTCGCCGACTATTTCAGATGCTTTTAAAGTGAAAGAAACGCCTTCGCTTGATGATAGTGGTAATCAGCCGAAGGAAGTTATTAAGTACAGTATTTTGTCTGTTCCTGTGGCTTCTACTTTTACGCCTTCAAAAGGAAAAGCGGAGGGCGTAGAAAAAGCAAAAAAAGAAAGATTGTTTAATAATTATGCGACTGTAGGTGTTGGTAATTATAGCACTTTAAACGCTGAGTTATTTGTAAATCAAGATTTAGGAAACAATGATTATGTGGCGGGAATGTTTCGCCATCACTCTTCTCAAGGTGGAATCAAAGATGTAGAATTGAATGATGAATTTTATGATACAGCAATAAATGTTGGTTACGGTCAAAATAACAGAGATAATAACTGGAACATTGATTTAGGTTACCAAAACCAGATTTATAATTGGTACGGACTTCCGTCAGATTTTGGTTCGACAATTCCAGATCAGCGTTACGATTTGGTAAACAGCATTAATCCAGATCATTCGTACAACACAATTTCACTTGGTGGAAATGCAGAATTTACAGAAAGTATTTTTAGTAAGCTTTCAGCAAGATTTACACACTTTTCAGACAGTTATTCTTCATCAGAAAATAGATTTTATGTAAAGCCAACTTTTACAGTTGATGTAATGGATCAGGCTATTAAAACAAACGTTATTGTAGATCACGTAAGCGGTTCTTTCAAGAATAATTATTTACAAGACAATACAGAAGCTTTAAAATATAGCTTTACAAACGTTGGAATCGAGCCAAGTTTTGTGGTCAATGAAAATGAGTGGACTTTAGAATTAGGAGCTGGAATTTATTACAGTGCAGATTCTGAAAACAGCGGTAATAAATTTTATTTCTATCCAAAAGTGAATGCATCTTATAAATTGGTTGGCGATTTAATGATTTTCTATACTGGAGTAAATGGAGCTTTAAACCAAAACTCTTATGCAGATTTTGTGACAGATAATCCGTTTTTATCTCCAACTTTAAACATGCGTCCATCAAGCACGCAATACAATGTTTTTGCTGGTTTGAAAGGAAAATTGGCTAACAATGTAAATTATAACTTGACAGGTTCTTATTTGAATGAGAAAAATAAAGCATTGTTTAAAGCGAATGATTACACAGAAGTTGTTACAAACGAAGATTATGCTTTCGGGAACTCATTTGGAGTAGTTTATGAAGGTATTAGAACGTTCCGTTTGTATGCAGAACTAAAAGCCGATTTCTCTCAAAATGTAACTTTCGGAATCAATGGAACTTTTAATAGTTATAACACAGATAATGCAGTTGAAGCGTGGAATTTGCCAACAATGAAATTAAGTTCGACTTTAGACGTTAATATTACTAAGCAGTGGTACGCAGGTTTGAATGTATTTTATGTTGGAGAAAGAAAAGATATGCAAACCAATACTTCTTTAGGAATCGATGCTACGCCAATTACTTTAAAAAGCTATTTTGACGCCAATGCTCATTTAGGATATAAATTTAGCGAACGTTTGACGTTTTTCTTGAAATTGAATAACATTGGAAACCAAGCTTACGAAAAATGGTTAAATTATCCTGTACAAGGATTCCAAGTTTTAGGAGGTGCAAATTATAAATTTGATTTTTAAGAGATCTTTGCCATAAAGATACTTAGGCACAAAAACATTTTAAATGAATGTGCCTTTTTTTTTCAGCCATGAACTCATGAATTTTTTGGAGTAGATTCGTGAATTCGTGGCTGTTTTTTTTAATTTTATAAAATGGAAATTAAACTACGTCAAGAAAATAAAAACGATTTTGAAAGTGTTTTTCAATTGATTGAAAAAGCTTTTGAAAAAGAAGAATACAGTGATCACAAAGAACAGTTTTTAGTAGAAAGACTAAGGAATTCTGAAGCTTTTATTCCAGAGCTTTCTATTGTCGCTGAAATTGATAATAAAATTGTAGGTCATATTTTATTTACCAAACTGCAGATAAAAAATGAATCGGAAACCTTTCCTTCACTAGCACTTGCTCCAGTTTCGGTTTTACCAGAATTTCAAGGAAAAGGAATTGGTTCTGAACTCATTTTGCACGGACACGAAATTGCAAAAAGTTTAGGTTACAAATCGGTTATTTTATTAGGGCATCAAGATTATTATCCAAGATTCGGATATGAACTTTGTGAAAAATACAATATCAAAATGCCGTTTGATGTTCCAGCTGAAAACTGTATGGTTATCGCATTAACGGAAGATGCTTTAAAAGGGATAAGCGGAGAAGTAGTATACCCAAAAGCTTTTTTCGAATAAAAATTTAAATAAAGAAAAAACCTTAGCATCTTTGCATCTCAGAACCTTAGTACCTTACAAAAAATGACTTTCAAAGAAAAAATATATTCTCACTACACTCAAATGGTTCAAGATCGAATAGATGTTTTTAAAGACATGATTTCGGGTTTGACAGAAGATTCAAAAAATGATGCCAAAGGTTCTGCAGGTGATAAGCATGAAACGGCTTTGTCAATGATGCATATCGAGCAAGAAAAATTGACAAATAAATTAAAAGAAGCTTTAGAGCAAAAAGCAATTTTGGATAAGATAGATCCACTAAAAACGACAGAAAATATTGTTTTGGGAAGTTTGGTAAAAGCAAACGGAATCTATCTGTATGTAAGTGTTGCACTTCCTAAAATAACAATTGACGGAATTAACGTTATTGCACTTTCTCCACAATCTCCTTTGGGAAATCATTTAATGGGTAATAAAGCTGGATTTCAATTTGAAATAAATAAGACGCATTATACGATTCAAAGCGTTGAATAATGTATTCGTCTATGAACAACTTTGTCAAAGTTTCAAACTTTGACAAAGTTTTCTAAAGATCAGACATAAAGTAATTCCATACAGTTTGTCATTTCGAGGAACGAGAAATCTTCGCAAGTAACTCCGCAACGTGTATCGCCAATCTTTGTAGAGCTTCTTGATAATGTCTTGTATTATTGTGTAAACAATAATACAAGAACAACTTTCTAACTCTTCTTTACGAATCTTTCATTAGTAATGAAATAACTCAAAAATTAATTCAAAAAACTGGTTTAAAGTTTCAATTTTCAACCAGTTTTATAGTCCAAATTAAAATTTTCAAGTTTCAAGCTCGTTTTTACTTCTAAATTTTACATTTTATATGTAAAAATAAAATTATGGTTTTAAATTGTAATTGAAATACATAATTGTGTTTTTCAATTGTAACTAATATCACATCTTTGCCCTATCAAATTAAAATTTAAAGAATTAAAATATAAAATTATGTGTGGAATTGTATGTGCCTTTGATCTTAAACAAAAAGCCGAAGCGTTAAGACCTCAAGTATTAGAAATGTCAAAAATCATTCGTCACCGCGGACCAGACTGGAGCGGAATTTACAGCAATGATAAAGCGATTCTTTCTCATGAGCGTTTGGCAATTGTAGATCCAGCTTCAGGAAAACAGCCTTTATTTACAGAAGACAAAAAACTAGTTTTAGCTGCAAATGGTGAGATTTACAACCACAGAGATTTGCGTAAACAATTTGAAGGAAAATATAACTTTCAAACTGAAAGTGACTGTGAAGTTATTTTAGCACTTTACAGAGAAAAAGGAGTAAGCTTTGTTGATGAATTAAACGGAATCTTCGGTTTCGCAATTTATGATGTTGATAAAGACGAGTATTTCGTAGCTCGTGACCACATGGGGATTATTCCATTATATATTGGATGGGATCAGCACGGTACTTTCTATGTAGCTTCTGAGTTAAAAGCTTTAGAAGGATATTGTACAAAAATCGAATTATTCCCTCCAGGACATTATTTATCAAGTAAAGACGGTGAATTTGTACAGTGGTACAAAAGAGACTGGACAGAATATGATGCAGTAAAAGACAACGAAACTAGCATTCCAGAAATCAGAAAAGCATTGGAAGCTGCGGTTCACAGACAATTAATGAGTGACGTTCCTTACGGAGTTTTACTTTCTGGAGGTTTAGATTCTTCTATTACTTCAGCTGTGGCTAAGAAATTTGCTCAAAAAAGAATCGAATCAGATGATACTACAGATGCTTGGTATCCGCAGTTGCACTCTTTCTCTGTTGGATTGGAAGGTTCTCCAGATTTAGCGGCAGCAAGAAAAGTAGCAGATCATATCGGAACTATTCACCACGAAATTAAATTTACAATCCAAGAAGGTTTAGATGCAGTTCGTGATGTAATTTACAACTTAGAAACGTATGATGTAACTACAGTTAGAGCTTCGACTCCAATGTGGTTAATGGCGAGAGTGATCAAATCTATGGGAATTAAAATGGTTCTTTCAGGAGAAGGAGCAGATGAGTTGTTTGGAGGATATTTATATTTCCACAAAGCGCCAAATGCTAAAGAATTCCATGAAGAAAACGTTCGTAAATTAGGAAAACTTCACATGTACGATTGTTTACGTGCAAACAAAAGTCTAGCAGCTTGGGGAATCGAAGGTCGTGTGCCATTCTTGGATAAAGAATTTATGGATGTTGCAATGCGCATCAACCCACAAGATAAAATGATCAACAAAGAGCATCCGATGGAAAAATGGGTTGTTCGTAAAGCTTTTGAAGATATGCTTCCAGAAAGTGTTGCTTGGAGACAAAAAGAGCAATTTTCTGATGGAGTAGGATATAGCTGGATTGATACTTTGAAAGAAGTGGTAGCTAGAGAGGTTTCAGATGAGCAATTGGCAAACGCTAGATTTAAATTCCCATTGCAAACTCCAACTTCAAAAGAAGAGTATTACTATCGTTCAATTTTTACAGAACATTTCCCAAGTGATGCTGCAGCATTATGTGTTCCTCAGGAAGCAAGTGTAGCTTGTAGTACTAAAATTGCTTTGGAGTGGGATGAAGCATTCAAAAACTTAAACGATCCATCAGGAAGAGCAGTAGCAAATGTTCACGATGATGCTTATGTTAAATAATTAAGAGTTTAATTTTTAGAATTAGTATATATATTGCCGAAAGACGTTCTTTTATGAGAGCGTCTTTCTTGTCTAAAAAAGTTTCTGTTTTTCAATAGATTAAAATTAAAAGTTTTGGTAATCGATTAAAATTTATTTCCAATTTGACTTTCGTTGAAATAAAAGTTAAACCATGAAATTTTAGGATGCAAAATGTAGGAAAGCAGAAAATAATATTTAGTTTTGCTTTTAAGCGGAAATTTTAATGATTTTTTAATGTACAGCTTATTTGAGGCTGGTACATCAGAATAAAAATAAAAAATAAAATAGTATGTCTGGATTGTTAGCCGTTATTGGCAAAGGAAAAGGCCCCAAGCTTGTAAAAGAACTTTCTGAGAGAATGTCACATCGCGGACCTGATGAGAGCGATATTCATATTATGGAAAATGGCAGTATACTTTGTCATGAAAGCCTTTCTATAATTGATCTTAATTCGGGAAAACAGCCTATTCAAGGGACTGATAAAGCATGGATGGTACATGATGGTGAAATTTATAATTATCAAGAACTTAAAGACACGGTTTTAAAGAATCATACTTTTAGAACAGAATCTGATTCTGAAGTAATTGTACATCTTTATGAAGAATTCGGATATGATTTTTGCAATAAATTGGATGGAGATTTTGCTTTTGTGGTTGTAGATGGCGATAAATATATTGCAGGTCGTGACCCGATTGGAGTAAAACCTTTGTATTATGGTTTGGATGAAAGAGGACGAATTTATTTTTCGTCAGAAATGAAGTCTATTGCAGACCAGTGCAAGTCGTTTTCTACTTTTCCTCCAGGACATTACTATACAGCAAAAACAGGTTTTGTAAAATACTATCGTCCAGAATACGAAGATCATAAAAACGCAACTCATGCATTAGATTTAGGGTTGATTCGTGAAAGTTTGATTCAAGCTACAAATAAACGATTATTAGGCAATGTGCCTTTAGGGACTGTTTTGTCAGGAGGTTTAGACACTTCGTTGATTTCTTCTATTGCTTCTCGATTGCTGAAAGAAAAAGGACAAAAACTCCATTCGTTTTCTATCGGATTAGATGCCGAAGCACCAGATAATATCGCAGCAAGAAAAGCCGCAGAATTTTTAGGAACAGAACATCACGAAATCCATTTTTCTGTTGAAGAGGGAGTTAAAGCATTAGAAAAAGTAATTTATCATTTGGAGACATACGATATTATTTCTGTAAGATCTGGTGTTCCTATGTATTTGCTTTCAAAAGCTATTGCAGATCAAGGTATAAAAGTTATCTTGTCTGGCGAAGGAGCCGATGAGGTTTTTGGAGGACATTTGTATTTTAGAAATGCACCATCAGAAGAAGAATTTCAAGATGAAACGATAGAAAGAGTTCAAAAGTTATTTACAGCTGACTTACTTCGTGCAGATAAAACGACAATGGCAAATGGTTTAGAAGTTCGTATTCCATTTTTGGATACAGAATTTTTAGATGTTGCCATTCGAATTAAAACAGAAGAAAAACAGCCGAAAACTTATGATGGTGTTGAGAAATATATTCTAAGAAAAGCTTTTGATACTGAAGATGCTTATTTGCCTTCAGAAGTTTTATGGAGACAAAAAGAGCAATTTTCTGATGGAGTAGGATATAAATGGGTAGATGAATTAATCGAATATTGTGCTTCGCAAGTTACAGATGAGCAATTAGCTGGTGCAAGTGCCGAATTTCCGTATAATTCGCCAACGACGAAAGAAGCGTACTTATATCGATCAATTTTTCATAAATACTATCCACAGGTCAGCGCGGCGCAAACGGTTCGTAAATGGATTCCGAAATGGCAAGAAAACCTCGATCCGAGCGGAAGAGCAAATGCAGCCCATTTAAATGGAAATTTTGAACCTGTAAAAACTACTGTTATCGCTTAAAAGATGAAATTCCAAAATTTTTAAATTCCAAATTCCAAGTTGGATTCTGTTATAGAAAACCGAAATGCATTAAATGTATTTCGGTTTTTTAATTTTAATGTGTTAGGCAAATTTTAAAATTTTGATTCGGTATTTCAGATTTGGGATTTGGAGTTTGAGATTTTCAAAATTGGAATTTGGTATTTAAAATTTTGGAATTTTCAAAAAAATTGAATTTAAATTCATTTTTGGGTTTATTTTTTAGTTTTTCAGACAATTGTGTTGATAACTTAAGTGCTTTAAGTCGTAATTTACTGGGTATATAGCTCGCGTTTTTATATATTTGCGTGTTAGACATTAATTACATTTTTTAGAATAAATTATATGAGCGAAGAAATCAAGAAGAACAATTATTCAGCAGATAGTATTCAGGCATTAGAAGGGATGGAGCACGTAAGAATGCGTCCGTCGATGTATATTGGTGATGTAGGGGTTCGAGGACTACACCATTTGGTTTACGAGGTTGTTGATAACTCTATTGATGAGGCGATGGGAGGACATTGTGATACTATTAGTGTCGCAATAAACGAAGATGGTTCGGTAACAGTTGAAGATAACGGTCGTGGTATTCCTGTTGATTTACATAAAAAAGAAGGAGTTTCTGCACTTGAGGTTGTAATGACTAAAATTGGTGCCGGAGGTAAATTTGATAAAGACTCTTATAAAGTTTCTGGAGGACTTCACGGTGTTGGGGTTTCTGTAGTAAATGCACTTTCGGTTCATATGAAATCGACTGTTTTTAGAGAAGGAAAAATCTATGAGCAAGAGTATGAAAGAGGAAAATCATTATATCCAGTAAAACAAATTGGAGAAACAGATAAAAGAGGTACGCGCCAGACTTTTTATCCAGATGATACAATCTTTACTCAGACTACTGAGTTTTCATATGATACACTTTCAGCGCGTATGCGTGAGCTTTCTTTCTTGAATAAAGGAATCACAATCACGTTTACAGATAAGAGAGAAGTAGATGAAAAAGGAGAATTCAGAAGTGAAGTTTTCCATTCTCAGGAAGGTCTTAAAGAATACATTCGTTACTTAGATGGTAACCGTGAGCCAATTGTTTCTCACGTTATCAGTATGGATAATGATAAAGGTGAAATCCCAGTTGAGGTTGCCTTAATCTACAATACAAGTTATACAGAGAACATTTTCTCTTACGTAAATAATATCAATACGCACGAAGGAGGAACGCATTTGCAAGGTTTTAGAAGTGGTTTGACAAGAACGCTTAAAAAATATGCTGATGCTTCTGGTTTATTAGATAAATTAAAATTTGAAATTGCTGGAGATGACTTCCGTGAAGGATTAACAGCGATTATTTCGGTAAAAGTAGCTGAACCTCAGTTCGAAGGTCAGACAAAAACTAAACTTGGAAATAGAGAGGTAGTTTCTCCAGTTTCTCAAGCTGTTGGAGAAATGCTAGAAAATTATTTGGAAGAAAATCCAAATGATGCGAAATTAATTATCCAAAAAGTAATCCTAGCAGCTCAGGCACGTCACGCGGCGAAAAAAGCGCGTGAAATGGTACAGCGTAAAACCGTTATGGGCGGTGGAGGATTGCCAGGTAAGTTATCTGATTGCTCTGAACAAGATCCAGCAAGATGTGAGGTTTACCTTGTCGAGGGAGATTCGGCTGGTGGAACAGCAAAACAAGGACGTGATCGTAACTTTCAAGCGATTTTGCCATTACGTGGTAAAATCTTGAACGTTGAAAAAGCGATGCACCATAAAGTTTTCGAAAACGAAGAGATTAGAAATATCTTTACAGCTTTAGGAGTAACAGTTGGAACTGCAGAAGATAGTAAAGCATTAAATCTAGAAAAATTAAGATATCACAAGGTAATCATCATGTGTGATGCCGATGTCGATGGTAGCCACATTTCTACCTTAATATTAACGTTCTTCTTCCGTTTCATGAAAGAGCTAATTGAAGAAGGTCACGTTTATATTGCAGCGCCACCTTTATACTTAGTTAAAAAAGGAAATAAAAAAGAATATGCTTGGAATGATGTTCAGCGTGATCAAGCCAACGAAAGAATGGGAGGAAGTGCTAATATTCAACGTTATAAAGGTCTTGGAGAGATGAACGCGGAGCAATTATGGGAAACTACAATGGATCCGAATTTCAGAACTTTACGTCAAGTAAATATTGATAGTCTTGCTGAAGCTGATCAAGTTTTCTCTATGTTAATGGGGGATGAAGTGCCGCCTCGTAGAGAGTTTATCGAGAAAAATGCAGTTTATGCAAATATTGATGCATAAAATGAAAAATTAATAATTTCAATTCGTTTAATTGTTTAAATTTACTAGACAATTAAACGAATTGTCTTTTTAAAGAATAGACAAAATTAATAACCGATAAAGTAAAAAATATGAAAGTTACCATTGTAGGAGCAGGAAATGTTGGAGCTACATGTGCAGATGTTATTTCTTATAGAGGAATTGCTAGCGAAGTAGTATTGTTGGATATTAAAGAAGGTTTTGCCGAAGGTAAAGCATTGGATATTACACAATGTGCGACAAATACTGGTTTTAATACTAAAGTATCTGGCGTTACCAACGATTATTCTAAAACTGCAGGAAGTGATGTGGTTGTAATTACATCAGGAATTCCGAGAAAGCCAGGAATGACAAGAGAAGAATTAATCGGCATCAATGCAGGAATTGTGAAAACAGTTGCTGAGAATGTATTGAAGTATTCTCCAGATACGATTATTGTCGTAGTTTCCAACCCAATGGATACTATGACCTATTTAGCTTTAAAAGCTACAGGTCTTCCAAAAAACAGAATTATAGGTATGGGTGGAGCTTTAGATAGTTCTCGTTTTAGAACGTACCTTTCATTAGCTTTAGACAAACCAGCAAATGATATTTCGGCAATGGTAATTGGAGGTCATGGAGATACTACTATGATTCCGTTAACGCGTTTGGCTTCTTATAACGGAATTCCTGTATCACAGTTTCTTTCAGAAGAAGTATTGCAAAAAGTTGCCGCAGATACAATGGTAGGAGGAGCGACGCTTACAGGTCTTCTAGGGACTTCTGCTTGGTACGCACCAGGAGCTTCTGTGGCATATTTAGTTGATAGTATTTTGAATGATCAAAAGAAAATGATTGCTTGTTCTGTTTTTGTAGAAGGAGAATATGGTCAAAATGATATCTGTATTGGAGTGCCATGTATAATTGGTAAAAACGGAGTAGAAGAAATTCTAGATATAAACTTAAACGATCAGGAAAAGGCTTTATTTGCGAAAAGTGCAGATGCAGTTCGTAGTATGAATGATGCCCTTAAAACGATTTTAGTATAATAAAAATGGCAAAAAAGAAAAGAAGCTGCACTTTTGCAGCTTTTTTTTTGAGATTAATTAATAAATAAATTGGTTAATATTTTCGTTAATTATATATTTGCTCGGTTTAAAAAAAAATTGGTAATTCGTGATCTCGTATTTTTGTTTTAAAAAAATCATGTCAGGGCTTATTTTATGGGACTTTAAAACAAAAACAAAAATAAAACATAATTAATTTTTAGTAATAATGCAGAATAAAGGACTTATTAAATTTTTCGCAATTCTATTTGCATTGGTAAGTATTTACCAACTATCATTCACTTTTGTGGCAAATGGTGTCAAAAGTGAAGCCAAAGCTTTTGCAGGAGATAATCCTGATAAGGAGCTGAAATATTTAGATTCTATTGGTAAAGAAAAAGTATTAAATCTTGGTTTTACTGATTTCACTTACAATGAAGTGAAAAACAAACAACTTAATAAAGGTCTTGACTTAGAAGGAGGAATCAACGTAATTCTTCAAATTTCTATTAAAGATGTATTAAAAGGTTTGGCTAATAATTCTAAAAATCCAGTTTTTAATAAATCATTAGCTGATGCATCTGCAAATTTAGAAGGAAACAAAACGTATTTAAATAAGTTTTTTGAAGCTTTTGAAGCAAATTCAAAAGGATCTGTGAAATTAGCATCTCCAGATATTTTCGCTAACAGAAGCCTTCAAGGTGATGGTGGTGTAGATTTTCAAATGTCTGACGCGCAGGTTCAAAAAGTTATCAAAAGAAAAGTTGATGAGTCTGTAGAAAGTGCTTTTAAAGTATTAAGAGAGCGTATCGACAAATTTGGTGTTACACAGCCAAACATCCAGAAATTAGGAGAAACAGGAAGAATCTTAGTAGAGCTTCCAGGTGCAAAGGATGTTGATAGAATTAAAAAATTATTAGGTGGAAAAGCTCAATTAGAGTTTTGGGAAACTTATAAAATTGAAGAAATTGGTAATTTCTTAGTATCAGCAAACGAAGCTTTAAAGAAAACTGAAGTTAAGAAAACTGAAACTAAAACAGTTGCTAAAGATTCATTAAATGCATTATTAACAGATGCTAAAGATTCTTCAGATGTTAAAAAAGGAAACAATCCTTTATTTGATAAAATAGTTAGTAATGGTGGTGGGCCAGTTTTAGGTTATTTTGCTCCTAAAGATACAGCTGCTATCAATGATTATTTCAAAAGACCAGAAATTAGAGTATTATTGGCTGCTGACCAACACTATGCAAAATTTGTATGGAGTAAGCCAACAACTATAAAAGATCCAAAAGCTAAAGATGTAAAAAGCGCAGCTGATGTTGAAGTTGTAGAATTATACGCTTTAAAAGGAAACAGAGACAATACTCCAGCAATGAGCGGTGGTGTTGTAACTGATGCAAAAGATACTTTTGACCAAATGGGTAAACCAGCAGTTTCTATGCAAATGAACAGCCAAGGTGCTAAAGTTTGGGAAGAATTGACAGGAAGAGCATTTGCTCAAAAAAGTTACATTGCTATTGTATTAGATGATATCGTATATTCTGCTCCAGGTGTAACAAGCGGTCCTATTGCTGGAGGAAGATCTGAGATTACAGGTTCATTTGATGTAGCTGAAACTAAAGATTTAGCTAACGTATTAAATGCAGGTAAATTACCAGCTTCTGCAGATATTATTCAGTCAACGGTTGTAGGTCCATCTTTAGGACAAGCAGCTATCGATGCAGGTACAATTTCTTCTGTATTAGGTTTCTTATTAGTTTGTGTTTGGATGGTATTCTATTATGGTAAAGCAGGTTGGTATGCAAACCTTGCATTATTATTAAACTTACTATTCTTATTCGGAATTATGGCAAGTTTTGGTTTTGTATTAACATTACCAGGTATTGCAGGTATCGTATTAACATTAGGTACTGCGGTAGATGCGAACATTATTATTTACGAAAGAGCGAAAGAAGAATTACGTGAAGGAAAATCTCTTTCTGAAGCTGTTCAAGCTTCTTACGGATGGCATGGTGCAATGCGTTCTATTATTGATGCAAACGTTACTCACGTTTTAACTGGAGCGATCTTATTTATTTTCGGAACAGGTCCTATTAAAGGTTTCGCATTAACATTATTAATTGGTATCGTAACTTCATTGTTTACATCAATCTTTATTGCTAGAATCTTTATTGACAGAAATATTGCTGGAAAAGCTGATTTAACTTTCTGTACAAATATTACTAAAAACTGGTTTACAAACTTCCATTTTGACTTTATTAAAGTTAAGAAATTCACTTATATCTTCTCTTCTATTGTAACAGTAGTAAGTTTAGTTTCTATCTTCTTCGTTAACGGATTAGATGAAGGTGTTGATTTTGTTGGAGGAAGAACTTTCCAAGTTAAATTCGAAAAACCAGTTGATGCAACTGCAGTTTCAGATGAATTATCTGCTGCTTTCGGTACTCCAGTTGAAGCTAAAATTTTAGGTGATGATGATCAATTGAAAATCACAACTAAATACAAAATTAAAGAAGATGGAGTAGCTATTGATGAAGAAGTAAATCAGAAATTATATGCTGGATTACAGAAATACTTCCCAAATACAACTTACGATAAATTCATCAACTCATTTGATGGTAAGAAAGTTGGTGTTTTACAAGCTTCTAAAGTTGGTGCTTCTATCTCAGAGGATATTAAAACTAACTCTTACTGGGCGGTTCTTGGTGCAATGGCAGTTATTTTCTTATACTTAATGGTATCTTTCCGTAAATGGCAATATTCTTTAGGTGCAATTGCAGCTGTTGCTCACGACGTAATCTTTGTATTAGGAATTTATTCATTATGTTACAAATTCATGCCATTCCACATGGAAATGGATCAGCACTTTATCGCTGCGATCTTAACTGTAATTGGTTACTCTATGAACGATACTGTAATTGTATTTGACAGGGTGAGAGAGTTTATCATCGGAAACCGTAAAGGTAGTTTCGAAGATATCGTAAACGCTTCTATTAATACTACATTATCTAGAACATTGAATACTTCATTAATGATGATCATCGTATTATTAACGATGTTTATCTTCGGTGGAGAGTCTATCAGAGGATTTATCTTCGCAATGTTAATCGGTATTATTGTGGGTACTTACTCTTCATTATTTATCGCTACGCCAGTATTGGTTGATACGATTTCTAGTGATGAGAAACACACAATCGAAGACAAACACAATAAAGCATAATTATTGCTCTAGTTATATGAAAAGATCCAGTGAAAGCTGGATCTTTTTTTTGTGCTATATTTAAAAGAATTTTAGAATGATTTATGACAAGAAAATTACTTTTAGTCTTATTGTTTCTTATGGCTGTAGAAATGACCGCACAGAAAGGTGAATCAAATTTTTCCTTAGGTTTTAATTATGGTTTTGGAAGTGAATTCAGTAATAGAAACTATACGTTTACCAATCAATTTTACAAAGTTCAGCTATATTATAGATTAAAAGAAACAAAGTATTTTCAATATCAGATTTTAGTTCAGCCTGAGATTAATTTTGCTGAACATCAACTATTGAACTTTTATTTTGTTAAACCTGATACGCCCAATTATCAGCAAAAAAGAGACGAATTTACACGATTAAAAGATATTCGCGAATATGTGCTTAATTGTGGTTTTCTAGTGTGTAAACCTATTGGTAAAACATGTTCGTTTTATGTTTTGGGAAGTATTGGTCCGATGATTACAGATACAGAAACCGAGCGAATGTCTAAAGGTTTTGCTTTTGCTGATGTTTTAGCAGTTGGTTTTGCCGCAAGCTTTGATAAATTTAAGTTTGATATTCGTCCTAGTGTAAGACATGTTTCTAATGCTGGATTAGGAAGCAGTAATGCAGGATATAACACCAAGAATATCGAATTTGGTATTTCCTGTCAGCTATAAAAAAAAATGCCCAATACGTGCGATATTGGGCATTCTTTATTTATATTGAAAATTTATGACTCTGCTAAAGGATTTCTTTGCGCTCTAATGATAAAGAAAAGCCCTATAATGATAAAAGGTATACTTAGCCATTGTCCTGTAGAGAATAAGCCTAATTCGCTTTCGAAACCGCCTTGGCTTTCTTTTACAAATTCTACAACGAAACGAACAACAAATAAAAGCACTAAAAATAATCCGAATAAAAGGCCTGATTTAAGTCTTGCATTTGTTCTCCAGTATAAAAAGAATAAAATGGCAAATACAAAAACATAACAGAATGCTTCATATAATTGTGTAGGATGTCTTGAAGGAACTTCTGCTAATAATGTTGCAAATTTTGGATCTGTTGCAATTGCATTGTAAGCTTCTTTTGGGTCTGCAATTCCGGTTTTTTGTACTGCTTCGGCTTTGCTAAATGTATCGTGAAGAAAACGGATTCCAAAAGTAGATGAAGTTTCGTGACCTATAATTTCAGAATTAAAGAAATTTCCTAAACGTACAAAAATAGCGCCACTTGCAACAGGTATTACAACGCGGTCTAAGATCCATAGTAAAGAACGTTTTAATATTTTTTTGCTGTAGTAATACATTGCAATAATAATCGCAATTGCAGCCCCATGACTTGCTAATCCTTGGAAACCTGTAAATTGAAATTCAGGTTCGAATTTAAACGGAAGGAAAATTTCTAAAATGTGATTTCTAAAATATTCCCAATCGTAAAAGAAAACATGACCTAAACGCGCTCCAATTAAAGTTGCAAGAACTGTCCAAACAAATAAAGAATCTAGTTTTTCAATCGATTCGTTTTCTCTTTCGAAAATCTTTTTCATTAGGAACCATCCTAAACCAAAAGCAATTACAAACATTAAGCTGTAATAGCGAATCATAAAAAATCCTAAGTTGATTCCCTCAGAAGGATTCCAAACTAAATTTAAGGCGTGTGTCATGTATAAATGTTTTATATAGCTTTAAAAATAAATATTTAATGTAAAGTGCCGCTTTCTAAAAGGTTAATGTTTGTGGTCACATTTCTTTTCAGGAACAGGATCGTAACCGCTTCTTCCCCAAGGATGACAGCTTAAGATGCGTTTAATGCCTAAAAAACCGCCATAGAACAATCCGTGAATTTGCAACGCTTGAATCATGTAAGTCGAACAAGTCGGCTCAAATCTGCAGGCAGCTGGCGTAAACGGCGAAATAGCAGTCTGATAAAAACGGACTAACAATACAAATGGATATATTAGAATTTTGGATAGCATTTTTTAATAATAATGATTCGATTTTCAAACACTTTTATTTGTTGTCCTAAAAAGAATTATGTTACATCCAAAAATAAATATTCTTATTGAATGCTAAAAGTAGTTCCTTCTTTTCCGTCTTTAAGCTGAATTCCTAAAGCAATTAACTGATCGCGAATCTGGTCAGAAAGTGCAAAGTTTTTATCTGCTCTTGCCTGATTTCTCATTTCGATAAGCATGTTTACTACGCCATCTAGTTTGTCGCTATCGCCATCTGCAGCCTTGTCGTCGTTAAGACCTAAAACGTCATATACAAAAGCATTTACTGCTGTTTTAAAATCAGCTAAATCATTCGCAGAAATAGTTTCTTTGCCATCTTTTAATAGATTGATATAACGAACGGCTTCAAACAATTGTGCAATTAAAATTGGCGTATTGAAATCGTCGTTCATCGCATCGTAACAAAGCTGTTTCCAAGCTGCAAAATCTATAGAGCTAGAAGTTTCTGCATTGATATTTGGTAAAGCGTCTAGTGCTTCCATTAATCTTTTGTATCCTTTTTCAGCAGCAACAATAGCATCATCAGAAAAATCTAAAATACTTCTATAGTGTGCTTGAAGCATGAAAAAACGAGTTACTGAAGCCGAAAATGGTTTGCTTAAGATGTTATTGTCTCCGCTAAGAATCTCGCCTGGAAGAATGTTGTTTCCAGTTGATTTTGCCATTTTCTTTCCGTTTAAGGTAAGCATATTAGCATGCATCCAGTAATTTACTGGAGCTTGGCCAGTGCAAGCTTCATTTTGAGCAATTTCACATTCGTGGTGCGGGAATTTTAAATCCATTCCACCTCCGTGAATGTCAAAATGATTGCCAAGATATTTGGTGCTCATTGCTGTACATTCTAGATGCCATCCTGGGAAACCATCGCTCCAAGGAGAAGGCCATCTCATGATGTGTTCTGGTTCAGCTTTTTTCCATAAGGCAAAATCCTGCGGATTTCTTTTGTCTGACTGTCCGTCAAGATCACGCGTGTTAGCTAACATATCGTCGATATTTCTACCGCTTAAGATACCGTAATTATTGGTTTCGTTATATTTTACAACATCAAAATATACTGAACCATTAGCAACATATGCAATGCCTTTATCGATTATTTTTTTAATAATTTCAATTTGCTCAATAATGTGTCCTGTTGCTGTAGGCTCGATGCTTGGAGGTAAAAAATTGAAAGCTTTTAGAATGTTGTGAAAGTCAACAGTGTAGCGTTGTACTACTTCCATTGGTTCTAATTGCTCCAAACGTGCTTTTTTAGCAATTTTATCTTCACCTTCATCCACATCGTCTACGATATGTCCAACATCGGTAATATTTCGAACATAACGAACTTTATAATCCAAATGAAGAAAATATCTAAAAATTACATCAAAAGACATAAAAGTTCTTACGTTTCCTAAATGGACATTACTATATACGGTAGGTCCACAAACATACATTCCAACGTTTCCTTCATGGATTGGTTTGAAATCTTCTTTTTCACCCGAAAGTGAATTGTATATTTTTAGTGGTTGTGTTGTATATAATGGCATAAAATTTATGTTTAACCGTTTAATCTTTTAGTAAGGATTTATTCTTGTGAAAGATAATATTTTTTGTGTAATTGTTAATTTATTTAATCGGTTAAACAAATTAACAATTTACCGATTAAACTAGAACTGAGTGTCTAGTTTGATATAATCTAAGAATTCTCTTTTCGTTTGAGGATCTTTGAATTTTCCGCCGAACTCAGAAGTTACTGTGCTGCTTTCGATATCTTTAATTCCGCGAGAGTTTACACAAAGGTGTTTTGCGTCGATTACGCAAGCAACATCTTCTGTTCCTAAAGCTTTTTGAAGTTCTTGAACAATCTGCATAGTTAGACGCTCTTGTACTTGAGGCCTTTTTGCATAATACTCAACAATACGGTTCATTTTTGATAAACCAATCACGCGTCCGCTTGAGATATAAGCAACATGAGCACGCCCGATAATTGGCAGTAAGTGATGCTCGCAAGTAGAATAAACTGTAATGTTTTTTTCTACAAGCATTTCGCCATATTTGTAATTATTGTCAAAAGTAGAAGCTTTTGGCTGTTTTGCTGGGTTAAGACCACCAAAAATTTCTTTTACAAACATTTTTGCAACTCGGTTTGGAGTTCCTTTAATGCTGTCATCTGTCAAATCCATTCCTAATGTTTGTAGAATGCTTTCGACATCTTTTTTAATTTTTTCTATTTTTTCTTCATCAGTGATGTCAAAAGCATCCTCTCTTAAAGGGTTTTTTGCATTACTGCTGAAGTGACTGTCACCTATTTCGTCTAAAAAATCTTCGTTATTTATCATTAAGAACTACTATTATAATGTGGTATATCTTTTTAAGGCGGTAAAGATAATTAATAAATAGGAAACCTATTCTATGGTTTTTAGGATTTAATTGCTGCTTTTTGGATATAATTTAAAATTTGAAGATAAATACTATTATTAAAAATAAAAAAGACAATAACGAAAAACGTTATTGTCTTTTTAAAGTGTATTATAATGAATTGATTATCTGTTGTTGTAAACTAGTAAAGCCTCCTTTAAAATGTTTACGGCTGTAATCAAATCTTTTTTGTTTAAAACATAGGCAATACGAACTTGATTTAGTCCCATTCCAGGTGTCGAATAAAAACCTTTAGCAGGAGCAATCATTACCGTTTCGCCATTTAAGTTATAACTTTCAAGTAACCATTGTGCAAAATCATCTGAATCTTCTATAGGAAGCTCTGCAATGCAATAAAAAGCACCTTTTGGTTTAGTTACAATAACACCATCAATTTTATTTAATTCAGCGATTAAAGTATTACGGCGTTCTTTGTATTCGCCAATTACTTCGTCAAAATAACTTTGTGGTGTGTCTATTGCAGCTTCACAAGCAATCTGTTCAATAGTTGGCGGACTTAAACGTGCTTGAGCAAACTTCATTACTGTTGCTAAAACATCTTTGTTTTTAGTTACCAAGCATCCAATTCTTGCTCCGCACATACTGTAACGTTTAGAAACAGAATCGACCATGATTACGTTTTGCTGTACATCTTCAAGATTCATTACAGAAAAGTGCACATCGTCGCCATCATATAAAAATTCACGATACACTTCATCAGCGATTAAGTATAAATCATGTTTTTTAATTAAGCTGGCAAGCTGTTTAATTTCTGTTTCAGAATATAAATATCCAGTCGGATTTCCAGGGTTGCAAATCAGAATGGCTTTTGTTTTTGGTGTTATTAATTTTTCTACTTCATCAATACTTGGTAAAGCAAATCCAGTTTCGATAGTAGAAACTAGAGGCACTACAGTTGCACTTGTCGAAGAAGCAAAGGCATGATAATTAGCATAAAAAGGTTCCGGGATAATGATTTCATCTCCTGGATCTGTAATTGTGGCCAGTGCAAAAAGTAAGGCTTCAGAACCACCAGTTGTTACAATGATGTCTTCTGTGTTAACGTTTACATTTTGGCGCTGGTAAAAATGAGCTAATTTTTTTCTATAGCTTTCATATCCGGCAGACGGACTGTATTCTATAATACTCAAATCAATATTTTTTACCGCCTCGATGGCCACTTCCGGTGTCTTGATATCCGGTTGACCAATGTTTAAGTGATACACCTTGTGTCCCTTTTTCTTTGCTAAATCAGCAAAAGGAGCCAGCTTGCGTATCGGAGATTCGGGCATGTTTCTTCCCTTGAGTGAAATTGTCGGCATGAGTATAAATTATTGAAGTGCAAATTTGCATATTTTTTTCGAATTTAACGTAAACAATAAGGGTACTTCCAAAAATGTAACAATAATAAATATATTTACTAATTTTATAATAAAATATTGTCAATGAAAAAATATATAGTATTGTTTTTTGGGTTATTCTTACCTTTTTTGCTTTTCGGGCAAGGCGATTTCATATTGGAAAACAATGCAAAAAAGGCTATAATCCCTTTTAAATTGATTAATAACCTCGTTTTTATTCCTATAAAAGTGAATGGAGTAGAGTTGAATTTTCTTCTTGATTCTGGTGTTGAAGAAACACTTTTGTTTAGTATGGAAGATAAACAAGAAGTTAGTTTTAACAATGTTGAGAAAATCAAACTCCGTGGATTAGGAAGTGAAGAAGAGATAGAAGGCTTGAAATCGACAAAGAATATTCTAGAAACGCATGGTCTGAAATCAAGTGACCATATGGTTTTTATTATCCTAGATCAAAGTTTTAATTTGTCTTCTCATATTGGAATTCCTGTTAATGGAATTATCGGTCATAAATTCTTTAGAAACAATCTTGTTGAAATTAATTACCAGAAAAAGAAAATAATAGTTCATGCTAAGAGCGATAGATATCAGGGAAAACTTGATAAACAGTTTAAAATGGTTCCGATAACGGTTGAAAAGTCAAAACCTTATATAATTACAAAAGCTACAGTTAATGATCAAGAAATTCCGGCAAAGCTTTTAATTGATATTGGAAATAGTGATGCTTTCTGGATTTTTGAAAATGATAAAATAAAACTCCCGAACAAAAACTTTCCTGATTTTTTAGGAAAAGGTTTTAGCGGTGACATTGAAGGACATCGTGCTAAAATTGATAAATTCTCTATAGACGAATTTGATTTTAAAAAACCTATTGTCTCTTTTCCTGATTCAGCATCAATTCGTAACGTTAAGATGGTTCCAGGACGTATCGGTTCTGTTGGCGGAGAAGTTTTGAAACGATTTACCTTAGTTTTAGATTATAAAGAAAAAAAACTGTACTTAAAAAGAAACAGCAAATTTGGAGAACCTTTTACTTATAATAAGAGCGGAATTACGATTCAGCACAATGGACTTCAATGGGTGCAAGAAACAGTACATTTAGAGACTGTAAGAGTTGCTTCTACAATGGACGAATTGCAGGAAAAAGACAAAAACGAAAATAACTTTAAGTATAAATTTGCTCTTAAGCCAGTTTACGAAATAGTAAATGTGCGTGAGAATTCTGCTGCTGAAAAATGTGGATTGCGAAAAGGTGATATTATAGTCAGTATTAATAAAAATCAGCCATATAAATACACTCTTCAACAAATAAATAATCTTTTGAAATCGGAAGATGATGTATGGATTAATCTTGAGGTAGAACGAAATAGTTTGGTGCTTAAATTTAGGTTTAAATTAGAAGATGAGTTGTAAAAAAGTAGAATTTTAATTTTGGGTTAATTTCTTTAAAAACCCCATTTTAAGCTATTGTAATGTAGGTGTGCCTTTTTTTTGTGAAAATAAGTTTACTAAAAATTAGCTTTTTAGTTAGATAATTTCTTATGTTTAACAAAAATTTAATCTATGGCAAAAAACTACATTAACTACCTACATTTTGTATTGTTTTTTATTTTTTTTTCCTTACTTCCTTCAAAACTAACGGCACAATGTGCTGGTACTGACAATGTAAATGAATTAATTTGCGATGTCACTAATCCCATTTATCAATCAGTAAATTTATTTTCTTTGTTAGGAGGTTCTCCAATTCCAGGTGGAACATGGACAGATGATAATAATCTACAAGGTTTAGATCCTTCTACTGGTATTTTAAATGCTCAATTTATCCTTAGCGGAGGAGAATATCACTATACCTATACGGCTCCAGCGACTTCGGGGTGTACAAATAACAAAGCTGTAGTCACGATTACCATAGGCGCATACGTGGGCGTGGGATCTGAAGCAACAGTTTGTAACGAAAATAATTTTTTTAATCTTTTTACAGCTTTTGACAGTAAGGTTATGGGGCCACATGTAAACGGAAGTTTTACTACCGATAAAGGGCAACCTGTACCGCGTACAATACCAATTGGACAATATAAAACCAAAACTACGCTTAACTTTATATATACTGTACCGGCAGTGCCGGCGTGTTCTCCTAATACAAAGTCAACCAATGTGCAGGTGACCATTTTTATAGCTCCTAAAATTGGAGAACCACAAGATTTGGAATTATGTGGGACTACAGATTTGGCGGCCTACACCGATTTAGATTTATTTGACCGGATAGGTGAAGGGGATAAAGGAGGTACTTGGACAGGTATGGGATTGACTTCTGCTACAGATCATAATATTAATCTTCAAGAATTGTTTGATGCAAATGGACCTGGCGTATACCCTTATACCTACACTGTTTTGGCACTTCCTAATAGTAATATATGTGCTAATAAAAGTGCTACTGTAAATATAACTCTCGAAAAAAGACTTGATTTTACAGGATCTAAAATTGAAGTAAGCAAAGATATTTGCGAATCTGAAATCGCGACAGCGACTTATTCGGCAAAAATTACCCAAGGGCAAGATAATATTCCTAATGGGAAATATGATGTAAGCTTTAATATTGTTGGGCCAGGAGTATCAGCATCTGATAATGTAAGAGGGGATTTTTTGAATGGAGAATTTAATTTTCCAATACAATCATCTTATTTTAAAGAAGTAGGTGAGTATACGATAACGGTTACAGGTATAGTGTCTACAACAAGTAAAAGAAAATGCGTAGACATTTTCAATCCGTTTTCAAGTGTTTTAACAATTTATCCGTTACCGCTTTTAACTAATGCTACGCTAACAGCGCTTCCTGTTTGCCAAAATGATATAGCGACAATTGATATTATTGCACCTCAATTGCTTGATGGTACTTATCGTATTTCTTACAATATAAATGGAGATAATCTAGCTATGGGCGAAACAGCAGAAATACAATCTGTTGGCGGAAAAGCATCTTTTACAATTCCGGGAAACCTGAGTAAAAGAAGTGGATTGTCGGTAATTACAATTTATAATATAACCAATATTACAAATCCTTCACCACAATGTACCAATACAGCAAATGTTGCAGGAAATCTATATGTAAATCCGTTGCCAAATGCATTAACTGTAATTGCGGCAGTTAAAGATTATTGCTTGAATGCACCTGTTACTGTTGAAATTTCTGGATTGGAAACTTTAACCAATGTTAGTATTTCTTATCAATTGTCAGAAAGTAATATTTCGGGAATACAGACTAGTAGTAATACAGTGCAAAATGGTAAGTTAGATTTTGTAATTCCTGCCGAATTGCTTTTAAATACAGGTTCAACAAAAATTACATTATTGAATTTAACTAATACGGTTACAAATTGTGATGTCGATTTAATCAACATTACAGACGATTTCATTATAAATCCGATTCCGCCTGCACCAACTGTTTTAGATCAGAACTTTTGTAAAGTAGACGAGGCGGTAATTGCCAATTTAGAACCAAAAGGAACTCAGTACAAATGGTATAATTCTGCAACAGCAACAACGCCACTTGCCGTTGATTATGTTTTAAAAACAGAAGATTATTACGTTACAGAAACCTCTGCTGAAGGTTGTATTTCAGAACCCGCAAAAGTTTCGGTAGTGATAAATGATACGCCAGCACCAGAAATGAACGAAACGGCAGATTTTTGCGGTTTAGCAAATCCGAAGATAAGCGATTTATCCAGTAAGACAAATGTTCCGTCAACGGTAGCTTGGTATGATTCTGTAGACGGAAATTTATTGCCTTCAACCACATTATTGGTACACAATGCAATTTATTACGGATACGATTTAAATGAAACAACAAGATGTCTGTCTGAAAATTATAAAGAAGTGAAAGTCTCTTTACGAGATTGTGAAGTTGCTCAGTACGATTTCTTTGTTCCTGACGGATTTTCTCCAAACGGAGACGGTGTAAACGATTCATTTGTGATAAAAGATATTGAATTTTTATATCCAAACTATACACTTGAAATTTATAACAGGTACGGCAACGGAATGTATAAAGGAGATAATAGTAAACCAGCTTGGGATGGCAAGAATTACGAGAAAAGCGGTATCGCTGGAGGCGTTGCGCCCAATGGAGTTTATTTTTATGTACTGCATTTTAATAAAGACAATAAACCGCCACAACAAGGCCGTCTTTACTTAAATCGATAATCTCTTTTATATTTTTAATATAATTTTCAAATGAAAAAAATAATACTCCTTATAAATTTCCTTTTCTGTTTATCCATTTCTGCCCAGCAAGATCCTGAGTATACGCATTATATGTATAATATGAGCGTTGTAAATCCTGCTTATGCAACTGGAGTTCCCGCCATGATGAATTTTGGCGGATTATACAGAACGCAGTGGGTTGGCGCTTACGGTGCGCCTAAAACATTTACATTTTTTGGACATACGGCAATTAATGACAAAATAGAAGCAGGAATCTCATTTATTTCTGATGATATTGGTGACGGCGCAAAAAAGGAAAACAACGTTTATGCTGACTTTGCCTATGTTTTAAAATTAGGCGGAAAAAATAAATTATCGTTAGGTTTAAAAGCTGGATTTTCGTCTATGCAAACTAATTTTAACGGATTCAGATTTACAGATCCTCAAACAGATTTAGCTTTTTCAGAAAACATAAATGCAACAAAACCTAATATTGGAGTTGGAGCTTATTATTTTAGAGATAATCTATACGTTGGATTGTCTGCACCGAATTTACTAAAGTCAAAATATATTGAAGAAAAGTCAGGAGTTAATGCTTTTGGTTCAGAAGAAATACATACTTTTTTGACAGCGGGTTATGTTTTTCAGGTTAATGATAAAGTGAAATTGAAACCAGCATTTATGTCAAAATTTGTAAAAGGTGCACCAATTAGTTTAGATGTTACTGCTAATGTTTTGTATAATGAAAAATTCGAATTTGGAGCAGCATACAGAATTGATGATTCGGTAAGTGCACTATTTAATATAAATGTTACGCCAACGCTGAGAGTAGGTTATGCCTATGATTACACACTTACAAACTTCGGACAGTTTAATTCAGGAACACACGAAATTATGCTTTTGTTTGATTTGGACTTGTTAGGAAAAGGATTTGATAAATCTCCAAGATTCTTCTAAAATGAAAAATATGAAAAAATTACTCGTTATTGTATTCGTATTTTCAATACAGTTTATAAAGGCACAAGATCAGGAATTAGCAAGAGCAAAACGTTTTTTTGATAAAACGTATTACAGCGAAGCCATTATTTTATATCAAAAATTGGCAGACGAAAGACCTTCTCAAGAAGTAATTAAAAATCTTGCCGATTCTTATTTCTATACCAATGAATTGATTAAAGCGCAACGCTATTATCGTCTCTTGATTGGCAATTACAGCAATAATTTAGACCGAGAATATTATTTTAGATATGCACAAACTCTAAAAGCAACAAATAGTAACGATGATGCAAATGTCAATTTAAAGGAATATTATTCTAAATCTGCAAATGCAGAAGATATGGTCAATTTTGAAAAAGAATTGAAAACCTTAGAAAATGTCACCGCAATTGGTAAACGTTTTGAAATTAAAAATCTTGCGATAAATACGCCAAATTCTGAATTTGGAGCTGTAAAATACAAAGACAATCTAGTTTTTGCAGGAGTAAAATTGAAACCAGGTTTGTTTGACAAAAGGTACAAATGGGATAATGAAACCTATTTAAATTTGGTTACTATTCCGCTTAAAAACATTAATTCTGCAGATTCCACTATTCATTATTTTGCTAAAGAATTAAAAACCGGAATGCACGAATCGAATGCTGTTTTTACAAAAGATGGCAAAACCATGTATTTTACCCGAAACAATTCTAAAAACGGAAAGAAGAAAAAAGACGATAAAAAAATCTCTAATCTTCAGATTTTTAAAGCAGAATTGGTAGAAGGAAAATGGACAAATGTTACGTCGCTTCCATTCAATAGTCCAAATTATTCTGTTGAACATCCCGCTTTAAGTCCAGATGAAAAAGTATTGTATTTTGCTTCTGATATGCCAGGATCTATCGGCTCTTTTGACATTTATTCGGTTAACATAAATAAAGGGGCATTTGATACGCCGAAAAATTTAGGTTCAGAAATTAATACAGACAAAAGAGAACAGTTTCCTTTTGCTTCTGCAGATAATAAGCTTTATTTTTCATCAGACGGACATTTAGGTTATGGATCTTTAGATGTTTTTGTCTCTGAAATAAATGGAAACGAGTATTTAAAACCCGTAAATGTCGGACTTCCATTAAACTCTAATTTAGATGATTTTGCATTTAATATTGATTCGAATACTAAAGAAGGCTTTTTTGCGTCAAATAGAGAAGGAGGTAAAGGAAGCGATGATATTTACCAATTCAAAGAAATAAAAGATTTGATTGTTGAAGATTGCAAACAGTTTATTGCTGGAACCATTACAGATCTTGATACACAATTGGCTTTAGAAAATGCAACGGTATTATTGCAAGATTCAGAAAATAAGACTTTAAATACTATTACAACTTCGGCTGACGGAAAATTCAGTTTTACTGTTGCTTGCGAGGCTTCGTATAAAATTAGTGCTTTCAAAGAAAATTATACTAATGCTTCTAAAATATTGACATTAGACAAAACAAGAGATAAAGTTAATGATGGTTCTTTGGCACTAAGATCTTTAGAAGCAATTCAAAAAGAAGAAAAACAAATTGCTGAAAACAAGAGAAAACAGGAAATTATTATTGAAGAAGAAAACAAGAAAAAAGAAGCCTTGGCAGCAATTGAATTAAAAGAGAAAGACAAAAAAGCCAAAGAAGCGGCAATTGTAGCTGCTGAAATTCGAAAGAACGAAAAAGTAAAAGAAATTTTAGAAAAAGAAAAAGATATTGTCAAGGATAAAGAACGTTTAATCATAAAAACAGATCCTATTTATTTTGATTACGATTTGTGGTATATCCGTAAAGAATCGAAAGTGATTTTAGGACGAGTTGTAGAATTGATGAAGAAATATCCAGACATGAAAATCGAAATCGGATCGCATACCGATTCACGAGGAAATGAAAAATACAATGCTGATTTATCTCAAAAAAGAGCCAATTCAACGCGAGAGTTTATCATACAATCTGGTATAGATTCTAAGCGAGTTGTAGCAAAAGGTTATGGCGAATCGGTTCCAATTATAAAATGCAAAACAGATGAATCTTGCTCAGAAGAAGAACACGAATTGAATAGAAGATCTGAATTTGTAATTAAAAATTTATAAAATTATTGAAAGAAGAAAGCCTTTTTTTCTTTAATTTTATAGTAGTATCAACAAAATAGAAAAAATATGAGAAATCTAACCTTATCTTGTTTGCTTCTATCCTTTATTGGATTGCAAAGCTGTAAAAATGAAGAAAAACAAAAAGCCGCTGAAGCTGTAAAAGCAGAAGGTGAAGCAGTCGTAAGTACTGCATGCTATAAAGCAATTTACGAAAAGGATACAATAGATTTAAAACTGAATACGTTAAAGAACGGAAAATTAACGGGAGATATGGTTATGAATGTAGCACCTTCAACTGTTAGAAAAGGAGAAGTTGCAGGTGAATTCCACGGAGATACTTTATTTGTAGACTACACTTTTAAAGTTAATGAGGACGCTAAAACCTTCAAAAATCCTATGGCATTTTTAAAACGTAACAATCAGCTTATTTTGGGTAACGGAACTATGCAGACAACAATGGGAGTAACTTATCTGGTAAAAGACAAACCGATTGATTTTGACAGCGTAAAATATAAATTTGACTCAGTAGAATGTGCTGCGAAGTAATAAAGAAGAAAGATTTGAGAAGCAAGATGTTTCTCTATGTAGATAATGAGAAAAGATTTTAGAAGGAAGATATTTCTCTATAAAAGTAAAAAGCCGTTTCTAGATTTAGAAACGGCTTTTTATTATTTAGAAGTTTTTTAATTCTTATTGAACTTCACCCTTAATTTTAAGAGCTACTCTTCCGTCAGGATAGTTTACTGCGTTTGTTTCAACAGTAATTGTTTTACGAATAGGTCCTGCTACCATATTATATTTTACATCAATTTTTCCTTTTTTGCCTGGCAAAATTGCTGCGGCAGGTTTTGTTACAATGATAGAACTTACTGTAGATTCTGCACCTGTAATTAATAATGGAGCATCACCTGTATTTGTAAATTCAAAGGAACGGAGCCCATTGTCGCCTTTAGAAATTTTTCCATAATCAATTGTATTGTCTGAGGCTGCAAATTCAATTTTTGGGCCGTTTTGTGCAAAACTTATTGCGCTAAACAATAAGACTGCAATAAAAGAGGCTGTATTTTTCATATGAAATCTTTTTTTTATTGTAAGTAAATATACATTCTTTTAATTAACACACAAATTATTATTTCTCTTTTTATAGTCTACTTAATTATTTACTTTTGCTGTCAGTTATAAATACAAAAATTGAACCAGTTTTTTTGTTTAACTGTTTAATCGTTTATTTGTTTAATCATTGAGATTGATTTATAAATGATTTTTTTAAACAGAAATAAGAAAACAAATCAATTTGAAATTCGATGATCAAAACCGATTAAACGGTTAAACAAATTAACGATTAAACAACCCTAGTAAATGACAATTCCAGCACAATTTGACGCTAAGACGATTGAGAGTAAATGGTATGATTACTGGATGAAAAACAATTATTTTCATTCAGAACCAGATCATAGAACACCGTACACCATTGTAATCCCGCCGCCAAACGTCACTGGAGTCCTTCACATGGGACATATGTTGAATAATACGATTCAAGATGTTTTAATTCGTCGTGCACGTCTTAAAGGATTCAATGCTTGTTGGGTTCCAGGAACAGATCACGCATCTATTGCTACTGAAGCAAAAGTGGTAGCAAAATTGAAAGCAGAAGGAATCAATAAAAACGATTTGACCCGCGAAGAATTCCTAAAACATGCTTGGGAATGGACAGATAAATACGGTGGAACAATCTTAGAGCAACTTAAGAAATTAGGTGCTTCTTGCGATTGGGAACGCACTAAATTTACGATGGATCCAGATATGTCTGCATCTGTAATTAAATCGTTTGTAGATTTATACAACAAAGGATTAATCTACAGAGGATACCGTATGGTAAACTGGGATCCAGAAGCAAAAACTACTCTTTCTGACGAAGAGGTAATTTACGAAGAACAACAAGGAAAATTATTTTTCTTAAAATATAAAATTGAAGGTTCAGAAGATTTCTTGACGATTGCTACAACACGTCCTGAAACTATTTTTGGAGATACTGCAATCTGTATCAATCCAAACGATGAGCGTTTTACACATTTAAAAGGTAAAAAAGCAATCGTTCCTATTTGCGGAAGAGTAATCCCAATTATTGAAGACGAATATGTAGATGTAGAATTCGGAACAGGATGTTTGAAAGTAACGCCTGCTCACGATATGAACGATAAAACGTTAGGAGAAAAACACAATCTAGAAATCGTTGATATTTTTAATGAAGACGCAACTTTAAATAGTTTCGGATTACATTATCAAGGAAAAGACCGTTTTGTAGTTCGTACAGAAATTGCAAAAGAACTGGAAGAAATTGGAGCTTTAGCAAAAACAGAAATCCATTTGAATAAAGTTGGAACTTCTGAAAGAACAAAAGCTGTGATCGAACCAAGATTATCTGACCAATGGTTCTTGAAAATGGAAGAATTAGTAAAACCTGCAATTAAGTCGGTTTTAGAAACAGGAGAAATTAAATTACATCCAAAACGTTTCGAAAACACGTATGCGCACTGGTTAAACAACATTCGCGATTGGAATATTTCTCGTCAATTATGGTGGGGACAACAAATTCCAGCTTACTATTACGGAGACGGAAAAGAAGATTTTGTAGTTGCAGAAAATATCGAAGATGCTTTAGCTTTAGCAAAAGAAAAAACATCTAACAACTCACTTACAACATCTGACTTAAAACAAGATGTTGACGCGTTAGACACATGGTTTTCTTCTTGGTTATGGCCAATGTCTGTTTTTGGCGGAATCATGGATCCAGAAAGTGCAGATTTTAAATACTATTACCCAACAAATGACTTGGTAACTGGTCCGGATATTTTATTTTTCTGGGTGGCGAGAATGATCATTGCAGGTTACGAATATGCAGGCGAAAAACCATTTACAAATGTATATTTGACTGGTTTGGTTCGTGATAAACAACGTCGTAAGATGTCTAAATCATTAGGAAATTCTCCTGATCCTTTAGATTTGATCGATGCTTTTGGAGCTGATGGAGTTCGTGTGGGATTACTTTTAAGTGCTTCTGCAGGAAACGATATCATGTTTGATGAAGAATTGTGCAGTCAAGGAAAAGCGTTTTCGAATAAAATCTGGAATGCCTTTAAATTGATTAAAGGGTGGGAAGTTTCTGAAACGATCGCACAGCCAGAATCATCAAAAGTGGCAATCGAATGGTATGAAGCGAAATTACAGCAGACTTTAGTTGACATCGAAGATAATTTTGAGAAATACAGAATTTCAGATTCATTAATGGCAATTTATAAATTGGTTTGGGATGATTTCTGTTCTTGGTTCTTAGAAATGATCAAACCAGCATACCAACAGCCAATTGACAGCGTAACTTTCGCGAAAGCGATCGAAATGTTAGAAAACAACTTGAAGTTATTGCACCCGTTTATGCCTTTCTTGACAGAGGAAATTTGGCAGTTAATTGCTGAAAGAACGCCTGAAGAAGCTTTAATTGTTTCGACTTGGCCAGAAGTAAAATCATTTGATGCAAAATTAATTGCTGATTTTGAAAATTCAATTGAAGTAATTTCTGGAATTAGAACAATCAGAAAAGATAAAAATATTCCGTTTAAAGATGCAATTGAATTAAAAGGAATCAACAGCGAAAATGTTTCTACTTATTTTGATTCAATCATAACGAAATTAGGAAACGTTTCTGCTTTCGAATATGTTTCTGAAAAAGTAGACGGCGCACTGTCTTTCCGTGTAAAATCGAATGAATACTTCATCCCGATTACAGGAAATATCGATATTGAAGCTGAGATTGCAAAACTGACAGAAGAATTAAATTATACAAAAGGATTCTTGAAATCTGTAGAAGCGAAACTTTCAAACGAGAAATTCGTAAACGGAGCTCCAGAGAAAGTCCTTAATCTAGAAAAACAAAAACAAGCTGATGCTTTAGCAAAAATTGCTACAATTGAGCAGAGTTTGGCTGGTTTGAAATAAGAATCAGATTGATTTAAAATAGAAAAGCTGTCCACTTTGGACAGCTTTTTTTGTTTTTGTCATTCCGAGGAACGAGGAATCACACTCGGAAATCGACAAAGATTGGAGAATCACTGTACGGACTTTTATGTGTAATTCCTCGTTCCTCGGAATGAAAAAAAGCATGTTATTTTTTCTTCCTCAAAACCAAAAACAAAGGATAAGAAACAATCGCAATTCCCACAATGACAATAAAGCTTTTAGGATCGCTGTAGATAAATCCTACAAGTAATGCAATTGAGAATATAATAGCAATTATAGTGCTCCATGGATACCAAAAGGAACGGTAAGGTCTTGGCAAATCTGGTTCTGTAGTTCTTAATTTTAAAAGCGAATAATAGGCGAGTCCCCAAACGATTATCGAGATAAAAGCGGCAAATGAAAACAATACTTCAAATGAACCAATGCAAATTAAAAATAAGCTAAAGAGAGACGAAACTAATAGCGCAACAATTGGAGTTCCACCCTTGTTTACTTTTGTTCCTTTTTCGATGAAGAAGCCGTCGCGGCTTAATCCATAAAGAATTCTTGGCGGAATCATCATAAAAGCATTTAAAATACTGATTAAAGAAAAGATTGAAATAACGGTTACGATTTTAGCACCACTTTCGCCAAAAAGAATCTTAGCAACATCAGCAGCCGCTAGATTTGATTTGGCTAAAATTTCAATTGGTAAAACATGAAAGAAAGCAACATTTACCAAAATATAAATAGCTACAACAAGCAAAACGCCACTATATAATGATTTTGGAATGTTTTTGCTTGGATCATCATTTTCTTCTGCGAAAAAACAAACAGCGTTCCAACCATTATAAGTTCCAATAATGAGCTGTAATGATTTAAAGAATCCAAAAATAAGTCCGATTTGAAAAATGGAGCTGTCTGTTTTTATTGAAGGAACTTCGACTCCTGTATACACAAAACAAGCTATAACCAAAGCAACAAAACAAATTACTTTTAAGAAACTGGTAATTTGCTGTATCAAGCTTCCGTTTTTAACTCCGCTTAAATGCAATAAAACAAAAGCAACTAATAAAGAAATCGATAATACTGTCGAATAATTGGCTAATTGCGGAAATAAAATAATGGTGTATTCGCTAATTACAATGCAGTAAAAAGCAGGAGGGATTGCATTGACAATATAATCGTACCATCCAGAAAGAAAACCAGCGTATTCTCCTAGAGCTCTTTTAATGTAATTGTACGATCCACCAGCTTTTGGCAACATTGTCGCCAGTTCTGAATACGAATTTGCACCCATTAAAACATATAAACCTCCAAACAGCCAAGAAGCCAAAATAAGCCAATAATTGTTTAGCATTTCTGCGATGGTTCCGGGAGTTCTTAAGATTCCAACACCGATTGTTCCTCCAATTAAAACGGCAATATTAAAACTAAGGCCTAAACTTTTTTGCAATTGGTTTTTCTTGGAATCTGACATTTTTGAATTTCTGTTTAAGGATTATAATTTCAAGCAAAAATAGGGCTAATTGAATTAGTATTGGACATAAACTAAAAATCCCAAGATTTTTAGTTTTACTTAAAAATCTTGGGATAAAATCAAAACTCTAATTCAATATTTTAGAACTTGTAACGCAAGCTTGTCATAACTTGACGAGGAGCGATTGGGTTTACACTATAGTTCTCGTGAACAGTATAATTTAATTCGTTTGTGATGTTTGATAATTTGCAAAGAATCGAGAATTTTCTCCAAGCATATCCAACAGATGCATCAATAGTAACATAACCTTCCAAAGGAATTTCTCTATGGTAGATTCCGTCAGGATATTTAACTGTATCTGTGCTGTATTGGTCATTCCAACCTCCTAAACGATCACCAATGTAATTTCCAATTGCTCCAACAGATAAATTTTTTAATAGACCTTCTTGTACGGTGTAATAGAAACTTAAGTTTGCTGTATTTGCTGGAGTTCTAACAAGACGATCACCTTCAATAAAACTTCCGTTTAAACCAGATGTTTTAGTATAACGCATATCATTGTAGCTGTATCCTGCAATAATGTTAAGTCCGTCAATTGGTCTTGCCGTAACATCAACTTCAACACCTTTGCTTTTAGTTTCACCACTTAAAACTTTTACGTTTGTATCTGTGTTTAAACTTCCATCAGCTTTAAATTCGGCAGTTTGAGCTAAGTTGCTGTTGGTAATTTGATAAACTGTAACATTTGTGCTTAATAATCCTTTTAAGAAATCAGTTTTAATACCAGCCTCGTATTGATCAATAATAGAAGGTTCAATTGGTTTTAAATCTGCTGTAGTTCCTGTGTTTGGCGTAAATGAAGTAGAATAGCTGGCAAATAATGAAACTTCCTTTCTTGGTTGATATATTAATCCAAATTTTGGAGAAAATGCATTATCAAGTTTTTTGTCACCAACTGTTGGTATTGCATTTTCTGGGTTTCCTGCACCAGTTGCTGTTTCTTTATAAGTAGTAACTTCAGCTTCTTGCCATGACCAACGTACACCAGCCAATACTTTGAATTTCTCTGTAATTGAGATTAAATCTTGAAAATAGACACCAAAACGATTCGTTTCTGTTTTTGCAATTTGAGTTGCTCTCGCATCTGGAATATCATTTCTTTGTGTTGACGGATCAAAATTGAAAAGATTGATTGTATCATAATTTGCAGGATTAAATGCAAAAGTATAAGCAGTTGCAAATGAGTTTTCCCAGTCTGCACCAGTAAATATTTGGTGTTTTATTGATCCTGTGGTAAAGTTTCCTTGAAGACTTAATTGATCTCCTAAAATTTGTTCTGAGTTATCATTTTGAACTAAAGGTCTTGTCCAGTCTCCGTTTTCCTTAACAGAAGATAATTGTGCTGTAGATTTTGAAGCTCTGTCATAAGTTTGGTAAGAGCTATTGAAATTAAGCTTCCAATTTTTATTGAAATCATGATTTAACAATACAGACGCACTAGCAGATTTTGTATTACCATTAGACCAAAGAGATCCATAAAAAGCATTTCTAGGCAAATCAAGAATTTGTGTGCCAATAATTCCAGTTCCAAAATCTGGTGTCCAATCTGCGCTTAAATAATCTCCTTGAATTGTAATTTGAGTTTTAGGATTAATGATAAAAAGCAACGATGGATTTACATATACACGTTTATTTTTTACGACATCTCTAAAGCTTTCTGAGTTTTCGTAAGAACCGTTGATTCTAAAGGCAATTGATTTAGTAAGACCTCCATACAAATCAAATGCTGGCTTGTAATAAGAGTAACTTCCAATTTGCATTGAAACTTCTCCACCGCTTTTAAATTGAGGTGTTTTAGTTACTAAATTTAGAATTCCTCCAGGTGCTACGTTTCCAAATAATAAAGCTGAACCTCCTTTAAGAAATTCTACTTTATCTAGTCCAGAAACATCAGGAATTGACCCTGCATTATAACGGAATCCGTTTTTAAACATATTGTTTGCAGACATGTCATAACCTCTAGAGAAAAAAGATTCTTGAGCACCACCACGAGCAGAACCAACGTAAACACCGTTAGCATTTTTAAGAACCTCGCTTAATCTGATAGCTTGCTGCTGTTCGATAACTTCAGAACCAATAACTTGTATGCTTTGTGGATTATCCATTGGTTTTAATCCAGAGCGAACTGCTGTTACTGGTTTTGGTTCTTTGGTTTTAGTAACAACTACTTCATTTAAAATTTCCCCTTTTTTATTCTTAACTGTATCGTTTACAGATGAAGTAGATTCAGTGCTTGAATAGTCTTGAGCGTAAGAGGCAAAACTTAATAAGCCTAATGCAAATAGTAAATTATATTTCATGTTGTTTATTTAGATTCAATAAAAATAGATCGCCGCAAATATACAATGGCATGATTGTGTTAATGAAATTTATGGGGCGTTTTCTTACTTAAACCTTTCTTATTGTTTTCTTAAGATTGTCTTAAGGATTTTCTAATATTATTTTAATTTAGTATAAATAGCAACAAAAAAAACCTTGCCGTTAAACAAGGTTTTTTTAAATTGAAATTAAACTCTAAGAATGAAATTTTCTTAAATTATTTTACTGCAATTTGGTATGTAGCCATTTTCCAGATTTCGTCATATTTTTTACCGTTATGTTCACCTGCAGATTTTTCAGTATAAGCAAACTCAACCATATAATTTCCAGACCAGATAGGAGTAAAAGAGATTTCTCCTTTATCATTTGTCCATAATTCTTTTTCCCATCCGTTTGGAGCGATTACTTTAATTTTTTGAGATTTTGCAATAGCTCCTTCATATAAAGCAGAGACGTTGATTACAGTATTTTTTTTCGCGATATCAGCATTTTCAGAGAATACGCTAATTTTATTATTGTTAGCTGCAGCGACATTTCCTGCAGATTTATTTCCAACAACTACAGTTGCACTTGAGTTATAATCTAATTTCATTGTTCCGTAAACGTCTCCAACGGTATGATGCATTACAATGGTATAAACTCCGTCTTCTTCTGGTGTAAAGAATGCTTGGTATTTATTATCTAAAGCTTTTGCAGTCAGTTTTGTTTCTTTTTTTGAAGGAGAAATTACTACCAATGAAAAATCTTTTAAATCAGAAAACCATTTATCAGCTTTTGTAATATCATTGTCAGAGAATTCTCCAAAATAAACAGAAATTTCTTGGGCTTTTCCTTTTGTTCCTGTTGCTTTAGTTTCGATCCAAAGAGCATGGGCAAAAAGCTGTGGTGCGGCAAAAAGCATTAGAAATAAAAAGCTTAATGTTTTTAAAGTATTTGATTTCATAAGATCAAGTTTAAATTATTAGAATGATATTTTTTACAAACATAAGTCTTATTTAGAATAATTAAAAATAAAAATCATAAAAAAGACCAATAAATAAGGGAGAAAGTACTAGCTACTCGTTTTTTTCTTTTTTTTATTTCGTCCCCACCAAATTAAGAAGCCAGTTAGAGGTAAACTTGCAGCAACTAGACTGGCAAAAAAAGCAAGAACTTTTCCTGGAAATCCAAGAATACTTCCAACATGCAGATCGTAATTTATAAACCTGAATTTTTCACCATTATTTTTGTCTTTATAGGTGGTAACTTTAAGATTCTTTCCGCTGTATTGGTCAAATAACATTGATGTATCATCGAAACGATTTTCGTATCGAATAAATGTTTGAACAGTCGCCAAAGAATCGTTTTCTGCAGGTGTAAATAAAAAGTAGCTAGTGGCTTTAGAATGTGCTTTTAGAGTGGCGTTATATATCTTATCAGTAGCACTGATTGGAGTATATTTTGTAGTATCAGAAACGATTCTTTCTTCTTTCGCAAATGTTTTTCCGCCATTAAATAACCATTGAATTCCTTTATCGTAACATTCAAAAGCCCATACTAATCCGGTTAAGGCAATGATCAAAGTGAAAATCATCATGTAAAATCCTAGAATATTATGCAAATCGTAGTTTTTACGTTTCCATTTTGTAGTGTTTTTCCATTGAAACCAAAAGCGTTGTTTTGCCGCACTTTTATTTTTAGGCCACCATAGAATTAAACCTGTAATTAAGGAAATTATGAATATAATGGTTGCTGTACCTGTAATGGGATCGCCAATTTTACTGTTTAAGCAAAGTGTTTGGTGCAGCATTCGTACAAAAACAAAAAACTCAAAATTATAATCTTCTATTTTTGTGACATTTCCTGTGTAGGGATCTAAGTAAACATAGTTTGTCTGATACTGATTCCAATACCAGATCGCATCTTTGTCCAATTCTTCATAAAACCAAGCAACAATAGTACGTCTATCATCACTAAATGTCCTGCATCCAGAAAATGTCTGCTTCGGATGGATCTTTTTGTTTGCTTCTTGCGCAATCGTTATTAAATGGCTAATAGGCAGTTTTTTATCTTTAACCTGATCGACATAATAATAGTCATGAATTATAGGACGCAGTTCTTCTTCAAAAACGTATAAACAGCCTGTAATTCCTAGTATAACTACGATAAGACCTGATGATAAACCTAGCCATAAATGTATTTTTAATAGTAGCTTTTTAAAAGTCATTGTAAAAGGTTAAATAAGATAGGTGTTAAAATAGAAAACACCTCTGCAGATAGTACAGAGGTGTTTTTTGAAAAGGAATGACCTTAGAATTTCAATGTTAGATTCACTAAGAAGTTTGATAATGCTTGAGAATTTCCGTAAAAATCCCAATATCTTTCACTAGAAATGTTGTTGAATTTCACTCCAATTCTCCAAGTCGGTTGATCGTAAAAAACTGTTGCATTTGCTGTTGTATAAGATGGCATGTAGAAAATATTGTCTTCAAATAGATAGCTTTTTCCAACATAATTTAACCCAAAACCAGCACCTAAACCTTTAACCGTATTTTGCAAAGCATAAGTTGCCCAAAAGTTAGCTACATTTTTTGGAGCTCCAGGTGCTATTGCTCCCGACTCTTCGATGCGATTTTCATTGTATGCATATCCTCCAATAATATTTAATCCGTTTATTGGATTGGCTATTAACTCAAAATCTAAACCTTTGCTTTTTTGAACTCCATCTTGAAATGCAAAACCATTTGAATCGTATCGAATTGCATTATCAATAGTAATATTATAATAGCTTAAAGTAGCACTTAATTTTTTATTAAATGCTTCTGCTTTTACACCTGCTTCATATTGTACAGCATAAACAGGATCTAAAATCAATTTTGTTGCATCTGGCTGTGTTGCAGGAGGTGAATTTTGGAATCCGTTCATGTAATTTGCAAAAAGAGAAACTTGATCTTTTACAACCTGATAAACCAAACCTAATTTTGGAGACCATGCAGTCTGGTTATAAGCTTCAGTACCTTCAACTTCTTTACGTTTATAATTGTCCATACGTAAACTTAACATTGCAGATAATCTATCCGTAAAATTAACTACATCAGAAGCATAAATGCTAAAAGTCTGGTCGCCATCAGTAGGATAAGCAGTTTGTTTTAATGTTGCATCAACCGTTTTTCTTCTCATCGGATCAAAAGGCATTCTAACATCGACCGTATCAATATAAGCTGTAATTCCAGAAGAGAAGCTATTTTTATTAAAACTGTAATTTGCACCTACCAAAAGTTTATGTTTGATGCTTCCTGTTTTAAATTGACCGTTTATATTTTCCTGAATATTAGTGTAGTTATTGTAAATAGGTCCCCAGTTACCAACTCTTCTCGCCGCTAAGTATGGAGTTAGCCAAAGAGTATAAGTTTGGTAGCTGCGTTCTACATTTTCTCCCATAAAAGAGAATAGAGTAGTCGATTTCCAGTTTTCAGATATTTGATATTCTGCTTGAGCAAAAACTTTATTTGCCGAAGTTTTAGCATCATTGTCATCATAAAATAGTGATTTTCTGTAACCTACCATCAAATCTCCAGGATTTGTAATTCCTGATTTAGGATCGTATCTATGATAAGTACGTCTTGTGTTGTTTGAGCTAATATATTCTGCGTCAATATTGAAAGTAAGTTTATCACTTGCCTTGTAAGTCAAACTTGGCGTGAAGGCAAAAGTATTATTGAAACCAAAATCTAAGAAACTTTTTTCTCTGTTAACCGCTGCATTTAGTCGAAATAAAACACTTTTATCTTTCTTTAAAGGCGTATTGATATCTGCAGTAAAACGATTTAAGTTATAGCTTCCCATAGTATAAGAAACTTCTGTGGCTGCGGTTTCAAAAGGTTTTTTAGTTACCAAGTTCACTACACCTCCAAAAGATGAAATAGTTGATCCAAATAAAGTTCCTGATGGACCTTTTAGAACTTCAATTCTTTCAATATTAGCAAGATCTGTAGAAGAACGATTTGTAGCAGTTTCCATTCCGTTTCTAGCATTAATTCCTGTAGTAAAACCTCTAAAAGTTACGCCAACTCCACCAGAAGGATAAGTAACAGGAACTGCGCCAGGGGAGTTTTGTACTGCACTTCTAACATCTACAGCAACTTGATCTAACAAAAGTTCTTTATGGATTACACTATAAACTTGCGGATTTTCAAGATTTTTAAGAGGCATTCTGGCAACATAGTCGGTTTTTTTAGACATAATGCTTTTCGGACTGCTAATAACAACTTCTTTTAATTCTTTATTAGAAACTTTCAGTTGTAAATTGACTGTTGAGGTTTCGTTTTCAGTAACTGTAATTTCAGTTTCTAGAGTTTCATAACCAGTTAAAGATACTTGTAATGTATAAGAATTGGCTTTTACTTTATTAAAATCAAAAGTACCATCATCATTAGAAACGGTGCCATATTTTGTGTTTTTAAGAATAATATTTACTCCCGCCGCAGCATCGCCGTCTGAGGTAGTTATGGTTCCTTTAATTTTTCCGTGATTTTGTTGAGCAAAAATTGATAAGAACGAAAATAAAAAACTGATAGAAAATAGAAAACGCGAAGTTTTCAAACTGAGGTAATTCATTGCTAATTTTTAATTGGTTTATAATTAAATTTTATTTAGAATAAATAAAAACAATGCAAATGTAAAAATTAAAATAACTTTAACAATTTTTATTTCTGCCATTTGCAGATTAAATTGTTAAATGTTTATTCTAGAGCGATTAATCAAAATTCTTATTCGAAATTGTGGTTGGATAAACTTTAAAAAGCCTTAATTTTGCTGTCTGAAAAATGACTTCATGATTTTACCATTCTTTAAAAAGATTCAAAATACGCCTAGAGGATATCGTATTGCCAACACTGTTTTTTTCTTTCTATCAGGTTTCGGCTACTCTTCTTGGGTTTCAAGAATTCCACATATACAAGCCCAATTGCATTTGTCTGAAGCCGAATTTGGAGCAGTTTTATTTGCTTTTCCGATCGGTTTAATGCTTACAATGCCTTTTACAGGAAAATTATTGAATAAATACAGCAGCCGCTATATAATGCTTCTTGGTGCGGTTATGTTTAATGTTGCGCTTTCTTTGCCAGGTTTGGCAGCATTTGTCTGGCAGTTGGTAATTATACTTTTATTTTTTGGAGCTTCTCGTAATATTTTCAATTTATCAATAAATGCACAATCTCTTGAAGTTCAAAAATTGTATCCAAAGTCTATTATAACACGTTTTCATGCGGTTTGGAGTATTGCAGTTTTCTCTGGAGCTGGTTTAGGATATGTAATGGTAACACAGCACATTGCACCGTCGCATCATTTATTGGGAGTGAGTATTTTTATGCTTGCGCTTACGGCTTGTTTTTATCCAATGAGTATTCATAATGAGCCTGTTCCGGTTAAGAAGAAGTTTTTCTCAATGCCTGAAAAAAATCTAGTAAAATTTTCGCTGATTTGCTTTGTTTCTATGGCTTGCGAAAACACCATGTACGATTGGAGTGGAATTTATTTTGAAAATATATTAAAGGCTTCTCCAAAATTAACCAGTGCCGCATTTGTATTTTTTGCTTCTGCAGTTACGTTAGGACGTATATTTGGGGATTATGGTGTAATGAAATTTGGAACTAAAAAAATCCTGCTTTACAGCGGAATCTTAATAACAGCTGGTTTCGGACTTTGTTTTATCCTCCCATATGCTTACCCAACTATTTTCGGTTACGTTTTAATCGGATTTGGGGTTTCTTGTGTAGTTCCGCTAGTGTTTAGCATTGCTGGAAGATCTTCAAATTTAAGCAGTGGTTCTGCCTTAACTTCAATATCAACAATTGGTTATTTAGGATTTTTGCTGGTTCCGCCAATGGTTGGTTTTATTTCCGAATATCTAAGTATGAAATGGGCATTTCTTATTATGGCGCTTCTTGGAATTCTAATGATTTTTATGGTGAATAAGATCGGGGAGAATGAATAATTTTTTTTAGGTACTAAGATTCTGAGATGCTTAGATTCTAAGGTTTTTATATTTAGTTCTTTTTCCTTGAAAATTAAGGGTATATATATCGTACAATTTCTAGCTTTTTGGCATCGTAAAAATAACCATCATTAGCAAATTCATTTACCAAATCAATTTTATAGTTTTCATTAATATGATTCAGGATTTGCAAGAAAGAAAGCAAAGTCTTTCTGGTAGAGCTGCAATTAACATAGAATAGTTCTTTTTCGACTTGATTTTCTATGCAATAAAGCCTAAAATCAAACGTGGTGTACATTGATTTTTCTATTCGATTGTATTTAAAAATAAAAGAAGTAATTCCGCTTTCAATTAAGTGGATTAAAAAAGCTCTAGTTTCATTGTGCTTGCTGTAGCCATTCCATAATTCACTCCCAATAGTATTTAATTTTATGTCTGACATCAGATGGTTTTTTGGGATTGATGTATAATGCTATTTTGCGATTGAAATTATAAGTTGCAAACGTTATCGGAAGCTTACCCTCATAAATATATTTTTTATCATTAAAAGTATATTCTATAATTGGTACAAAGTAAGTAGGTGATACTTCTGGATTGCTTGGACTTCCTGTAGCATCGCGCCATTTTATCCTTTCTTCAAAGCGAACTATTTTGCTTTCAAGAGGTATAAATGATTTTGGAATAATTGAATACTTTATATACAAAATGATATTCAATACGATAATAATACCGAAAAAAGAAAGGACGATTGTAAACATTCAAAAACAATTATTTCTTTGCCATAACAAATCTTTCAGTATTGGGTTTGCCATTTTTCAGTCCTGAAATTTCTGCGATTAAGGAGTCTTTTTCTACCAGATTGTAAATGATTTTATTCGGATAATCGTGTTTTGGGTTTTCAAAAGTTATTTGATTATCTGTCGTTGAGGTCATTTTAAAGCTAACAGGCAATTCTTTATTCTGACCAGGAACTGTTACTATGTAAGACAATTTTCCATTGGTTTCTTCAAGACGAACATGTTCTGAAAAAACGGTGTCGTTTTGTCCCACCACAAAATAAGATTCTCCTAAATAAACCGAATCATTTTCTTTTTTCCAGCGTTCGGTAAGTTCGCCTTCAGCCGATTTATTTCCCCATTCTCCAATAAACCATTCTGCTTTTGCAAGTTTAGGGTAGGTTTTTACAGGAGTTTCGGTTTTGACTTCTTTTTTGCAAGAAGAGAAAATTACTAAAGTTATAAGTGTCGGAAATAAAATGCTGTTTAATTTCATGATTCATTGTGTTTTATAATTTTAGTAAGAGGAAAACTATCGGTAGGTTTTAGCCCAAATTCATTTTATTTCTTCGTCATAACAAACTTCTCAGAACTCGGTTTTCCATTCAAATTTCCAGAAATCTCTGCCGTCAAAGTATTGTTCGTGCCTTTTGTATAAGTAATTTTTTGAGGATAATCGTGTTTCGGATTTTCGAAAACAAATTGTTTATCCGATTCAGAAGTAGAAGGAAAGAAAACAGGCTGATCTTCGTTTTGACCTTTTACTGTTGCTTTGTAAGTAAGTGTTTCGCCTATTTGCGCCAAAACAATAGTTTCAAAATGAAGCGTGTCTTTTCCTTTAATAAAATAAGAAGAAGCGCTAAAAGTACTGTCGTTTAACTTTTGCCAGTTTTCAGACAAAACACCTTCTTGAGAAGTATTTTCCCAATTCCCGATTAACCAGTCGGCTTTTTTGATTTTGTCTTTTTCAATAGTTTCTTTTTTTTGGCAAGAAACCGAAGCTATTACAAGAGCTAAAAGAGTAATTTTCTGAAACATATTTTTTGAGGTTTTTGATAGCACTAATGTATGAAAAAAATGTTTGCCACAAATTTCACGAATTCTCGCAAATTTCTTTTTTTATATCTGCCACAGATTAAAAGGATTAAAAGGATTTTGTCTCCCGCAGATTTAGCAGATTCAGCAAATTTATTTTATAATCTGCATTATAAAAATCTGTCAAATCTGCTAAATCTGCGGGAAAAAATTTGTGCAATTATTGGTAAAATATACAGAGTAAAGAATCATTTTAATCCTTTTAATCTGTGGCAAATAATATAAACACAGTAATTTTCAAAAAATAATTCGTGGAAATTCGTTGCAAAAAAATCAAACGCTTTCACTCAAAATAGAATAAACCAATTCTTTTGTTGGTTTTTGATCTTGAAGTTTTGCACGCACTTCATCAAAAGTCACTTTAAAATCACAACCTGATTTATATTCTGCGCAGCCATAAGCTGTTTTGCCTTTTAAGATTGTACCTTTTTTACATTTTGGACAAACTAATGCATCGGAACTTTCTTTAGATTCCGCTTTTTTATCTGTTTTCTTTGGTTCTAATTTCAGTTTATAGTTTTCTTCAAAACGAATTAAACCTTCAACAGTTCCAGATTCGGTTTTGAAGCCTTTAATGTTTACTGTTGAACCTTTTTGAACCAATCGTAAATATTGACTTTCTGTGATTTTTTTATCATGAAAAACAAAAGGCAATACAAAGTCGCAACCTGCTTTGTATTCGCTGCATCCAAAAGCAGATTTTCCTTTAATCAGGTTTCCTTTTTGGCATTTCGGGCAAGTTTCTGCTGAAATTCCAGAGGATTTTTTCTTCTCTTTTTCGGCTTTTACAACAGGTTTTTGAATCGTTGCCGCATGCGAAATATTAGCATGTTTGGTCTCGCTTCGCACTTCGTAGACTAAAGCTTCAACCATGCGTTTCATGTTTCTAATGAATGCAGCAGCGGTAAAAGTTCCTTTTTCAATATCTTTCAATTGCTTTTCCCAAGTTCCGGTAAGCTCGGCTGATTTTACCAATTCGTTCTGAATAGTATCGATCAACTGAATTCCAGTTAAAGTTGGTAAAACCTGCTTTTTGTTTCTAACGATATATTGACGTTTGAAAAGCGTTTCGATAATATTCGCTCGAGTTGACGGGCGACCGATTCCGTTTTCTTTCATCAATTCACGTAAATCTTCATCATCAACCTGTTTTCCTGCTGTTTCCATTGCACGCAATAAAGTTGCTTCAGTAAATTGATTGGGTGGTTTGGTTTCTTTTTGAAGAAACGAAGGTTCATGAGGACCTTTTTCGCCCACAGTAAAACTCGGCAATAAATCGGGTTCTTTTTCCTTCGCATTCGGGTCTTCAAAAACAACACGGAAACCTTTTTTCAAGATTTCTTTTCCAGTTGCTTTAAAAGTCACATCGGCAGCTTTTCCAATTACTGTCGTATTTGCAACCAAACAATCATCATAAAAAACAGCAATAAAACGTCGCGTAATAATATCGTAAACCTGCTGTTGATTATGCGGTAAATTGTTCTGAATTCCAGTTGGAATAATCGCATGGTGATCGGTTACTTTTTTATCATTGAAAACCTTTGGCGATTTTTTGATTTTTTTCTCCAAAATAGGCTGAGTCAATTCAGCATAATTTGTTAATTTCTGGAGAATTCCAGGTACTTTCGGATAAATGTCTCCTGGTAAAAAAGTCGTATCAACTCTAGGATATGTAATTACTTTTTGCTCGTATAAAGTTTGTGCAATTTTCAGTGTTTCCTCGGCCGAAAAGCCAAATTTTTGATTGCAATAGACCTGCAAACCAGTTAAATCGAAAAGTTTTGGAGCATATTCGTTTCCGTTCTTTTTCTCAACAGAAACAATTTCGAAATCACTTTCCTTGACTTTTGCTGCTATAATTTGTCCATCTTCTTGGTTTAGAAAACGGCCTTCTTCATAACTAAAAAGTGTTTCTCTATACAAAGTCTGCAATTCCCAATACGGCTGAGGTTTAAAGTTTTCGATTTCTCTAAAACGCTCTACAACCATTGCCAACGTTGGTGTCTGTACACGTCCGATAGACAAAACTTGTTTGTAACCGCCATGTTTTACGGTGTACAAACGTGTAGCATTCATTCCTAAAAGCCAATCTCCAATAGCTCTAGAAAATCCGGCATAAAATAAATTATCATAATTTGAAGAGGGTTTTAAGTTTTCAAAACCTTCTTTAATTGCTTCTGTAGTAAGAGATGAAATCCATAATCGCTGAATTTCGCCTTTGTAATGTGCTTCGTTCATTACCCAACGCTGAATCAATTCTCCTTCTTGTCCAGCATCCCCGCAGTTTATAACCACTTCGGCTTTCTCAAAAAGACTTTTAATGATCTTAAACTGTTTTTGAATTCCAGAATTTTGAACGACTTTGGTTTCAAACTTTTCAGGAAGCATCGGCAGATTGTTTAAATCCCAGCTTTTCCAGTGGGGTTTATAATCGTTGGGTTCTTTTAAGGTGCATAAATGCCCAAAAGTGTAAGTCACGGCATAACCATTGCCTTCGTAATAACCATCGTGCTTGGTATTGGCACCTAAAACAGATGCAATTTCACGCGCTACACTTGGTTTCTCGGCAATACAGACCTTCATTTTTTCCTTTCTTGATTAATAGGCGAAAGTAGGGAATTTTGAAGAAAGGGGCAAAGGTTGTTAGTAACAAAGAGACAAAGACATTTTATCATCCTCTTTTTTTTATAAGAATTGAAATTGATCTAATGCATTCTTTTTTACTTCAATTGGGCAAGAAAACAAGGATATTTTTTTGAATGAAAATATTTAATAATAAGAAAAGAAGTAAGAGGATAAATTTTATAACTTCGGCGCTTAATATTCAAACATTTTATAATATTCTTCCAGTTCCCGCGCTTTCGTTTTTACAATTTCTTTCTTTCTGTTTTCAGCAACAGCATACCACATGGTTCCCTGTTGTACTTCGTAAAAGTATTTTGAAATAAAAGCATATTCTTTATCGCGATAAGTGAGCCATTGTTTTTGAGACTCCTTTAAAGTTTCAAAAGCTTCTTTCGGAAGTTTCGTTTTCAATAAATTGTAATATTTGTTCAATTCTTTATCCCAAGATTCACGGGCTTGTATGGTGCAATTGCACATGTCGGCATTAGAAATGTTGTCTTTATTAAGACATTTTGATTCTAAGGCATCTATTGGGTTTTCATTTTTGTTTTGTGAAAACACTGCGATTGATAGAAACAGAAAACTTAAAATAAGTACTTTTTTCATTCATTTACAATTTAAAAACGTCTATGCTCTTCATCCAGAAAATTTCTGATTTTAAAAACTGAAGTTTTGTTTTAACAACTTTATCACTTTTATCTCTCGAATTTTTGGTAATAAATCGAGCTGTCGAATTATTAAAATCTAGAGTATATTTTGAGTCTAAATCTTCTTTTTTGTTTGCCGAAAAAGTAATCAGATTGTCTTTTGCACTCCATTTTCCTTTTCCATATTTATTGTCTTCCGTTGGATTTCCGTCTTATAATTTTGAATACGAATGAAATACAAAAGTTCCGTCGGGATTTAAAGTTAATTTATATTCGATTGTATGTTTTTCTTTCTCAGAAAGTGAACGAGAATATTCGCCAGCAAGTTGATTGGATTGTGCAAATAAAGTTAGATTGAAAACTAAGAGGAAAAATGTAATTAGTACTTTCATAGCGCTTAATTGGTTGGATTTTGGCGGATTATTTTTTTATTCATTGTTTATTATTTCAAATGTTTTTCTAAAATTGTTTATAAATTTTCTTTTTTTGTAGCTGGTGATTGTTCTAGAAATCAAACTAGTTATTAAAAGAAACGAATTGAAAATTATGTATACTGTCAATGGCGCCTTTTTAACAATAAATATTGTATTGAATAATAAAAATGCAACAAAAGGAAAATAACGAATCCAATAATAGCCAAACTTAATTGGAATCATTTCATATGAAATCTCTGTTTGATTTTCATTTTTTGATTTAAATTTTCCTTTTAAAATAAATGGAATAGGATGAAGTATAGCATTTTGGGTTATTCTAAAATCGTTTTGATTTACTATGCCAAAAAAAAGTTTGTCTTTGTCTCCAATCAAATTAAAAGCATGAAAAGGAGTACCACTAATTTTTGGATTGCCTTGTTTGGTATTGGTTTTAAGTCTTTTTCGGAATTCGCTAATATCAATTTGTGATATCATATGCTTAATTATTAATCATTGGATTCAAATTACTGTCCTTATTTCTCAAATCCAATCCGCCTTCGTAAACCGATTTAAGATTAGTGAGATAAAAATGCCAGCCATTTGAACAGCCTAATCTAATGTATTGTTTAGAATAATCATCTGTTGGAATATTATGATGGCGAAGTTCTACAATCGTATAATCTTCTTTTTCGCTTAAATTGATGTCTACAAGACAATTTCCTTCAAACGTAAATTGCAATTGATCTTTTCCGTTGGCAGATACGATTTTTCCTTTCATAGAATCATCATACAAATACCAAAGCCATTCATACATATTATCTTTTTCTGCATTTTTGCCTTTGCTTAAAGGTTCTTGATTACCATCAAAAAAAGATACCTTTTCAAGAAACCATTTTTCAAGTTCTTCAGCTTTTGTCCAAGCATTGTAAATGTCAGACAGTTCGGCTCTTACGGCTATTTTCTTTGTAAAAGAAGTCCAATCGAAATTTTCCATGATAGCTTATGTTGTTTTAAAGTTAGAAGAAAGAGAGATTATTAAAAGATTGATTAAAACAAATATAAGATATTTCCTCTAGCTTTTATTTCAAAAAAAAGCTGTAGAAAATGTTTCTCTTTGATCCAAGGAAACGGATTTTTAACCATGTTTAGTTTGTTTTTGGTGATTGATGAATGATAAACAGATAGAGTAAATGTATTGAGAATCTATTTTTATAATATTAAAAAAACAGGAAAAAAGAAGATGCCACATTATTTTGTCTATTCTTTAGAACTGCACTAGAAGTTCAAAAGCGAGTTCTCTAGGCTCTTTATTTTTTTGTAAGATAAAAAAGGCGTATATTGCTAAAATAATTTGATATTATAATGATCACTGCAAATTTTTATTTAATAAACAGCTCTTTGATGTGCTTAATGTGCACATTGCTGTATTTGCATGACGATACTTTCTTAAAAAGTTCAAAAGAGTTTATTTCTTTTACCCTGTCACAACTCTAGGCAGGGGAATCTTTTACGATTTTAATCTATTTATTTAATCTTCAATTTTTCAGGATATGATAATACTGAGTTATCACTTTATGTGGTATTTGGTAATAGAGTTGTATCATGCCTTTACTTAAATTGAAGTAAACAAGAAAGTCATGTCACAAAATATAATTTTAACAACAGGAACATACGATTTAATTAAAGACCATATTAGAAGAAAAAAAGTAACAATAGAGGAAGAAGAATTGTTATTGAATCAATTAAAAAATGCTTCTCAAGTATTGCGAAAAAACTTGCCCAAAGATATTGTTTCGATAAACCGAAAAGTTACTTACAAAGACCACAATAAAAATGAAGAAAAAACAATTCTTTTAGTTGGTCCAGAAAATGTAAAAGTAAGCAAAAACAAAATTTCTGTTCTTTCAGACGAAGGAATTGCAATGGTAGGCTACAAAGAAGGCGATATTATCGAATGGCCTGCTAAAAAAGGGAATCTGAAACTAGAGATTCTTAAAGTAGAAGAATAAGTTTAATACGTTTTGTTTTCGATTTAAGTTTAGTAACAATCCCAAAAGAAAAACTCTTTTGGGATTTTTGTTTAAAAATAAAGATTTGTCGCTTAACAAATGGTCTATATGAAGATCGTTTTTAACTAACTGAGAATGTAAAACTTCCATCAAGAACCTTTTTGCGAATTAATTAATTCCTACTTTGTCAAGACAACATAAGCAGTTTCACCATATTTTACATCATTAGAAATTAAAGCGCCATTTACCCAAACCTCTTTAGGAAAAATATAGTTTTTGCCTCTTACATAAGTAGCCTCAATTGTGTCTGTTTCTTTTTCGTTCCATTGAATATAGGTAATTGACTTTTTTACCTTTTCAATGTCATTCATCACGACTCTCATAATGCATGCATTAATATTATTGTCCCTGCGTACATAAATTAGTTGATTTTTAGGATTGTGTACAAGTTCTTTAGTATTTCCATTGATTACGTAAAATAACTTTATTTTATCGCTATCTATGTGATTTGCGTTTTTTGAATCAAGCAGATCTTCGCCTTGAGCATTAAAAACTGAAAAGTCAATAGAAGTATTAATAGATTCCTTTGGTTTCAATTCTCTATTGTCGTCATTACTATTACATGCAAGAAAAGTAAAAATGGTTAGAATAATGAATAGCTTTTTCATGGTATTAAGGTTTTATATTATAAATCATTTGGATGTTTTCATTAAAAGTATATACACCAGGATTAAAATTACTAAATGCATAATAGCCATTGTTTTTACCATTTTCCCATCCCCAATTCATATGAAAATATAGTACACTTGTTCCTGTACAATCCGTATTATAAATCGTTGAAGCACTATATCCATCACAAACCCACATATGCCCACCATAATTTCCAAAGCCACTTAATAAAATAGGTTTTCCTTCATTTAAATTTGCTTTCACAGTCAAATAATTGTAATCAGCCTTAATAGCAGAATTATATTGAAATTTATTTTTTAAAACAGCTCCCATATCTTTATAATAAATGACTCCTGTGCCAGAACAATCAGACATAGGTTGTCCAGGAGATTCACTTTGAATTGCATTATGTATATCTGCTATAAAATTTGCAGTTGTAGGTGTCGCTTTATCCAAAGGCATTTGTGACCAAATGTAATTAGTGGGATATTGATAATATCTCATAACTTGTGCCATAGCAATAGGTACACAACCAGCAAATATTTGAAAGTCGGCACCTCCACATGATATATATTTTAATGCACTGTTATACCCACCTTGTTGCCACCAAGTGGATTGTAAATATGGGCCTTTAGTTACTGTTGTAGTATATTCAGTACATTGGTCTAGAGGTACTTTTGCAAATAAATTGTAATTAGCAAACATATTCTTAACTTGTCGCCATTGCAACTTTTTTTCTTCTGTTTGTTGAGCGGTGGAATTTTGAATACCTGTAATTTGTTTTTTAACATTACTTATCCAAAGCGTAAATCCAAAAGAATTAGAATCTGTATCTAAAACAAATTCACTGTCTTCTGAAAAGGCTAAAACGGGTTGTTCTCTATTGTCTGCCGACAAGAGTATATAGCCTCCCTCTTTGTAATTAATGATATAGAATACTATTTTTCCTAGATCATTTTTAACTTCAGTAATGCTTTCGATTTTCTTTTTAGAAGCTAAAGAGTTGCTTTTGGAGGTCTGAGAATTTGCATCTGTTTTAAACAGAATCTCCGACGCTATTTCTTTCGCTAATGCCGATCCTACGAAATGTTCTTGTTGGGCATTTTGCAAATTTTCTGCTTCAAAATCTTTCGAACAGGAAAGAAAGATCAGTGAAAATGAGAAAAATAATGCTTTGATAATTTTTTTTCTGATTGTTTGTTTCATGGTTAAAGGTTTGATTTATAATTAGTAATAAAAGTAATTTCTTACTTTTTTATAAAATAAATCAAGTTGAAACAAACCGACAGCCAGTAAAAGTTTTTTTTATGTTATAATAAGATAAATAAGGTTTGGTGAATTTCCTAATAAATTCAGATGCAAGGAATTGCAATGGTAGGCTACAAAGAAGGCGATATTATCGAATGGCCTGCTAAAAAAGGGAATCTGAAACTAGAGATTCTTAAAGTACAAGAGGTGTAAACTAATTTTTGCTTTAAATAAAAAACATCCCAAAAAGAAGATCTCTTTGCGGGATGTTTTTTTTATTATTTGAGTTTAAATTGCTTCTGAAGCCAAAAGCTCTTTTTTAGAATCGTTTGTTAATGCAATTACCAATGCAATGCCGCAGAAAAGTAATGCAATAATGGCGCGTACAATTTCATTTCCGCCACCAACAGTTGGGTTTGCAACAGCATCTTGAATATGGAAGAAAAGTACAAAAAGTAAAAGCATTAAAGCCAAAAGAAGCGAAATAGGTTTTATCCAAAGTTTGAAAATAATCGAAATGCCCGAACAAATAAGCGCAACACCTACAAAATAAGTCCAAAACATAGTTCCTGGTAACCATTTCGGAACCATTGTAGATACAAACTCAGCAAAAAGAAAATGGCTTAAACCAAACAAAAGCATTAAAAGCGAATAGAAAATTCGCCCAACAGGGATAAGTTTTTCTAGAAATTTGTCGAATTTGCTTTCGCTTTTATTAGCACTATAAGAACCCGCCAATACAAACGCTCCGCCGCTATACGTTAGTTCCTCAATAGCATTGATCCAGATTTGTGTGGCGTTGGTTTTATCGGTATTAAAAACGAAAATAAACGGAAGATGCGAAACAACAAAAGCAGCAAGAAAAGCAAAACCTAAATAAAGACAGACTTTTCTAGTATCGATAAATTTAATGGTAACAATTCCCGAAATAATAATTCCTGCCAATATTAAAACAATTCCCGTAAGGATAGAAAAAATAGAATATTGATGCGCCCAAGCGGGAAAAGGAGATAAAATTTCAGATCGAAAATCTTTAATAATAAGCTGATGTACTCCTAGAGCAATGATGCCAATACCGTAAAATAAACGGCCGATTTTGATAAGTCCTTTCATTAATAGTGGTTTTAGATAGTAAATTTGTTTTTGGTGGTTGACCAAATATATAAAATTCTTACTAAAATACTGATTTAATGAAGGTTGGTTTTTTGCGATTTGTTTCTCGCCAGTTTATCCGCGTAGTAACCACACAGTATTGTCATTTCGACGTAAGGAGAAATCTTCGCAAGTAGCTCCGCAAAAAAATTCCATATTGTTCTCTGCTAGCACGAGCAGGACGCTCGCGCCAACCGAGAGAAAATTACTTTATAATTGTTTTGAGTTGTAATTTAAAACCTTCAAGTTTAATTAAATAATATGTGGAAAATAACAATATCCATCCCATGAAAGTTAAAAACAAATTGGTTAATGAGTTTCCCGTAAATTGTAAATATTGGCATAAAAAACCGAAGAATAAAAGCAGGATAAAATTATACAGAATCGCATTTTTTAAACTCATTTTGATACAGCCTGTTAAAAAATTCCAATTTTCAAGACGATCCAAAATAATAATTTTTGAAGGATTTGATAAATCAATTACCACATTTTGAGAAAATTCAAGAGTTACAGTAATAATACTGTTTCTCAATTTGTATTTATAATTGAATTTTTCTAACATTTCTACAGTTTTATTTAACTCTATATTTATCATTGTGCTAGTTTTTATTTCTTAAGGATTTGTAAATTCTTCTTCGTATGGAACAGCTTCATAAGGGATAGCTTCATTAACAAATAGTGAACAAATCCCTCCAGCGATTAATGACATTGGACCACTGTAAACAAACATTAAAGCTCCCATTGTGTCAGCAATAATTGCTTTTGATCCTGGTTGGTTATTTGTCTTTTTTGTTGAATTACTTTTAGAAGTCCAATATTGATTTGAACTTTTCAAAACATTTTCAAATACTAATAATTCATTTTGCTCATTTACTGTTAGGGGATTATTTGTTTTCGATAAATAATTGACTTTTTTGAAATCTTCAATCGCAACCATACATTGGTCATAATTCATATCATTTTCAATTATATTGTCAACTAAACTTCCTAAACGTTTTGATACTTTATTGGAAGTATATAATTCTTCTTTTTTTGAATTCCAAAAAGAATAAATGTCAAATTTTTTTGGATCAATGTCCTGAAATGCAAGCTTTACCTCATTTGTATCCATATTTTTGAATTGTTCAGGATATTTTACTTTAAGCTCAGCCAACATTTCGTCTATTATTAAACCAGTTGTTTTTCCATCAATTCCTTTATATTTTTTATAGTATAAATCTAAAGCTTCATTATGATAAAAACCATAATCAGTTAAAGGAATCTCAACCTTTTCTTTTGCAGAATTCGAATCTTTGGAATCTTGTTCTTTTGAACAACTCACAAATAAAGCATTTGCAGAAACAGCTACGAGTAAAAAAATAATTCTTTTCATTTTTATTGATATTAAAGTTAATACAATTGAAATGCTTCCTAATTCAGTTTGGATATAGAATTTCTATGAAGCAAATGGAGAATTAAATTTTTATTTTGGAAGATTCATTTTTGCACCTGAAGTAGTATTGGCGCTAATCTTTTAATGGAATTGAATTGTTTTTATTCTGAATAGAATTATAAAAGTAAGTAAAAGATTACTATTATACAAATTAAATATACTTAAAGTTTATTAATACTCTCGTAAAAGCATGGATTTGCAATCCGTGCCCACAAAGATTGGCTTTTTAAATTATTTGTATTGTGTCTTGCTGTTGCGGGCACAGATTGCAAATCAGCGCTATCGGGTGAAAAGAAAAAATCTGTATAACATTTTATTTTTCTAATTCAGCTTTAAGTTTATTTACTATTTCCTTTTCAAATTCTCTTTTCACCATTATATTTTTAAATAAACCTAATTCCTGATTAACCAACTGCCAGCCTGTTTTTCTGCTTTCGTGTACCGCCACGAGAGCGAAGTCTGTTCCGTCATCGACAGAAGGTCTTGTCCAAGCTTCTATTCTTTTGCCATATAAATCAAAATAAATGTTGTGCCAATAGTCGGTAGTATCCTGATCTTTTAAATCAAGATTTGTAAGATTCATTTTTTCCAGAGCATCAAGAATTTTCTTTTCAGGGCATTTAATATAATAGGTTTCCGCGTAAGGATATGTTCCCGCAGCATAAAAATGAAAAGTAGAAAAAAACGAAATTACCTTATACGAAATGAAAAGAACTACCACGATAAGTATAATCAGTTTAAATTTGGATTTGGTCATTGAAGTTTTTTTTTATTGGAATTTGTATAGCGTTTAGGGCAAAGATTGAAAATCCGCGCTAACAGGTGACATGTTAAATACATCCATGTCTTAATAAATATCTACTTTGAAAGCTAGTTTTTATGCGATAAAAGTCAATTTCCATTAATCTGTTAAAAATTGTGTCCGATACATTAATGTCATAATTTGAAGTGTCGAAATGCAGGTACAATTTATATTTATTATTAAATGAATCACGGAGTTTAACTATCTTATCTCTTTCTTTAAATTTTAATTTCTCAAAAGATTTTTCAAATTCGAGTAAAATTCTTTTTCTTTCTTTTAAGATGTTTTTCAGTGTTTTCTCCTTTTCTAATTGAAAGTTTATTGCTTGATCTATAGCTAATGAATTTGTTTTTAATTCATCGCGATAGAGTATAAGTTGGTTATACATTAGTTTTTCATTTTCATTATTTTCTTTGCAGGATGAAAATATTATAATAAACAGAACAATAATTATTTTTTTCAATTGAAAAGTATTTAATTAAAATTTAGAAGTACGGTTTATGAAATTAAAACAAATATAATCCGCGCTATCGGGTTAATTTTTAAAGCTTGTGCAATTTTACTCACACAACAAAGTATCAAAATCAACATGAAGTTGACTTGTATCTTGGTCAATATTAACCCAAATAAAATTTCTTAAAACATAGGCATTTCCGCCATCAATTTTAACCCATTCATCGATTCCTTTAGCGGCATTTGTCAAATCGTTTTTTGGAGTCATTCCAATGGGAGCTACATAGCTTCTGTTTTTTGTTATTGGTTTGCAATTACTTGTTTCTATTTCTGCTTGTGTAATATATTTTGATTTGGTTAAAGTCGGAAGTGTGTTATGTACTTGAAGTGGAGACATTGAAGTACAAGAAGTAAGAAATAAAATCACTCCAACAAGATTTAGTTTGATTAGCTTATTCATTTTGGATAGGTTTAGTTTTTTCAAATATAAGATATTTTGTATAAGTTTTAAATTCGGTTGTATACAATCGATTGTTTACAATTACTTAAAAATAATTCGTTATTTCTAATCCAGATAGCGCGGATTTGCAATTCGTGCCCACAAAGATTTGCTTTTTAAATTATTTGTATTGTGTCTTGCTGTTGCGGGCACGGATTGCAAATCCGCGCTAATAGGTTTCTATGAAGATTGTGTTCTAATTTGTTGTAAATTAGATTGTTATTTTTTTTTGTGTATAAATGAAATTAATAATAAAACTTCTTAATATGAATGAAAATGTTAGACATTACGACCCAATCTTCAAAGAGAATGCAGTTCTATTAAGCTATATAAGAAAGACCGTTTCAGAAACTGCAGAAGAATTAGGCATTAATCCTAAAATGCTTTCTAAATGGCGTAGCGCTTACCTAAAGTTTGGTAAAGGGAGTTTTCTAGGAGTAGGTATTAAAAGAGTATATTACGAAAACAAGCAAATCTATGAATTAGAGAAAAAGCTTGCAGATTCTCAACTGCGGTTAGAAATACTAGAGAAAGGTCTTAAATATATGAATCAAGGCAAACATGTAATTTGTAATTTCATACATCAGAATAGAGATAAATATCCTTTATATACAATGTTTGAGGTCTTAGGAGCTTCACATTCAACCTATTATTTATGGACAAAACAACCTTTTTCAAAAAGAGAAATCCGCGTTAATCTGCTTAAAAAAGAAATAGATTCTATATTTTTTGAATTCAAGCAGTATAAAGGAGTTATATTAATTACAAGAGAACTTAATAATCGAGGATTTAAAATTTCTGAAGCACAGGTATCGTTTTGGATGAAAGAGCTTGGTTTGAGGAGTAAAGTAAAAAAGAAATTCAAAGTTACAACTGATTCAAAGCATAATTTATGTATTGCTTCCAACTTATTAAAAAGACAGTTTAAAGTAGATGAACCTTGTAAAGTTTGGGTTTCAGATATTACTTATATTCAAATAAAGAGAAGGTTTTCATATCTCACTGTTGTTATGGATTTGTATGATAGAAAAATAGTAGGATGGCATTTGAGTTGTGAACTTTCTACTAAGGTTACAACTTTACCTGCTTTTGAAAAAGCAATAATTAATCGTCCTATTAGAGACGGATTAATATTCCATTCTGATAAAGGATCTCAGTATGCGAGTAAATTGTTTACTAATAAATTAGCTGAATATAATTGCAAACCTAGTATGAACAGAACAGCAGACAGTTTAGATAATGCTGTTATGGAAAGTTTTTTTAATACTTTAAAGAGAGAAGTAATTTATAAACAGAAGAGATTACTAACAACAGGTGAATTGAAAATCGTTATACTTGAATATATAGAAAACTGGTATAATAAAAAAAGAATACATTCCAGCCTTAATTACAAGACAATCGAGGAATTTAATAATTATAATTTATGAAAAAGACCAGAGCAAATTATGACCGCGATTTCAAATTAAAGGCAGTCTTCTTAAGTTATGAAAATCGAAATTCGGCTCAAACGGCAAGAGATTTGCAAATAGATAAAAATCTTCTTTCTCTTTGGCGAAAAGAGTATAAAAAATATGGAACAGGATGTTTTCCTGGATATGGCAATCTAACTTTAACTTCTGAAGAGAAGAAAATTTACGATCTTGAAAAACAAATTAAAGATGTGGATTTAAAGTTTGAAATCATTAGAAATGCCAGTAAATATATTTTCCTCGGAAAACCTTTCATTTTTCATTTTATGGCAGAAAATGAAAAAAAATATTCAATAAAATTAATGTGCAGAACATTAGATGTAAATAGAGGTACCTACCGCACATGGAAACGAGGTTTGCTTACAGAAACTCAAAAATGGCGTATAAACTTAAAAAATGAAATTAAGTCTATTTTTTCTGCTTCTAAAGAAACTTATGGTTGCCATCGTATTGTTATAGAACTACAAAAATCAGGGTATTTTTTATCACATACAACTGTGCTAAGATGTATGAGAGAATTAGGCATATACGTCTCAATACGAAAAAATAATTTAGCAATAAAGCAACAACAAAATATTACAAATCCTTAATTAATTCGCTTGGGTGAATTTTTAAAGCTTGAGCAATTTTAAACAAAGTGCTTACTTTCATTTCTTGTGAACCTTTAAGGTATTTTCTTAAATTTTCCACATCCATCTCAGCGTCATGGGCAACTTCTCTTGTCTTTAATTTATTATCCTCAATCACATCTTTTATCTTAATTCCCAGTTCTTTTACAACTTCTGGAATTTCACTTTTTCTTTCTCTTTTCATAGAAATGAAATTACAAGTAATAGATTGTTTTGGTATGATTGTTAAAAATCGATTGTTTTCAACCGATATTTTATATATTTGTTTAAAATTGTAAATTAAATCTTATATAAAAATGGAAACACAAAATAAAGAAAGAGCCGAAGAATTGTTAGAATTAATAAATAAAGGAAAATATTTCAGCAAACTAAAACCAGTGCCAAAAGAAACCAACTCGTTTACAATACCGCTAAAAGTATCTTCTTATAACGAAGTAAATCTAATGGTTTCAGATTTGCTAAAAGCAAGTATTATTTTGCTTAATCCTGATGCAAACGGTTTGTCGAGTTTTACAAAAGACAATAATGTCAATGTAATGACTTTGCTTGAAATTGCCTTGCAGTTATTGCCAGAAGATGAAATGGAGTTATTGGATGATTTGTGTAAAGTTTCCCTAGAACACTAATTTGATTTGTTTTATTCTGTGCTGCGCAATCCCGAAAGCTTTCGGGACTGACTTTACATCACTCGTCCTTATAAAAATAATTATTTAGAACGATTCGCAAAAAGTCGGGAGAATTTTGAGTGGTTTTCGGATTTATAGGAAACAAAAAAAAACGCAAAGTCAGAGACATTTGCGTAGCTTTTTGGTTGAAGACTTCGTGAAGTGGGGAGCAACACTTTACCAATTGAAATCATTTATACATTTTTTAAAGAACATCATATAATACTCTTCTAATTTCATTTTTTTTCTTTTGTGATTTTGTTTTTTTGATGCTTTCAATTGTAGGTATTAAAAGGTGTTCGTAATCTGATTTTTCACCAGTTAGATGAAGTAAGTAGAGCTTCTCAAATAAATGTAGGTCTGACGCTAAAACTTCGGAGAAGAATTTTTGTCTATTAAAATCTTCGGATAATTCAAATCTTTTATATTTTATATTCTTTTCTTCTTTTATCCAGTGAATAAGAGTTTTAGTATGTTGTGAGCTAAAAAGATTTGTTAGTGCGAAATTTAAAAAAACTCCAGTATCAATATCTGTATGCCAGTGTATAGTATCTTGAAATTTAATAAAATTCAAAAGTGTTTCTAAATTAGTTATAGAAAATTTATTTTTTGGATTTAGTATATTTGGAATTAATAAATTTAGAAACTTAATGTAAGATTCTGTTTCACCAAAAAAGTATTTTTTAAGATTATCGTGATTGAAAGGAAAACGGATGAATTCAACTTTATTATCTTTAATGAATGCAAAATTTTCGGATTTATCTTTTTTAATGAATATTTTTGTTGATTTAAATTTTACTATTTCATATTCGTTTAAATCATAAGATTTAAATTCTTCGAGTTCTTTAATTCTATTTTCTATTCTGGGTAATTGAATTCCATTATATTCATCTTTTAAGGAATCAGTAAACTCTTTTAATCGATCAATATTGCTCATGCCAATTGAAAAAACATTATAATTGATAAAATCGAGTCGCATTTTTTCATTTTCAATTAGTCGTATTGAAAGCAATTGTTCTTTTAAATACTCTGTATTAGATTTTATCTCTAAATATGATTTAAAGTTACTTTTTTTTACATTTTCAAAGGCACAACTGTATTGAGTTGGGAAACGGCCATCGTAACTGTTAATAAATTTATCGCTATTTATATATTTTACAATTTCAAACCGAAATTCTTTCGAAAATACAATGTCCGCAACAGGCATAACAACATTATATTCAAAGAGGATTTGTTTTAAATTTTCATTTTTTGAGTTTAAAATCTTTATTAATTCTTCTCGTACAATTGGGACTTCTGATTTTTGCATTAAAATTTGTATCAAATTATACCTTAAAATGCTGGATACTTTAGTGTCAGTAATTTCTTTAATTATACGTTCAACAATATAAGTTTGATAAGTTTTAGTTTCTATTAGCATCTGAATAGCATAGTCAAATAAATATAGGTCTCTATCATAATGCTCTGCTTCTTCATGAATGAAAATTTCATTAAATATTTTATCTATTATTTGAATGAAAAAAGAAAATTCAATTTCGGTATCGTCTTTAAGAATTTGAAGAATGAAATCAAGAGGTCTGTACATTTCAGGTAAAAGATCTTCAATGTGCAGTATATCTTTGATAAAATCGGTGGTATATTGCCTTCCTAAACGACTTTGCTCGCTAAATTTAAATAGGGAAGCAGTTAATTTAATTACTTCACTCCAATTAGGATTAAAAACATATTCGGCTAAATTGTCTTTAAATTGCCCTTCTTTCCATCGTGTTTTAAATTCAATTGCTGTAAAATATTCTTGAAATGTCTGATGGACAAATCCGAACATTGATTCACCATTTTCATTAACTCCTTTTTCAAATAAAAAACCAGCATCTTCTCTGAGAAAGTCAATAATTTCTTTTAAATCAATTGCTTCTTCTCTTGGCTTTTGGAATGGAAAAATGTTTCTGTATTCTTTTTGAAAAAGAGTTTTTAACTCTATTTCTGAAATAAGACCTGTTGTGAAATTTTGATGTATATAGTAAGAAATTGGCGCAAGAATAGCAATAAGTGTCTCTTTGTCAAAATTTGAATTTCTTTTTGATTCTCTTTGGCGAACCCAATTTTCTAAAAAGGTTGATGTAGCAATGTCATAAAGTGAAGCTCTCCTTTCTGGTAGCATTCCACCTTGATAATGAATAAGAGTTATAATAGTTACAAGGAGAGGATTGCTTGCCATATTCAAAACTGATGTGTTTTGTTTGATTGAATCAAAAAGTCTTTCAGTATTTTGATTTACCTTATCCAAATCAATGTTTAAATTTGATTCTATCGATAAATACCAATTTTTAATAAATTGATTAATTTGTTCTTTTTCAAATTTAATTACTTCAAGATGGGTAAAATATCCATTTAATCGGGTTTCCTTATATCCAACAATTCTAGAAGATACAATAATTTTTATGTCAGGATATTGGGCTATGAAAGAATTTATGCGATTTACTACGTCATGGCGAAGACTTGTTATATTTATTTCATCAATTCCATCTACTAAAACTAGAAGATCTTTTTTTTCTAGTTTTTCAGTAAAAAGTAATTCGTATTTTTTATCTATCTGGTTAATAATATACTCTGAAAGATTTTTTGAAGTTGTTGATACAAATTTAGCAAACTCGCTACCTTTAATAATTACTGGTACAAGATCGCTTAATTGACTGTTAATTGATCGATTTGAGCATATATTATATGCTAAATGTTTTAATATTGTTGATTTACCAGAACCTGGATCGCCTAGAATTACTAATTTACTAAAATCCTCTAGTGCTTTTTCTAAAGTATATATTAAATTTTTTTCATCTCTTTTGAACGTATTATCTTCTAAGATTTCATTTTCAATTTTTAATTTTAATGGTACATAAATGTTTTCTAAATTGATTTTTACAAGTGTATTATTAATCTTAGGAGAAAAGCCTTTGATATCTAAAAATTTATAATAATTATGAATGTAATCATCATATTCATTTAAACCTTTACAATATAAATTCCATTTGTCAAGTTCAAATTTGTTGTCTGCAAATTGCTCTTCCATCAAATCACAAACAGAATTAATCTTGTTAAGATTATTTTGTTTATTTAATTCAATATATAAATCAGTTCTATCAAGTATGTTTTTTACATTAAATGTCAATTTACCATCAACAACTTGATTGATTTTTATTTGATCATATTTCTTTAATTTTTCAGTGATAACATAGATATATACATTATCAAATTTTTTATGGAAATCATTTTCGATAAATTTAGATAATGTGCTTTTTATTTTTTCTAAGTTGGCGGTAGATGTAATTTGAAAGGCAATTTTTTTCTTTTTATCTCTTAAATCAATGCTTGGATAAGTTTTACCTTCAACATAATTTACATTTTCCAAATTACAATCATATATTTTGTTGAGAACTTTAATTAAAATATTCTCTGCATGAATATTTATACTAAATTCACTATTTGTGTTTAGTATTTTAACTTGTTCTCTAAAGCGAGAAAGTAATTGAGAAATTCTATATAGTTTATATTCTTGATTCATATTAGAATAATTTTAATGGAAGTTTTAGTAAAAATATATTTTTTTAGTATAAGGATTTTACGGAAAACCGTAAACGTAATTATGAAAACCAAAGCCCTAGCCCTGATAGCAGCGGCATCCTTTTTAGGCAAACGAAAAAGAGCTTATTAAACCGTAAAGTTTCTGCCTAAAAAGATATAGCGGATAGCAGGAATCAGCTCCTAAAAACAATCATAATTCCACTAAATTTTCAACTTAAATTCCCTAAAAAATGAACACTAGAATTTTCGATAAAAATTTTGTAATTTTGCCGTCCAATAAAAGGAATTAGAAAATGTTAGATAGACTTCAATATGTAAAGCAGCGTTTCGATGAGATTTCGGATTTGATTATTCAGCCGGATGTTATTTCTGATCAAAAACGTTATAAGCAGCTTAACCAAGAATATAAAGGGATAAAAGCGCTTGTTGAAAAGAGAGAAGAGTACATCATAATTTTAGCAAACATCGACGAAGCAAACGAAATTATTGCTGACGGAAGTGATGCTGAAATGGTGGAAATGGCCAAAATGCAATTGGATGAAGCAAAAGAACGTCTGCCAGAATTGGAGGAGGAAATCAAATTTATGCTTATTCCTAAAGATCCTGAAGACGCGAAAAACGTTATGGTGGAGATCCGCGCCGGAACGGGTGGGGACGAAGCGAGTATTTTTGCAGGTGACTTATTCAGAATGTACACGAAATATTGCGAATCTATGGGATGGAGATCATCTGTTGTAGATATGAACGAGGGTACTTCTGGAGGTTTCAAAGAGGTTATTTTTGAGGTGACTGGAGAAGATGTATACGGAACTTTGAAGTTTGAAGCGGGTGTTCACCGTGTACAACGTGTTCCGCAGACTGAAACTCAAGGACGTGTGCATACATCGGCTGCAACGGTTATGGTTTTGCCAGAAGCTGAAGAGTTTGATGTTCAGGTAGATATGAACGATGTTCGTGTAGATTTCTTCTGTTCGTCTGGACCTGGAGGACAATCGGTAAATACTACGAAATCGGCTGTACGTTTAACGCACATTCCAACAGGTTTGGTGGCGCAATGTCAGGATGAAAAATCGCAACATAAGAATAAAGATAAAGCTTTGATGGTATTACGTTCTCGTTTATACGAAATGGAATTGGCCAAAAAGCAGGAAGAAGATGCTAAAAAACGTAGTTCTCAGGTAAGTTCTGGAGACCGTTCGGCAAAAATCCGTACGTATAACTATGCACAAGGTCGTGTAACGGATCACCGTATTGGTTTAACGCTTTACGATTTAGGAAATATCATGAATGGCGATATTCAGAAAATCGTTTCTGAGCTTCAGTTAGTTAATAACATGGAGAAATTGAAAGAAGCTTCAGAAGTTTACTAAATTTTTGAGATGCTAAGATTCTAAGATGCTGAGGTTCTAAGTTTTCTTTTAGGACTTTATAATAATATTAAGCCGAACATTTGTTCGGCTTTTTTTATGGAAAAAATTTAGCATCGCTTTTTTAATGAAAATTTAATGTTCGGAATTTTAGATTTTTAAGGCTTTATTTCTTTAAAAAGAGTATCATAAATTAAGACCAATACTACAGAAGAATATTGCGAAGTAAGATTTATAAGACTAGTGCTTAAAACTTAGTTTCTTAGAATCTTAGCATCTTAGAACCTAAAAAAAACTAGCTTTTTTTGCTGAATTTTTTATCTCATATTTGTCATGCTTTTATACCCAAAAAGAATACTAAACCAACCAAAACCAATCTAATTTATGAAGAGAACTTTACTTCTATTTTGCTTCTTTGGAAGCTTTTTTTATGCGCGATCGCAATCGTATTTCGGATTTAGAGATGATAATTTTGCAGGAATTCAGTCCGCATTGTTTAATCCTTCTAATATTGTGGATTCGAAGTATAAAGCCGACGTTACGTTTGTATCTGTAAGCGGAACTGGGCAAAATGATTTATACGGAGTTAATTTTGCCAATATATTAGACGGCGGTTACGATCTGGATACTCAAGCGAGCAAGAATTTCAAATCGAATAATAGGGGGAATTTTAATGCTGATATTATGGGGCCGTCTGTTATGTTTAATATCACGCCTTTGCATAGCGTTGCACTTTTTACGCGTGTGCGTAGTGTTACAAATCTAGTTGGCATAAACGGACAGCTTATTGATGAGGTTAATAAAGATGTAAATGCTTCTGATAATTTTTTAATTGCAGGCGGAAATCCGAATGGTGTTTCGAATTCTTGGGCTGAAATTGGAGCGAGTTATGCGACGGTTTTGTTCGATCGTGACGATCATTTTGTAAAAGGCGGAATTACTTTAAAGTACTTAATGGCGGGCGTAAACGGCTATATTAACGGAAGTGATTTGAACGTAGCTTTTACTAAAAATGAAGCAAATCCTTCGTTAAGTGAATATTATTCGACAGGAACAATAAAAACAGCGGCGAGTTATGATTATGCCAACGGAAATGATCCAAAGTTTAATATGGGATCGGCAGGAGTAGGAGTAGATTTAGGTTTTACTTATGAATATCGTACAAACTGTCATTCTTGCGCAGGAAACCGCTATAAGTTTAAAGCAGCAGCTTCTATAACCGATATTGGAAAACTAAACTATAAAAATATTGTAGAGAATACTTATAATATAACAGGAAGAGTAACGCAGCAAGATATTGAGGATGCAGATGATATTTTTGAATTTTTTGACGCTAACTATACTAAAATATCTTCTAGAAAAGGAGTGAAAGCAAATTTACCAACGGCTTTGCACACCAATTTTGATTGGAATATCAATCAAAGATTTTATTTGAATTTAAGTGGAGATTTCAGTTTAGTAGATGCCAAAAAAGTAAACGGAACTGCAATTGCCAATTCGGTAACTTTTTCGCCAAGATACGAAACAAGACAATTTAGCTTTTATGTTCCTGTAACGTATATGCAATACAGCGGAACGCAAATAGGAGCTGGTTTTAGAGCAGGTCCATTATTTATTGGTTCTGGAACGCTATTTACCAATCTGTTTTCAAACACTTCAAAAGGCTGTAACATTTACGCGGGTTTGAAATTACCGATTTATCAGGATTATAGGTAGAGGTTCTGAGATGCTAAGATTCTAAGGTTCTGAGTTTCTAAGGTTCTGAGTTTTTGGAATTAAAGACATAAAAAAAACGCAACTACAAAGTAGTTGCGTTTTTTTATTTTTAAGATCAGTAAGCAAGATTAAAAAAATCGAAGTATAAAACTTAGAACCTTAGAATCTTAGCAACTTAGTATCTTAAATATATAATTAAGGTCCTTTTCCATCACTTGTTTCCCCAAAAACGTATGATGGAATTAGACACCTAGAAATATCCTTGTGTATTCAAAACATTTATATAGATTCGAGTAAACGTATACACCGTTTTTTATCATTATTTCGCTAAACTTTTCCATAATAATTAAAATTAAGTTAAACAAATTACTCTCTAGACGGTTCGTATTGTGATGATTCTTCTTCTTCGGAAGATTCATGATGAGGTTTCGAAACCAGGTTTGTTACGATAAGCTGAACGATTGAGCCCAAAACGCCTTTGAACATTGAATCGCCTTTACCAACAATAAATCTTTTTGCCAGATAACCAATTCCGATACTAATTGCCGACTGAGCAATATGACTTTTAAAACCAACAGTTTCGTTGATTTCTTCTACCGTATTGCGAATGAGGTTTATTGGCTTTAAATTGTTCTTAATCTCGTCGATTTCGTCTTTTATATCGCACCATTCTTTATCTTGGCGAATTTCTAATTCCTCAATTTTTTGATTTAACTGATCAATATTGTAAATAGCCTCCATAGTCTTTTTATGTTTATTAATAATTAAATCATTTATTGGTTTCTTTCAGTATACTTGAAATGATCGTATTACCAATAGGAGTTTTTATCAATTTATGATGCGATTTCACAACCACAATCACTACAATAAGATAAAATAATGCCATGATAAAAAAGCCGTAGTAGTACTCTCCAAGTTCTTTTCCAATCCATAAACTAATGCCAATATTTAGAAACAAAGTAAAAAATGCAACAACAATACCAATCGCTATCTTTGAAGCCAATGATGAAGCACCATCAGCAACTGAACATACTGTTTTCAGTTTTAGTAATTCTAAACTTGTTTTAGCATAGTTTTCAGCTTTTTCATAAAGATTTAAGTCCTCGTTTGTTGTTGCATTTGGTTCCATGATATAGGGTTTTATGGTTTGAAAATTTCACTAATTAATATCTCGATTAATAGTTTGATTTTACTGTTTTAACGTCGTCTTTCAGCGTATTGTAATCTTCTTTAACTTGGTTAAGTTTAGATTTTCCTTCTTCGATAATTTCTTTACCGTTTGAAGTGATTGTGTTTACAATACCATCAAATTTTGTTTTTAGATTATCACCGTAATCTTTTGATTTATCTTTGATTTTTTTTCTTGTGTTTGATCCTTTGTCTGGTGCAAATAAAACACCTATGAATGCTCCCGCCGCTGCGGCTCCTAAAATTCCTAAAATTGTGCTACTAGTTTTCATAATAAATTAATTTTAATGGATTAATATTTAATAATTTGTTGATTTAATAAAAAGTGTGATTTTATACTTCTCGACCTTTAATTAGTCGAAGCAATACGGCAATAATGGCAATTACAAGAAGAATATGAATAATGCTTCCGAAACTGTAAACAAAGAACCCAAGAGCCCAAAGTATCACCAGAATCACTGCGATTGTATATAATAAGTTTGACATGGTTTTTTATTTTAATGGTTAATAATCAATTCTTTTAATTTAACTTATAAGAAAGATATAAAGTCAAGTTGCTGTTTTTTGCGTCAGGAAATGTATATGTTGTTCCTGCAACCGTTCTTTCTTTACCTACAGTGGTTAAACCGTAATTGTAACGTAATCCTACGCTAATTGGGTTAAAATCTACTCCAACACCAGCAGAAATACCTGCGTCAAATTTGGCAAGATCATCTGTGTCAATATCTTGGTCAAAATCAATACTTCCGTTTCCGCTTACTTTAGAGCTTACTAGATAAGAAGCGTAACCACCGGCGTGAATGTTAAAGTTTTTTGTCACATTAACTCGCACTAAAAGCGGAAGCTCGATATAATTAAGTCTAAATTTTGCATCCCCACTTGCAAGAGCGTTGTTGTATTCTAATTTTGCCCCTTTTGTGGTAAACAAAAGTTCTGGCTGAATTGCTACAAAATCTGAAATAGGAAGGGTAGCATAAACTCCGGCATTAAATCCGTATAAAACATTGTTGTCATCTACATCATCTCCGCTGCCGTAAAGATTAGACATGTTGAATCCTCCTTTTACACCAAATTCGGTATTTACATTATTGTCCTGAGCGTGCAGCATTCCAAACGAAGCTGATAAAAAAAGTGTTAAGGCGCATAAAAAATTGGCTTGTAATTTCATAGTAAAAAATTTAGTTAATAGTATAGATAATAGGCGTTTATTCATTTTGTTTTTTTATTCTTTCAGTCTCTCGTAAGAGTTTGTATTGTTCGGGCAAAAAACGGAGAACCAGTTCCAAAATTTGTTTATCATTTGTTTCCTTAGAAATCGTTTCAAGTAATTCAATTTGATCACATAAAGCTTCTGTTGTGGCGTCGAGATAGATGCTGTTAAAATCTTTGTTGCTAGCATCAATGAGGTTGTACAGGTCTCGTTTGTGCATGGCGTTTATTTCAGTAATGACAATGAGCTTAGATGTGGCCATTTTGGTTACTTCTTGTAGCAACTGATTCTCTTCAATTTCTATTCTTTTGCTTAATTCCTGAACAATTACATCTGAACTTTTTTGTTGTGCAATTTGACTTTTTGAAATAATAGATTTGCTAATATTCGCCGCTGAAATAAAAAAGAAGACTTCCGTTTCTTCTCTGTCATTTTTTGCAAAAGCTTGATTTTTCAAAGTATTTTCAATCGGATTAATTTTTCTGCATGACGTAATGCAGACAACTAATACAAATAAGAAAAAGACTTTAAGATAAGTAGCTTTTAATGGGGGAATTGCTTTCATTATTAGTTCCTAAAGTATTACATTACAAAGATGCTAACGAATGAAAGATTTTCCTTTACAGCATAAAAATGAATCGTTATATAATTCCCATAACAGAATTATTTTTGGGTTTTATCCTTTTAAAATCAAAGGTTTGTGAAGTTTAAGTTTGGTGTAAAAAAAAAAAGAAATTATAGATTTTTCTATAATTTCTTTTTTTGTTCTTAGTATAATGTAGCGATTTTTTTTCTTACAAATTAAAATGAAATTTTAATCGGGCAGGAATACGGTAAATACAGAGCCTTTGCCCAAAGTGCTATCGGCTGTAATATGGCCTTTATGATTTTCTACAATTTTCTTGCAGATTGCCAATCCAATTCCGGTTCCTGGATAGTCTGTTTTAGAATGAAGACGCTGAAAAAGAATAAAAATAGTTTCTTTAAACTGAGGATCAAATCCCATTCCGTTATCTGTAAAAGTAATTTTATGAAATTTCTTTATAGACTGTTCTAATATTTCTGGATACTCGGAAGAATTTACTTTTTCGCTCGAAATTGATATCTCCGGTTCAATATCAGGCTTACTGTATTTTAATGAATTTCCAATTAAATTAATAAACAGCTGCTCGATCTGATATGGAATTACAGAAAGTTTTGGAAGTTTTGAAACCTTAATTACAGCTTTCTTTTCTTCGATTATTTCTGCCAATTCAGATTCTGCATTGCTCAAAAGGTCATTAAGGCTTGTTTTGATGAACTCTTTTTTCGTGGTATTCGTTCTTGAAAACAAAAGAAGATCGTCTATTAAAACACGCATTCTTTTTGCTGAACTTTCAATTTTAGTGATGTAATTTTTGCCGCTTTCAGACATGACTTTTTTATCGGCATCAGAAACTCTCGAAATAAAAGTTTGTATTTTTCTTAGTGGTTCCTGCAAATCGTGACTTGCTACATGATTAAATGAAGCCAACTCTTTGTTGCTTTTCTCCAACTCTTTATTTCTTTCCTGAAGTTCAATATTAAGAAGATGTTCGTCTGTAATATCAAAATTAATTCCAAGTAAAATTTTGCTTCCTTGTTGGTCGGTTACGAGTTTGCCCGTAGTTTTAAAATAACGAACTTCAAAATCGGGACGTACAATTTTGTAGTATACAAACGGAAGATGTTTCTTTTCTATAATTCCGTCAATTGCCTTTGCGACAGATTCTTTATCATCTGGATGCACATATTTTAAAAGTGTTGCTTTATTGGGAGCAAAAGATTTTGGCTCAAGGCCTAATAATCGAAACTGATTGTCTGAGAAATCTATTTTATCAGAATCCAAATCCCATTGCCAAGTGCTGAACTTACCGATATTTTCAGATTCAGAAATTAATCCGCTTGAGATTAAAAGCTTTTTATTGAATACTTTTAAACGTTCAAAATCGCGGCTAATTTGTCTGTAAGATAATAAAATGAAGCTTAAAGCAACCAAGAATAGCGAAATAGAAAAAAGCGGACTTAATGAGATTTCGGCATCGTAAATTTTAAGCCTTTTTTTGAGATATGTTTTTTCAATATCGTTCATTTCGTCGACCTTAAAGCGAATGTTTTCCATTAAGATCCTTCCGCCAAACATGTGGTTGTCGAGTTTTCTTTTGTCGTATGTTTTTGGATCGCTGTATTTTAAACAGTTCTCAAAAGAAACAAAGCGCTGCGTAATGAGTTTGAAAAGCTTCTGAAGATTTTCCTGTTGCGGCTCATTATCAGCAGTTAGTTTTTTTAAGGTAATAAAAGAAGTATTTACCTTATCTCTCGAATAAATGTAAGGAGTTAGAAAACGGGCATTTCGAGTGATAATATATCCTCGTTGGCCCGTTTCTGCATCTTTTATAGCCGACATTAAGCGTTCGAGCTGTATGTTGATTTCGTAGGTATGCATAACCAATTTACTCGATTCGTTCAAGTCTTGATTATGTTTGTAAGCAATTGAAGAAAGAAATAACAGAATGAAAACTGCGATTACAAAAATAACTCTCAAAGAGTTTGAAGAATTAAAATTTGGTATCCATTTCATTGGTATGCTCTATTTTAGTCGCAGCAAGAAATTATCACGGTTTAACCCAGAGGTATGATAGTGCCAGTTTACAGTTACGACTTCATTAATTATTTTTTTCAGCGTATTGAAATCGCTAGGCTTTTTGATGTAAATATTAGCGCCTTGAATAAATGTGTCTTCAATATCTTCTTCAGACGAAGAAGTAGAGTAAATGGCAATAATTATATCTTTTAAGTGGTCCGTTTTTTTAATTTCAATTAAACACTCTTTACCTGTTTTTTTAGGCATGTTTAAATCTAGAAACAAAATATCAGGAAGTTTATTGTCTGTATTCATTAAATGATCCATTAACTGCATTCCGTCGTGGACAAAATTTACATTTGTCTGTATTTTTATTTCTTCAAATGCATCTTTAAAGAAAAGACGGTCATCTTCATCATCATCGGCCAATAAAATGTGTAATGCGTTTTTTTGCATTTTGATTGTGGTATTTGGGTTTTATTTTAAATTTTCTCTTCGTTTCTTAATAATTCTCTGAAAAGCAGATGGAGTAATACCAGTTGTATTTTTAAACTGTGTACTCAAATGCGCAACACTAGAATAATTTAGTAAAAAAGCAATTTCAGTCAAACTCATTTCATTGATAATGATTAGCTGTTTTGCTCTTTCAATTTTCTGTAAAATAATAAAATTTTCTATAGAAGAGTATGTTACTTCTGAGAAAACATTAGATAAATATCCGTAGCTGTGGTTTAGCTTTTCTGCCAAAAACACAGAACTTTTGTAATTATTGCTATCATCCATAAATACAAGTTCGATAATCGCATCTTTTATTTTTTGGACAAGTACACTTTTTTGATTTTCAACTACTTCAAAACCGCAAGGAGCCAATTTAGTTTTTAATTTCTCCAATGCTTCGGCATCAAGATTGTCTTCAATCTCAATTTCTCCAAATCCTAGAGTTGTAAAATTTACATTGTTTTCTTCTAAGTTTTGTTTTAAATAAAGAGAGCAAATGGTATTGATATCGAACTTTATAAATAGTTTCATTTTATAGAAATTTGGTTAAAGATACTTATTTTATTTGGTGTTTTTGCTTTTAAATAGCATAGAATTACATGAAAATGTGATTTTAAAATAAATTTTTCAAAAAAATACCGCCTAATATTTTTACTAGACGGTATTTCCCTGATTGAGTTGTAAGGATTTACAATTCTGACAGGATTTGATGAAATTCCTCTTTTGTTTTTCCCAGTTTTTTCTGAAGTCTTCCGTACATTTCGTCTTCTTTTCCTTCAGCAAACATCAAATCATCATCTGTTAGAGTTGCAAACTTTTGTTTCAGTTTACCTTTCAGCTCATTCCAGTTTCCTTTTATTTCTGTAGTATTCATGGTATCTCTTTTTTGTCATTTATTGTATTGTAAAATTGCAACTTCTCAAACAACATTTTGTTACATTTATTTTTTGGACTGTTGCATAATTTTCATTTTTTATGCGTGTTATTCCTGATATCGTCTCAGAATCCAAGCCATTTTTTCGTGTTCCTGCAGTAATCCTGTCACAAAATCGGCAGAACCTATATCATTATTTTCACTCTCAAAAATTGGAATGTAGCCTCTAAATTCTGTAACCAATTGTTCATGGTTTTCTAAAAGTTCAGACAGCATATTTTTTTGCGAAGCATATTCTTTTGGAGATTCTTTTAAGGTAGAGTTGTCTATAAACTCTTTCATTGTTCCAATCGTTTTTTCTCCCAACTGATTAATGCGTTCTGCAACTTCGTCAATATTAGCCTCAAGCACACGATATTGCTCTTCAAACAATTTATGCAGTTCCATAAAACTATTTCCAGAAATATTCCAGTGAAATTTTCTTGTTTTTACGTACAATGTCATTTCATTAGACAAAATCGTAGCCAGCATAGAGGCGCTCTTTTTTAGGTTCTTTGGTGTAATTCCGATATTTGGGTTCATAACTGTCTTTTTAAAGGGTTTATTTCAAAGTTACTTTCAAATTCAACCTTTTTATTACATAATTTTGTATAGATATTGCAGAAATTCAATGCATTAGTTAAATAGTTAGGAAACCGAACAATTAAATAATTTACTCTTTGATGCCATTTCGGCCATTTGCAATTAACCATTTACAATTCACAATTATAATTTGTAATTTTGCCGCACTAGCAAAATACAATATGACAACACAACAACTACACGAACAAATTCTTCAAAAAAAATCATTTTTATGCGTTGGCTTAGATCCTGATTTGACAAAAATACCGCAGCATTTATTAGAAACAGAAGATCCTATTTTTGAGTTTAATAAAGCTATAATCGATGCGACTAACGATTTAGCCGTTGGTTACAAACCAAATACAGCTTTTTTTGAAGCATATGGAATAAAAGGCTGGATGTCTTTGCAAAAAACAATCAATTATATCAACGAAAATTATCCTGATATTTTTACGATTGCAGATGCAAAACGCGGAGATATAGGAAATACTTCTAGCATGTATGCAAAAGCTTTTTTTGAAGATCTAAATTTTGATAGTGTAACGGTTGCTCCATATATGGGAAAAGATTCTGTTGAGCCTTTTCTAGCATTCGAAAATAAATATACTATTATGTTGGCTTTAACTTCTAACGAGGGCGCTTTCGATTTTCAGACTTTAGATACGGGTGGAAAAGAATTGTACAAAAAAGTTCTAGAGACTTCTAAAACTTGGAAAAACAGCGAAAATTTAATGTATGTTGTTGGTGCAACAAAAGCAGAATATTTTGCAGAAATTAGAAAAATTGTTCCAGACAGTTTCTTATTGGTTCCCGGAATTGGCGCTCAAGGCGGAAGTTTATCTGAAGTATGTAAATACGGAATGAATGATAAAGTGGGACTTTTGGTAAATTCGGCAAGAGCTATCATCTACGCTTCAAAAGGAACCGATTTTGCAGAGAAGGCTAGAGAAGAAGCTTTGAAAGTACAGCAGGAAATGGCTGAGATTATTGATTCTAAGTCTTAGGTTTAAAGTTAGCTTTGAACATAGTTTTAACGCAAAGTGCACAAAGGTTTTTCGCAAAGTTCGCAGAGTTTTATCTTTTTGAATTAAAGTTTTTTTAAGTTCTCAAAGCATAGATAAAGCAATACTTAAATTTTTCTTTGAGAACTTAAAAGACTTTTTACAAGATTACAGATAATTTCTTTGTGCATTTTGCGAAAAACCTTTGTGCACTTTGCGTTAAAAAACACACACCAACAATTATGAAGCAAATAAAAGACCAGCTAGGTACTTTACATTCTTTTGAAACAGCTCCAAAACGTATTATTTCGCTAGTTCCTTCGCAAACAGAATTATTATACGATTTAGGTTTGGAAGAAAAAATTATCGGAATAACGAAGTTCTGTGTCCATCCGTTTCATTTTAAATCTACCAAAAAGACTGTTGGCGGTACTAAGAAAATTCATTTCGAGAAAATAAAGATTCTTGAGCCAGATATCATTATTTGCAATAAAGAAGAAAACACGCAAGAAATTGTAGAGCAGTTAAGTACAATCTGTCCAGTTTGGGTAACAAATATCGTTTCTATTGAAGATAATTTCCAGATGATTTCAGATTTCGGACAATTATTCAACTGTAGAACCGAAGCACAAAAATGGAACGATAAGTTGGCTTTCGCCTTGAGCGATTTCAAAAATTATATTCAGAATATAAAAGAAAAGAAAGCGGCTTATTTTATTTGGAAAAATCCATATATGGTTGCAGGAAAAGATACCTATATAAATGAACTGCTTAAACTGAATCATTTTAAAAATATTTACGAAGACAAAGGACGTTATCCCGAAATCGAATTAAAGAAAATGCGTATTGAAGGCGATCCTGATATTGTTTTTCTTTCTTCAGAACCTTATCCTTTTAAAGAAGAAGATGCTTTTGAAATTGGAAGATTTACGCATCATGCCAAAACCATTTTTGTCGATGGCGAAATGTTTTCCTGGCATGGCAGTAGATTGTTAAAAGCATTTCAATACTTTAAATTACTTCACGAAAGATTAAAGAATTAGTTTTTGTTTGTTTCAGGTTTTTAGAAACTTAAACGCAAACTATGCTAAGTTATACGCAAAGTTCGCAAAGCTTTTTTTATTGCTTTGCGAACTTTGCGTTTTATTTAAAAACCTTGCAAAAGACCTTGCGCTCTTTGCGGTTAAAATAAGTTCAAAGTAAAGCAACAAGCAACAAAAAACTTGAAATAAAAAATGCCGGTATCTCGAAGACGCCGGCATTATTTAACTAACCAAAACCAAAATAATAAATAACCAGTTTATTACACTACAAATGTCCGAAATAAATAAACCTTATGCTGTTAAGGTCTTGTTATTACTTTGTTGAAAATAAGTTAATGTATATTTTGAAAAAGTTTGCAATACAGAAAATGTACGCTTTTGGTAAGTAAACCAAAAAGAAAATAAGGTAAACTTGAAATTAAGAAAACCCAAAACATGAAACCAAATGGTGATAAAAAAAGAATGCCGGCATCTCGAAGAAGCCGGCATCATTTAACTAACCAAAACCAAAATAATAAATAACCAGTTTATTACACTACAAATGTCCGACATATATCAATCTTATGCTGTTAAGGTTTTGTTATTACTTTGTTGAGCATACGTTAAGATTTTTTAGATCGTCGTTTTGAGCTTTCTGCAGTGCTAAATAATTTCAATTTATCAAAATTTACTAATTCTCAGTTTTATTTAGAAATTTGACAAAGGCCATTTTGCTATCCTGATAACGTTTTTTAAGTGTTTAAGATGCTGAAACTCCTAATATGGAAAGATTGTGAAAAAAAATAACCCGACAGGATTTAAAACCTATCGGGTTAAATTATATTCAAAGATTAGAAAATCTTAGAGTCTTAGTAATTTTGAACCTTAAGAAAAAACAACAGTTTTATTGCTATAAACCATAGTTTTTCTTTCGGCATGCAATTTAATAGCTCTTGCTAAAACAATGCGTTCCAAATCACGACCTTTCATGATAAAATCTTCTACAGAATGTATATGAGAAACTCTTGCGATATCTTGCTCGATAATCGGACCTTCATCCAATTCTTCTGTTACGTAGTGGCTTGTTGCACCAATAATTTTTACACCACGTTTAAAAGCCGAATGATAAGGTTTTGCACCTGGAAAAGCAGGTAAGAACGAATGGTGGATATTAATAATTTTATTTTCGTAAAGCGAAATCACTTTTGGAGTAACAATCTGCATGTAACGCGCCAAAACGATAAAATTGATTTGATATCTTTTTAAAAGTTCTATCTGTCTAGCTTCACCTTCTTCTTTATTGTCTTTTGTAAAAGGAACATAGTGAAACGGAATATCAAAACGTTCTGCAATTGAACGTAAATCATTATGATTGCTTATAATCATAGGAATTTCGACTCCTAATTCATCTGCGCTGTAACGGCCTAAAATGTCAAATAAACAATGATCATATTTAGAAACAAACAAAGCCATTTTAGGTTTTTGTTCCTGATTGTACAAATCCCAAGACATATTGAAATCGGCAGCAATAGTCTTGCTGAATTTTTCTTTTATGTGGTCAATATTACTGCTCTGATTGGTAAATTCACATTCTAAACGCATGAAAAATACATTTTGCTCTACATCGACATGCTGGTCAATGTAGGTAATGTTTCCTTCTACCTTAGCAATAAAAGTAGTCACTGCAGCAATAATTCCTTTTTGATCTTTGCAGTGAATAAGTATCGTTATTTTTTGCATTTTGGTCGTTTTGTTTTTGATTTTTCAGTTAATTATCAAGATTCATTAGTAAAAAACTTTGAACCTTTGTAGCTCTGTTTCTTTGAGTCTTAAAAAATTATTTTCCGTCCTGAAGAGCAAAAACGCTTTTTAATAAAGGTGTTGTTCTTGCAGAGATGTTATTTCTAATTTCTTTTTCTTCTACGGCAATCATTTTAAAAACACCAGATAAAGCTTGATTGGTTGTATAATCAGTTAAATCTGGATTTACTTTTTTTACTAACGGAATAGTGTTGTATTTCGTAATGATGTTTTTCCAAACGGCATCTGCACCTACTTTTTCGAAAGAGCTTTTAATTACGGGATTAAATTTGGCATATAATGCAGTTGTTGTACTACCTTGCAAATAAGTTGTTGCTGCACTATCATTTCCTAAAAGAATGTTTTTAGCATCAGTAAATGACATGTTTTTTACAGCAGAAACAAAGATCGGGGTTGCTTCTTTTACAGCATCTTCTGCAGCGCGATTCATCATTTTGATTCCTTCATCTGCAAGAGAGCTTAATCCTACTTTACGAAGGGTTGCATCTACTTTTTGAAGTTCTTCTGGCATTAAAATTTTTACAGCTTCATTCTTGTAAAATCCATCTACTGCAGTTAATTTGCTTACTTGTTCTGTAATTCCTTTGTTTAATGCTTCTTTTAGACCAGAAGCAATATCAACTCCTCCAACTCCTGGAAGCTGAGAAGATATTTGAGGCAATTGATTTAAAGTCTGTTGTACCTGTGCGCAAGAAGTAAGCGAAAACGTAACGGCTAATAGTAAAATCTTTTTCATTATGGGGTTTTATTTAAGTTTCAAAAGTACTACTTATTCAAAAACAACGCCACATTTTTATTTTAAGCAAACTAACATTTTGTTGTAAACTTAACATAAGAGAACTTAGGAACTTAGAACTTTAATTTTTTTAACGCCTCAATTTATGGCCAAGCCATTCGAATATTATTTTGCCAATAAGTTTTGCTAGAAATGTAGACAGGCTTTAGTAGCATTATTGGTTTATTATTACTGTCAAAATACTCAACACGAATGATTTTTTCATTAGAATCATCTTTCATATCAATGTTTCCTTCAGCATCATCAATTACTTTCTTTTTTTTGAGATATAAAGTCGGTTTTTCAAGAATATATTCTGTAACTGCTTCTCCGTTTAATTTCAAATTGCATCCAATTAAATTCCCGTTACTGTCAAGAGATTCAATTCTTCTCAAATAATTATTTTCATAATAATATATTTCAAAAGCAATTCTACAAGATCCTAATTGAAGTTTATTGTCTTGTAGTCGAAAACGCAGTACCTGATTTTTAGCATTGGTAAATTCGATAGAGCCGTTTCCCTGCGTATTAATGTCATTACGTAATATTCTTGCAGGTTTTGAGAACTGTTTGATTCGATTGACGTAAAATTGGTAATTTTGTGAAGATTGTGCAAAAGAAGAGACACACAGAAAGAGTCCAAAGAATAGACTAAAAAAAGATTTCATTTTATAGTTTTTGTTAGGAGAATAGATTTTTATTTCTGTAATAAATCTATTTTTTCATTTGTATTTTCAATATAAACAGACATTTCGCTGTATTTCCATGTACCTCTTTTTTCGCCTACAACAAATAAAGTTCCTTTGCCTTTTGGACCTTTAAGCGGAACTTGTACATCGCAAGTTCGTATGTTATTATGCGAAGTCACAGTTCCAGAAACCATTCCGTCTGTTTCTACAGGAGATCCGAGTTTTTCAACTACAAGTTTGTTATTTTCTACGGCTATCATAGATTCTTTATAAGCTTCAGAATCTTTAAGTACTGAAGTTACTTCATAGAAAACTCCTCCAATAAATAAAGCGACTAATACTAAAAGAGTTAAACATCCGCTAGGAATAAGCCATTTCCAGTTTCGGTTTAGCCAGCTTTGTTTTTGTACTAACTCGTTTGAATCTTCCATAAAGTTGAGTTTTTAGGTGAAAATAACAGAAGCTAAAATAAGGATAAAATCTTATGTATTTCATGTTTTTTAAATTAAAACTATTGATCTTTAGATCTTTATTAGAATTGGTTTTTGTATGAATTTGAAAAAAAAATCATCTCGTATTTTTATGAGATGATTTTAAGGAAAGTTTTGAGGCTTTATTAGTATGATAATTTAGATTGAGGCTTGTAAATTGGGCTATTGGTGTTTAAATCTTCTAACATAGTTTCTGTATAATCTTTTCCGCCTTTCATTAAATAAAAAAATGACATTATAATATAAATTGGAGCCAAAGGAAAAATGCGCAAGCTTAGCGATAAATTCAAAGAAAAGTGTTTCATAGCATATTTGAATGTACTTTCATTTGGTCGAATAAAATAGATATTAGTTTCTTTAATCCTTTTTACCATTTTAGAAATAATAAATGGAAAAATGATAAACTTTCCTCCTTGCTGAATTAAAAGATTTATTTCAAACGGCGTAAGACCTTCTATATTATTTGTTTTCATAATGGTTTAAATTTTAAACGGTTATAAAAAAAATGGGGCTAAACAATAAAGCAAAAGAAGAAAAAAAGTTAAAATAATATTACCCTTAAAAGATTTAAGAATAACATTTTACGTTATTTTTAATATACTAATAGTAAATTTTAATGTTTTCTGTTAAGTAAAAAAGCATCTTGCAAAGTGAATAAAACGATTTCAGATTGCAATTTTTTCAAGAGCAAAAAGCAATTCGTTTGTTCAATTGTGCTTTTAAATTGCTTTTTTGCCTTGAAAGATTATAATTTATTTGGGACAAAAAAGGGCTTTAAACGTATTGTAGGCAATATAAATTTGGATTGTAAATGGGATTGATTCGATTTAAATCGGCCAATACTTTACTTGTATAATCTTTACCGCCTATTGCCAGATAAAATAAAGATTTTGAAATATAAAATGGTCTTAAAGGAAAGTCTCGCCATCCATTCAAGATATTTTTAAAAAAATGCTTTAAGGCATATTTGAATATTTTTTCTTTAGGGCGAACAAAATAAATGCTTTTAAGTTTAGACATTATATTAGGAAACATTACAAATCTTCCGCCTTGTTGTATCAACAAATTAATTTCAAAAAGTGTTAATCCCTCAATGTTTTCAGTTTTCATGATCAATAAAATTAGTGGTATTAATATGAGGCAAAGGTATGGAGCGATTAAATATATTTTTAGATCTAAAAGCTTTAAAAACAATATATTAAGGTTTTTTTATTGACAAAAAAAATCGGAAGCCCACATTGTGAGCTTCCGATTTATGTTAATTCTAACTAGAATTAATTTACAGTAATAGATGTTTCCGTATTTGTCAAGTTGGCATCTTTTTCATAAACATCTTGAAAGAAACCAACTTCACCTTTTTCATTTACCAATGAAGTAAAATAAGTAATATAAATAGGTACTTTTTTTGTCAGTTTAAAACTGTTTTCTACTTTGCCAGCCATAGCTTTATCTATTTTTTCTTGAGTCCATTCAGGATAATCTTTCAGCATTGCAACAGCTAATTCTTTAGCCATTTTCACATTAATGCATCCGTGGCTGAAAGTTCTTTTTTCAAAATCGAATAAAGTTTTAGATGGCGTATCGTGCATATAAATATCATCTGGATTTGGAAACATAAATTTTACTAATCCTAAAGAATTGTCTGGTCCTGGTTTTTGTCTTACTTGTCCGTTAATCATTTCCATGTTTTTCTCTGCAAGATAATTTGGATCTGATGCAATTTTAGATCTTAATTCATTTTGTACAATGCTTTGCGGAACTGTCCAATAAGGGCTAAAAACAATTCTGTCTATCTCACCATTAAAAATGGTTGTTTTAGTTAAAGGCGCTCCCACAAATACAGGCGAAGTCAATTGAACTTTTCCGTTTTTCACATAAATCAATTCATAAGAAGGCACGTTTACCAATACATACTCATCGCTAGCAGCAATTAAAGCTGAAATTTCACGACATCTTTCCATATTAAGTTTTAAAGTCGCAACTTTATCTTCAAGCGGAACATTCATTTCTTTAATATGTTCTTCTGCTAAAATATAATTAGGTTTAAAACCATTACGAACTTTGTATTTCATTACGGCATCCATCAATTCACGATCATAAACATCACTTTTAGAATCATTTTTTAAATCTCCTAATAAGTACAAACGAGTTCTAACCTGTGCAATAGTATTTGAAACCGCATCTGGACGCAAATCTTTGTATGGAGTTTCAGCAGGAACAATTGGTTTCCATTTGCTAGAATTTTCTAATCTTTTGTATTTTTTTAGAATATCTTGCAATTTGTAATATTGATCATACTCCACTTTTGCATTAGCATCAACTGTAGCTGTTTCTTCGATTGTGCTATAGTTCAAGAAATCTTTCAGCATTTCATTGTAAGCTAGTTTTTTCTTATCTGCGTTATTTTTTTTGGTGTATAAAACATACAAAGAACTTAATAACATGTCTGCATCAGTTTGAGAAAGAGTGCTTTTGTCTGATGAAGAGCTAAACAATTGATCAATTTCTTTTTGATAAGGAATTACCAAATCATTTGTTTTTTTTGCTTTTTCATACAAAACAGTTCCAAATTCGCTGATTTCGTCTTCATCAAACCAAATCGTTCCAAGAGTTCTGTTTTTGTACAACGACATCACATCAGATTTATATTTTTTCAAATCAGAATATCTTTTAAAGAAGTCGTTCGAAATTTCGTCTACATCATGATTGTTATGGTAAACGATTGTGTTGTTTGAAGTTTTTGTATATGTAGTATTAGTGCTTTCAAGTTTACTAAAAGAAAATACAAAAAAACTCAAACCTAAAATTACGGTGAATGAATAAAATGTTCTCATTTTTTTAATTTTTACGTTATTACTTTTCTATGTAAGTCATAGGTAAAAATTTGGGGCTTTTCTACACTGCTAAATTACTATTGGAGTACTCAAAACATGTTTCCTGATTTTATTTAAATGTTGCGAAATTGCCATGTCTTTAAGCTTTCTTTAACTATATCAATTAATTACGTAAATTGTTACCTTATCGGTTTACGAAATCGATTTATTTTTGTTAACATAAAGCTATTGTCTTAATCAAATATTAAAATATTTTGTACATTGGTCGCATAAAATTATCATATTCATAAAATGGAACAACAAATACCATATATTCCTAAAAATAAAGTAAGAATTGTTACTGCTGCTTCGCTTTTTGACGGACATGATGCTGCCATCAATATCATGCGTCGTATAATACAGTCTACGGGCGTTGAGGTAATTCACTTAGGTCACGACAGAAGTGTTGAAGAAGTGGTAAATACCGCAATTCAAGAAGATGCCAATGCTATTGCAATGACTTCGTACCAAGGCGGACACAACGAATACTTTAAATATATGTATGATTTGCTTCGCGAAAAAGGAGCAGGACATATTAAGATTTTTGGCGGCGGCGGCGGAGTGATTCTTCCAAGCGAAATTTCAGAATTACATGAATATGGAATTACAAGAATTTATTCTCCAGACGATGGACGTTCTTTAGGACTTCAAGGAATGATTAATGATTTGGTTCAGCGAGCTGATTTTCCTATTGGAGATAAACTGAACGGAGAAATCGATCATATTGAGAATAAAATTCCAACTGCAATTGCACGTTTAATTTCTGCAGCCGAAAACTTCCCAGAAATTGCAAAACCAGTTTTTGATAAAATTCACGAAAGCAATGCCACTTCAAAAATTCCAGTTTTAGGAATTACAGGAACGGGTGGAGCAGGAAAATCTTCTTTGGTTGACGAATTGGTTCGCCGATTTTTAATTGATTTTCCAGAAAAAACAATCGGATTAGTTTCTGTCGATCCTTCTAAGAGAAAAACGGGAGGAGCGCTTTTAGGAGACAGAATCCGTATGAATGCGATTAATAATCCTCGTGTTTACATGCGTTCGCTGGCAACACGTCAGTCAAATTTGGCTTTATCTAAATATGTAGCCGAAGCGATTCAGGTTTTAAAAGCCGCAAAATACGATTTGATTATTCTGGAAACTTCAGGAATTGGTCAGTCTGATACCGAGATTATGGATCATTCTGATGTTTCTTTATATGTAATGACACCAGAATTTGGAGCTGCAACACAATTGGAAAAGATCGACATGCTTGATTTTGCCGATTTAGTAGCGTTAAACAAATTTGATAAACGCGGAGCTTTAGACGCTTTACGCGATGTAAAAAAACAATATCAAAGAAACCATAATCTTTGGGATAAAAGCCCAGACGAAATGCCAGTTTTCGGAACGATTGCTTCGCAGTTTAACGATCCTGGAATGAACACGCTTTACAAAGCGATTATGGATAAAGTGGTAGAAAAAACGGCTTCAGATTTGAAATCGACTTTTACAATTACGAAGGAAATGAGCGAGAAAATCTTCGTGATTCCACCACACAGAACGCGTTATTTATCTGAAATTGCAGAGAATAACAGATCTTATGATGAAACAGCTATTTCGCAACAAAAAGTAGCGCAGAAATTATACGGAATTTTCAAAACCATTGAATCGGTTTCTGGAAAAGTGCCTCAAATAAATAAAGCTGGAATTGATGATTCTTCTGTTTTAACAGCAGGATTTCAAGAACACGATGAAAACAGAATCTTTTTAAATCTTTTACTGAATCAATTCGATAAAGTAAAAATGGATCTAGATCCGTACAATTGGGAAATTATCTTGAATTGGGATGAAAAGGTTGCGAAATACAAAAATCCAGTTTACTCCTTTAAAGTACGTGATAAAGAAATCAAGATTGCAACACATTCTGAAAGTTTATCACATTTACAGATTCCAAAAATTGCTTTACCTAAATATGAAGGCTGGGGCGATATTCTGCGTTGGAATTTACAGGAAAATGTTCCTGGTGAATTTCCGTTTGCTTCAGGATTGTATCCGTTTAAACGTGAAGGCGAAGATCCATCAAGAATGTTTGCGGGCGAGGGCGGACCAGAAAGAACCAACAAACGTTTTCATTACGTAAGTGCGGGAATGCCTGCAAAACGTCTTTCGACAGCTTTTGACAGTGTTACTCTATACGGAAACGATCCAGATTTGCGTCCAGATATTTACGGAAAAATTGGAAATGCAGGAGTTTCGATCTGCTGTTTGGATGATGCTAAAAAACTATATTCAGGTTTTGATTTGGTTCACGCTTTAACTTCGGTAAGTATGACGATTAACGGGCCTGCGCCAATGCTGTTAGGTTTCTTTATGAATGCGGCAATCGATCAGCAATGTGAGATTTACATCAAAGCAAACGAATTAGAAAAAGAAGTTGAAGCTAAAATCAACAAATTATACAAAGAAAAAGGAATCGAAAGACCGAAATACCAAGGCGAACTTCCTGCCGGAAACAACGGTTTAGGATTAATGCTTTTGGGCGTTACGGGCGATCAGGTTTTACCTCAGGAAGTTTATAATGATATAAAAGCCAAAACGTTATCGCAAGTTCGTGGAACGGTTCAGGCTGATATTTTAAAAGAAGATCAGGCGCAGAATACTTGTATTTTTTCAACCGAATTTGCTTTGCGTTTAATGGGTGACGTTCAGGAATATTTTATTACTAAAAACGTTCGTAATTTCTATTCGGTTTCGATTTCAGGATATCATATTGCAGAGGCAGGAGCAAACCCAATTACGCAATTGGCATTTACGCTTTCAAATGGTTTCACTTACGTGGAATATTATTTGAGCCGCGGAATGAACATCAACGATTTTGGACCAAATTTATCATTCTTCTTCTCAAACGGAGTAGATCCTGAATATTCAGTAATTGGTCGTGTGGCGCGTAAAATTTGGGCAAAAGCCATGAAAAACAAATACGGAGCCAACGAAAGAGCACAAATGCTGAAATATCATATCCAAACTTCTGGACGTTCGTTACACGCACAGGAAATTGATTTCAACGATATTAGAACAACTTTACAAGCATTATACGCGATTTATGACAACTGTAATTCATTGCACACAAACGCTTACGACGAAGCGATTACAACGCCAACAGAAGAATCTGTACGTCGTGCAATGGCGATTCAGTTGATTATTAATAAAGAATTAGGTTTAGCAAAAAACGAAAACCCAATTCAAGGTTCGTTCATCATCGAAGAATTGACAGATTTAGTTGAAGCTGCAGTTCTTCAGGAATTCGACAGAATCACAGAACGTGGTGGAGTTCTAGGTGCAATGGAAACGATGTACCAACGTTCTAAAATTCAGGAAGAAAGTTTGTATTACGAAACCTTAAAGCACAATGGAGATTTCCCAATTGTGGGTGTAAATACATTCCTGAGTTCAAAAGGTTCGCCAACAGTTATTCCGGCTGAGGTTATTCGTGCCACAGAAGAAGAAAAACAATATCAAATCACGATGTTGGATAATTTGCATAATTTCCACGAAGCAAAAGTAAACAAGCATTTAAATGCTTTACAGCAAGCAGCTATTAAAAACGAAAATTTATTCGATTATTTAATGGAAGCGACAAAGGTTTGTTCTTTAGGCCAGATTACTTCGGCGTTGTTTGAAGTTGGTGGGCAGTATAGAAGAAATATGTAATCTTTTTTGATTTTTAATGATATAAAAAAACCTCTCAAGATTTTTGGGAGGTTTTTTTATTGGAAATTTTCCAATAAGGCCAAAGGCCTAAAAGCATTTTAGCATTGGGCAAACGCCCAATGTCTGTAATAGGATTGAATAAGAAAGCCCTGAAAGGGCGTAAGCAATTAGATGATAAGAATGTCTATTGCCCTTTCAGGGCTTCGAGTTATATTGAGTTTTAGCTAATAGGGCGTTGCCCTATTTTGGAGCTGTTAGCCTTTCAGGCTTTTTTATGCAAACTTTTAAGAATCTAAACCTCTCAATAAATTCTATTAAAAAAGTAATTCACTAGTGCCCCGATAGCGCGAGCGTCTCGCTTGTGAACGCAAAGTAATGCACGAGCGAGACGCTCGCGCCAGCAAAACAACAAAATTCCATAAAGTTTGTCATTTCGACCGGAGGGAGAAATCTCCACAAGTAGCTCCATATAGAATGTCGCCAATCTTTGTCGAGTTTTTCGTGAAGATTTCTCCTTACGTCGAAATGACAAGATTGCGTGTTAATTGGGGTTAATATAACTATTCAACCATCTCCCCAACATAACCCAAAAACTCCATTTCATCCATAGGAAACAAATGTAGAATCGTTTCCAAAATCAGGCTTATATTAATAGTTGTACTTTTATCCTTTTTAGAAAAATTATGCATGTCATTATCAAGCGCTAGAATGCATAATTTTAGTAAATCGGTAATGAGGCAGCCGAGTTCTAAATAATTGACGACTTTGAATTGTGCGGTATAAAAATTGGCTTCATTGGTTGGTTGTAGCGTTGTAAAATACTGAGCGGTTAATTTTTGCAGTTTTTGTAGCTTTTCTGTTTGGTTCGTTTCCATAAGGCGTATATTTTAAATAGTTTACGATTTGACTTTTATAAAATTATTATAAGAAAAATTGTACTTTTGTTTGATTCGGCGAAGGAAGAAATAGATTTTGCTGTACGAAATCATTTTTTACTGTATCGCACGGCAAAAAAATCTGTTTTTTACATTTTACCAATTTTGACACTTTATTATTATCTTTGAATTATGAGCACACTAACAAAACCAAATCATATAGGGCGAAAAATAAGCCGTATTCGTGAACTTCGTGATATGAAGCAGGAAGCTTTGGCGCAAGCTTTAGGAACAAATCAACAAGCGATTTCTGCTATGGAAAATAGCGAAACCATTGATGACGAAAAACTTGTTGAGGTGGCAAAAGCACTTGGTGTAACGGTTGAAGCTATCAAGAATTTTTCAGACGAAGCTGCAATTAATTATTTCAATACTTTTCATGATACGAAAGCGAGCCAAGTGAATTTCGGAAATAGTAACAATTGCACTTTCAATCCATTAGATAAATTAATGGAAACGGTAGAAGAAAATAGAAAACTTTACGAGCGTTTGCTTCAAGCAGAAAAAGATAAAATTGAGTATTTAGAAAAATTGCTAAATCAGAAATAGTAAATTTTATATAAAGAAAACCTCTCAGAAATGAGAGGTTTTTTATTACGCTCAATTAAGTTTTAGCTTATAAATCTAAAGTCTATCTCTTTAGTTTGTCATTTCGACCGAAGGGAGAAATCTTCGCAAGCTCCATAACGAGAATCCAATCTTTGTCGAGTTACTTGTGAAGATTTCTCCTTCGTCGAAATGACAAGATTGCGGTTAATCTTGAAGAAGTTCCGAAGGAACAAAGTATATTGTAGGGATGGATTATAATCCGTCCAAGACAAAGAAATTCCGTAATCAAAATCCATTAGCATTATCAAAATGACAAATTTCCATAAAGTTTATCACAATATTGCGTTTAAATGTTGCAATTAAATAGTATCATCCATTTCGCTTATATCGCAACGCATGGTTGTGAGGATTGGTTCAAATCCTGCCTTTTTATAAGCGTTGACAGCGGCTTCATTTTCATGATATACATCTAATCTAACTTCGGTTATTCCTTGAGATAAGACCCATTTTTTAAGATGGTCAATTAAAAGATTATTAAGACCTTTTCCTCTAAATTCTGGGTCTACAAACATAAAACCAAGATATCCGAAAAAATCATGTTTTTGATAGGGTTTAGCTTGTCGAATTTGAGCATATCCACAACCAATAATTTGATTGTTAAAGTCTATAACCAAAAGTTCTGATTTGGGGTCAGAAATAAAATCCTCTATACTATAATAAAAAATCTCTCCTTCTTTTAATGTTACGTCGAAAGGCCTTTCTGCATGCACTAAATGTTGCAGAAATTCGGCAAGTTTAGGTAAATCTGTATTTACAGCTTGCCTTATTGATATATTTTGTGTGTTTTCATTCATATCTCAAATATATTTAAAATAAATTTTCCTTGCTCTGGATTTCTCCCTTAAATCGAAATGATAAGATTGTGTTGTAAATAGAAAAACCTCCCATTTCAGAGAGGTTTTTTATATCAATTCAAGTTCTTATTAGACTTTCTTTTTTATCGAAGTTTTTGGTTTATGTTTTAATTTTTCGATAAGCGCGTCGGCTTTTTCATTTTCAGAAATAGAACGTAACGATTCTGCGTAGCGGTAATAATAAACAGGATCTAAATCTGTGGTTAGAGCAAAGAGTTCGCTGTACCATCCGGCAGCTTTTTCTAGTTCGCAATTCGAATAAGAAGAGTTTCCTAGTTTCTGAAATAAATCTACAGACTTGTAGCCCTTTGCAGCAACCTTTTCGTAGGTTCTTATAACATCGACATAAGCATATTTTTCGCCGATTTTGTCTGTTTTATAAAAAGTTTCAGTTTGTGCGGCTGCACGAAACGAAAATACGATTAACAATACTAAAATAACAAGTTTTTTTTGCATAGGTTTTAGTTTGGTTCAGGCATTCGTATTTTAAATTGTTTTTGAAAATAGTTTTGCTGTCAAAAAAACAGCATTAATCAATAATCAAACGTCAATTTTGGCTTCTTATTTTATGCGTAATGTTATTTATGTTGTACAAATATATGTAAATCAGTAATATAAGTTGTTTTTTAACGATGTTTTTTTGATTTGGTCGATTATATTATGTTTTTGTAAATAATTGATTTTGTTTGATTTATATGTTTTTTTTGAAAGTGAAAAACGATTTTGAGGTAGGTATTTTTATTTTTTAAAAAGAATATAATTTAACTTTATATCAGAAAGAATATTGCGATGACAATACAGGATTATCTGGATAAAATAGAAAGCTTGCAACGCGAAAACACTAAGATTACATTTTCTGACAATGATGATCTTGAATTTTACGTTCAAAAAATACAGCAAAGTGCCGAATCCTTTTTTATGCTTGATGATGTATTGCAAAAAACTTCAGATAGGATTCTTTTAAATAACGAAGCATTAAAATTGTTTGCGAATCGTTTAGGTTTGTTATTTTTAGAAGAAAAAGAATCAGGAAATGTATGTTTTGTCAATAGCGAAGAAGTGCGTCCAGAATATCGGCAAAGTTTCAGATTGATAGATTTCTTAGATTATATTTATGCTTTTATGCATTCTATGGTATATAAAGAAACACAAAAAATAATCATTTCATCAGAGTCAGTGGTTTTTTGGAAACTGGTAAAAATTGGTTCAGATTTGAATAGAAAATATAAATAGGAGACAATTTATTTGAGTTGGTTTTCTGCTTAAATTTGTAATGTATCGGTGAGAACTTATTATTAACTTGTTAATTAATTGTATGTTTTTTCTTATTTTTGTAAAAATAAAGAATGTAAAGAAAAATGAAAGAAGAAGGTGCTATTCAAATATTTGAAAAGAAGAAAGTAAGGACAATTTGGGATGAAGAGCAAGAAAAATGGTATTTTTCTATTGTTGATGTTATACAAGTATTAACTGATAGCCCTAATGCAAGGAAGTATTGGAGTGTATTAAAACTTCGTTTAAAGAAAGAAGGAAGTGAGTTGACTACAAATTGTAGTCAACTGAAAATGCAAGCGACCGACGGTAAATATTATAAAACAGATGTTGCAGACACAGAACAAGTATTTAGATTAATACAATCTATTCCCTCTCCTAAAGCAGAGCCTTTTAAATTATGGCTTGCACAAATTGCATCTGAACGTTTAGATGAAATGCAAGATCCTGAAATTACAATTGATCGAGCTTTAGAACAATACATGCAATTAGGTTATTCGGAAAGTTGGATTAATCAGAGATTAAAAAGTATCGAAATTCGGAATGAATTGACTAGAGAATGGAAAAGTAGAGGTGTTAAGGAAGGAATGGAATTTGCTATTTTAACAGATATTATTTCAAAAGCTTGGTCAGGAAAAACAACTAAAGAATATAAAGTACTGAAAAGGCTTAAAAAGGAGAATTTGCGAGATAATATGTCTAACACTGAATTGATTCTAAACATGCTGGCAGAAGCATCTACAAAAGATATTTCAAGTGCTACAAATCCAGAAAATTTTGATGAAAGTAAAGAAGTAGCAAAACAGGGAGGAAATGTTGCTAAAGTTGCTTTAAACGAATTGGAATCTAAAACTGGAAAAAAAGTAGTAACTTCTTTAAATTCGAAAGATTTTATAGAGAAAAGAATTGAGAAATAAAAAAAGCAGCTCCTGGTACGAGCTGCTTTCTAATTCTTAGGGGGCAAAAAATTAACGACGAAAAGATGGACTCTGGTTAACAGATTCGTCTAACTTTACAGTCTTTACTTTTTTAGCAGCAACTTTAATTTCGTGTTTCGCAACTTTGTCGTTTGCTTTCACTTCAAGAACATAAGTTCCAGCAGGAAAACTTTCTAAACTAATTGTTTTTGAAACCTCTAATTTGTCTGCTGCAGATTCTCCCGCATAAAGTAAGTTGTGATTCTCGTCATAAATAGAGAAAGATGCATTTTCTACAGTGTCTAAAGTAAAGCTAACTACTTTTCCGTTTCCTGTTTTGATATTTAAAATGTAATCACCTTTTCCATCAATGGCATAGGTAAACACAGTCGCTAAAAAAAAGGCAGCAACTAAACCAGCTTTGGTAAATTTTGTCATGTTTTTTTTAAATTGTTAATTACTAAATGTGGAACGCGTAAAACTACAAATACAAATTTAATTTTTAGCAATAAATTGGCATTTTTTAACTGTTAACTTGCTGAATTGAAACTATTTCTGTATTTTGTTTGAACTATGTACGTAATTACTGGGCTCGCGGTTTTTTAAATTTTAATATTTTTTTAAGTGTTTTAAAGCCACTTATTTTATTAATAAGAATACTTTTCTTAAATCAGACTGAAATTTATTTTTCATCAATTTTAGAAATAAAAAAAACAGCTCTGTAAGTAAAAATGATATATTAATTAACGCAAAGTGCGCTAAGATTTTCGCAAAGTGGGCTAAGTTTTTTTTTTGAGTAGTTTTATAAAATAAAAAAGTTCGCGACGCTATATGGATAAAACTTTGTGAACTTTGAGCTTGCGAAATCTTTAAACAAAAAATCTTTGCGTGCTTTGCGAAAATCTTTGTGAACTTTGCGGTAAAAAAACAGTAAGTATAAAGCAAAAAAAACAGCTCTGTAACCAACCAAGAGCTGTTTCTTAAACAATAAAAATGTAATTTTTAATTTTTTCTAACCTTATTTTATACCTTTTTGGAGTATAAAAATTAGCGTGCAGCGACACTCGAATTTTTAGCGAAACCAGCTTTGTAAGCATAAGAAACTGCATTTCTAGATAGAGAGGCAGTATCACCAATTGTGATCTCGTATTTCGCTTTTTTTACGCTGTCTTCAACTTCTAAGAAGTAAGTTCCTTCTGGAAATTCTTCTAGACTAAAAGTTCTCAAAATTCCTTCTTTACCTGAAGCAGTTTCAGAGTAAATAAGTGTTCCGTCCTTGTCATAAATTGCTAAGTTGGCTTTCTGTACTTTGTTAAGTGCGAAAGTAATCAGTTTTCCATTAGCTTTCATTACGTGAAGATTAAACTCCGACGTTCCATCAATTGCGTAAGTGCTAATTCCTGTGAAAAGCAACGCAGCTACTAAACTCATTTTTGCAATCTTTTTCATGGTACTTAGTTTTTAAATTATTAGTTCTAATTCTCTGATGCTAAATTACTTATGTAATACATGAAAATGCGCAACTGTATTTTCCGATTTCTATGCTATATTCTCATTTACGAAACCGTTATAGGTTAAAACATGAATTATTTTTAACGTTTTTGTTAATTCGGTTATTATTTTTCAATGTTTTGCTTGATTTTGAATTTACAATGAGCTAAGAATTTATTTACATATAGAATTATATGTTTGACCGCAAAGTGTGCAAAGATTTATTCAAAAAGATGCTAAGAATTATTATGCAAGAGGTTTATAAAAACGCAAAGTTCGCAGAGCTTTGTGAAAAAAACTTTGCGAACTTTCCGTAATTCTTTGCGGTAAAAAAACTTAGAGCAAAAAAAAACAGCCCAATAACCACAAAGAGCTGTTTTTAAAACTTTTGAAAGTTTTTAAACTTACTAACTATCTAACCTCACTTTTATACTTTATGAAAGCATAAACTTTTTTAGCGTGCTGCCACACTTGTATTTTTAGCAAAACCTGGTTTGTAAACCGAAGAAACTGCGTTTTTAGATAAAACAGTAGAATCATCAGTTATTGTGATTTCGTATTTTGCTTTTTTTGTATTGTCTTCTACTTCTAAGAAGTAAGTTCCTTCTGGAAATTCTTCTAGACTGAAAGTTCTTAAAATTCCATCTTTACCTGAAGCACTTTCAGAATAAATTAGATTTCCTTCTTTGTCGTAAATTGCTAAGTTGGCTTTTTGCGTTTGGTTAAGACCAAAAGTGATCGATTTACCATTAGCTTTAAGTACATGCAGATTAAAATCTGCTACTCCATCAATTGCATATGTGCTAATTCCTGTGAAAAGCAATGCTGCTACTAAACTCAATCTAACAATCTTTTTCATGGTATTTAGTTTTAAATTAATAGTTCTAATTCTCTGATGCTAAATTACTTCAGTTGTAAGTAAAAAAACAATACTATATTCTCCGATTTCGATGCTATATTCTCATTTACGAAACCGTTATAGGTTAAAATTTGAATTATATTTATCGTTTTTGCTAAAACACTTATTATTTTTCAACGTTTTTGATGATTTTAAATTTACATTGCGATAAAGATTTCTTTAAAAAATGTAGGAAGAAGAAAGGGGCTGAGGTGCTAAGATGCTGAGGTTCTAAGTTTTTATTTAGATTGTGTAATATGTAACGCAAAGGGCGCAGAGGTTACGCAAAGTTCACAAAGTTTTTTTTATCAAAGATCATGTATATAAATGCAAAGTTCGCAAAGCTATATTAGGATAAAGCTTTGCGAACTTTTTTATTTTATAAAATTTACTCAAAAAAGCCTTTGCGAACTTTGCGTAAATCTTTGTGACCTTTGCGTTTAAAAAAATTTGCGGCAAAGTTTCATAACTCAAAAAAGTAAAGAGCAAAAAAAAACAGCTCAGTAACCACAAAGAGCTGTTTTTAAAACTTTTGAAAGTTTTTAACTTACTAACTATCTAACCTCACTTTTTATACTGTATTAGAGTATAAAATTTTAAGTGCCGTGAAGAATTGCACTTAACCTTAATATTTTCTTAGTTCAATGAAGTAGTTCCTTTTGAAGACAAAGTAGAACTATTTGCATCTACAGTAATATCGTATTTTACTTTTTTGAAGCTATCAGCAACTTCTAAAATATATTTTCCTTGTGGAAATTCTTCTAAACTGAAAGTTCTTAAGATTCCAGTTTTACCAGAAGCGTTTTCAGTATAGATTAAGTTACCATTTGTATCATATATACTAATAACAGCTTTTTGTAATTGATTAATTCCAAAAGCAATTACCTTGCCATTTCCTTTTAATACATGAAGATTTAATGCTTCATTACCATCAATTGCATAAGTACTCATTCCTGTTAGAAGTACTGCACATACTAAACTTAATTTCATAATCTTTTTCATATTCTATAGTATTAAATTTTTTTCGTTCATTTCTCTGATGCAAAGTTATAGCAGCATGTGTGGTATTTTAACATCTATATTTTCCGATTTCTATGCTATATTCTCATTTACGAAACCGTTATATGTTAAAATTTGACTTTAATGTTGTGTTTTTGTTAATTTGATTGTTTTTCTTCAAAGTTTTTCAAAAACTAAATACTTCATAAAATTTCCGTTTTTCTTACAATTTTTAGCATATCTATATAAAATCAAGTTTTAAATAGGATAAATAAAAAAAAAGTCGGGAAAAAAAATAAGACTCTAAAAAAAAGCCGATTTCGATGTGAAATTTGCAGTGTTAAGGACGTTATTTTAATGTAAAATTCGCATTTACGAAACCGTTGTAGGTTAAAATTTAAATTATTTTAGGTGTTTTTGTTAAATTTGCTATTATTTTTTAAAGAAATTATCATGAAGACTATTGCCCCAGCTCTTGAAGTGATAACTAACTCATACGGAAGTTCTTTTACCTACACTAAACACGCCGAAAAGACCAATAGTAAAGCTCATTTATGGCACTATCATCCAGAAATTGAGTTGGTTTATATAAATGGCGGGGCTGGAAAAAGACAAATAGGAAGCCATGTTTCTTATTATACCAATGGTAGTTTACTTTTAATAGGAGCTAATTTGCCACATTGCGGTTTTACAAATGAACAAACAGGAAATACAACGGAAACCGTAATTCATATAAAACCTGAATTTTTAGGAAGCGATTTTTTTGTGGCTCCTGAAATGAAAAGGGTGCAAAATATTTTGAAACAAGCTAAGGGCGGAATCGCTTTTGGTGGTGAAACAAAAAAACGTATCGGAAGTAAAATTGAAATGATGGAAAATGAACCGCCATTTCAAAGACTTATAACGCTTTTGAGTGTTTTAGACGAATTGGAATCGGCTGAAGAATATACCATCTTAAACGCTGATGGGTTTTCGATGGAACTGCAAACACAAGACAACGATCGTATGAATGTGGTTTTTAATTTTGTGAAAGATCATTTTCAGGAATCTATTTCTATAGATGAGGTTTCGAGTTTGGTAAGTATGACTACACCTTCGTTTTGCCGTTATTTCAAAAAGATTTCGAATAAAACATTTACCGAGTTTGTAAATGAATATCGTTTAGTACACGCTTCTAAACTTTTGGCAGAACAGCCTATGAGTATTAACGAAGTTTGTTACGAAAGCGGTTTTAATAATTTCAGTCACTTTAGTAAATCATTTAAACAATACACTGGTAAAAGCGCTTCGCAATACCGACATGAGCATAAGATTATTATTAGTTAATGTTTTATGCCACAGATTTCACAGATTAAAATGATTTTTTATTTTTCTGGATTTGAAGAATAAATTGAAAAAATCCGAATAATCATTTTAATCTGTGGCAAAAAAATAGAAATCCGATTGGTCAAAAGCTAATCGGATTTTTTATTTTTCTATGAGAGAGTATTTTAAATTAATTACTGGGAATTAGTGCAATTCGTGGCATCAAAAACCAGTCGGATTTTTCATATATTTTATTCTGAAAAAAGTTATATTTACAAACCCTAATCAAAAAAAAATATCAAAATGAAGAAATTTAAAATGCTATTGTCTGCATTTTTGCTTTGTCTTACCACCATGACATATGCTGCAAAAGTAGACACACTTCAAGTTGCAAGTAACGCAATGGGTAAAACTTATAAGGCTGCTGTGGTTTTGCCAAATTCTTATGCTAAAAGCAAAACAACTTATCCTGTAATGTATCTTTTGCATGGTGCATACGGACATTTTAGCGATTGGCTTAAAAATACTCCAAACAAAAAACTGGTTCATAATCTTGCAGACCAATACAATATGATTATTGTAATGCCAGAAGGAGAGACGTTTAGTTTTTATATTGATAGTCCTGTAAATAAAGAAAGCCAATTTGAAACTTTTATTACGCAAGAAGTAATTCAGAAAGTAGATAAAACGTACCGTACAATTAGTAATAAAAACGGAAGAGTAATCACGGGGCTTTCTATGGGCGGACATGGCGCTTTATATTTATCTGCTAGACATCCCGATTTGTTTTGTGCGGCAGGAAGTATGAGCGGTGCGGTAGATATGAGTACAATGTTGAATAGAGATTCGTCGGCACAGATAGTGAAATTAATGCAACCTGTTTTTGGAGACAAAAGCGGAAATACAGAATTGTATGAGCAGAATTCTGTTTTGAGAATGGCTGATAAATTAAAAGCAAATAAACTACCGTTAATAATAGATTGCGGAGTAGACGATTTTCTAATTGAACCAAACCGAGAATTACACAGAAGATTGGTTTATAATAAAGTTGACCACGATTATACCGAAAGGCCAGGAGCTCATACTTGGGATTATTGGGAAAATTCGCTTCCGTATCATGTATTATTTTTCAATAAAATACTATCTAAGAATCAGGTTACTGCAAAAAAATAAAGGAATTTTAATTTTAAAATAAGCCAAATCATTTTTTTTGGTTTAATTTTTGGAATACCTTTATAGTATAATACTTAAAAAAAATAATTATGAAAAAGATACTTACCTTATTTGCGGTTATCGGTTTAATTGCATTTTCTAGCTGTGAAGGACCAGAAGGGCCTCCAGGAGTTCCGGGACAAGATGGCTTAGTGGGACAGGTTATGGATACAAGGGTTAATTTTAACTCTCCAAGTTATTCTGTATTAATTCCTTTGCAGATCTATCCGTACGATGCTGTCTTGGTTTACCATAGGTATGAAGTTAATAATGGGAATGCGGTTTGGAGATTACTTCCTCAAACATATTATATGAGTGATGGTGGTGCATTGGATTTTAATTATGATTTTACGATAAATGATGTAAGTATTTGGCTTGCAGCAGATTTTCCATTAAACACCTTGTCAGCTGATTGGACTCAAAACCAAGTATTTAGAATTGTTATTGTTCCTGGAGAAAAACTGGCAGGAACAGCGAAGTCAGTTAATAAAGCTGATTATTCAGATTATAATGCTGTTATTGCAAAATACAATATTGATGACAGTAACGTTAAGAAGTTAAACTAAGTTTTAGTTCAATTATAATATAAATAAAAAAAGGAAATCGTAAGATTTCCTTTTTTTATGTTTTATTGCTTAATAAATGTTCTTTGAACTAATCCTAAATTTTGATTTTCAATTGTAATGAAATATGTTCCTGTAATGAAATTGGAAACATCTATGCTTAGTAATTTAGAGTTTATGATTGAATAATTGTTAGAGTTTAGGATATTTCCTGTTACATTTGAAATTGTGATTTTTGAATTTGTAATGTCTACTGTAGATTCAATATTAAGAATTGAAGTGGTTGGGTTTGGATAGAATTGAATGAAAGCCTCGGAGTTAGAGCCATTTAATGAGGATTCATTGCTATAGCTTAAAGCAGTATTGGTAACTGTTCTGTCCTTTAGAATTGAATAATTGATATATGCAATCCTTCTATATTTATATGATTGTGAAAAACCGTAATTACCGCGTCTATCACGAATTACAGTTAGTGTTTGCGATGGTAAATAATCTTTAGATGTTGCTCCCGAAATATTCGCCCAAGTTGAATTAGGATATCCATTTTCCATGCTTAGGCTTTGCCATTGATAGTTTATGTAATTAACTCTAAAAAAAAGACCTTCTTCGATAGGATTAGTAACATCAATCGTAGAACCATTAATAATTTGAGGGCTCTCAAAATTAGTAGGAGGCTGAATTTTTAAAATTTGATCACAGCAAATTGTGTTGTTATAACGTAATCCTCTTATAGCTACTTTTATTTCATTACTAACTTGTGATATATTTTGATAAATTGCGATTCTTCTAATTCTGTAATAACTGTCTTCAAAATTTGAAAGTTGTGAAGGATCAGAAAAAACAAGATTTGCATAATTTTCATTAGGTATAGTAATCCAATCTTCATACGTTCCGCTACCTGTAAGTGTATATTCCCATTTGTATCTATCTACAGGCGAGCCGGGATCTCTTGGTTGTGCCACATAGGAAGGGTTCTGTAATATATTTAGGTTTACTCTTGAATTTCCACCTGTAATTGTCAGTTTATTTAAACTAGATAGTTCAATGAATCCTTCTGAATTTATAATTCCATCACTTAAAATTGAATTTGCGGTTATCGGTGAAGGCACAACTGTAATTGTAACTGTGCTTTTGTTTGGATATTCATTTCCATAAACATATCCCAAGCTTCTTGTTACTGTAAAACTTTCTGGTGATGTTATATGGTCTATACTCAGGGTTTGATTGATAAAATCTGCTTTTCTATTTGTATTTGGATTGCCTTTTGTTTCCCATCTTGAATTAATTCCATAAGGTTCGTTTGCATACGGATTTAAAAACTTGGAGCCTGTTATAAGTTGTGGCTTGTCCCCCAATCGTACAGTTTGGTTGCAACATAATGTATTGGGAATTTTTGTGGGGTTAGGAGCATCTGCAGGAGGGTTTAAAGTAGTTCCTGAATTCATGCTTGAATTTTTAATTACAGCAATATTCGAACTTCTGTAAGCTGTTCCTGCAGGATTTTTGTATTCGGCAAAAATGAATCCGCCAGAAGTTGAGAAATCACTCCATAGCAAGTTTATTACAATGCTTCTACTGGCAGTTCTTCCGCCACCAAAAAACAAAGTTCCTGTATCTCCGCCAAGTGCAACATTGGCATTTAATACATTCGAATTAGAATAATATATTTTTAATGTTCCGTAATCACTAACAGCAACATTACTTGGAATATCAACTTTAACGTTCAATGAGATAGTTGAATTTGGAACAGAGGCTAAATTGATTGGTCCAGAATTAACGTTGGTGCTATTTACCGCAGTAGGAGTTAAGGTAACGGTTTGTGCAAATATTAATGTATTGAGCATTAATGTTGCAATGAGAAATAAGTAATTTTTGTTCATGATTATAATTTAAATTAAAAAGTCTAAAATAAATATTTATACGTAAATTCTTTAATTTAAAATGTTAAATTATAAGAAAAGTAGTAGAAAATTACAAATAGTTGTAAAAAAGAGAGGAAACCTTACGATTTCCTCTCTTTTAAGAATATATGTTTTTAAAGCTAATTATTCTTCGCTTGACGAATCATTTAAAACCTTTTCTGGTCCGAATTTAAGAGAAACTAGAATTCCAACTAAAAGTGATAAAGCAATAAATCCTAAAGAAGCCCATTCTGGAACTTCAATATAATCGTGTAGTAACATTTTTAATCCAACAAAAGCTAAAATAGCTACTAAGCTGTATTCTAAATAACTGAATTTTGCCAACATATTTGCTAAGAAGAAATACATAGAACGTAATCCTAAAATGGCAAAAATGTTAGAGCTAAATACTAGAAAAGGATCTTTTGTAATGGCTAAAATTGCAGGAACACTATCTACAGCAAATAGCACATCCATAACCTCGATTACAATCAAAGCAACAAATAATGGAGTTGCAGCTTTTTTTGCAGTTTTGGTTGAGATAAAGAATTTTTCGCCATCCATCTCTGATGTAATCGGAATAATTTTTCCTAATGTTTTGTATACAAACGAATCTTTTGGATGAAAATCTTCATCTTCACCAGAAAATAACATTTTTATAGCAGTAAAAATCAAGAAAATACCAAAGACATAGGTTGTCCAGGTAAATTTGCTAATTAGCATTACACCAAAGAAAATCATCAAACCACGGAAAACAATTGCTCCTAGAATTCCCCAGAACAAAACGCGGTGCTGGTATTTTTGCGGAATTTTGAACGAAGCAAAAATAATAGCAATAACAAAGATGTTGTCCACACTTAGCGAAAGCTCTATTAAATAACCTGTAATAAACTTCATTGAAGCTTTCATAGGTTCAAGCTGATCTGGATTTTCTATATAATCTGTAGTGTATAGCCAATAAATTACTCCCGAAAACAGGAAGGATAAAGTAACCCAAATAAGAGTCCATTTGCTGGCTTCTTTAGTACTAATAATATGTGGTGTTTTGTTAAAGACACCAAGGTCTAAAGCAAGAATAAAAATTACAGCAAGTAAAAAGAGAGACCAGACTATCATAAATTATTTTTTTTAATGATATACAAAGATAAGTTTTGAACTTTAACTTAAAAATTAAATTTAATCTTAAAATTAAGTAATATTTGTTACTTGTAAAATGTTAAGTATTATAAAGTTATGAGGTTTTTTTCTTGTTTAACCCGACAGATTTTTAAAACCTGTCGGGTTAATGCATAAAAAAAGTGCCAACAATTACGATGGCACTTTGTAAAATATATTGTAAGCTTTAAATTATATTGCTGAGTTAACAGTTTTGATAATTCTAGCAGCAATTTTGTAAGGGTCTCCGTTTGAAGCTGGTCTTCTGTCTTCCAACCATCCTTTCCAACCTTTTTGAACAGTCATTAAAGGAATTCTGATAGAACATCCTCTGTCTGAAACTCCATAAGAGAAATCGTGGATAGAAGCAGTTTCGTGCTTACCAGTTAAACGCTGATCGTTGTAAGCTCCGTAAACTGCAATGTGCTCAGCAGTAACAGGACGGAAAGCTTCACAGATTTTCTCGTAAACTTCTTGAGAACCACATGTTCTAAGAACTGTGTTAGAGAAGTTAGCGTGCATACCAGAACCATTCCAGTCAGTATCTCCTAGAGGTTTTGGGTGATATTCGATATAGTAACCATATTTCTCAGTCAAACGGTCTAATAGGTAACGAGCAACCCAGATTTCGTCTCCAGCTTTTTTAGCTCCTTTAGCAAATAATTGGAATTCCCATTGTCCGCAAGCAACCTCTTGGTTGATTCCTTCAAAATTGATTCCAGCAGCGATACATAAATCAGCATGTTCTTCAACTAATTTTCTACCGTGTGTGTTTTTTCCACCTACAGAACAGTAGTACATCCCTTGTGGTGCAGGGTATCCTCCAACTGGGAAACCAAGTGGAAGTTGAGTTTTAGTATCCATAATGAAATACTCTTGTTCGAATCCAAACCAAAAATCATCATTATCATCATCAATTGTAGCTCTACCGTTAGAAGGGTGTGGTGTTCCGTCAGCATACATAACTTCGCACATTACTAACCATCCGTTGATACGAGTTGGATCTGGATAGATTGCAACTGGAACTAATAAACAGTCAGAAGAACCTCCTTCGGCTTGTCTTGTAGATGATCCATCAAATGACCAGTTTCCAAGCTCCTCTAATGTTCCTTTGAAGTTTTCGTGTTCTTCAACTTTAGTTTTACTTCTAAGATTTTGAGTTGGTTCATATCCATCTAACCAAATGTACTCTAACTTAATTTTAGCCATAATAATATAAATTAATTTTTTTGTTTTTTTTCGTTGGGTCAAATATAGATTTATTTTTTTAGTCCCAAAAATTAGGGGGCTATTTTGTTTTGCGAAGTATAATTTTTTGGATAAGCGCAATTTTGTTAGGGGTATATTTTAAAAAAAGCAATTTTAATTACCTTAAAAAAATAAATTCGTAATAATTACGACGCATTTTTGAATTTATGAGTTAAGAAATTATGAAAAAATGTTTATTTAATCAATAATACCGTACAGTTTTGTTATATTTCTGTGATTTGAATTCATTATTCTTCGAAAAAAGCAGTTTATGTTGAAAAATTCTATTTCAAAAATCTAAAATTTATATTCTAAATAGGTTCTTTATTTGTTTATATTTGCTGATCATTTTTTAATGAAAATTAGTACGAATTTAAAACATACATAACCATGTCAACATTACGTTTCCAAGCTTTACAACAAGCTTCTAACAGAAAGCCGGTACATTTTGAGGAAATTGGCCGAAAATCAAATCTTTTTGGTGCAAATGTGTTTAATGAAAAGGCAATGAAGCAATATTTAACTTCAGATGCATTTAAAGGAGTAAGAGATGCGATCCAGCACGGAACTAAAATCGACAGAAAACTAGCAGATTATATTGCTATGGGAATGAAAGAATGGGCTCTTTCTAAAGGTGTAACACATTATACACATTGGTTTCAGCCACTTACAGGAACTACAGCAGAAAAACACGATGCTTTTTTTGAAACTTCTTATGATGGAAATGAATCTGTAGAAAAATTTGGAGGAGCGCAATTGGTACAGCAAGAGCCAGATGCATCTAGTTTTCCGAATGGCGGAATCAGAAACACATTCGAAGCAAGAGGTTATACAGCTTGGGATCCTACTTCTCCTGCTTTTATATATGGTACAACTTTATGTATACCAACAGTATTTATTGCTTACACAGGTGAAGCTTTAGATAATAAAATACCTTTATTGAGAGCATTATCTGCAATTGACGAAGCAGCGACAGAGGTTTGTAAATATTTTGACAAAAATGTAAAAAAGGTAACAGCAACATTAGGTTGGGAGCAAGAATATTTCTTGATTGATAAAGCGTTGGCAAATTCTCGTCCCGATTTAATGATGACAGGAAGAACCTTATTAGGACACACTTCTGCAAAAGGTCAACAATTAGACGATCATTATTTCGGATCTATTCCAACTCGTGCTCTTACTTATATGAGAGATTTAGAGCAAGAATGTATGTTATTGGGTATTCCAGTAAAAACACGTCATAATGAGGTTGCGCCAAATCAGTTTGAGTTGGCTCCGATTTTTGAAGAAACCAATCTTGCTGTAGATCACAACTCTTTATTAATGGATGTAATGCAAAGAGTGGCAGAACGTCATGACTTTAAAGTATTATTTCACGAAAAACCATTTAAAGGTGTAAACGGTTCAGGAAAACATAATAACTGGTCGTTGGCAACAGATACAGGAGTTAATTTATTAAGTCCGAGTAAAACGCCAATGAGCAATTTACAGTTTTTGACTTTCTTTATTAATACGATTAAAGCGGTAAACGATAACGAGACTTTATTAAGAGCTTCTATCGCAACAGCAAGTAATGACCACAGGTTAGGAGCAAACGAAGCGCCACCAGCGATTATGTCAGTATTTATTGGAGCTCAATTAACAAAGGTTTTATCTGAATTAGAGAGCGTAACAACAGGAAAACTTTCGCCAGAAGAAAAAACAGATTTGAAATTGAATGTTGTTGGAAAAATTCCAGACGTATTATTAGACAATACAGACAGAAATAGAACTTCGCCTTTTGCTTTTACAGGAAATAAATTTGAGTTTAGAGCGGTAGGTTCAAATTCAAATTGTTCTAATGCAATGACAACTTTAAATGCAATTGTAGCAAAACAGTTAATTGATTTTAAAAATGAAGTAGAGAATTTGATTGAAAATAAAGACATGAAAAAAGATGATGCGATCTTTAATGTCTTAAGAGAATACATCAAACAATCTAAAAAAATCCTTTTTGAAGGAGATGGTTATAGCGAAGCTTGGGAAAAAGAAGCAGTAAAAAGAGGATTAAGTAATTTTAAAACAACTCCAGAAGCGATTAAAGCAAAAGTTTCGAAACAAGCTTTGGAATTGTTTGAAGAATTAGGAATCTTTAATCATGTAGAAGCCGAGGCGCGTTACGAAATCGAATTGGAAGAATATACTAAAAAAATCCAGATTGAAGGTCGCGTTTTAGGAGATATTGCAAGAAACCATGTAATTCCAACGGCTATTCGTTATCAAAATACATTAATTGAAAACGTAAAAGGATTAAAAGAGATTTTTGGAAAAGAATTTGAAACTATTGCAAAAGAGCAGATTGTTTTAATTAAAGAAATTTCAGGTCATATTGAAGGAATCAATTCTAAAGTATTGGCAATGACTAATGAAAGAAAGAAAGCAAATCAATTAACTGATGCTCAAAAAATGGCAGAGGCGTATTGCAATAACGTAAAACCATATTTTGACGAGATTCGTAATCACTGCGATAAATTGGAATTATTGGTAGATGACGAAAGTTGGACATTAACCAAATACAGAGAATTATTGTTTACTAAATAATTAAGAAACAATTTGTTAAAGCCTGTCTTCTAAGACAGGCTTTTTTTTGCTTAAATAGTAATAAAGCCCCTATTTAATTGATATTTTCTTTGTTACAGATGCTTTAAATGTAAACAAATTGTAATAAGTACCTTTTTTCCTATGAAAATTTATAAGCTTTTTGGCAGTTCATCGAGATAGTTTTACAGTTTGTCGAAAAGAGGTTAATATCTTGTAAAATAGGTATTTATACTGAATCTTGTTTTGGAGAAGTTTTATAATTTTGGTCATGAAGTTGAGAAAATAAATTAAAATTTGTTTTCAAATGGCGTTGTAAAGTCCCCGTCTTTCCCCCAAATTTCGAATCTGCAAATTACCTACATAATAAGTTGTATTAATAACCAATTAAATATATTTATTATGAAAAAAGTAATTTTAAGCATCTCAGCGATGCTGTTTGTAGGAGTAGCGGCTTTTGCACAGGTAGTAACTATACCATTAGATCCACCGGCACCTAATTCAAGTTACGTAAATCAAACTGGAACAACTCAAGATGCTTATGTGCATCAAATTGGTACTGCACAAAGTTCTAGTGTAATTCAAAAAAATGCGAATAATGAGGCAGATGTTTACCAAGGAGTTAATCCAGGAGAAATTACGCTTCCTATTCTTGGAAATTTGTCTAACAACAACTTAGCAGAAGTGTCACAAGATGGAAAACGTAACAAAGCTTTTATTTCACAAAACAACTGGAGAAATGAAGCTTATCAAACTCAAGTAGGAAATGATAACTCAGCTACTATTTGGCAAGATGAAACTCAAGTTGGATCATCTCCAGTTTATTTGGATCTAAAAGGAGAAGATAAAGCGACTCAAACTCAAACAGGAAATAATAACTCTGCTACGATAGATCAAGGTACAACAGGAAATACTCTTCCAACAGCTTCAGTTTTTACTGGAATGGCTCCATTAACTACACTTGTTCCTAAATCTCCTCATGGAAGAAATGAAGCTACTCAAACTCAAAATGGAAATTACAACAAAGCTTATGCTAGCCAAGGAGGTTTAGATAACGAGTCTAACCAAACTCAAACTGCAGGAGCACTTGCAAGTGCTACAAACAGCAATGAATCTAACCATTACCAATTTGGAAATTCTAACATTGCTAATTCAACTCAAACTGGATATAGAAATACAGAAAATGTGTTGCAAGAAGGAAATTCAAACAGATCTTACTCAACACAAACTGCTAATTCTTTTTTATCAACAGGAAACGTGAATTTAGTAATTCAACAAGGAACTTCGAACTTATCTACAGTAGTTCAAAGTAACCACTAGTTGTAAAAATATAAAACACAACAGCTTCATTCTTAGCTGTTGTGTTCTTAATTAAAATATAAGTATTATGAAAGCAATTTTTTTAAATATTGTCTTTTTAATGTTTTTTTCAGCAGCTCTCATTGCTCAAGAGAAAGAAGAAAACCCAGAATTTAAAAATTACAGTTCATCTCTTTTCGATTCAAAAGAAAAAGCTTTTAGCATTGTTTCAAACATGAACAAGAAAGAACGTGACGAATTAAATTCTAAAATTCAATCGGGTGTTCAAATTCAGCAAATTGGCGATTTCAATAAGGTTTATGCTGCTTTAAAATCGAATGATACAAAAGTGGCAGTAGATCAAAATGGTGATAATAATTCACTAGCATTAGATAAAAATGCAAAAACAATTACTCAAAGCGTTATTCAGCAAGGCGATAACAACAAAATTTCCGATTTTACATTGTACACCAATTACAATATCAATATGGAAATGATCCAAAAAGGAGATAATCAAAACATTCAAAATATTGGAACCAATTCGATGTCAAAGAATATGAAAATAACTCAGACAGGAAATGGCGCTTCTATTATTTTAATAAATAATTAAAATAACATGCGTTTTATAAACAGACATATTACCATCTTTTTAATGCTTTTTTCAGCTTTAATGTTTGCACAAGTTCCTCAGGATAAATTAAAGGCAAAAATTGAAGTAGAAAAAGTAGAAAACAGCGTAAAGATTACAGGTACTGCAGAAAACTTAACAGATGTAATTCGAAGTGCAGCTTATCGTTTGTCTGTTATAAAAAACAATAATAAAAGTAATAATCAGTCTAGTAATGATCAAGTTGGTGTTTTTACTTTACAACCCAATGAAATTCAGAAATTGTCTACTTCACAGATCAATTTAACAGCAGATGATGAGGTAATCATTTTGCTTTTGTTTTATGATGAGGATAAGCAAATCGTAGCAAAAGATCGAGTAGTACTTGGCGAAGAAAAAAAAAAGATAATGTGATAGTCCTTCCTGTTGATGGATTTGTCTTAAAAGGAATTATAACAGATGAAACCAAAACAAAAGCAGGAAAAGATTTTTACGATCGGTATTATTACAAATACAATGAAATAGGAATAAATGCTGATAAAATAGTAACAATAGGTGAAGAGTATAGTTTTGCTAGAAACACTGCCATAACTATTATGATAGATAATGAAATAGTATATCAGTTTTTAGTAAGACCAGATGACGAATTTCTTGATGCGGTTGCAGTAGAGGCTGTAAACGAAACTTTTACCTATTTGAAAGAAAAAGAAAAACAACGCAAATATTTCACTCAGTATTAATTTTATTATTAGCGACATGAAATTTATTTTAACCCTTGCAGTTTTTCTGCTTATTTCTCCATTTATAAATGCTCAAGCTTTAGTTTACAAACCTGTAAATCCAGCTTTTGGAGGAGATACTTTTAACTATCAGTGGCTTCTAAGCAGTGCAGAAGCGCAAAATAAACAAAAGGACAAAACAGCAGAAACCAAACCCCAAACTGATTTAGAACGATTTAAAGCCAATTTAAACTCGCAATTGCTAAATCAGATTTCTAGTTCTCTTTATAAACAGCAATTTGGTACAGATGGTATCAAGGAAGGCTCTTATACATTCGGAAGTTATTCAGTAGATGTCTATCCATCTTCTGACGGATTAACTTTAAATATCCTAGATACCAATACAGGAGAACAAACCCAAGTAATCATCCCAAATCAATAATATGCGATTCCATTACTATTTATTTATTGTATTTGGATTTCTTTTTACTGGTTGCGGCGCTTATTATAATCAACCCACAGGAGTACAAAAAGCTGTTTTGGGAGAAGGAACGCCTGCGACTTCATTATTAAAAGATTTACCAAAACCTAAAGAGCAAGTTGTAGTTGGTGTCTATAAATTTAGAGACCAGACTGGACAATATAAACCTCAGGAAAACGGAAGCAGTTTTAGTACTGCTGTAACTCAGGGCGCAACGTCTATTCTAATAAAAGCGCTAGAAGACTCAAAATGGTTTGTGCCAATTGAGCGCGAAAATATTGGAAACTTATTGCAGGAGCGAAATCTTATTCGAGCCACAAGACAGGAATATGTAAAAAATGCAAATCCGAACGAACCCCAGTTAACTCCATTATTGTATGCAGGAGTTTTGTTAGAAGGAGGTATAGTTTCCTATGATTCCAATATTATTACAGGCGGATTTGGTGCTCGATATTTTGGAGCTGGAGCTTCTGTGAAATATCGCCAGGATCGTGTTACAATATACTTAAGAATGATTTCTACTTCAAACGGAAAAATTCTAAAATCAGTTTATATCTCAAAAACTATTTTGTCTCAGGCTATCGACGAGAGTCTTTTTAGATATGTAAATTTTAAAAGGCTTTTGGAAGTAGAAACCGGATATACAACTAATGAACCCGTACACATGGCTGTAACAGAAGCGATAGAAAAAGCGGTAGAATCATTGGTTTTAGAAGGAATAAAAGATAATATCTGGGAAGCCGATGCACCAAAATGGCAGGTTGACAATTTATTAAAAGCGTACGCAGAAGAAACCAAAACGGCAGATGTTACAGGACTTTATGATAGGGTTTTAGAAAATAGAAGAAGCCAGTTTGCTATAGAACTTTCTGGTGGAGCTACTTTAATGGATGGAGATTATCAAGATCCGCTTTTAAGACCTTTTGGACGCGGAGCTTTAAAATTCTTTATTACTCCAAGTTTTAATATCAGCGCTTCTACAAATGTGGTAAATCTTGCCAATAAAAATTTAGTAGATGTCGGATACATTACATACGATCTTAATATGGAGTGGGTCATACTTCCTAAAGACCGTCTTACGCCGTATTTATATGTAGGTGGCGGATATGGAATGAATAGGAAATTTGAAAATACATACGGCAAAGTTCAATACGGAGGAGGTCTTGAATATTTGGCTTCAGATAGAATAGGAATAAAATTATTTGCGGAGCAAAATATCAATTTCAGTGATAATATCGATTATATAGTTGCTGGAACCCGAGATGATTACTATTATAAATTTGGATTAGGGCTGACTTATTATTTTGTGAAGAAAAAGAAAAAGTAAATCGGTCATTTCGAAGATGTAAGAAAGAAGTTTAAATTTTAAAAGTAAGGTAATAATGAAGTATTTATATAAAATAGCAAGTGTACTTTTTTTATTAGGTCTGGTTTCCTGCAGCGAAGAGAAAATTGGAGAATCTCAGTTTGGAACTGTAACCGGAAAAGTAGTCAACAGTGATACTTTTGAACCAATGGAAAATGTAAAAATATTATCAAGTCCAACAACTAGCACTGTTTTTACAGATGCCGAAGGAAAATTTACGGTTTCGAATGTAAAAGTGGGCGAATATTCTTTTCAAGCCCAAAAGGATGGTTTTATAGCAAAATTTGAAGCGGTTACTGTAACAGCCAATAACACTTCTGAAATTGTATTTGAATTAAGCAAATCGACAGCAAATAACAAACCTCCAACAGTTCCGGTTTTGGCTGCTCCAACAGATAACAGCACAAGCCAGCCTATAAATTTAGAACTCAGTTGGACTGTTACCGATCCTGATAATGATACGATGACATACACGATAAATCTGAGAAACGATAAAAATAGCGATATCGCGGTTTTTACAGATATAAAAGACAAAAAACTGGCACTGACAAATTTAATGTATGGCACGAAATATTATTGGCAAGTTTCTGTAAGTGATGGAGTAAATGCACCAATTTTAAGCACAATAAGCGCATTTTCTACAATTGCATTTCCAGCAACAAGGCATTTATTTGTGAAAACCATAAATGGAAACAACGTAATTTTTACAGCAGATGATACAGGAAAACAATACCAATTAACAAGTTCTGATAAAAATTATTGGCGACCAAGACGAAATAATCAGGCTCAAAAAATAGCATTTATAGGAACAACAGGTTCGCAAAATGATATTTATACGATGAATTTTGACGGAACAAACATAAAAAAAGTAACAAGTTCTATTCCTATTGCTGGGTTTAATGCAAATTATATAGGGTATTCGTGGAATGCTTCTGGAAGCGAATTTATTTATCCGAACTTTGATAAATTATATAGGATAAAAAGCGATGGAAGTGGAGTCGCCAAAATATTCCAAACCCCAAACGGTAAATTTATTTCAGAATGCGATTGGAGTGCAGATGGAAGTAAAATAGCTTTAAAAGTAAATGATATAAATGGCTATGGCGTAGAAATTTATGTTATAAATCCGTCGGGAGTTGTAGTAACGCCAATATTGGCTGGCTTACCGGGTGCTGCCAGTGGTTTAAATTTTTCAGTTTCTGGTTTAAAATTACTTTATGCTAGAGATGTTTCGGGATTTGAAAACAGTAATTATCGTCAATTAGATTCCAGAATTTTTGAATATAGTTTTGTTTTAGGGAATTCGTACGAATTAACGACAGGTAAGCCTCAGGGAACAAATGATTTAGATGTTAGGTATTCGCCAAACGAAGCCGAGCTGATTTTTATGAATACATCAAATGATGGACTTTCTGTTAAAAATGTAGTAAAAACAGGAATTGGAGTTACTGATTCTAGAGTAATCTTATTTACAGGAGCTTCAATGCCCGACTGGGAATAAAAGCAGCAAGCCAAAGTTTCATAACCAATTTTATTTCGGGAGATCGGCAGAATATATACTTCTGCCGATTTTTTTATCAATCAAATAATCGAATAAGGCAAAGAATTAAAAAAAGGGATTATCTTTGCAGCACATCAACACAAACTAATTTTCATGAGTTCAGATTCTAGCAAAAGATATGCACAAAGAGGTGTTTCGGCATCAAAAGAAGACGTACATAACGCTATAAAAAATATTGACAAAGGTTTATTTCCGCAGGCATTCTGTAAAATTGTTCCTGATTATTTAACTCAGGACAATGATCACTGCCTAATTATGCATGCTGACGGAGCGGGTACAAAGTCGTCTTTAGCATACATGTATTGGAAAGAAACTGGAGATCTTTCTGTTTGGAAAGGAATTGCTCAAGATGCCTTAATCATGAATATTGACGATTTATTGTGTGTTGGCGCAACAGATAATATCTTACTTTCTTCAACAATTGGAAGAAACAAAAACCTAATTCCAGCTGAGGTAATTTCTGCAATCATCAACGGAACAGAGGAACTAATCAACGAATTAAAATCATTTGGAGTTACCATTCATTCAACAGGAGGAGAAACAGCAGATGTTGGCGATGTAGTTCGTACCATTATTGTAGATTCTACTGTAACAGCTCGTATGAAACGTAGTGATGTTGTAGACAATGCAAATATTAAAGCTGGAGATGTAATTGTTGGTTTGGCTTCTTTCGGACAAGCAACTTACGAAAAAGGATATAATGGAGGGATGGGAAGTAACGGACTTACTTCTGCACGTCATGACGTTTTCGGAAAATATTTGGCTAAGAAATATCCAGAAAGTTACGATGCTGCCGTTCCAGAAGAATTAATTTATTCAGGACAAGTAAACTTGACAGATGAAGTAGAAAACAGTCCAATCAATGCTGGACAATTAGTGCTTTCTCCAACAAGAACTTACGCACCAATTATAAAGAAAATTTTAGATAAATATACTCCAGAAGATATTCACGGAATGGTACACTGCAGTGGTGGTGCACAAACTAAAATTTTACATTTTGTAAAAGACTTACATGTTATAAAAGACAATTTGTTTCCGGTGCCGCCATTGTTCAAATTAATTCAAGAACAATCAAAAACAGATTGGAAAGAAATGTATCAGGTTTTCAACTGCGGTCACAGAATGGAGCTTTACGTTCCAGAAAATATTGCACAAGATATTATCGAAATTTCGAAATCATTTAATGTTGATGCGCAGATTGTAGGTAGAGTAGAAGCTTCAGATTCTAAAAAGCTTACAATTACTAGCGAATACGGAACATTTAATTATTAAAAAAAATAACCATATAAGTGATATAAGTTCATTTTAAGTTAGATTGTCAGGCTGAGCAAAGTCGAAGCCTTATTAATGACAGCTTTCGATTTCACTCAGAAAAAATTTATATTTTCTTATATCACTCATATGGTTTAAAAATATTTAACTATGTACGAATTACTTTTTTGGAGATATCTAGATGAAATTTACCTGAACAATCAGGAAGTTTATGAAGCTCTTGTAGAAAAACAAGAAGTTGAAGGTCTGGCTGCACTTCAAATTGAAGTAATCGTAAACAGAATCAATTCAGTTTTTTCGGAATGGGAAAGAGTGGATGAAGACAGCTGGAAAAATCCAAAAGGGAAAGGTGCATTTCAAGTTATTACAACACCTCAAAGCATAAAAATTGACTGCTACGGAACAGAAGGAAAAACCATGAATAGATTAGTAGATATCATGGAAGAATTCAAATGTCCGCTTTACGATCCGCAAGTTCCAGAACGTTATGATGAAATGAATGAGTAGATAATTGTTAATGGTGAATTATTAATTAAGAATCAACATCAATCATTAACAATTTACCATTCACAATTCACCATTAAAATTACCCATTTTTTAAAAGCACATCCTGTTCTTTTCTCATTTTTTCAGTCAATTGATTAACGTATAATTTTATTTTCTGCGGAAGCGTATTCCAATTTTGATCTTTTTCAAAACTTCTGCAATTATCAAAATCACATTCAACTGCACGAATAACATATTTTTTCTTTTTATAAATCGTAATAATTTTTACGCGTCTTATATAGCCATCTTCGTTGCGAGTTCCATAAACAATAATAGGTTCAATATAACCGTCTCCATCAATATCTTTTGTACTGCAATATTTTGTCCAGAACCAAATGTTTGTTTCTTTTGGCAGAGTATCTTCAAGCAAATCATTAATTTTCCATTGATCTAAAAGTCCGCCGTGGTCATTAATTACACAAACAGCTTGTATTTTTGTGTTTAAAGTATCCTTTTTAGAAATTACTTTTTGATTTTCGCCTAAAACCAATTCGTAAACTCCGCTTTTATCGCTAAATTCAAATGCTCTATAAATAGGGAAATTGGTTGTGTTTTCAAGTTCACGTTCAGAAATTTCTTGTTTGGTTAATCTGTGGCTTTCTGCTTTTTGAGAAAAAATAAAAGAGGAATAAAAAACAAAGTAGAATTAAAATATATTTTTTCATGTTTTCGCTAGACTTTTTATACATCAAAGATATTTAAACCTTTCGAGTTCTGCTAAATTTATGTTTTTTAAAAATAGATTTTGTTGTACTTTTCTACATTAAAACAACAACAAAGATTTCAAAGAAAAAACAATAAAAAATGATTAAAACAAAATGCTGTAATTTTCTTTTCGGAGTATTGGCTTTAATGCTTTCGAGTAATCATATAAAAGGACAAAAGAAGGCGACCGAAAAGTTAAATCTTATTCAATATGTAGATCCAATGATTGGAACAGCAAAAATGGGACACACTTACCCAGGCGCAACAGTCCCTTTTGGAAGCGTACAATTGAGCCCAGAAACCGATACAATTGCTTATAGCTTAAACGGAAAATATAATGGAGAAGTTTATAAATACTGCGCCGGTTATCAATATGAAGATAAAACGATTGTAGGTTTCAGCCATACTCATTTTAGCGGAACTGGACATTCAGATTTAGGCGATTTCTTAATTATGCCAACAACTGGAAAACTGCAATTAAATCCTGGTGTGGCGTCTAAACCATTATCCGGTTATAGATCGGCATTTTCGCATGCAACAGAAAAAGCAGAGCCAGCTTATTACAGCGTTTTTCTAGAAGATCATAAGATTAAAGCAGAATTGACAGCCACAACTCGTGTTGGAATGCATCAGTATACTTTCCCAAAATCTGATGAAGCGCATATAATTTTGGACTTGACTTCAGGAATTTACAATTACGATAAAAAGAATGTTTGGACATTTGTTCGTGTAGAAAACGATACTTTAATAACAGGATATCGTCAGACAAACGGATGGGCGAGAACCAGAACAGTTTATTTTGCCATGTCTTTCAATAAACCTATTAAAAGCTACGGACAAGCTGTTCAAGAAAAAAGTGTTTACAGAGGTTTTTGGGGAAAATTCGATCAAACGAAAAACTTCCCAGAAATGGCAGGTCAAAACTTAAAACTATTTTTTGATTTTGATACGAATGAAGGTGAAAAAATTAAAATCAAAATGGCTCTTTCGCCTGTAAGTTCTGCTGGAGCATTAGAAAACATGAAAAAAGAAACTCCAGATTGGGATTTCGAAAAAGTAAAAAAACAAAGTCAGGAAGTTTGGAATAAAGAATTGAATAAAGTTCAGGTGGAAACCATTCAAAAAGAAGATTTGGTTAATTTTTATACCGCAATGTATCACGCATTTTTAGGTCCCACAGAATACATGGATTTAGATCGAAACTATAAAGGTCTTGATATGAATGTGCATAAAGCCGAAAACTTTACCAATTATACCAGTTATTCGCTTTGGGATACTTATCGTGCTTTACATCCTTTATTTAATATTGTCCAGCCAAAAAGAAACGCCGATATGGTGAGTTCGATGCTGGCGCATTCAGATCAGAGCGTTCATAAAATGCTTCCAATATGGTCGCATTATGCCAACGAAAACTGGTGCATGATTGGGTACCATTCTGTTTCGGTTGTGGCAGATGCCATTGTAAAAGGCAATATTAGTTTTGATGCCGAGAAAGCGCTTCAAGCTTGTGTGAATACTGCAAAAGTACCTTATTATGATGGATTAGAATTTTACATGAATAAAGGGTATGTTCCAGAAGATAAAAACGGTGCTTCGGTTTCTAAAACTTTAGAATATGCTTATGACGATTGGGCAATCGCGCAAGCGGCTAAAAAACTTGGAAAAACAGATGTTTATAATGAATTCATTGAAAGATCGAAAAATTATAAAAATGTGTATGACGAAAAAACAGGTTTCATGCGTCCAAAATTGAATGACGGAACTTTCAAAAAAGAATTTGATCCGCTAGATACGCACGGACAAGGTTTTATTGAAGGAAATTCTTGGAATTATAGTTTGTACGTTCCGCAAGATCCAGCTGATATGATTCAATTGATGGGAGGAAATGAGAAATTTAAAGTTCGTTTAGATTCATTGTTCAATATGCATCTTCCTGATAAATATTTTGAAAATACAGAAGATATTACAAGAGACGGAATCATTGGAAATTATGTTCACGGAAACGAGCCTTCGCATCATGTTGTCTATTTATACAATTGGACAGATTCTCCTTGGAAAGCGCAAGATAAAATAAGAATGATCTTGAAGAAAATGTACCGAAATGGCGCTGATGGATTAGGCGGAAATGACGATTTTGGTCAAATGAGTGCTTGGTATATTTTTAGCAGTTTAGGGTTTTATCCTGTAGCTCCTGGTTCTGACGAATATGCATTAGGAAGTCCATTGCTCAAAAATGCTATTTTAAATTTAGAAAACGGAAAAACTTTTGAAGTTTCAACAGTAAATCAATCTGATAAAAATGTATTTGTGAATAAAGTTTTACTGAACGGTAAACAATTAGAAAGGCCGTTTTTAAAACATGCAGATGTTATAAATGGAGGAAAGATTACGTTTTATATGAGCAGTAAACCTAATAAGAAGCAATATCAAAATTAGTTTTACGTCTGTCACCTTGAGCGGAGTCGAAGGGCTTTCTAGCTTAAAAGGGCTTCGACTCCGCTCAGCCTGATAAATGATAATATTTTAATTCGTGAAAATTTGTGCAATTCTTGGCGAAACAACAAAAAACTTCACGAAATTTGCACTTCAAATAAAGAAAACGAGATATGAAAATAAATCTAAAATCAGGAATTGATAAATTGCTTTTTGGAATGAAGCAGAATGACGTAACAGCTGTTTTAGGAAAACCTGATAAAAACTATAAAGACGAAGACGATAATGTGATTTTTGTTTATAATGCGCACAAAATCAGATTGACATTTTATGAGGAAGAAGAGTTGAAATTAGGTTATTTAGTAGCTTCAAGTAATGATTTAGAAGTTTTCGGATTCAAATTAATAGGAAGAAAAATTGCTGATGTAAAGAAAGATTTTGCTGCAAAAGGAATTACAAAATACAATCAAGAAACTTTTGATACTTTCGAAAATTACTTCAACGAAGATAATTGGTTTATTCTTCAAACAGAATATGATGAGGTTGTAAAGTTCGAAATTGGAGCAATCATTAATAGTAAAGACGAATTTGACTGGAAATTTCCTGTGAAGAAATAAACTCATTTTTGTCAGGCTGAGCGAAGTCGAAGCCACGCAAGCCGAATCACAGTGTGGGACTTCGACTTCGCTCAGTCTGACAAACCTAGAAGACATAAAAAAAACCGACAATCACTTGTCGTTTTTTTTATGTTGTAAAAGGGAATTAACCTTTCAACCATGCATTTTTAAGTTTTTCTTTTGAAGCATCAGTTGCCTTAAAAGTTTCAGACTCTTCAAATGGTAACTTCACAGTTCCTTTTATAGTTTCTTCTTTAGTGCCACGTTTTACTTTAAGTGTAATTGGATCATTTTCTTTCCAGTTTTCACTTTCAGTAATTAAATCATAAATGTTATCTAAGTTGTATGATTTATTGTTTACAGCTAAAATTTTATCTCCACCTTTTAAGTTCAAATTTTTAAAGAATGCAATTGATTCTGAATCAGGGCGAACAGCAATTTCTTTTGTTGCTTTGTCAATAGTAATGTATGGAGTTTGACCTTTAATAAACGGATTTCCAGCTTTTTTCTCAGTTGATTTTGTAACGCCAACTTTAGCTAAATAAAAATCGTAAGGAATTGGAGTTGTTCCAGCAACATATTTATTCAAAAAGTCACCAACTTCAGGATAAGTTAAAGAAGTGATTTTTGCGAATAATTCATCGTCATTAAAAGGTTTTTCAATACCATATTCATCAGATAATTTGTGCATTAAATCTAGAATTCCTCTTTCGCCATTACTTTTTTCTCTAATGATAATGTCAATACACATACCAATTAAAGCTCCTTTTTGGTATACATTTAAGTATTGGTCTTTGTATGGTTGTTCTAAAACATTTTTACTCATTACAGTAAATGACATTGTATCGTCTAAACTTTTAGACTGTTCAATTTTATCAGCAATACGAGAATAGAATTCAGCTTCGTCAATTAAACCTTGGTTAATTTGGAAAAGATTAGCAAAATATTCTGTTACACCTTCGTACATCCATAAGTGCTCAGACATTTGTGGCGCATTGTAATCAAAATACTGAATTTCTTTTGAGTGAATGGTTAAAGGAGTAACGATATGAAAAAATTCGTGAGAAACTACATCTTTCATAGATTCTACCAATTTTTCTTTTGGCATAGACTCAGGTAAAACTACAGTTGTAGCCGTTGGATGCTCTAAAGCTCCAAAACCGTGAGCATCATCCTTTGCCATGCTAGATAAATACAATAATACAGTATACTTTTTAGTAGAATTGACTTTTCCTAAAAAGTTTTTCTGAGCTGTCATCATAGTTTTCATTTCTGGAGTAATGCTTTCAGCAGTGTATTTTCCAGTAGGAGAGTAAACTGCAATTAAGATATCCATTCCGTTTACATTAAAAGTAGTGTAATCAGGTTTAGAATACATAATTGGGTTTTCTACCAAAACAGCATAACGAGAAGTTGTAAAAACATCAGAAGTATTGCTTGCATCTTGATCTGTCATAGAAGTAGCTCCCCAAAGCGTTTCAGGATGTGTAATAGTAACTTTGTACGGAATATCTAATTTATCTTTAAAATACCCTACAAAACCATGGGTGTTAACCATGAAATTTTTTCCAGCATCGATGTTTGTTCCAGCTGGAGAAAAAACGTCATCATTTCCAAATCCGGTTCCTTTTTCTGTATCAAAAGTATCGTTTACTAGATAAGTGATTTTCTTTAATGTTTTTGCGTTTGAAATAGACCAAGAATTATCGTCTAATCTTTTTACAGTAAGTGGATTTCCTTTAGCATCAAATGCTTTGAAATCTTCTGAATATTTTCCGTAATTATCTGTTGAATATGTACCAGGAACTGTTTTCGGAATACTATAAACAATTTCATCGGTTTTAATGGCTGGTGGTGTAACTGTTACTAAAACTTTATCGTCCTTAACATCAGTTAGATTGATATTAACTTCAACTATATTGCTTTTCGCGGCTCCTGTGCTCCCTGTTTTACAGCTCCAAAAAGTGACCGCTAGAGCTAAGGTGTAAAGTATTTTTTTCATTTGTATATGTTTAGTTAATTATATTTGACACAAAAAGTCTAGAAAAGTTACTAAAAAATCACATTAATTTAAAAAATAAAAAAAAACTCCTGAAAAACAGGAGCTTTATGTTAGTCTAATTTATTCTTGATATAATACTTTCCATCCAAATCTTCATCAAAATCATCTATTTTTACTGGTTTTGGTTTTGGTTTATTTGCAATTGCCTTCTTTTTCCACATCTCAAATTTTTCAAGAGGCATTTTCTTTTTCATGATGTCTAGGACTTCTTTTTCTGCCAATCCAAATTCTTTCTTTATAATTTCAAATGGATTTCTTTCTTCTAAAGCTAGCGAAACAAGTCTTTCAATTTGTTCCGGAGTTAATTCTTTGCGGCTACTCTTTTTCATCTCGTGAAAATTAATTCAAAATAGGGTGTTAATTATTAATAGATTGATTTTCAATTTCTGTATCAATATTAAAAAAAAAAATAATAAGTTGGTTCAGTAAAGTTCAATTTTTTTAATGATTTTAACTGTTTTTGAAGGATCTTGATTTTTGAAATGGAATTTTTAACAGATTCTTTAATTCATTGTTTTCTTCGGGTAGCATGTGAGTATCTACGCCATAAATGAGCTGATCTTTGGGTAAATAGGTAAAGGTTCCAAAAAGGCGATCCCAAACAGAAAAAATATTTCCATAATTACTATCTGTATAGGGCAAAACATAATGATGATGCACTTTATGCATATTTGGAGAAACAATAAAATAACTCAAAAAAACATCCAGTTTTTCCGGAAGTGAAATATTGGCATGATTAAATTGTGAAGCAATAACAGACAATGACTGATAAAGAAAAACCATCCACATTGGAGCGCCTACAATCAAAACACCCAAAGTAGTAAAAACAAAACGAACTACACTCTCTCCCGGATGGTGTCTGTTTGCTGTTGTAGTATCGATCCAAGTGTCGGTATGATGTATTAAATGAAATTGCCACAGAATTTTTACCTTGTGTTCAACCAAATGCGCTAAATAAGCGCCAATTAAATCTAAGAGCAATAATCCAATTATGGTATAAAGCCAAATTGGCATTTGAGGTAACCACTGCAGAATTCCAAAATTATGGTCGATGGTCCATGCGGCGGTTCTTATCAAAATAAAAGCCAGAATAAAGTTGACGACAATTGTGGTAAACGTGAAGAAGAAATTAATTCCTGCATGAGGCCATTTTTTGTACTGCATTTTAAACAAAGGAAAACTGTTTTCGATGAGCCAGAAAATGGTAATGCCACCAACCAAAATCAAACTTCTATGCAAAGAAGGAATTGTAGAAAAATAATTAATAATGTCATTCATGGTACACAAATATTTGAATTAATTAAAACTTTCTTTCGGTTTTATTCAAAGAAAAAGAGAAAACCAAATATAAATATATCCGATTTTCTCTTTAGAAATTATTATTTAAGGTATTATTTTTTGATGAGGCTTATTATAAACAATAAAACCCAAGCACCTCCTACAGCAATTATAATCTGCCAAAGAAGCCCGCCACCGCCAATACCAAGTTTGCCAGCAATCCATCCGCCAATAAATCCGCCAATGATTCCAACAATAATATTACCAATTAATCCGAAACCTGCACCTTTCCATATTTGACCAGCTAGCCAGCCAGAAATTGCACCAATAAGTAAGAAATATAAAAATTCCATATTTAATTTTTAAATTTAAGGTTATGATTATTTAAAGCAATATTAAGCTTCGTTATGATTTTGTAGTAATGTTTTATAAAGGAAACCAGCAGCTAATGCACCAAGAATAGGAGCGACCCAAAATAGCCAAACTTGAGATAATGGTTCTCCGCCCACAAAAATTGCTTGAGACAAAGATCTCGCTGGATTGACAGAAGTGTTGGTAATTGGAATACTGATTAAATGGATTAAGGTTAAAGCCAGACCGATTGCGATTCCTGCAAATCTTCCATTTGCAAATTTATCAGTTGCTCCTAAAATCACTAATAAGAAGAATAGGGTAAGCACAAATTCGGCGATGAAACAAGCTTGTAACGAATAACCATCAGGAGAAAAAGCTCCAAAACCATTAGAAGCAAAGGCTCCCGCTTTTGTACTATCAATTGCAAAACCAGCTTTTCCAGAGGCTATAGTGTATAAAGTTCCTGCAGCAGCAGCAGCTCCAACACATTGTGCAATGATGTACGGAATAAGATCTTTAGCAGAAAATCTTCCGCCTGCCCATAAACCAAAAGAAACTGCAGGATTAAAATGACCGCCAGAAATATGCCCAACAGCATACGCCATTGTAAGCACAGTTAAACCAAAAGCTAGTGCAACACCTGCAAATCCGATTCCTAAATTTGGAATTCCTGCTGCAAAAATAGCGCTTCCGCATCCCCCAAAAACAAGCCAATAAGTACCAAAAAACTCTGCAAATAATTTTTTCATAATAAAATAATTTAAATGGTTAATGTTAGAATGTATATTGGTAAGCCCAATAAACCAAAACAATTTGTAAGGGCAAACGTACAAATAAAATCCATGTTGGTAAACCAAAACCTGCTTTTTTATTTTGAAGCATGTACAAATTGGCAGGAAAAACAGCAATTAATAGCATTATAATTCCCCAGGCGGCAAAATTTGTAGTAAAAGGCAGGATTAGTAAGATGCCTAGAATAATCTCAGCGGCACCACTTAAAATATTTATTAATTTGGGGTTTTTAAATGCGGGTGGAATGATCTTTATGTACATTCCAGGTTTTCTAAAATGATTTATCCCAGCAAGAATATATAAGGAAGCCATTAAATATAAATGCCAAGGTAAATTCATGATATTTAGTTGTTTATCACGAAATTATAAAAAAATTAACAATTATTGCATTACAGATGTGTTTTTTTTAATAATGCGTATTTCGAGTTATTTTTTTGACTTAAAATTTACATTCATAATAATTATGGCAAGTATAATTAGAACAATACCAACCCATTGAGAGAAGATTACTTTTTCATCTAATAATACATAGGCCATTGTTACAGAAACGGGAAGTTCAAGTGCAGAAACAATACTTCCTAATCCGATTCCTGTTAGAGGAAAACCTGCAGTCATTAAAAGTGGCGGAATAATGGTTCCAAATAAAGACAAGACAATTCCCCATTTTAAGAAAATGTCAAGATTGAAAGCTGTTACTTGTGTTGCAAAAGCAAACGAAAAAACAATAATAGCACCACCAAGAAGCATATAAAGGCTTCTTTGAGCTGAAGAAATTTCGGTAGCAACACGATTGGCAGTAAACATGGTTGTTGTAAAAGAAGCAGCAGCCAGCATTCCCCAAGCCAAACCTCTCCAGTCTAGTTCGATATCATTATGGATAAGATTTGTAGCTAAAACAGTTCCGAAAAGGACTATGAAAACAGCAATTACTTTTTGTTTGGAAGGTAACTTTTTTTCTAAAAACATTTCGAGCAAAACCCCCATCCAAACGGTTTGCATCAATAAAACAATTCCAATAGAAACAGGAATGTATTTTACAGCCAAGTAATAAAATAAGCTGGTCATTCCTAATGAAGTTCCTGCAAGCATTAAATTAAAAATATTTTTTGGAGATGCTTTTACAGCCGAATTCTTGTTTTTAACGCGCTGAAATAGATTGATTATAAGAATACCTAAAATTCCGTATATAAACTGTGATGTCGTTACTTCTGCAGTTGTGTATCCTTCAGAATAGGCCATTTTTACAAAAGTAGCCAACATTCCGTAAGTAGTTGCTCCTAGAGCAACAAGAAAAACACCTTTTAATACATTATTTTGCGACGTCATAAATTATCTGTTTTAAAAAATTAAGCCGGCAAAGGTAAGTTATTTTGTTTAGGATTTTATCGTACTATGTTGAAAATAGTAATTTAATGACAAAATAAATCGGTTTTGAAGTCTTGAATTAAGAATTATTCAAAAAAAGAAAACAATGAAAAAAGAGAAAAGCCATCAAGAATAATCCTGATGGCTTTTTATTTGTAAAGAATAAATGTACTCTCTAATAATTAGTTAGGCTGGTTTTGATAAGTTTCGATTTCGAAAATTAAAGTTGCATTTGGTGGAATTACACCTCCAGCACCTTTTTCTCCGTAAGCTAAGTTTGAAGGCAAGAAGAAAATTGCTTTTTCTCCGTCTGTCATCATATCAAGAGCTTCAAGAAATCCAGGAATCATTCCGTCTTTTTTACCAACTGTAAAAGGAAATGCTTTGTAACCGCCTTGCGTGTCTCTGTTAGCATCGTATTTTCCGTATGCTTTTGCTACCTGAGCCATACTGCTGTCAAACAAATTACCGTCTTCAAAATATCCTGCGTAGTGAAAGTAGATTGTAGAACCTTCAGCACCTTTAACGCCAGTACCTTTTTGAGTAATTACATATTTTAAACCAGAAGCAGTCGCTGTTGCTTTTGCTTTTGCATCTTTAAAATAAGTTGCTTTAGCTGTAACTACTTTTTTAGCTTCCTCTTTTTTAGCAGCTTCTTTTTTAACATCATCGCTTAAAACCTTTAGAGCATCAAATTTCTTTGCTGCTGCACCTTTGCGTGTAATAACAATTTTTGTCATTACATCGTCCTGAACAATTTTATTTACGTTATCCATTCCAGAAACTACGTGACCAAAAATCGTATGTTTTCCGTTTAACCAAGGAGTGTCTTTATGTGTAATAAAAAACTGGCTTCCGTTTGTTGCAGGACCAGAATTTGCCATTGCAAGAACACCGCCTTTTTCAAATTTTAAATCGTCAACAAATTCATCTTTGAATGAATATCCTGGACCTCCAGAACCATTTCCGTCAGGATCACCACCTTGAATCATAAAATCATTAATAACTCTATGAAATTTTAATCCGTTATAAAATGGTTTTCCTTTAAGAGATGCTTTAACGTTCGGGTTTGTGCCTTCTGCCAAAGTAATAAAGTTGGCAACAGTTACAGGAGCTTTTACATATTCTAAGGAAAGAACAATGTCTCCTTTTGTAGTAGAAATTGTTGCAAAAATTCCTTCATCAGAGTTTGTTGATGCAACTGCTGTACTTGTAGGTTTTGCTGCTGGTTTTGCCGCAGGCTTTTTAGTTTGAGCTTGTATATTTACTATTGCTAGGCAAAATAAAAATAGAAATTTAAATTTCATTGCTTTTAAATTTTAAGTCTATAATTTAATTATGGTTTTTCTGAAATCTGGATTTCGAAAATAATATTAGCGTTTGGCGGAATTACACCTCCTGCACCAGTAGCTCCATATGCCAAGTGAGATGGAATGAAAAGAACAGCTTTGTCTCCATAAGATAATTGTTCAACTCCTTCGATAAAACCAGGGATTAAACCGTCTTTTTTACCAGCTTGAAATTGAATTGGTTGATATGCGTTCTGTTGTGCTCTTGCAGGATCAAATTTCCCGAATTCTTTTGCAACTTCCTCAATGCTAGTGTCAAAAAGAGTTCCGTTCTCAAGAAAACCAGCGTATTTAATATAGATTTGATTTCCTGTAACAGGTTTTTTACCGCTTCCTTTTTCTGTAATTACATATTCTAAACCACTTGTAGTTTTAGTAGCTTTTGCTTTTAAAGCAGCATAAGAATCTACTTTTTCTTTTTGAGCTCCAGCATATTTCTGTTGTTCTTTTGCGATGTCAGCAAAATAGTCGTGAAATACTTTTACAGCATCGAATTTTTTTGCTGCCTCACCATTTCTGATAATGGTTACAGAAACGATATTATCGCCTTGAACAACTTTATTTACTACTTCTTGATCTTTTGCACTTACAACATGACCAAAAATAGTGTGTAAGTTGTCTAGCCAAGGAGTTTCAACGTGAGTGATAAAAAACTGGCTGCTATTTGTTCCAGGACCGTTGTTTGCCATTGCCAAAATACCAGCTTTGTCAAATTTTAAATCTGAGAATTCATCTTTAAATTTATATCCAGTATCTCCAGAACCAGTTCCTAATGGATCACCGCTTTGAATCATGAAATTTTCAATAACTCTATGGAATTTTAAACCATCAAAAAAAGGTTTCTTTTTTAATTCTTCGTGTGTTACAAACTCGTTTTTACCTTCGGCTAAAGTCACAAAATTAGCCACTGTTATAGGCGCTTTTTTGTAATCAAGTTCTACAATAATATGCCCTTTGTTTGTTTCGATATCAGCATATAAACCATCAGGAAGATTATTGTGATCGTCTTTACAAGAATAAAATGAGCTTATGGCTATTAATAATAATAAGATACTCTTTTTCATTTTGAGATATTGTTTTTATTGAGTTAATGTGTCTTTTTTTGCTGATGGAGCAGGTTTTGCAACTGCTGCTTTTGGCGTTGCGGCTGAAGGTTGGGTAGCAGGTTTTGCTATTTGTGCCGCTGGATCTGGAACAAAATTTCTAAGCGTAATAGTAACAATTAGAGATTCGTTTGTACCAATTTTTTTATTGTCTCCGTGATATCCGTACGCCATGTGAGATGGAAATAGAAACGTAACAGTTTCATTTTTATGCATTCTTTTGATTCCGTCGCGAAGTCCCATCATGATGTCTTGTTTGTCTACATAATAAGTCTGTGGCCCAAGATCTGACTCAGAATAGATAGTATTACCTTTAATGTCTTTTACTTCCATATTAAAGTAAGCGATATCACCTTTTCTTGGAGCTGCGGTTTCGTTTGTATTTCTTTCGTCATAATAAAACCAATAACCTTTTGGAGTAGCGTAATATTTTACTTTCGGATTGCTTTTAATTATTTTCTTAATGACCTCTTCTTCATTTGCTACTAATTTTTTGTTTCGGTCAGCCGATTTTTTCATGAATGTTCCCGATGCTCTAGAAATAGGTCTTCTGGCTTCTTCATGATGTTTACAGCTGCTTAATAAAACTGTAAAAAGCAAAGTGTAAATGCTAAGTTTTAGGTAGTTCATGATTTGGACTATAATTTTAGTTTCTTTACTAAATCTTCAAATTTATTAACTGTTTCTTCCATTGAAACTTCAGATCTTCCGCCAGCGGCATTGCTATGTCCGCCACCATTGAAATGATCTCTTGCAAATTGATTTACATCAAAGCCTCCTTGTGAACGGAATGAAATCTTGATAATGCCTTCGTCTTTATTTTCGATAAAAATAGCAGTAAAAACGATATCTTTTATACTTAAACCATAATTAACAATTCCTTCAGTATCACCTTTAACATAATTAAAAGAATCTAGCTCTTCTTGTGTTAACGTCGTATATGAAGTTTTATGATCTTCAAGTATCTTCATATTTTGCAGAGCGCGTCCTAATAATTGCAATCTGCTGAAAGAGCTATTGTCGAAAAGCAATACCGGAATCTGAGTGTTTTCAACTCCCAAATCAATTAATTCGGCTATAATTCTGTGTGTGTTTCCTGTTGTTCCTGGAAAACGGAATGAACCAGAATCGGTTAAAATTCCAGTATAAATACAAGTTGCAATGGTTTTATCGATATCTTCTTTTTTATTTAAGAAAGAGATAAAGTTATAAACCATTTCGCAAGTAGATCCGTATGAAGTATCTGAATAAGTATAAGCAGCATAATCATCAGGTTTTTGATGATGATCGATCATAATGAAAGTTGCTTTCAATTTTTCTAAAGCTTGTCCCATCATTTCGCCTGTACGATGAAATGCATTAAAATCAAGCGTAAAAATGATTTCTGCTTCTTCTAAAATCTGCGTGCAGATTTCAGTTTCTTTTTCGAATATTTTTACTGTTTCAGATCCTGGAAGCCAAGCTAAAAAATCAGGAAAATCGTTCGGAGCAATTACTGTTGCCTGATGATTGTTTTTTATTAAAAAATGGTACAAACCCAATGTTGATCCCATTGCGTCGCCATCTGGTCCTCTGTGCGGAATTATGACGATTTTTTTTGGGGTGGCGAGTAATAATTGAATCGCTTGAATATCTTGTATTTTCATAGTGTGCGAATTTACATTTTTTAATGTAATGCTGAAAATAATTTTAGTATTCAATCACAGTGATTAGTCGCAGTCGCAGTTTTCAGTCTCAGTACTTAGTATTCTGTTTTTACTTCAGTTTGCTACGTATTATTTACGAAAGCAAAGACTGTGACCGAATACTGCGACTGGGACTAAATATTTTAAAGAAACTTTTGGTACAATTTATATTTCGCACCTTTAACAATTTGCGATTTGTAGATTCCGACAGAACCAGAAGAAAAGTACGCGATTGTGCAGGCAATTGCAATGAAAATTCCAGGAGCAACTCCAAATAATTCCATTCCCATAATTGTGCAGGCGATAGGAGTGTGGGTTGCGCCAGAGAAAACAGCAACAAATCCGATTCCTGCTAAAAGAGCGATTGGCATCGGAATTACAGTTGATAAAGCACTTCCTAGAGTAGCCCCAACAAAAAATAATGGTGTTACTTCGCCACCTTTAAATCCAGCTCCTAACGTAAATCCGGTGAATAAAATTTTAAGCAAAAAGTCGTACCATTGATTTGGATTTGAAAATGAATCGACAATTACAGGAACTCCCAATCCAGAAAATTTGGTAAATCCTAAGCCTGCAATTGCAATGGCCAAAACAACTCCGCCAATTACAGGACGAAGCGGTGGATATTTTATGTTTTTTGAAAAAAGAGAGCCCCAAAAATGAGTGCTTCTCGAAAATAACAAAGCAGCAAATCCAGATAAAACTCCAACAATTAGAGTAAAAATGATATTGTTTAAATTAAGTTCTGGAACCACAGGAATGCTGTAATGTGTATGTTTGATTTCCCAGAATTCTACAGTAAAATATGCTGCGTAAGCAACTAAAAAGGAAAGTACAATACTTTTAAAATTGATTTTACTGAAATATAAAACCTCTAAAGCGAAAATTGCGCCAGCCAAAGGAGTACCGAAAACAGAAGCAAAACCTGCGCTGATTCCGAGAATGATTAAAATTCTGCGTTCTGAACTGTCTAGTTTAAAAAGTTTTGTAAACTGATCGGCAATTGCGCCTCCCATTTGTACAGCAGTTCCTTCTCGTCCTGCAGATCCTCCAAATAAATGTGTAAGCAAGGTTCCTAAAAGTACTAGAGGAGCCATTTTAAACGGAATGACTTTTTTAGGATTTTCGTATTCTTCCAATAAAAGATTATTTCCTTTTGCAACAGATTCTCCCCAATAATAGTAACTCAATCCAACCAGAAATCCGCCGAAAGGCAAAAGCCATACAATCCAGTCATGCTGAATTCGAAACTGCGTAACCCATTCTAAAGAAACTAAGAAAAATGCTGATGCTGATCCTGAAAGAATGCCAATTAAAGCACAAATAATAATCCATTTCGGGATATCAAGGAGTAATTGTTTTGGATTTAAGGAAGTCATTAATGAATTCTAAAAGTTTGCCACGAATTTCGCCAATTTCCACGAATTAAAAGGAAAAAATAATCATTTTAATCCATTTAATCTGCGGCATAAGAAAAATAACAAATGCAATTGGTGTAATTCGTGGCAGAAAAAATTACTGAACAACAGCAGTAAATTCTATTTCAACCAAATATTCTGGAGCAACCAGTTTACTGATTTCATAAAATCCTGTTGTTGGTTTTATATCTTTAAAGAAAGAAGCATGTGCTCTCGCCACTTCTTCGAAAGTAGAAACATTAGTAGTGAAAATTCTAGTTCTAATAACATCTTTCATTCCTACATTTAAATCTTCTAAAACTTTTTCAACTCGCTCTAAAATATTATAGGTTTGAGCATAAGCGTCATCAGCTTTTACTTTTTCGCCGTCAACAATGGCTACAGTTCCAGAAACTTCAACGATGTTGCCAATTCTTACTGCTCGGCAATATCCCATTTTGTCTTCCCACGGAGATCCAGTTAAGATGTTTTCTCTTTTCATTTTTTATAATTTTTGCGAATTTGTCTGTATGGTTTTAAAAGCAAATTCAGGTTAATTAAAGATGGTGCAATTTAGGAATTATGCTTTTTACAGCTATTAAAAAAAGCTTGAAATCAATTCAGAAATCAAGCTTTTTTGTGATATTTAATCGTTATTCGGTTTGCTTTTCTTCGTAAAGGCGAAGCTTATTTTGAACCGTATTTAAATTTTGCTGTAAGGCTTCAATTTTATTTAGAAGGTTGGCAATGGCGTCAATTCCTTCTAGATTAATTTTGAGATCATAATGCATTCGAATCATTTTTTCTACTGTTGGAAGCTGCTCAGGTTCCAAAAATTCATCGTTTTCTTGGGTAATAATATGAATGAGTCCGTAATTATGAAGTTCGGTTATAAACGTATTTTCAATTTCGTGATAAATACAAAACTGTTTGATCTGGATTAAGTTTTTATTTTTCATGACTTTCTTAGTTTTGCTAATTCTTCAAATAATTCTTTTTCTTTATCCGACAGTTTTGTTGGAATTTTTATAGTGTATGTGATGTATAAATCGCCAAATTGATTCTCTTTTTTATAAACGGGAAAACCTTTTCCTTTCAGTTTTACTTTTGTTCCTGGTTGTGTTTCTGCGGGAACTTTAATTTTTACCTTTCCATCAAAAGTATTAATGTATGTTTCTCCTCCTAAAACTGCTGTATACAAATCAATCGGCGCTTCAGCATACAGATTATTTCCTTCACGTTTAAAATCTGAATTGTTAGAAATTACAAAAGTGATGTACAAATCGCCATTTGGACCGCCATTTACACCAGGTCCGCCATGGTTTGGAATTTTTATTATTTGCCCGTTTTCAACACCGGCAGGAATTGTAATTCGAATGTTTTTTCCGTTTACAGACAAGTTTCGTTTATGCGTTGTGTAAGCTTCTGCCAGATCTAATTCTAGTTCTGCATTAAAATCTTGACCTCTGTATTTAGATTGCGATCTGCTTCTTCCGCCACTGCCGTACATAGAATTGAAGAATTCCGAAAAATCACTTCCAGAAAAGTCTCCGCCTCCAAAACCAGAGAAATCGCCTTCAGAATATTGATAGCCGCCCTGCTGTCTGCTTTGCTGTTGATTAGGATCGTAGCCTGCTTTTTCAAATTCGTCGGCATGTTTCCAGTCTTTTCCGTACTTATCGTATTTTTTTCTGTTTTCTGGATTGCTTAAAACTTCGTTGGCTTCGTTAATTTCTTTGAATTTTTTTTCGGCTTCTTTATCATTCGGATTCAAATCTGGATGATATTTTCGCGCCAGTTTTCTATATGCTTTTTTGATGTCTGCCTCTGTAGCCGATTTGGTAACATCTAGTACTTTGTAATAATCTATATAATCCATTTTGTTGTTATTTTATAAATGGTAAATAAAGACTTGAAGGTAAGAATAAGTTGTTAATAATCAAAATGCTGAGTTTGGTTTGAGAGAAAAAAGAAGTGTTCTTAAAAGTGGTTTTTGAAAATTTGGAATTTTAGAGAGGGAATTTATTTTTACAAATTAAAAAATCAGTTTGGCAGGTTTTTTGATTCCAAAAATTAGCTTAATTTAATGTTATAAAACTCCTAAAGTTGCAGCAACTAACGAAATTATACTATTTTTGTGATGCTAGACTTTTGGTTTATATTAATTATAAAAGCCGATTCGATAATACTTTTTTCAATGAAGCACATTTTATTTTTCATATTACTTTTTACTGCAATGTCAGTATCTGCCCAAGTCGAATTTAATACTAAATTCAAGACTATTCCTGGGGGAAAGTTTACGGCAAAGCCTAAAAAGACTCCGATTCCTGATGTAAAAGATCCTCAGGCAAATGAACTTGATATACCAAGTATTAAAACGCCAAATGTTTTTGAAAATACAACGATAACTCCAAAATCAAAATTTCAGATTGGAGAAGAAAAAAGCAAATTTACCATGTCTACAGAAACAGATTTTGCTAATCCAGGGGATCGTTATGTAGCAAAAATGGAAAAGGATTTGGATAAAAGTCTAAAAGATGCTGGTTTAAGAGAAGGACGAGGTGTCTTAGTAAAGAAAAATATTTCGTTGGGAGACTTTAAAACGAAATCAGAATATTTTATAGTGAAATTTCGAGATTTTGGAGCAATTGATGGCGATTTAGTGAAAGTATCTTGCAATGGAGCAGTTATAAGAGACCGAATTTTATTAGATGCTAGTTTCCAACAAGTAAAAATTAATCTTGGGCAAGGCTTTAACAAATTAGATTTTGAAGCTCTAAATATTGGTACGCTAGGAGGTAATACTGCAGAAATACAAGTATACGACGATAAGGGTAATTTGGTAACAAATGATTATTGGGATAATCTTGCCGCAGGTTTTAAAGCGTCGATTGTTGTTACAAAAGAGGAATAAAAAAGAGGAATAAAAAAGAAGATAAAAAAATAAGATAAGACCATTTTTGATCTTATCTTATTTTTTTAGATAACTATCTTAGTAGAATTTACGTGTTTTCCTTCACCTGTTTCTTTCAAAAGAAAACTTATCAAAATAGCTATCGTAATGCCAATAATCCAAAACAAACCAGCTTGCTGAAAATGTAGCGCTTTATTTAGAGTATTATTTAAAGTTTGACCAAATAGGCGACTAAATAATGGGCTTAAAAGTGTTGTTACGCCAAAAGTTATAAAATTAATGGCTCCTGTGGCACTTCCTTTTACATTATCTGGATTGGCTTCTTTTATTATTGAGTAAGGAATCATGGCTGCTCCAGAAGCTACACCTAATAAGAACATACTGTATTTAGTGGTCAGAAAATCGGGAAAATACAGTAACTGTATTAAGGTTATAATCATCAATAAGGCGCCAGCTACTAAAACTGGTTTTCGCCTTTTTAGCTTGTCTGTAATATATCCTAAGAGCGGACATCCAAATACCCAGCCAAAAGCTACCATTGCACTTGATATGGTTGCGGTATGAAAATCTAAAGCACGATCTTTCTGAAAAAAATCTACAGCCCAAGTCATTGCAAATATTGTAGTTGGAGCAAATAATAATCCCGATATTATGCCGCAGAACCAAGATTGCGGATTGCTAAAAACGATTTTGTAAGGTTCTAAAATACCTTGTTTTTTTACTACACTTTCTGTTTTTTTCTCTGTTATATCGGCTGGAGTTACAAACCAAAGGCCAAAAGCCACAATTATGGTAAAAATTCCGATTAAAAGCCAGAAAATGTCTATGTGCATTCCTTCTTCTATCCAAGGCCCAACCACAAATTGCCCAGCAGAACCTCCGAGCATTCCAAGACATTGTGTAAATCCAATTGCTGTTGCCAACGATTTTGCCGAAAATCCTTTACTGGCAAGATATACACAGCCTGGAAAAGCAAAAGCACATCCGGCACCTTGAAGCAATCGGCCAGCAACACCCGAAAACTGACTCGAAATCATAAATAATAAACAGCCAATTCCTAAAATGAAAGCTCCTGCAAAGAGAGAATATTTGGCTCCAAATCTATCGAGTGCGATTCCGGCAATTAAACTGCAGGTAGAATACGTGTAATAATACGTGCCAATAATGGTAACTAATCTAATTTCATTTACTGAGAAAGTTTGCGAAAGTTCTGGAAGCATTACCGCTGGAGCAGAACGTATTACATAATCTAAAAAATAAAAAATAAGACCAAATACCCAAGCAATGACATAATATTTGGTGTACGATTTTGTACTGTTTGTATCCATAAGATGGCTCTTTTTAAATTAGTACAATTTTATAAACCTTCTTTAAGGTGTTTGTAATTAGATTTTATGGTATCAAAAACTTCTTCCATTTTCCCTCCAAGCATTAATTTTGTCATTGATTTTGCCATACCTACAACTTGTTCCCATTCTATTTTTGGAGGCATTGCCAAAGCATTCGGATTTGTAAATACATTCAATAATACAGGGCCATTATGGTTAAAAGCATTTTGAATTGCTGTCTCAACTTCTTCGGGTTTATGAACATTTATGCCCTGAAAACCCATTGCTTGAGCAATTAAACCAAAATCTGGATTAACCATATTGGTTTCGTTATCAGGTAGACCATTAACTTCCATTTCTAGTTTGACCATTCCTAAAGCGCGATTGTTGAATACAATAATTTTAACAGGAATATTGTATTGATGTATCGTAGCCAAATCTCCCAGTAGCATTGATAAACCTCCGTCACCACACATGGCAATAACTTGTTTTTCGGGATGAGCAAGAGCTGCGCCAATTGCCATTGGCATTGCATTAGCCATTGATCCATGATTAAAAGAACCTAGCATTTTTCGTTCGCCAGTTCCTTTAATAAAGCGAGCACCCCAAACACACGACATTCCGGTATCAACAGTAAAAATTGCATCTTTAGAAGCTAATTTGTCAATAATGTGCGCTACATATTCGGGTTGAATTGTGTCTTCTCCGCCATTATCATTGACATAAGTATTCATGTTTTCTTTTACAGTGTTGTAGAATTTTAACTGAGCGTTTAAAAAACTATCATCGGTTTTGGTTTCTAGGAGCGGAAGTAAAGCTTCTATAGTATCGGCAACGTCACCGCATAATCCCATATAAAGATTGGCTCTTCGGCCTAAACGCTCAGAACTTGTATCAATTTGAATAATTTTATTATCAGAAGGCATGAATTTATCATAAGGAAAATCTGTTCCTAACAATAAAACCAAATGAGATTCGTGCATGCTATGGTAAGCAGACGGAAGCCCTAATAAACCTGTCATCCCTATTTCGTTAGGGTTATTGGGTTGAATGCTCATTTTTCCGCGGAAAGAATATCCTACGGGAGCTTTAATATGCTGTGATAATTGTACGACTTGATCATGAGCTTTTTCGGCTCCAATACCACAGAATAGAGTTATTTTTGTGCTTTCGTTAATGGCTTTTGCCAATTGCTGTAATTCAGTATCAGAAGGTCGGATTATAGGATTGCAATGAAAAAACTGAGTTGAGATGTTGCTTTCTACAGCTTTTAATTGAGAAACATCACCTGGTAAACCAATAACTGCAACACCTTTTTTTCCTAAAGCATGTTGTATAGCAGTTTGAATAATGCGAGGCGCTTGCTCAGCTGTCATAATCATTTGATTGTAATAGCTGCAATCATCAAAAAGTTTGATAGTATTGGTTTCCTGAAAATAATCCATACCCATTTCGCCAGTATTAATTGTAGAAGCAATGGCAAGCAAAGGCACGTGAGAACGATTTGCATCGTACAGGCCATTAATTAGATGAACATGTCCTGGACCACAGCTTCCGGCGCAAACAGCAAATCCGTCGAGTTCGGCTTCAGCGGCAGCGGCATACGCTCCAACTTCTTCATGGCGTACATGAATCCACTTTATTTTTCCATTTCTGCGTATGGCATCATTAAAATGATTTAAACTGTCTCCGGTAACTGCATAAACGCGTTTTACTCCGGCTTCTACCAACATGTCGACTAATTGTTCGGCAACTATTTTACTCATGTGTTATATTTTTAAAATTAATATTCAGAAGTATACATTGGTTATGATTAACTTTCTTAATAATTATATTTTAATATAAATCAAGCAATGATGTAAAGGGCCTTATAAAATTAAGGAAAAGAATTGGTTTTCTTTTAAAGGTGTTAAGAAACTAAGCTGCTAAGGTGTTAAGTTTTTCATTTTGTGAAAATATAAAAAGAGAGGTTCTAATATTTTTAGAACCTCTCTTTTTATATTTGAAATTTTATAAACTTAGTCACTTATAAACTTAGCGCCTTAGATTAAAATGGATCTGCAGTAACTTTAAATTTCATATCTGCTTTTACCGTTACATCTTTTGTTAAAGTCTCTTTTAATGTTACCTGTGTTCTTATTTTGTAACTATCTGCTTTTATGTATTCATCTAATCTTTTGTCTGTACAAATTAAATCAACTGAATTGCTCGATACATTAATATTGTCTGCATACGCTAATTCAATTTCTTCTGAATTTGCTGTTGAAATATACAGATGAATTGATTTTAAAAACGTAAAAGTTTTGTCTGAAGGATCTGTAATTGTTAGTTTTAATGATTTGATTTTAACATTTTTTACTAAACTTGCTTTTGTTTTATTATTTTGAAATTCAGCTGAAGAATTGGTTGTGACTTCTGGCGTAATAATTTCTAAAGGAAGATTAATTGGAGTGGTGCTTTGAATTTTAATCGAAGCATTATTCGAAATAGTAAAAGTCAATAAGTCATCTACAGTATTACAAGAAGAAAATAAAATTGACAAAAAAACGTTCAAGACAATAAATTTTGATTTCATAGTTAAATTTATACGGTTTTGTGTAGATACGATTTTTTGGAACGCTTGGATTTTTTGCGAAGGTATTAATTCACTAAGTTTTTCTCTAAGATCAGAAAAAAAACTTAGAAGCTTAGAATCTTAGCAACTTAGCATCTTAAAAAAAAAAGCTATTCATAATGCAATGCTTCTATTGGATCTAATTTTGACGCTTTTAATGCAGGATAATAACCAAAGAAAATACCTGTGATAGCACAAACCAAAAATGAAAGTATTACAGAAGATTCAGAAATTAGAGTAGGCCAGTGCAGAAAATATTGTATTAATTCTGATGCTATAATTCCTAAAACTATTCCAATTAATCCTCCAGTTAAGCTGATTAAAATTGCTTCCACTAAAAATTGTAATAAAATATCTCTTCCGTTTGCACCAATAGACATACGTAAACCGATTTCTTTGGTTCGTTCTGTAACCGAAACATACATAATATTCATAATGCCTATTCCTCCAATCAAGAGCGAAATTCCCGATATTGCAGTTAACAATACTGTTAGTAGTTGACTTGTTGAACTAAAAGTGTTGATTAATTCCGCTTGTGTTCGTACAGAGAAATCATCGTCGTCATTGGCTTTTAATCGATGTGCTGTGCGCATAATTTGCTCGATTTCATCTGTTGCCAATTGTGTCTGACTTTCGTCTGTTGTTGAGGCATAAATATTTTGGAGATAAATAGAGTTTGTTATTCTTTTTTGTACTGTGGTATAAGGCGCAATGATAATATCGTCTTGATCCTGCCCAAATGCATTTTCTCCTTTTGATTGCAAAACTCCAATAATTCGAAACGGAATTTTATTAAAACGAATGATTTGCCCGATAGGATTTACGCCATACGGAAATATATTGTCTACAACGGTTTGTCCAATTAAGCAGACTTTGTTTGCGGTATGAATATCAGATTCTCTAAAAATAATTCCTTCCTTAAGTGGCCAATCTCTAATTTTGAGATAATCAACACTCACGCCTTGCATACTCGTTGGCCAGTTTAGCGCACCATTAATTGCCTGACCTTTGCTGGAAACTGCAGGAGAAATAGCATTTAAATGTTTTGACTCTTTTTTAAGTGCTTCAACATCACTAAGTGTCAAGGTCTGAACGCTCGAAATATCTAAACGTGCTCCTGCCGATACATTGCTATTTGGTCTAATGGTAATCATATTAGATCCCATACTAGACAACTGATCCTGAATGCTTTTTTTTGATCCCTGACCAATTGCAACCATTGCAATTACAGAGCCAACACCAATAATAATTCCGAGCATGGTTAATAATGCACGAAGTTTATTGCGTCGAAGCGCTTTTAAGGCGATTAGAAAAAGATTAGCTATTTTCATATTTATAATCTTCGTCTACATGAAAATCGGCTAGCATTTGTACGGCCGATTTTATGTTTTGGTTATTAAAGTCTTTCGTTATCCTTCCGTCGCGAAGTGTGACAGTTCTACTGCTAAAGGCAGCAATATCGGGTTCATGAGTTACAAAAATTATCGTTTTTCCTTTCGAATTCAATTCTTGAATTAGCGCCATGATTTCGTATGAGGTTCTGGTGTCGAGATTTCCTGTAGCTTCATCTGCAAGTATCATCACAGGGTCATTTACTAGAGCTCTCGCAATGGCTACACGTTGCTGTTGTCCGCCCGAAAGCTGATTTGGAAAGTGATCTAATCGATCAGCTAATTTTACAGCTTCTAAAGCATTTATAGCTCTTTCTCGTCTTTCTTTTGCAGAAACTTTAGAATTGTATAATAATGGCAATTCAACATTCTCTATTGCCGAAGTGCGTGCTAAAAGATTATAGGACTGAAAAATAAAACCAATCTTAGTGTTTCGTAAAGCCGCCAGTTCAGTTTTGGATAATGATTTGACATTGACTCCATCGAGTATATAATTACCGTCTGATGGTTTGTCCAAACATCCCAAAATATTAAGCATAGTTGTTTTTCCAGAACCACTGCTTCCCATAATGGTAATAAATTCACCTTCCATGACATCAAAAGAAACGCCTTTTAAAGCTCTTACAGTTTCAGATCCCATGGTGAATTCTCTTTTAAGGTCTTGTATTTCAAGAATCTTTTTTTTCATTACAATTGCTTTTGTGTGGTTTGTTGCTATTGTCTTCTTCCTCCACCGCCGCCACCTCGTTTTGGCATAAACGGACTTGATTCTGTTGATTTAGCGCCTTTAGTTTGTTTTAATGCATTTACTCCCGTAATGATTTCATCTGGAGCTGTTAATCCTCTAATGACTTGAACATTAATATCATCATCTAATCCTATTCGTATGTGTTTTGGAATTATCGAATCGCCTACTTTTTTCCATACAATTGCTTTTTTATGGTCAATAGTGTCGAGAGTTTTATTGTTTAATCCTGAATTGCCACCATATTTATTTCCGTTTTTGCCTTTGTGTTCGCCTTTGTGATTTCGTAAAGAGAGTTTCCTTATCTTAAACTGTTTTTCTAATGTAGAATCAGGTTGGAAAGCAATGGCTTTTGCCGGAATAAGCAAGGTATTTTTTACTTCATTGGTATAAATAATAATATTGGCTGTCATTCCAGGTTTTAATTTTAAATCATCATTTGGAGCATTGATAATGGTAGTATACGTAACAACATTTGACGAAATAGTGGGTTCCAAACGTATTTCGATTACAGTTCCTTTAAAGACATCATCGGGAAAAGCATCTACGGTAAAAGTGGCATTTTCGCCCACTTTTACATTGCCCACATCCGCTTCATCAACAGATGCCCGAACCTGCATTTTGCTTAGATCTTTGGCAATGCTAAATAAGGTAGGCGTATTAAGACTCGCCGCAACGGTTTGTCCTTCGCTTACTTTTCTAGATAAAACAGTTCCGTCAATAGGAGAATAAATATTGGTGTACGAAAGATTCTTTTCTGCAGATCGCAATTGTGCAGCGACACTGTTTACATTGTCTTTCGCAACATCATAAAGGTTTTTTGCCGTTTCATAATCAGCCCTGCTAATTCCGCCTGCTTTATACAATTCATTTTGTCTGTTGAAATTGGATTGCTGGTAACCAAGGTTGTTTTTTGATAATTGCAAATTGGCAGCGATCTGCTGTACTTGAGCTAGAAAAAGAGACTGGTCTATTTGCGCCAGCAGCTGTCCTTTTTTCACAACTGAGTTAAAATCAACAAATACTTTTTGGATGGTTCCCGAAACTTGCGTTCCTACTGCAACGGTATCTACAGGCTGTATTTTTCCAGTTGCGGTTACACTCGTTGCGATATCTCCGTAATGCGGTTTTTCTGTAATCAGTTCTACTTTATTACTATCTTTATGAAAAATAAAATATGCTATAGATCCTACGAGTAAAACTCCAATGATGATGAGAATTGCTAATTTACTTTTTTTCATTTTGCTCTTTTTATAGTTTGATTGGATCACCTTTATAGAAATCGTATATTTTTAAGCTTACAACAGAATTATATTTCGCCTGAATGAAATTTTGAAATGCCTGAACATATAAATTTTTCTCGAGCAAATAATCTACAGTGCTAATGCCTCCTAATCGCAATTGTTCGTTTGCAATTCGATAATTTTCGGTATTGGCATCAAGTTGTTCCTGTGCTGCTGTATATTGAGATTGTGCATTGAGTACATTAATATAAGCCTGTTCTACTTTTTGCGATAATACTGTTTCTGTATTGGTAACATTAAGTTTGGACTGATCAATAGCAATTTTTGATTTTTCGACTCCTGTTTTAGCTATTCGGTTATTGAATATTGGAACTGTTAAAGAAAGCCCCAAACGTTGATAAAAGTTGTTGTCTATTTGAGTCGGATATGGTGTTTTTTGATTATCTGAATATCCCGAAGCCAAAGTTCCGCTTGCACTAAGTGTAGGCAGAAAACTAGCTTTAGATTTTTGTAATTGCAGATCGGCAGCTTCTTTTTCTATCAAACTGCTTTTTACTTCTGGTCTTTGTTCTAAGGCTGTTTTTTGAGCTTCTTCAAGGTTAACTATAGGTAGGGTAGCATCCAGAACTTCTGGTTTTCTGATATTTAATTCATATCCTGACGGAAGCTGTAACAATTGTTTTAAGGTTAAAACATTTTGACGTTCGGTGTTTTGCGAGGTAATCAGATTAAAATTATCTGTTGCCAATTGTGCTTTTAGTAAAACATAATCTTTTTTAGCAATACTTCCTGCATTATATTTTAATTCTCCTAGTTTCAGTTGCGCTTTCGAAGTTTCGAGAATCTCGTTTAGGTATACACTGTTTTCCTTTGCTAACAAAATGGTTAGATAAGCTTGTGTAATTTGAATGATAATATCATTTTCGGCAGCTTCGGCATTAAATTGCGCAGATTTGATATAGAGATCTTTCTGTTTTATGTCATTATTTAGATAGCCACCATTATACAGCACCATAGATGATCCTAATGAATAATTGCCCGCAAAACTTGATTGGGACTGAAAACCTCCTACTACTAAATCGGCATTTTTTGCATTATTAAAAGTTTGCGAAGCATTTCCTAAAAGATTAGGAAACTTTGCAGCTTTCGACAATAGTAAATCCTGTTCTGTCGATTTAGTAGTGAGCCGTAAGGTATTAATTTGAATGTTTTGCTGCTTTGCATAAGCAATACATTGTTCAAGATTCCATACTTCAGGCAATTGGTTTTGTTCAGTTGTTTGTGCTGTAATCTGCACGCACTGAAAAATCAAAATTACCTTTAAAGTATTTATCATAAATGACCTCATACTTGAATTTAATTTAAATTAAAAAAAATAAATTATAAACTGAGACTTAAGATAATAAAATGCTTTAAGCGTATTAAGAATTTGATTTAAAGGTGGGATTGGGTTTGTTATCCATAATATTGGTAGCTAAAACGAATAACCATATCAAATATAGCAATTATTTTAACACTTTAAACGAGCTATATCCCATTTTAATCTTAAATAAATTGAAAAGAAAACTTAATGTTTTTATCGAATGAGGAGTGCAATTTTCGATATTTTTTTAGATGTTTTACAGGTTGAAGATCTTTCAGAAAAAAAATCAAAAATCAATTTTTCAATTTCAAATATAAAAAGTACTTTTGCGCATGCAACACAACGTACTTATTTTAGATTTCGGGTCGCAATATACTCAGCTTATTGCGCGTAGAGTTCGCGAATTAAATATATTCTGCGAAATTTTTCCTTACAATCACATTCCAAGTGATTTATCAAGTTATAAAGCCGTAATTTTAGGAGGAAGTCCTTTCTCTGTTAGAGGAGAAGATGCACCGCATCCTGATTTATCGCAAATTAGAGGTAAAATGCCTTTGCTTGCTGTTTGTTACGGAGCACAATATTTAGCACACTTTAGTGGTGGAGAAGTTGCTGCTTCAAACACAAGAGAATACGGAAGAGCAAACTTGTCTTTCATTAAAGAAGGTGAAACTTTCTTTGAAGGAGTTTCAGAAAATAGCCAAGTTTGGATGAGCCATAGCGATAGTATCAAAGCGCTTCCAACAAATGCTGTAAAGCTTGCAAGCACACATGATGTAGAATTTGCAGCTTACAAAATTGAAGGCGAAACTACTTATGCAATTCAATACCATCCAGAGGTTTACCATTCAACAGATGGAAAGAAAATGCTGGAAAACTTCTTAGTTAAAATTGCTGAAGTTCCTCAAAACTTTACTCCAAATGCTTTCGTGGACGAAATGGTAGCAGAACTAAAAGAGAAATTAGGAAACGATAAAGTAGTTCTTGGTTTATCTGGAGGAGTAGATTCTACTGTAGCAGCAGTTTTATTAAACAAAGCAATCGGACAAAATTTATATTGCATCTTCGTTAATAACGGTTTACTTCGTAAAAACGAATTCCAAAATGTATTAGATCAATACAAAGGAATGGGATTGAACGTAAAAGGTGTAGATGCTGGAGATCGTTTCCTTGGCGAATTAGCTGGAATTAGTGATCCAGAAACAAAACGTAAAACAATCGGTCGTGTATTTATCGAAGTTTTTGATGATGAATCACACCTGTTAGAAGACGTAAAATGGTTAGCTCAAGGAACTATTTATCCAGACGTTATCGAATCTGTTTCGGTAAAAGGACCATCTGCAACAATTAAATCGCATCACAACGTTGGTGGATTGCCAGATTATATGAAATTAAAAATTGTAGAACCGCTTAGAATGTTGTTTAAAGACGAAGTTCGAAGAGTTGGAGCTACATTAGGAATAGATCCTGAATTGTTAGGAAGACACCCTTTCCCAGGACCAGGATTATCAATTAGAATTTTAGGAGATATTACTCCAGAGAAAGTACAGATTTTACAAGATGTAGATTCTGTATTTATCGAAGGATTAAAATCTTGGGGATTATACGACAAAGTTTGGCAAGCTGGAGCAATTTTGCTTCCTGTAAACAGTGTTGGTGTTATGGGTGATGAGCGTACTTACGAAAAAGTAGTAGCGCTTAGAGCTGTAGAATCGACAGACGGTATGACTGCTGACTGGGTTCATTTACCTTACGATTTCTTGATGAAAGTGTCAAATGATATCATCAATAAAGTAAAAGGCGTGAATCGTGTAGTTTACGATATTAGTTCAAAACCACCTGCAACAATTGAGTGGGAATAGTAGCATAATTTAAAATTAAGGTCTTACATTTGTAAGGCCTTAATTTTTTATAACCTACTATTTATGAGAGAACTTTTAACGATTTCTCTTGTGTTTGTTTTGTCTTTTAACAAAATAACTGCACAAGATGCAATAATTGAACACAGAATTCAAAAAGGAGAAACCGCTTTTTTCATTGCCCAAAAATACAAGGTTTCTGTAGACGAGATTTACAAACTCAACCCCGAATCGCAAAACGGAATCAAAGACAATCAGGTTTTAAAGATTCCAATTCACCACTCAGAAAACACAACTTCAAAGCAGCAAACCCATATTGTTGCGCCAAAAGAAACATTGTTTGGTTTGTCAAAACAATATCATGTTTCGGTAGAAGCCATCCAAAATGCCAACCAAGAAATTCTAGCCAATGGACTTCAAATCGGTCAAGAGTTAATAATTCCTCAAAATTCAGATAGTACAGCCAAATCTGAAGTTGCAGTTTCTTCAAAAAGTACACATCAAGTTGTAGCCAAAGAATCTTTATTTAGCATTGCAAGACAATACAATGTTTCGGTTGAAGATTTAGAAAACCTAAATAAGGATATTTTAATTAACGGATTGCAAATTGGACAGACGATTTCAATTCCAAACAAAAGAAAAACGCTAGACGGAAGAGTTCGTGTCATTAATCAGGAAACGGTTTTTCATGTGGTTGAACCTAAGGAAACCAAGTTTTCGATTGCAAAGAAATACGGAATTTCGATAGATCAGTTAGAATCTCAAAATCCTGAAATTGTAAACGGATTAATTGTTGGAAATAAATTAGCCATTAATACCAAAGAAATTAAACCAGTAAATGAAAGCGAAGAGTTAATGCTGGCTTTGGCAGAAAAACAGGTTGTAGTAGAAAAAACAAAAGCGAAAGCAGTAGAAATTGAAGATTTGAAAGACCGTTTGGTTGTTCAGAAAGAAATGAATCAGAAAATTATAAAAATTAATGATTTGAAAGTAAATCTGAATGATATGAATGGTTCTAAAGAAAACTCGGTTGAAAAATTGCGTCTGGTTTTAGAAGCTAATAAAAATGTTCAGGATGTTTTAATGGCAAAATTAGACTCGCTTGTCAGTTCAATGAATGATGATTTGAAGGAATTGAAGCGAATGGATATTTTAAATGTTGAAGAATCTAAAAGACTAGAAAAACAGTCTTCTGAAGGAATCAATAAAACCAATGAATTATCGTCTCAACTGAAAAAAGAACTAGCAGAAAATAGAAAAGCTTATGCAGGTTTGATGAATAAAGTGGAAAAAATTGCAGTTGAGGAAAATCAGGAGTATAAGAAAAAAATCCGCGAAAGCGAAAAAAATAATACTACAACATCTCTACAGCAGCGTTTATCTTTAGAAGAAATAAAAAAATATAAAATAGAGCAGGAGCAGGGAGATAAGCAAAATCAGCTTTTGATTGCAAAAATAGATTCTTTGGATACTCAGAAAAAAATTGAAGTAAAAAGACATATCAGCAAAGCTACTTATTATAGCATGGAAGCTAGAAAATTTGATGATAAACTGGCTTTGGTGAAATTAAAGAAATATCAAGACGAAGCGGTTAAAAAACAGAAGAAAAATAATACCGCTGAAAATTCAAAAATAATTTCATTAGAAGAAATGAAACAGGAATTGAAAGACAATCCTTTAAGAACTGACAAAACTGTAAAAGTAGAAGTTTATGATAATCTTAGAGAAGTTTCAAACGGGTATTACTTAGTTTTAGGTATATTTACAGACGCAGTTGACCGCGATAAGCTCATAATGAAACTCATTGATTCTGGCGAATTTAACGCTAGTTTCTTTTTCAATATCAACAGTCTTTCGTACTATGTTTATGCCGATAAGTTCGAAAACATGGAAGAAGTGCTTTATAAATGCAAGAAAAAAGAAGAAGATGAGTTATATAAAGAAATCATTATTGCTAAAGTAGAAATCGATTTGAGGTAATTTTTACAGCAATAAACAAACGGCGTGAATTTTGCTTTTAGTAAAATTGTAACTTATTTTAGAATTAGAAATTAAATTGTTTTAAGCCTTATTATGAAATATTATTTAACAGTATTGTCTCTTGTATTTTTTATAACTTCAAGCGCATTTTCGCAAGAAAAAGTGGTGAAGTATAAAGTGTCAAGCGGTGAGACAATTAATCAGATTGCACAAAAATTTAAGGTAACACCTTATGATATTTACCAGCTCAATCCAGATGCTAGAACAGGATTGGTGCCAAACTCTGTGCTGTTGATTCCAACAAAAACAGGGGAAGCAAAAAAAGAAGTTTCTGAAACTAAAACTCCTGCAACTTCAGGAAAAGAAATAATCCATGAAGTGCAGCCTAAAGAAACATTTTACAGCATTGAACACAAGTACGGAATTTCAGATGAAGCTTTAAAAGCGGCAAATCCATTTTTAGAAAAAACGGGCGTTCAAATCGGACAAAAATTGGTTATTCCTGCAAAAGGCTCTACGTCAAAAACAGCAGAAAAACCAGTTAAAGAAAAAGGTGCTGAAAAATATGTATATCACGATGTACAGCCAAAAGAAACAAAATTTGGTATTGCAAAACAGTACAATATGACTGTTGACGAATTGGAAAAACGCAATCCAGATATTGTTTCAAGCCTGCCAGTTGGTTACAGATTAACCATAAAAGGAACAGCTCCTAAAACAGAATCTACTCCTGCAGAACCTGCAAAAGCTGTAGAAAGTAAAAAGTCTGCTGAAACTTCTAAAAAAGCAGTTACTTACATGGAATATCAAGTAAAGCCAAAAGAAACTTTTTATAGTTTGGGAAGGGTTTTTCATTTAACACAAGATGAATTAGTTGCCTTAAATCCGTCACTTTCTGAAGGTGTAAAAGAAGGAATGGTTTTGAAAGTTCCTGCTGGATATATTGCTCCAGCTCCAATTGTTGCTGCTCAAGTACCGGATAAACCAGCTGATTCTTCAGTGTACAAACCGGTTGAAAATACAGGAGGAGGAATTAAAATTGTTGATAAAGTAAAATCGACTGAAAATGAAAATGTAGAAATTGTAGAATTGACCAAAAAGAAAGGGCTTAATGAGCGTAAAAAAGTAGTTCTATTGCTTCCGTTTAATTTGGCTAAAGTTCAAAGTGATACTTCTGGAACAGCGAACAGAATTAAAAACGATAAGTTCTTAAACATGACTCTAGATTTTTATGCTGGAGCTATGATGGCGATTGATTCTGCAAAAACATTGAAACTTCCAATTGATGTTGCTATTTACGATTCGCAAGAAACTAAAACAACTTCTAATGTTGTAGGCTTAACTCCGAAATTGCAAGATGCAGATGCTGTAATTGGACCATTTTACCAAAGTAATGCAGAAACGACAGCAAACATGTTGCGTTCGTACGATGTTCCTGTAATTTCGCCTTTATCAAAAGATAGCGCCAATCCAATTGACAATTTGTATCAAACAATACCTTCAAATGACGTGATCAGAAATTCTATTTTTGATTATATGCGTTCTAAAAACGGTAATATTGTTGCGGTAGTAGATAAGAAAAAAGAATCGGTTATTAATTACATCAAACAAAACCAAAAAGGAGTTGCATTTGCTTCTTTAACAGAAACAGGTGGTTTGGATGTAGCTAATTTAAAAAGCTTATTGATTCCTAATCGATTGAATTATGTGGTAATGGAAACAGGTAATACTGCAATGGTTAAAGCCACTATAAAAGCTTTACTTGATTCTCAGAAAACATGCCAAGTTCAATTGGTAATTTTGGAACCAAATAGCACATTAGATACAGACGAAATTAGTTTTGATAATTTGGTAAAATTGAAATTAATGTATCCTTCTGTAACTCGTGAAAGTGATGAACAACCCGTTTTAATTTATGAAAAGCAGTATCGTCTAAAAAACAAAGCAAATCCGACAACTTATGCAACAAGAGGATTTGACGTTACATTTGACACGATGATGCGTTTGTCTCAAGGAAAAACATTCCAAGAAACTGCTGATATGATGACAACTCAGCAAGTAGATAATAAATTTCAATATTATAGAAAAGAAGATGGCGGACACGCTAATAAAGGCGTTTACATCTTATATTATGATAGTGACTTAACTTTAAAAGTAGCAAATTAATGACATCAAAAGTAACCTATTTAGGAGATTTAAGAACAAGTTCAATTCACGTGCAATCAGGAAGCGAAATCATTTCTGACGCACCATTAGATAATAACGGAAAAGGAGAAGCATTTTCTCCAACAGATACTGTAGCGAACGCATTAGCAAGTTGCATGATGACAATTATGGGAATCAAAGCTCGTGATTTAGAAGTTGATTTTGTTGGATCTACAGCAGAAGTAACTAAAATTATGAATGCAGAACCTAGAAGAATTGGAGCAATCGAAATTGTATTTCAAATGAAAAGCAACGCTGACGAAAAAAGTAAAACTATTTTAGAACGTGCTGCAATGACTTGCCCAGTATTTTTAAGTTTAAGCAGTGAAATCGAAAAGAAAATTACTTTCAACTGGAAGTAAAAAAGAGCCATTAGGCTCGATCCATATGGTAGGGCTGGATTTTAATCCAGTTTAAAAGGAATAGAAAGGAAAAAGAACCATCGGTTCGATCCATTTTATAAAATTATAATATGAATCGTTCCTACGGAACTCCTGAATTGTGATATATCATTTTTTCAACGGATTGAAATCCGTTGCTATAACATAAATAGTTCCTAAGGAATTTTATAAATTAATAGAAAAGGGTGCTCTTAACAAAGAGCACCCTTTTCTGCAATAACTAACCACCAAAATATTTATTACTCTGAAAACTCTAATTTTTTCAATTTATTCCAGCCTCCGCGAGTAAAATCCGGGATTTCTACAGGAGCAGAACCGTTATCAAGCGAGATTTCTGTTAAAGGACCTAAACAAGACCATTCGGCTAAATCGTAAACGTCCATGTCAAGTGGAAGTCCTTTTTGGAGACAATGAATTAAACGATAATCCATAATAAAATCCATTCCGCCGTGACCGCCTACTTTTTTGGCTTGTTCTTCAATTCCTTTAGCAATTGGGTGTTTGTATTTTTCCATTAATGCTTTTTTTACTTCTTCAGGAACAAAAGAATGAGCACTTAATTTTTCGTGATTTGGTTTTACATCATCACCTAATTCTTTTCCATCCAAAGCATAACCTTCTAATGGATATTTGTTAGCAAAACCTTTTGTACCACTCAACTGATACATTCTGCTGTAGGGACGAGGAGAAGTCACATCGTGCTGAATTTGGATTGTTTTTCCGTTTTCAGTACGAATCATCGTCATGGTATGATCACCATTTCTAAAATCTTTAATTTCCTGACCTGATTTTTCTTTAATGTAAGCAGGATTTCCCACGGCTTTTGTATCCATAGAAACCAAGAAATTCATTTTGTCACCACGGTGAATATTTAGTGCCTGACACGCAGGCCCCATACCGTGTGTCGCATAAACATCACCACGGTGTTTGATGTTGTAATCCATTCTCCAGTTGTTCCAATATTCTCCCCAGAAAGGTTGTAAACCATGAATATAAGAACCTTCAGCATGAAGAATTTCGCCAAAAACACCTTGTTGTGCCATGTTTAATGTTGTTAATTCGAAGAAATCATAAACGCAGTTTTCCAATTGCATACAATGTTTTCTCGTTTTTTCAGAAGTGTCGATCAGTTCCCAGATTTCTTTCATAGTTAAAGCTCCTGGAACTTCTATAGCAACATGTTTTCCGTCTTTCATAGCCTGAACTCCAATTACAGCGTGATGTTTCCAATCTGTGGCCACATATACTAAATCTACGTTTGGCAAGGCCGTTACTTTTCTCCAAGCATTTTCGTCACCGTAGAATTCTTGTGCTTTTGGAAAACCAGCTTTCGTTAAAATTTCATTTGATTTTGCAGTATTTTCTTGAGTCATGTCGCACAACGCTACAATCTCAACACCCGGAATATGTGTCATACGCTCGACAGCGCCCGGACCACGCATTCCAAGTCCGATAAAAGCGACGCGAACGGTTGGAATTGGATCTGCGGCCATTCTCAATACATCTTGCTGTCCTTTTGCACGTGCAGGAGTTTTAGTCTTAATCATTTGTGCGGATGCAATTGTCCATCCGAACAAAAGAAAAAGGATTGTTATAGGTTTTAAGAAGCTAATTTTCATGAGTGATTATTGTTAGATAATTTTTTAAAACAACCTCTCTAATGAACCAAATTAGAGAGGTTTTCAAAAACAAAAACAGACCTAAAGGACTTTTAATAATTATTTTTGACTACTAAATCTTTTCATTAATGGCGTTACATGTTTTTTGGTGTCGTCATCTAATGAACCTAATGCTTTATCTGATTCGGCTGGCGCATACTTTGTTAATCCTGCTAATCCAGCTGCAATTACGTTATATGATTGTTCTTTAATGCTTTCTTCCATTAAATTTTTATAAGAAGCATCGCCTGTAGAAGCTAATTTTACAATTGCATTTGCTCTGGCAATTGTTTTTTTATCATTTTTAGCAATATCAAGAAGTGTTTTTAAAACCTGATCTTTTGTTTGTTTTTCATTTAAATCAATTGCTTTGATACTCATTACTCGCAAATCTTCTTGAGGATCTTTTAAACCTTCCAGTAAAATAAGTTGTGATTCCTGACTTCTGTCTTTTGAAGCAAATTTTATAGCTTCAATTCGGTTATAATACGATGGCGCATTTTTATACTGAAAAAGATAATCAGCAGCCGTTTTTTTATCGACATTCACTTCTCCAACTAAGATTTTATCTGGATCTAAATCAATAAATTCAGGTTTTGAAGGAAGATCAAAACTGAAACTTTGTTGTCTTTTATCAATTAAAATATCCTTTCTAATTTTAGTTCCGTTTACGTAAAAATCAACTTTTAAAGGCAGTGTGAAGGTTTGCACCGAACTATCTTGAGATTGACTTATGGTAATGGTAACTTTTCCATTAGCGTATTTATAAGTCACATCCAGAATCGGGCTTCCGGCATTGTAATACCATTGATTAAAATAAGGCAACCAGTCTTTTCCAGTTACTTCTTCCATCGATAAACGGAGCTGATGCGGCTCGCCAGATTTATAAGCATTTGTGGTTAAATAATGATTTAGTCCTTTAAAAAAGGCTTCATCACCCATTTGATTTTTCATGGCATATAAAATGATAGAACCTTTAGAATAGCTGATATTATCAAACATATCGTCTGCGTTTCTGTAATGAAAACGCGCTAAAATAGGGCTGTCACCATTTTTTTGAGAACGTAAATAATTCTGCAATTTTTCATAACGAGATCTGTCTTCACCATCTTGTCCGGCATCGTGACCATGCCATAAAACTTCTCCAAAAGTGGCAAATGATTCGTTCATGGTTAAGTTTGACCAAGACTCAGCCGTTACGTAATCTCCAAACCATTGATGAAAAAGCTCATGAGCAATGGTACTTTCTTGATTGTCATCTAATAATTCTCGTTCTGTTTTTTGTACATATTCTCCGTGAACTGTTGCAGAAGTATTTTCCATCGCACCTCCAAAATAATCTTTCACCACAATTTGCGCATATTTTGCCCAAGGATATTCTACGCCAAGCATTTTTCCGTAAAAATTCATCATGTCTGGCGTTTTATAAAAAATCTGTTTGGCATAAGGCGCATATTTTGGCTCCAAATAATAGCTGACTTCTTTACCGTTATATGAATCTTTATAGATTTTAAAATCTCCAACGGCCATCATAAATAAATAAGGCGCATTTGGCTGTTCCATTTTCCAGATATCAGTTCTTGTCCCGTCTTTATTTACTTTTTGGGAGGTTAATTTACCGTTTGAAAGCGTTGTATATTTTGCCTCAACAGTCATCGCAATTTCAGAAGTTGTTTTCTGATTTGGTTTGTCGATTGTTGGGAACCAGCAAGAAGAAGCTTCCGTTTCGCCTTGCGTCCATATTTGTGTTGGTTTGTCACCTTTTCCGTCAGGATTAATAAAATACAATCCGTTTGAGTTGGTAATCGATTCGCCCGCTTTGCTTTTCAATTCTGCTGGTTTTGCGGTGTAATTGATGAAAATCGTGTACTTTTCTGTGCTTTTATATTTTCTGTTTAAAGCGATTGAAAGTTCTTCGTTATCGTATTTGTATTGCAACGGAATGCTTTTTTTGCCATCAATAATAGCGATTTCTTTAAAATCCATTCCTTTTGCATCCAATTTAAGCGAATCGGTTTCATAGAAATGAGGTTTTAAAGTAATCCATTCTTTTCCGTACAAATAACGTTTTCCATAATCGAATGAAACTTCCAATTTGGTATGAATTAAATCGTGTGTTTTTAAAGGAGTAGCGCGATAAATGGATAATTCATCAACCTTTTCTGCTTTGTTTTGTGCCTCAATTTTTGGACTCATCAAAACGACAAGACCCAAAAAAGTATATTTTAAAAAATGGTTTTTCATTTTTATTGTTTTTGAAAGTTCTTTACAATTTTTCGATAATTCTAACTTCACCGTCTTTTTCATCCTCACTCAAAATATTCGATGTTTTTTTGGTATAAGACAATAAAGTCCACTGCACTATTTTATTTGCTGGATATAAATCTGCTTGAGTTTTAATCCATTTTTCAGCCTCTTGTGACGAAGACGTTTTTTCTATCGCCCACGCCGAAACAAGGTTGTTTGCCGGAAGGAAGTTCATAACCGTATTATCTACAACAGGAAGGAAAGCGACGATTTTATCTAAAGATTTAGAAGCCATTTCTTTATTTCCAAGACTGTTATAACATTGATAATCTAGCCAGTTTTCTAGTCTTTCATCTATGTTTTCGTCATATGGTTTTCCAACGCCTAAATTCTCTGGAAACAGTTTGGCATCAGCAATAAATTGTAATGCTTTTTTGTATTGCTTGTTTTTGATTTCTGCTAAAGCCTGCATCAATTTAGCTTCATGATACAATTGTCTTCCTGCTGTTGCGCCTTCAAACGGAAGAATTTGCAATTTGGTTAAGAACGAATCGGCTTCGCGGTATTTTTTATTTAGCAATAAAGTTTTAGCGTAAAGCATTCCAATCAAATAATTGTCTTGATGTTTTTTATAGAAAGATTCAGCCGTTGTAAGCGCTTTGTCAAATTGTTTTTGAACGATGTAATGTTCGGTCAGCATTTTATGATATCTCCATCCTTGCGGATCCAATTTTATAGCTTGTTGAAGACTTGCCAATACTATTGAAGCATCGTCTTTGAATAAAGAAGCTTTTGCGCCATAAAAAGCAGGATCGATTGGTTTTGCACCGCATTCCGAAAACAATCTTTTAGCTTCTGAAATACTGTTACGATTCCATTCAATTAAACCTAAATGATATTTTAATTGGTATTGATCATTCGTTTTAATTAATGATTTTAAAATTTCAGCAGTTTCATTTCTAAAAGGAAAACTGGTTCCAGGTTTGATTTTGCTTATATCAACAGGTTTATTTTCTAAAAAGGCTTTCCAATAGATAATTTCAGCACTTGGTTCTGCAATAGAAAACACTTTTAAAGCTTCTTCTTTTCGGCTTATGTTGTTATACCAAATTCCTAACTCAAGAAAAGTTTGTTCTGGCATTTCGTTTTGAATGGCAGCAACAAAAGCATTTTTTGAATCGTTTGAATTGTTCAAAAGGTATTTTTCAAAATCAGCAAAATGATTCAGCGGATCCAGTTTTGTAATGGTTTTTAAAACCGAATTAGCTTTTTCAGTATTATTCTGAAGACGATATAAAACCGCTAAAACCTGTAAACCTTCTATGTTGTATTGATTGAATATCAAGCTTTTTTCAGCATATTCAATCGCTTTTGAAAGATCGTTTTCGGCCAAATAAATTTTGCTTAAAGCAGTATAAGCTGGACTGCGGAATTCAACGCTTGCAGCAGCAATATCAAAACCATCTTTTGCATCGATATTATTTCCTAAATGAAAGTTTGCCAAAGCATAAAAATAATTTCCAGCAGGATCGTAAGTATCTATTGATAAAGCTTTGCTTGCCGAATTTACAGCAGCTTTGTAATCTAATTTTCTGATTTGTAAAGAAGCCAATGCAGAAAGAGCAGGAGCGTAGTTAGCATCTAATTTTAAACAGGCATTTAATTTTTCTTCGGCAAGTACATAATCTTTAAAACTGATGTAATTTTTTCCCTGCTGATACAATCCGTAAACCGAATTATGATCAAAATCTTTAGGTATTTCTACAGGACGATTGATGTTTCCGTCTTCTGGAGCGGAATTCCAAACCAATTTATTGCCACCCAAAACAAATTTCAATTTATTAGAATCGACTTTTATCTGAATAGAATCTTTAAAAGTTTGCATGGTATTCAAAGCAATATCTTTAGAATACACTTTTTTATCGTTTTCAAAAACTTCAATTTTTTCATTTAATTTTTGAAGTGGAGAAAAATAGATTTTCAACCAGCCGTTTTCGTTTTTAATATTAACTGAACCATAATTATTCGCTTTTACAAAACCTTTCGTCTGCTTTACAGGAAACCAATATTCAGTCCAAGTATCGGTTTGATAAGGCGCAAATGAGCGCTGTTTGAAAGGTGTAAGATTACTGCCTTCGCTCGCTTGATTAAATAATCTACCGCTTTGCACTTCTACATATTGTCCGTCGGTATCGGTTAATAATTTTTCCCAAATCATTCCTTGCTGCGACATTCCCCAAATCCAGATTTTTTTGCCCGGTTTATCATCGTGATTGCCGTATCTTCCCATTCCGAAATCTTCGTCATGATAATATCCTCCAAAGAAATCATCATATTTCCCGAATACATGATACGATTTGTAACCGCCAAAATTGTTGTTTTTGTAGAAAGATAAATCTTTGCCGTTTTCTTTATCAATTGGCCACGAATTGTATTCTCCGTTATGACCAATATAGGTTTGCCCCGGATAAATAAACTGCAGATTTTCGGCCGCTTTTATTCCAGTATTCATCCAAGTATAATAGGGTTGCTCGAATTCGGTTGTGTTTGACCAGAATGAATTTGTAGTAAAATAAGCTTTATCTTTTGGAAGATTGATATCTAATTTCCAAGAAGTTCTCGTTAATAAATCTAAAACCCCAATCACACAGCTAATGCTTCCGTCTTCTCTGTTTATGATTTTATAATCGACAGGAGTAGCGCAGTTTGGCGTGTGTCCGATAATTCCGTAATTGCCTTCAACACCACCGCTTGTCCAAGGTCCGCGCATGGCAATGTCTCTAAATTTTACAACATGATTATTGTAAACAATATCTTTTCCTGTAGATTTTTCTATAGCAGACCAAACTTTTCCACCAATTTCTGGCAAAATCATCAGTTTGATATAATCGTTCTCAATTTCGATTACTTTCCATTCTTTCTGAATCGGTTTATCGGTAAAACCATCAAAACGGAAATACGGATAAAACTTGGTATCTGGTTTCGGAATCGGATCAGGATCTGAAAACGGATATGTGGTAAATACTTTTTTGTATTCTTTTATAGTGGGTTTGTTTTGTGCTGAGACAAAAAGGCTTCCAAGGAGTAAAAAGGATAGTAATGGTCTAAATTTCATGGTGGAGAGCTAGTTTTTGTGGTTGTTTTTTTGCCACAGATTACACAGATTAAAAGGATTTTTTTAATCTATATGTAATACAAATTAATCTGTGTTAATCTGTGTAATCTGTGGCATTAAATTTTAGTTGTATTTACTTCACAATCAATAACCATCCTTTTCCTTTAGGAACAGTTATTTCGTCTTTTGTTGTGAACGTTTTTGCAGGTTGGAAATTGGTAACTTCTGGAGCCGTAATAGTTGCTTTTGCAGGATTGATTCCTAGTTTTTTCCAGTCAATATTCAATTTCACATTTACATCAGCATCTGCCCAGCTTGCGATTGAAATTAAAGCTGTTCCGTTCTTTTTATAAACTGTTGCAAGAACTTTATCATTGTTTGTTTTTACAGGACAGTTTTCGCTCCAATATCCAATCATTTCAGAACCTTTGATTCCGAAAGAATCCCATACTTTCCAAATGTTTCTTGGGTCAGCGCCGTCGCTCCAAGGCAATCTGTTTGTCATTCCGTAAACCATTCCTCTCCACGGATTTCCTCCATCTTGAAGCATTTCTCCCATTAATCCAAACGGAATTCCGCTTACCTCAGTCAAGAAAAAGTCAGGCTGATTTTTTTGGTAATCAAAATATTCTCCAAACCATAATTTATTGATGTACGGGAAGTGCTCCATGTATAAGTTGGCACTGTTATTAAATCCGTCACTTTTGTTGTATTGATTAGCACTATGCAAATCGATAATTCCAGGATGTCCGTCTTTCGTCAAAACTCTTTTGATACGTTTCATGGTGATTCTGTCAAAAGCAACGTCATCTAGATAAATTCCGTCAATACCAACATTTTGAGTCAGCCAATTCATTCCTTCCACATAATAATTATGCCAACGGTTCATACCACTGTTTACGATTGCCGCATCTTTAATTTCAGGAACAAACCAAGCTGCGATATAATCGTCTCCAACATGTTCTTGCAACCAAGAGAATCCGCCACCTTTTCCTGGAGAATAGATTTCGTGACCTAAACTTCTAAGAGCGAAAGTCTCATAAGCTTTATTAGAAACCTCTCTAACCGTGTTGTAGATTTTTACTTTTAATCCTTTTTCGTGTGCTTCATCGATATACGTTTTCATCTTTTTGAATTCGATAAAAGGATAATTGATATACGGATTGATTGCATTTGCGTGGTGAATATTAATCACCGTTGCACCAGTTTTAGCAATAGAATCGATCGGGCTGTATTTGTGGTAAAACTTTGTATCCCATTGAAAATCTGTATTGATCGTATGGAAAGGTGTAATCAATAAGTTGAAGTTGTAATACAGAACATCGCCTTTTTTCATTGTTCTAGCACCGCTGTACGCATTTACTAGAACCGATTTTTGGTTTGGCGTAATGGTAATACCGCCCTTATTTTCGTTACCCCATGAAGTAGGAAGCAATAAAGGTTTTTGTAAATAGAAATTAGTATTTAAAGGGCGGCTATATTTTTCATCTCTCAAAGAAAACTGTAATCCAGAATTTACAGCACCAATCCAAGCGCCGTCTTGATTTTTATGCGCTACGTCCCATTTCCAATCGAAAGTTGCAGGACGATCTCCACCTTTTTGACCTAATCCCATCATGTATTTTGCAGATGTTGGCTGCATTGGCATTTGGAAATTAATGTCATTAAAGGCAACATCTTCAAGAGCTGTAACTTTCACGATATAATGTACGAAACCATCAAATTCAACAGAAGCATTTACATCCATTTGAACCGATTTTGAAGTAGAAGTACTTTCCCAAGAAACCGTTCCAGCTTCTTTTTTAGTGAATTTTACACCGTTGTTTTTCCATTGCACTTCTTTTCCTGATGCATCAATAAAATGAAAATCGATTGGCGAACTTAAAACATCATTTGCTTTTGTAGTTACAGAAGTCATTTCTGGAGTAAAGAAAGTCTGAATTTGCGCAGGAAATCCGTTTGGAGCTAAAATTAATTTTCTTCCTAATAAAGCAATTTCAGAATTGTTTACTGTTAATGGAGTATAAGGAGCAATAACCGTATTTTCTTGCGCTAAAGTTGAATTTAACCATTTTAGGCGAGTCATTTTTTCTGGACTGTCAATGCCTCCGTTTTTCGTTACTTGGTTAGAAACCGTAATTTGAAGATTGATTTCTTTTGATTTTCCATCAGCAATTACAGTTGCTTTTCCGTTGTAAGTTCCAGCAGCAGCTGTTTGCGGAACATCGATACCGCACCACATTGCCTGAATTTTTCCTTTTGAAACAGAAACAGTATTGGTGAAAGGATTACCGTCATATTTCGTTCCGTCAGTGTTGATACAGCTGATATCTTTCGCTTCGATTGTTGCACCAGTTGTACTAACTAAATTGGTAAAAGTTACTTTTATGTTTTTTAAATCTTCAAGAGCATAAACGCCTAATTGAAAAGCTAAATATTCACCTTTCATTGCCGTATCAGAAAAGCTGTTTTGAACGTCTTTCTGAATCCATCTTTGTGGCAAATCCGATTTTAATTTGATAGAATGTTCTCTGTCTTCTGGGAAAACTAAAAATGAATTTCCGCTGTTTTTTGCCACAAGAGCTGAAGTTTCGGCAGCTGTAGCAATTACTTCCATTGGGTAAAAACTATTGAAAGCATTCACGCTCTGAATTTCTGTTACAGCCGCATTGTCTTTTAAGTTTGCTTTTACATTAGAAAGCCATTTTGCATCGGCTTTGTCTTCAGGTTTCTGATAAATTCCTTTTGGATAATTTGCAGTTCCTTCGTCAACATAAGGCATATAATACACATAATATGTTCCTTTTCCAGAAATGGGTTCAAAGAAAATAGTTCCGTTTTCTCTATTGATATTTTCGGTTTTTATGTTTTGAATATCTTTTCCAGACGCATCCTGAACGATAATCTTTTTAAGTTCTGGATTAGTGTCTCTTCTTCTCCATTCGATAGTTGTTTTAGCAACATTTCCTGAACCAGAAAAAGCAACTACAGCACGGTGATTTCCTAATTGATTCGGATTCCAGCTGTCATTTCCGTCTGAATATTTAATTTGTGCAGTTAGAGGAATACTGATCGTGATAAAACACATTATCAATATTCTGCTTAAAAGCGTTGTGTTGTTTAGGTTTAGTTTCATTGTATTGTATAATCAGGTTAAATAGTATATTTTGAGTTTAGTAAACTGCTTTCCATCCTTGTTTTTTCCAGTAAGCAATAATAGGTTTATAAGGGCCGTATTTATGCTGTTCTTCAGTAAAATTATCATTAAACGGACTGTGTGCATAATCAATCGGTTTGCCCATTTTGTCTGGATAATCCAATGTTTTTGGGTTTGGTCTTGTATGTACAGAATCGTCGTTTACATAAGCCGCAATGTCAAGTGCTTCTTTGTCTGTAAGATACGGTTTTCCTAGTTGAACTTTATCATAAGGCATATTGCTTTTTAGCCATTGTGCCTGTTTGATTACGCGATGCATGCTTGAACCAGGCTGATAACCGTATTGTCCCCAAAGTGGAGGGTAGGTGTAACCCGATTTGTCTGCATTGTAAACTCCCTCGCCATTGTTTCCGTGGCATCTTGCGCAGTTTTCAGCAAATAAAACTTTTCCTCTTTCTGGGCTTGCGGCAACATCTGGAAATTCGATTTCTAAATTTTTAGCTCCTTTAAAATTACCATCTTTTGGAACAAATTTGCTAATCCATTTAAAGTACGATAAAAACGCCACCATTTCTTTGCTGTCCAACGGAAGCGGTTTTCCAGAATGCGGACGCATAATGCAGTTATTAACTCTTTCTGCTAAAGTAAGTACTTTGTTTTCGCGTCCGCGATATTGTGGATAATTGTCATGCGAAGACATTAAATTGAATGCATGAGGTTTTGTTCCTGCATCTTGATGACAGTTCGTGCAGTTCATTTTATTGCCTAAATATTGTCCGTTTTTTCCGTTTGGACCAATATAATAAGCGGTTTTCATCATTAATTCTCTTCCATAACGAACCGATTCTCCAAATTGATCGTTTGGAATTTTAGAAGTATCAATTGTAATATAGCCTTCTTCATCTTCTTTTTCTTCAGTTGTTTTTGAAGCTAAAGTTTGAGAATTTGATTTGGTGCAGGAATCGAAAACAGCGATTGACAATGCTGAAAAAAGTCCGATAAGAAATGTTTTTTTCATGGGTACTATTTTTAATCTTATTTCTTTTCCTGCAAGGTTTTGCAAACCTTGTAGGTATTCGTTTTGTATTTAAACCTGCAAGTTTTTCAAAATCTTGCAGGAGAGTCATTTTTCTAATTTTGAAGAAAAGGTTTTAGTTTTTCTTCAGGAATAAAGATCGTTCTGTATGGCGGAATTTCAGATTCTAATGCCCAAATAAGTATTCCTTTTTTATTGGTCAAAACGGTAATATGTCTTTTAGAACAACAAACCAAAAAGAGGCCTTTATTGATCATGTAAGCGCTTCCCATTCGGTCATTGTAAATATCTTTTGGCAATTTGATATGAAAATCAAGTTTTACATCATTGTTTTTTTCGTCTACTTTTAGGGCAAAAACAGAAGATTGTTTGATGTCGACTCCATTATCAAAAAACAATAAACTTCCTTCTTGATCGATATGTGCGGCATGTGCCTGAGAGAAATTGGCATCTGGAGCCATTTTCATAGTGCCGCCTTTTCCTAATTTCCAGATTACTTTTCCAGTTTTAGAGTTGATTTTCCAAATCTGACCATTGTTGTAGAAAGAAATTAAAAAGTTTCCATCTGTATCGTAGTTCAAACTGTTGGCGTGTGTCCAATCCTTTTTGGTTTTTAGTAAATCTTTATCTTTAAACGGATCTAAATCATCAAAAACACTCCATTTCCACAGCTGTTTTCCTTTTTTATTTAAGATTACAATTCCGTCTCCATTAATCGTATCTTGTTTTTTCCCTCCAATAGAAGTCAAATCGATTATTTTTTGCTCAACAGTTAAAGCGACAATTTCGTCAGCCGATTTTTTTATGATTTCGTGATGAAGAACCTGCTTCGAATCGCCCTGTCCTTTTTTGATGTGGGTTAAAGTATCGCCTTGAAGATTTATTTCAAGGATTTCGCTTCCATAACTTGTTGGTTCGTCATTTGTACCCAAAATAGAAAGAATCGTTTGGTCTTTTGTAAAGTGAGTAACTTTAAATCCAGTTCCTTCAATAGTATGATACCATGTTAAGTTTCCTTTGTAATCAACAATATAAGCTGTTCCTGGAGTTTCTCTTTTCGCTAAAAGCATAAAGCCTTTTTTGAAATTTTCAGGCAATAATTCTGGTTTCGGACAATTGGCTTTAAATTGTTTCTGTAGCCATTCTGGAAGTTTTCTAGATTTGAAAGTATAAACTTTACTAGTTTGTTTATTTCCGTCTTGAACTGTAATTAATTGAAAACTATAATCGGTTTCTGGAATTATATTGCAAAGTACCAAGGAATGTTTTAAACCAGTATTTGAAATAGGAGAGGTTATTTTATTTTCAATTCCTTTTTTGTCAGACCAATATTCTGCATATACCTGAGCTTGGTCATTCGTAGTAACATCGATCTGAATTTTCAATTCGTTGTTGCTATGAGTGCCAATATTGATATTGGAGATAATTTGGCTTTTAGAACAGCTTGCCAGTGCAAGGAGAACTAAAATAAAACTTCCTTTTAATATTAATTTTTTGATCATTTGAAAAGCTTCTTTTGTGAAACAGAAAAATACTTTTTTATATAAAAAAAACAAGAACAGACAGACTGTTTTACTGTCTGTTCCTGATTATTTTTTTATTGTCTGTCGGCGTTGCTTAAATTTGGATTAAGGTCAACCTGACTTTGCGGATAAGTGTAATATTTGTTTTGCGGCATTTTGATTAAAGCTGCTTCACCAACTCTAAGATGGTATGCATTTACCAGAACATCATATTTGTTCATTCTGATCAAATCGGCGCGACGTTTTCCTTCGTAGAAAAGTTCCCATCCTCTCTCTTGTAAAATAGCATCTCTCAAACTAGTTTGCGTAAGAGCCGATAAAACCAAAAGTTTTGCATGCGATCTTCCTTTTACTTGATTAATTAGATCTATCGCTTCTTGAGTTGGACCGCTTATTTCGTTTAAGGCTTCAGCTCGGCTTAATAAAACATCAGCATAACGAAGGATATTTACACTATGGCCATCGTAATATGTTGTAGTTTCATCATCGGCATATTTTCTAGTAGAAACGTCTGGCATATAAAATTCGCCAGCTGGTGGCTGAGCTCCTAATGAAGGGGCTTGTTTGTGAAGCAACCCGTCTGTCCCTTCAAATTCAGGGAAGAAACATTGTTTTCTTTCATCTTCATCACCAAAAGTGTTATAGAAATCCCAGTTTACAGTATAATACTGCCATCTGTTTTGAACTACAGGGTGATCAACAGGACCAAAGTGGTTTAATAATTCTGTTCCGTTTGTATTAGCATCACTTAAAGAAGAGAAGATATTTTCGCTACACCATTTGTTACTTTCTTTAAACAAACCTAAGTAAGAAGGATAAAGATGATATTCGTTTAGATCCATTACCTGCTTAGTAAGTGTAACTACTTTTTGCCAATCGTGATTGCGTAAGTATAATTTTGCTAGTAAAGTAAGTGCAGCACCTTTTGTAGCGCGGCCAACATCATTACTGCCATAAATGGCATTTTCTTTATAGTTTACAGGCAAAATAGCAGCGATTTCTGTAAGGTCTTTAATAATGAAAGCATCAATTTCTTCTACAGATGATGGAGGTGTCTGCGCTAAATAACTTGGATTTGCTATGTTTTCTTCGGTCATTAAAACAACAGGTCCCCAAGAGTCAGTCAAATCCATATAAGCAGATGCTCTTAAAAATTTTGCCTCAGAAATAAACTGTGCTTTTTCAATATCTGATACAGAAGACATCTTTCCGATGTAATAAATAGCATTGTTAGCATTGGAAATTAATTTATACATCGCATTCCAATCTTCTAAAAGTAAGCCATTTGCAGAATTCCATGTTCCTAAAGACAATTGGCCAGGATCTCCTCCAAATTGGCAATGTCCTAAATCTGTCGCAATATCAGTTAATGCGAAGTGTCTTGTAGCCCAATACGAAAAGTTATCACCCACAGATGGTCCTTTTAGTCTGCCGTAAATAGAATTAACTGCGGCAATAGCATCTGATTTGGTTTGATATCCATTAGTAGTCGTCAAACTGCTATATACTGTAGGATCAAGATCCTCATTGCAGGAATATTGAAGTCCAGCAGCAAGTAAAAGCAATAAAATTGTATATTTTTTCATTTTGATAAGTTTAATGTTATTGAAAAAGCTATTAATGAATTGCTATTTTGATCCCTAATATAAACGTTCTAGAAGCTGGGAATGAGTTAAAATCAATTCCTCCACCAAGATTTTGCGCTGTAGCAGTAGTAGTGTGTCCATTTATTTCAGGATCGTTTCCAGAATACTTTGTAATTGTCAATAAATTTTGCCCTATTGCATATAGTCTTATATTATCAATAAATTTGGTTGGTTTTAAAAGGCTTTCTGGGATAGAATATCCGATAGATAGATTTTTAAGACGTATGTAAGAAGCATCTTCAACAAACCTTGAGTTTACATAACTACCATAAGCACTTTTGTAATAACCATCTCTTGGAATATCAGTATTTTCATTTGTACCAGCAACCCAACGATTCAAAGCATCAGTACTTGTGCTTGATTCTCCAACCATTCTGGTCATGTTATAAACAGAGTAATCAAGAGCACCTTGGAAAAATAGATTCACATCAAAATCTCCGAATCTAAAATCATTATTAAAACCAACAATGTAGTGAGGAGTAGAATTTCCTAAATAAGTTCTGTCTTTAGCTGTAATCAATCCATCGCCATCTAAATCTTCGTATTTAGGATCTCCAGGTTTAGAACCAGGTTGAGCAGCATAAGTTTCACCTGTTTTTATTACTCCAGCATATTTAAATCCATATAATACACCCATTTCTTTTCCAGGTTCTAATCTTGTAAATTCACGACCAGAAACCGTACCGCTTGGATTAGAAGTATTGTAACTAATTATTTTAACATTATCTGCCAATGAAACAACCTCTTGTTTATTATAGGCAAGATTTAGTGAAGTTCTCCAGTAAAATTTATCATTTTTGAAATTCTCACTGCTAATACCAAGTTCAATTCCCTTATTTTCTATAGTTCCTGAGTTAAGTGTTTGAGTATTAAAACCCCACCATCCTCCAACAGGAACATTCAAAAGAGCATCTGTTGTTTTCTTTTTGTAAACATCAATTGTAGCAGTCAATCTATCGTTAAAGAATCCCATATCAAGACCAATATTAGCTTGAGCTTGCTGTTCCCATTTTAGATCAGGATTTGATAAATTTTTTGGTTCAGTACCGCCTACAAAAGAACCATCAGAAATGGTGACATTCCAAGGAGCAAGATTAGCTAGATATAAATAATCAGGAATTCCATCATTACCTGTAATACCGTAACTAACTCTTAGTTTTAGTTCAGAAACGGCTTCCAAATTTTGCATAAATGCCTCTTTTGAAATTCTCCATGCAACTGCTCCCGAAGGGAATTTACCATATTGGTTATTTGGACCAAAACGAGAAGAACCATCTAGTCTATATGTAAATGAAGCTAAATATTTATCGTCAAAAGCATAAGTTAGCCTACCAAAATAAGAAGTCAATTTTGTTTCTGTTTTTTGAGTTTCAGGTTTTAGATAAACAGAAGCACTTTCTAGATTGTAATACGTTAATACATCATTTGCAAAACCAGAACCAGAAGCTTTCATTCTTTCGTAAGTGTCTTTTTGGTTTGATGTTCCAATCATTGCAGTAAATGCATGCTGCTCTTTGATATTAAATTTATAGGTTAAATATTGTTCTGTACTCCATCTGAAATAGGTTTTGTTTTCTTCAGATCCAGAACCATTTAAGGCAGCTCCTGCAACAAGTGTTCGTGGAGTATATTTACCTTGAATATTTTCCTGCCACTCTGCACCAGCTCCAAAATGATATGTTAAGCCTTTTATGATTTCATAATCCATAAACATGTTTCCATTAACCAATCTGTTAATAGTATGATCAGTTGGTTCTAATAAAAGCGCTAAAGCATTATCTTTTCCTTGATATTTGTAGTATGAACCATCTGCATTATAAATTGGAATTGCCGGAGGAGCAGTTTGAATAGAAAACATAGGAGATAAGATATTATCGCCAAAATCACTATTATGCCCTTCACTTGCAGCCCCATAAACATTGGCTCCTACAGTTAATTTGTCTGTAAATTTTTTCTCTGTACCAATACGAACACTATATCTTGTGAAATCAGTGTTTTGTATTGCTCCAGTTTGTTTTAAGTAATTTCCAGATAAGAAAAATTTAGATGTTTTATCGCTTCCGCTAAAAGTCAGCGTTCTATTAAGAACTTCGCCTGGACGAGTTGCCGCTTCAAACCAATTTGTGTTGGCAATTGGAAAACTTGAAGGGAAAACTGCAGGTCTGCCATTTTCAGCAGCAATAGCATTCTGAATAGAAGCATATTGTTGACCTGTTAAAAGAGATGGTTCCTGAATAATGTTTTGGAAACCATCAGAAATTTCACCTTCAATCTGCATTTTTCCAGATTTTCCTTTTTTAGTAGTAATCATGATAACACCATTTCCTCCTCTTGAACCATAAATGGCAGTAGAAGCGGCATCTTTAAGAATCTGAATGCTTTCTATGTCATTTGGACTAATAGATGCACCAGTACTTGTAATAAAACCATCAACTACATATAATGGAGCATTTGATGTTGTAATAGAGTTTCCTCCTCTAACAACTATAGTAGGCGATGTTCCAGGAGCATAACTGTTCTGTTGAACTTGAACTCCAGAAGCACGTCCTTGTAATGCCTGTCCAACGTTTGAAACAGTACCACCTAAGTTTAAGTTGTCTTTTCCAACAGAAGCAACAGAACCAGTAATGTCTTTTTTCTTTGCTTTTCCGTATCCAATTACTACTTCTTCTAGTTTTTGCCCTGCTTCTTTCATGGCAATTTTTAGAGGAGTAGTTCCAATAGCTACTTCTTGATCTTCCATACCAATGTAAGTAATCACAAGTTTTGTAGCATTATCAGGAACTGTAATAACAAAGCTTCCATCTACATCCGTTTGAACACCTTTAGACGAGCCTTTAACCGTAACATTCGCACCAGGAAGAGGCATGCCATTTTGATCTGTTACAGTACCTTTTACTGTTTTTTCAAAAAACAACGCCGTTTTGTTCTTATCCGAAATATTTATAGAAGAAGCTGCAGAGGCTTGACATGTAAAAACTAATAACGAGAGAACCGTTATTCCGATTTCTTTGCGGGATAAATTTTTAATCCGAAAATCTCTTGGCTTTTTTTGGGTTAATAATTTCATACTTTAAATTGGTTTTGGTTAATGTTTAATTGTTTTTTTCTTGTTTGTAGGTTTTAGATTTCTTTTTTGATCGTGGAATTCATTTTGCTTTTTTTAGTTATGTGTTGATTAAGTCGTTTTCTATACAAATAAGAGGTTTTGTTTTTGCTCTAAACACGGCTTGTTTAGTTCTGTTTTCTTGTTTTTTAAAGATTAAAAATCACCCTAATTTTTACATAATTAACTTAGTTTTAAGATTAATCTCTGACGAAACTAGAGATTATATTTTTATAAAACAAGAAAAAACACAAAAAATGTGCTCGAACACACAAAATTTATGTTCTCGAGCACATAAAATTATACAATACATTTTTTTACACTTAAAAAGATGTGATATTTTTAAAATATTTTAGAAAAAGGAGCGCCTGTGAAATGTGTTGTTTTTTAAATTTTAAATAAGGATTTATTAAAAACTTATGAATTTCGCAATCACTAAATGAAAAACGTAAAAATTAAGCAGTCTTTTCTTATGCAGAAATGAAGAGAATTTTTGGTTTTTATTATGAATTCGGTTTGTTTTTTAATTCAATTTTTGAACTATATTGGTCACGGAGAAAAAAGCCGAAATCGCGAAATGAATTAATGGTCATTTTGACTTTTTTTGAAAATGAAAAATTAACAGATTTTAAGAGGAAGAATTTTGAAAGAATACCACGTAGAAATAATCGATAAAAATGAAAAGAATGTAACTCAGATTTTAGATTCTTTTTTTTGGGAAAAAGCAAATTGTTTAACTGATTTTACTTCGCCATGGAATAATGATCCAGTTCTGAAAATTGAATTTCGTGCGCTTTGGGATTTAGATTATCTGTATTTTAATTTTCAAGTTTTTGATTCAGAGGTTTATATTGATCGAAAAGACAATTCTACAGATAGTATTTGTAATTCAGATAGAGTAGAGCTGTTTTTTAGAAAAGATGAAAAACTAAGTCCCTATTATTGTTTGGAAATGGATGTAGATGCACGTATTTTGGATTTTGAAGCTTATCCGAACTGGAATTTTGATTACAATTGGAAATGGCCAGAAAAACAGTTGGAAATACAATCGGTAAAAGAACAAAATTCTTTTACTGTTGTGGGGAGAATCAGTATTGCTTCACTAGAAGAATTAGATTTGATCCATGATAATATTATGGAAGTTGGAGTTTACCGAGCTAAATTCTCTAAAGCTGAAGACGGAAATTATGAACCAACATGGATTTCTTGGATAAATCCAAATACAGCAGAACCGAATTTTCATATCGCTTCTTCTTTTGGGAAATTTGTTTTGATGAAGTAATTTGCCACAAAGGCACGAAGGCTCAAAGTTTTTTTAAGGAAAAGGAAATTTCAATTGCTTCCAGCTAAAGCTAGAGGCAATTAAGGTTATAATTTGAAAGTGAAAAGACTTTGCCTCTTAGTGCCTTTGCGAGAATTAAATTGGTAAAAGTTTTAAAAAAAAAACTTGGTGCCTTAGCGTCTTAGCGGCAAAACTCCTTAGCTAACGTAAAAAGAAGCATTTTCTACATTTATAATATCAATAGGAAGCAAAATGGTTTCCGGAATGTCTTTTCTAAAGATAAAATGATCAGCCAAAGTACTTACGCCTAAATAAGCCTGTCTTTTTTGATTTTGATGAATTAAGAAATGAACTAATCCTTGGTTTAAAAAGCTAACATTTTTATCAATTAAATCGTAGCCAATCAAAGCAATCTTTTTGTCTGTAATTGCAGATAAAATAGAGGCGATTTGGTATGCTTTGGAAGTTGTAATAAAAATTCCGCTTAAATCTGGATTTTCATCTAAAAAAGCGGTAAGCTTATTTTCTATGTTGGAATATTTCAGTTTTAATGTGGTTAAAGAGTAATCAGGAAGATTTTTTTCGTCAAAATAACTTCTAAAACCTCGTTCCTTTTCCTGCATGTGAACGGCATTTTTCAGACTTTCATCAATATGAATAATTGCAATTTGGCCTTTCTGAAGAATCAAATTCATTAAACTTGCGGCGACACGACCACTTTTATACAAATCTTGTCCCACAAAACTTTTGATAGAAGAAGATTCGACCTGGTTGTTAAAAGTATTAACCATAATTCCCAGTTCATCATATTGATTTATGATTTCGATGGTTTCTTTATGGAAAAGCGGAGTCAATAAAACGGCATCAGGCGATTGAGAAATAATCGCTTCGTTGGTCTTTAAAAAAGATTTGGTGCTTTCTGGATTAAAATAATGTATTTCTATAACAACATTGTAAGCTTTAAACTCTGTAATCGCATCTTGGATTCCGTTAACGCAAGGAAGCCAGTAGGGATCAAATACAGGATCTGGAAGCAAAACGCAAATGCGGTACACTTTTGTGCTTTTTAAATTTCGCGCAATTAAGTTGGGTTCATAATCAATAACGTTCAAAACCTCATTGATCTTTTCGAGTGCAGTAGGCGAGACTTTTCCTCTGTTGTGCAGAACACGGTCTACAGTTCCTTTAGAAACTCCAGCCATTTGCGCAATATCCTTAATTGTGTACTTTTTATCCATATAGACAAATATAAAAACTTTGATTTAATAAACGCATTTTTTCTGTAAGAATTAATAAATGTGCTCGAGAACATAAAAATAGTGTGTTCGAGCACATTTTTATATTTTTTCTTGTTTTATAAAAATATAATCTCTAGTTTCGTGAAATCAAAACCAAAAAACTAAAATAAATCTATAACCAAACAGCACTTTAATTTATTGAAATAAAGTGTTTTAACACAAAGTGTTTAAGTGAAAAAAATTACGTCATTAGCTCCCGGCCGAACCTGTCTTTTTGGAGATCATCAAGATTATTTAGGGTTGCCTGTTATAGCCTGTGCGATAGATCGAAATATTAAATTGATTGCAACAGAAAATCAGACCGAGACATTTGTTCTGAATATGGTTGATATTAATGAAATTAGAGTTATTGATATACACGAGGCTTTCGAAAAATTAGAATCAAGAGATTATTTTGCTTCCTCATTGCGCGTATTGCGCAGACATGGCTGTAAGCCTACATCTGGTTATGATATTACAATTACCGGAGACATTCCGATTAATTCGGGAACATCGAGTTCGTCGGCTTTGCTGATGGCTTGGATTCGTTTTCTGATAGAAGCTTTTGGAATAGATCATGAAGTTACGCCCGAATTTCTTTCTAAATTAGGTTATGAATCTGAAGTTTTGGAACACGGAGAACCTGGCGGAATGATGGATCATTTTAGCATTGGCGTTGGAAATATCGTTTATATCAATACAAAAAAACCGTTTTCTTTTGATGTAATAGGAACAGAATTAAAAGGATTGATTACAGGAGTTTCAGGTGTTCCAAAGGAAACTATTGGTTTGCTTGGCGAATTAAAAGGCAATGCTTTAATGGCAATTGATCTTGTAAAACAGAATTATCCACAGTTTGATTTAAATGCTGCTGAAATAGAGGATTTGGATAAATACAGAAATTGCCTTCCAGATCGTATGATTTCGTTTTTTGAAGCAGCAATCAAGAATTACCATTATACCAAAGAAGCGTTAAAGGAATTCGAAAAACCAGTTTTAGATCTTAAAAAAATTGGAGCATTAATGAATGGTCATCATGAAGTTTTGCGCGATTTACTGAAAATAACTGTTCCGAGAATTGATGCAATGGTTAACGCGGCATTAAAAGCAGGAGCATATGGAGCAAAAATTGTGGGCTCTGGCGGTGGCGGAAGTATTGTTGTAATTGCCGATCCTAAAAACGAAGATGCGGTTATAAAAGCGATTTTAGATGCTGGAGCCCAAGAAGCTTACGCGGTAAATGTTGATCCAGGAGTACGAATTATTGATAATATTGAAATTTAAAAAAATGCACGACAGTTTAGTAATTCTAGCCGGCGGAGCTTCTTCTCGTATGAAAAAAGAAGCGGTTACAGATAATTTATCTCCAGAAGAAATTGCGCAGGCCAACGAAAGAAGTAAAGGTTTAATAGGTGTTGGTTCAAGCGGAAGACCTCTTTTGGATTATCTTTTATGGAATGCGAAAAAAGCAGGCTATAAAAACATCTATATAATAATAGGAGAACAAGGAGAATTATTTAAAGAGTTTTATGGGAGTAAAATAAAGGATAACGATTTTCACGGACTCAATATTTCATTCGCTGTTCAGTATATTCCTGAAGGAAGATTAAAACCTTTTGGAACAGCAGATGCTTTGTTTCAAGCTGTAGAGCAATATACAGAATTAAATTCTCAGTTTTATTCGGTTTGCAACAGCGATAATTTGTATTCGGCTGAAGCATTGCGTGCTTTGAGGGAAACTGAAAGCCCGAATGCTTTTATTAGTTATGATCGCGATGCAATGGATTTTCCGCTGGAGCGTATTTCGCGTTTTGCAATTGTAAAATTGGATCAGAATAATCAGTTGCTGGATATTTTAGAAAAACCTACAGAAGAAGATTTGGAGCAATATAAAGATGCGGAAGGAAAAATACGTGTTAGTATGAATGCTTTTAAATTTAACGGCAAGACCTTATATATACATCTTAAAAATTGTCCTGTTCATCCAGAGCGTGATGAAAAGGAGCTTCCGACGGTTCTTTTGAACTCCGTTAAAGAAAATCCGCAAACTACTATCGGAATTCCGTTTTCTGAGCACGTTCCTGACCTAACTGCAAAAGAAGATATTACCGATGTAAAAACATATTTGGCAAAATATTATCCTGATTTAAATTGGAATAATAAAAATTAACAAAACTTTCATATCTAAATTAGAGAATAAGGAAATTTAATGTAGTACTTTTGTTTTGCAAAAAAAATGCAGATATTTGCATAAATTACGCAATCAATAATGTGAGAGTTGATTCTAATTTAGATTTTGAATTAAATAAATCTATAACTAAATCAACCAAAAATTATGACAAACATTCAAAGTACATTACAGCTGGAGAAAAAAAGCACCATTGTTCCGATGGTAATTTTGACCTTATTGTTTTTTATTCTAGGATTTGTAACCTGGCTTAACGGACCACTAATTCCGTTTTTTGAATTAGCTTGCGAACTAACTTCTTCGCAAGCCTATTTTGTGACTTTCGCATTTTATATTGCCTACTTTGTAATGGCAGTTCCTTCTTCTTACATTATTGAAAAAGTGGGATATAAAAACGGAATTTCTTTAGGATTATTGATTATCGCCGCGGGAGCTTTTATGTTTTATCCAGCGGCTTCAAGTCGTACATTTCTCTTGTTTTTATTAGCTTTATTTATCATGGGAACTGGTTTGGCAGTTTTACAGACAGCCTCAAATCCGTATGTTGTTGTAATTGGCCCAAGAGAAAGTGCTGCTGCAAGAATCAGCGTTTTAGGAATTGCAAATAAATTGGCGGGTTTTGTTGCGCCAATTGTGCTTACTATTTTGGTTTTGTCTAATATGCAGGACTTTACCGCAGACAAAATTGCCTTGATGGATGAAGCTGCAAAAACTAGCGCATTAAATTCTCTTGCTTTGCAATTACAAACACCGTATCTTTATATGGGGTTGATTATTACAGTTTTAGCTATAATGGTGAAATTTTCTCCTCTTCCAGAAATTGATTTGGGCGAAGATGGAAATGTGTCAGAATTGAGTGTTTTTAAACAAATTAAAAATGCTTTTCATCACCCGCAGCTGGTTTTAGGAGTAATAACTCTAATGTTGTATTTATCTGCCGAAGTTTTGGCGGGGGATTCAATCGGAGCTTTCGGAAAACAATTGGGAGTTTACGGTGAAGAAGGGAATTTTTATCTCAAATTGACCTCATTTACCATGTCAGCAATGGTGATCGGCTATATTCTTGGTATAGTTTTGATTCCTAAATATGTTTCGCAAGTCACTGCTTTAAAAGTGTCTGGATTACTTGGTTTGGTGTTAGTTACGGCAATTGTTTTGATCTCTCCAAAGATAATGATTGCATTGCCTGGAACTCCAAATATACCTTTAGTAATACTTTTAGTGGCGCTTTTAGGATTGGCAAATGCATTATGCTGGCCGGCAATATGGCCAATGGCTCTGCAGGATTTAGGAGGTTATACAAAGATTGGAAGTGCTATTTTGATTATGGGAATTATCGGTGGAGCGGTTTTTCCACTTTTTTACGGAATGATTACAGAAAGCATCAATTCTGCAAATGTTGCAAAAAATATGCAAAATGTTTCAAAAAGCGGAAATCAATTAGCTTACTTAATGTTACTGCCTTCTTATGCAATGATTTTGTTTTATGCTGTAAAAGGGCATAAATACAGGAAATGGAATAGTTGAACAAAAAATAAAAATTAATATATCATGTTAAAAAGTAAAATCGACAAAGCAACAGGTTTCGAAAAACGATTCGAAAACATTAACACAGTTGTTTTTGAAAACTCAACAGATGCTTCAAAAGAAGTAGCGCAAGAAATTGCGTCTTTAATCAAAGAAAAACAAAAAGAAGGAAAGCCTTGTATTTTAGGATTAGCTACCGGTTCTTCTCCAAAAGGTTTGTATGCTGAATTAGTGCGTCTTCATAAAGAAGAAGGTTTGAGTTTCAAAAACGTAATCAGTTTTAATTTGGATGAATATTATCCAATGGAACCAAATTCAATTAACAGTTATGTTCGCTTCATGAAAGAACTTTTGTTTGATCATGTCGATATTTTACCTGAAAACGCTCACGTTCCAGACGGACTTTTAACAAAAGAACAAATTGCAGATTACTGCCACGAATATGAAGCTAAAATTGAAGCTTTAGGCGGAATCGATCTTCAGATTCTTGGAATTGGAGGAAACGGACACATCGGATTTAATGAGTCTGGTTCGCTTCAAAACTCTAAAACTCGTTTAGTAGCTTTAGATCATATTACAAGAGTTGCTGCAAGTAAAGATTTCTTTGGTTTGAATAATACGCCAAGAACGGCTATTACGCTTGGGGTTAAAAAAATCATGGAAGCAAAAAGAGTGATCTTGTTAGCTTGGGGTGAAGGAAAAGCAAACATTGTAAAAAAATCTGTTGAAGATGAAGTTACAAACCGCGTTCCTGCTTCATTCTTGCAAGAGCATAACAACGCAGTTTTTGTTTTAGATAAAGAAGCTTCTTCTAAACTAACAAGAATCAACAAGCCTTGGTTGGTTGAAAAAATCGTTTGGACAGACAAATTAACTCGTAAAGCAGTTTTAGGATTAGCATTAGATCTTAAAAAACCAATTTTAATGCTTACTGATGCAGATTATATTGAAAACGGAATGAGCGATTTATTGGCAGATTCAGGTCCAGCTTACGATACTAACATTAAGATCTTTAATAAATTACAAAATACAATCACGGGTTGGCCAGGTGGAAAACCAAATGCAGACGATACAAATCGTCCTGAAAGAGCAGAGCCGGCAAAAAAACGTGTATTGATTTTTAGTCCGCACCCTGATGATGATATTATCAGTATGGGAGGAACTTTTATGCGTCTGCAAGAGCAAGGACATGAAGTGCACGTAGCGTACCAAACTTCAGGGAATATTGCAGTTGCTGATGATGAAGCGCTTCGTTTTGCAAGATTCGTAATTGATTATAATGAAAAATTCGGAATCAAAAGCGAAGAAGCAGATAATATTTACAAAAAAGCTGAAGCATTCTTACAGAACAAAAAGAACAGCGAAATTGATATTCCAGAAGTTCGTTACATTAAAGGTTTAATCAGAAAAGGAGAGGCGAGAGCTACAAGTTATTTTGTGGGTCTTCCAGATTCTCAGATTCACTTTATGGAATTACCTTTCTATGAAACAGGAACAATCGAGAAAAAACCAATTGGACCAGAAGATGTTCAGTTGACAGTTGATTTAATTGAAAAAATTAAACCACACCAAATTTATGCAGCTGGAGATTTAGCAGATCCACATGGGACACATAAAGTTTGTTTGGATGCGATTTTTGAAGCGGTAAAAGTTTTAAAGCCAAAAGAATTCATGAACGACTGTTGGTTATGGCTGTACCGTGGAGCTTGGCAAGAGTGGGGAATTGACGAAGTTGAAATGGCAGTTCCAATGAGCCCTGATCAGGTTTTAGCAAAACGTCACGGAATTTTCAAACACCAATCTCAAAAAGACGGTGTTGTTTTTCAAGGAACAGACGCAAGGGAGTTCTGGCAGAGAGCAGAAGACAGAAACCGCGAAACAGCAGAATTGTATCATCAATTAGGTTTGGCAACGTACGCTGCAATGGAAGCTTTCGTGAGATGGCACTATTAAGATTCTAAGTTGCTAAGATTCTGATTCTAAGTTTTTTTAGTCTTTTAGAAAATTAGTAATAAAGCTTAAATAATATTTTTGAAGCAGGAAGAGGGAACGAAAATAGGTTCTTTTTTCTTGCTTCTTTTTTTGTTTAGATTCTAAGTTGCTGAGTTGCTGAGAAGCTAAGTTTTAATCTCCGAGAATCCTTTTAATTTGTGGCAAAAGAAAAAATAAATGGTAGTTTTGTATAAAATGAAATAAGCAGAAAATCTATAAAATCTTTCTTCTTGCTTCTTTCTTCTTAAAAACTATGGATCAGGACAAAAAACAGCTCATAAAATTAGCTCACACCAAAATGCCTTTCGGAAAATACGAGGGAAAATATTTGATAGATTTACCTGAATATTACGTAGTTTGGTATCATAACAAAGGATTTCCAAAAGGAGAATTAGGGCAGCAGTTGCAATTAATTTATGAGTTGAAATTGAACGGATTGGAAGAATTGATTCGAAATATCAAAAAACAATATCCAAAACCTTAATTCAGAAAAAGAAGGTTAATTTAATTGTTAATAACTTAGATTCTATAGCTATAGTTTGTGTTAGTCGTTTTCTATTTTTGTCTGAACTAACAAAACAATTTTTTATGGAAAACAATTTACCTTCTTCAAATGCTGGCCAGTCGCTAGGTATTATCGCTTTAATTTTTGGTATTATAGGTGTATTGGCAGCATTTATCCCTTGCTTTGGTTTTATAGCTGTAATATTTGGCGTCCTTGCGATTGTGTTTGGAGCAATTGCTTTAAATCAAGCAAAAAAAGAAAATGCATCTACTTCTTTGCCAAAAGCAGGTCTTTATTTAGGAATCGCAGCAACAGTTTTTGTTATTATCTGGGTTGCTATTTTTGTAGGCTCAGTAGGTTCTATGGCTTTAGAACACAAAGATGAAATTAAGAGAGCTTTAGATTCTGTCAAAATAGAAAAAATAGAAACAGATGATTCTTTAAATGTAAAAGTACAGGTAGATTCTACTACAATAGAAACTACTGTAAAATAATTTCTTGAATAAATGTTTCTTTCTCAAGAAATTGATTCTTATAAAAAGATAAACGTAATTCTGGCTTTCCTAATTATGTTTGTCTTTTTTTATTGCTTTTTTCTTCCCTATTTAAATTTTGGTTTGCAATCATCCTGCGAAGGATTGCCTTTGGCATACTGTAAAAGCCGCGGACTTACAAGAGCTTTTTCTCAAATCCTTCGATTTCATTTTCAGGAGGCGATTGCTTACAATCCATTTTCTATAAAAATTTTTTGTTTCTTTTTCTTTCAGCTTATTGCTAGATTTTTGATTAATTGGATCATTTCTTTTTCCATATTCAAAAAAGTATTAATTTTTGATGTATCTATAAGCGCACTTTCTTTCCTTTTTTGTTTTTATAATTTAATACTCCCTTATTAGAAATTAATTACATTGTGTTTTTTAGTTTTAGTTATGAATTTTTAGCTAATAATGATAAAAAGCATTCATTTTGATAATATAATTGATAGGGAAGTATATAAAATAAAATGTGCTTAAAATTTTAAAAATTATCTCATTCTGGAATTGATAAATTGTCTAATTAAATTTGTACTTTTGCCAAGTTTTTTACACAACTACTTACAAACAAACAACAGAATGAATCAAACAAAATATATTTTTGTTACAGGAGGTGTGACCTCTTCATTAGGAAAAGGGATTATCGCGGCATCTTTGGCAAAATTGTTACAAGGAAGAGGATACCGCACTACAATTCAGAAATTTGATCCATATATTAACGTAGATCCGGGGACACTAAACCCGTACGAGCACGGAGAATGTTATGTGACAGATGATGGAGCTGAAACTGACTTAGACTTAGGACACTATGAGCGTTTCTTGAACGTTCCTACTTCTCAGGCTAATAATGTTACTACAGGAAGAGTTTATCTTTCGGTTATTGAAAAAGAAAGAAGAGGAGAATTTTTAGGAAAAACGGTTCAAGTTGTTCCTCATATTACAAACGAAATCAAAGACAGAATGCAATTGCTAGGTAAATCTGGCGATTATGATATTGTAATTACTGAAATTGGTGGTACAGTTGGTGATATCGAATCTCTACCTTATATAGAATCTGTTCGTCAATTAGTTTGGGAGTTAGGTGAAAATAACGGAATCGTGATTCATTTGACTTTAGTTCCTTACTTGGCTGCTGCAGGTGAGTTGAAAACAAAACCAACACAGCACTCTGTTAAAACTTTAATGGAGAGCGGTATTAAAGCAGATATTTTGGTTTGTAGAACAGAGCACGAATTGTCTCAGGAATTACGCCAGAAATTAGCTTTATTCTGTAATGTGAAGAAAGAAGCGGTTATTCAGTCAATTGATGCTTCTACTATATATGAAGTTCCAAACTTAATGCTTGAAGAAGGATTAGATGTTGTGGCTTTAAAGAAATTAGATTTACCTAAAAAAGCATCTCCAGATCTTAAAAACTGGAATACTTTCTTAAAAAGATTAAAAAGCCCAAAACAAACAGTAAACATTGGTTTGGTTGGGAAATATGTAGAAATGCAGGATTGCTACAAATCTATTTTAGAAGCGTTCATTCATGCAGGAGCTGCAAACGAAACAAAAGTAAACGTAATTTCTATTCACTCAGAGCATATCAATGCTGATAACGTGGAAGAGAAATTAGGCTCTTTAGATGGAGTTTTAGTAGCTCCAGGTTTTGGTGAAAGAGGTATTGAAGGAAAAATCGAAGCAGTTCGTTTTGTGCGTGAAAATAACATTCCTTTCTTCGGAATTTGTTTAGGAATGCAAATGTCTGTTATCGAATATTCTAGAAATATTTTAGGATATGCAGAAGCAAACTCTACAGAGATGAACGATAAAACGTCTCATCCGGTTGTGAGTTTAATGGAAGAACAGAAAAATGTAACCGATAAAGGAGGAACAATGCGTTTAGGTGCTTGGAAATGCGATATTAAACCAGACACTTTAGCGTATAAAATTTACGGAGAAAAAACTATTTCGGAGCGTCACCGCCACCGTTATGAGTACAACAATAAATATGCTGATGAATTGCAAAAAGCTGGTTTAAAAGCTTCTGGAGTTAATCCTGATACAGGTTTAGTAGAAATCGTAGAGCTTGAAGACCACCCGTTTTTCATTGGTGTACAATACCACCCAGAATACAAGAGTACAGTTGCAAATCCGCACCCAATCTTTGTAAACTTTGTGGCAGCTGCAGTAAATGCACATAAAAAACAGTAATTAATATTTTGAGAAACTTGTAACTTTTGAGACCAACTCATTACTAATAAGCTTCAATGAATAACTTTTTTAAATTATAATGGAAGAAAAAAAATTAGACCTCAATTCAATCATTGGTTTTGTATTGATCTTTGGAATTTTGATTTGGATTATGTATCAAAATCAGCCTTCTGAAAAAGAAATCGCTGCTGAAAAAGCCAAGAAAGAATTAGTTGCTAAACAAGAAGCACAAGCAAAAGCAGATAAAGCAAAAACGGCATCATTACCAGCTGCAGCTGTAACTCCTGGAGATACAGTTCAATTGGCGCAATTGCAAAAAACTTTAGGAGGATTTGCTTATTCTGCAACACTTCCTTCTGCAAAAGAAGCTTTTACTACAATCGAAAACGAAAAATTAAGATTAAAGATTGCTAATAAAGGTGGATATATTGTTGAAGCTACTTTAAAAGAATTCGAAAGATTAAAAAAAGGTTCTGGTGAGTTAGTTGAGTTAATTAAAAATAATAACTCAAACTTAAATTTACAGCTTCTTACTACAGATAATAGAACATTAAATTCTAAAGATTTATATTTTGAGCCAACATTAGAAAAAATTGGTGCAGACCAAGTTCTTTCTATGCGTTTGAAAGCTGGAGCTAATGAATTTTTAGAATATAAATACATTCTTAAACCAAACGATTATTTAGTTGGTTTTGATATTCGTTCTCAAGGTTTAAACAGAGTTTTAAATTCGGCTAAACCAGTTGATTTGCAATGGGATTTAAAAACATACAGAAACGAAAAAAGCGTTGCGTATGAAAACCGTTATGCACAAATTGATTACAAATACGAAGAATCAAAATACAATAACGTAAGTTCGCACGGGCAAGGTAAAGAAGAAACTCCTACAAAAGTTAGTTATGTAGCGTTTAAACAGCATTTCTTTACTACAATTTTATCTACAGATAAACCTTTTGAAACTTCAAAATTACAATCTGATGATTTAGTTAAAGATGATAAAATTGATACTGTTTTTACTAAACAGTTTAGAGCTAATTTGCCTTTAGCGTTTTCAAACGGAGAGATCGATTACAAAATGAATTTGTATATGGGTCCTGCAGATTACAAAACTTTAAAAGCATACGATAAAAACTTCGAAAAGATTATTCCATTAGGATGGGGAATCTTTGGATGGATCAACAAATGGATTTTCATTCCGTTATTCGGATTCTTAAGTTCAACAATCGGTTTATCATTAGGTATTGCGATTATTATCTTTACAATTATCATCAAATTGGCCATGTCGCCAATTACCTATAAGTCATTCTTGTCTCAGGCTAAAATGAAAGTTTTAAGACCTGATATTGCAGAGTTGGGAGAAAAATTTAAAAAAGACCCAATGAAGAAACAACAGGAAACAATGAAACTGTACAACAAAGCAGGTGTAAACCCAATGGCAGGATGTATTCCTGCATTGATTCAGTTGCCTTTCATGTATGCATCGTTCCAGTTTTTCCCTGCAGCATTTGAATTAAGACAAAAAAGCTTCCTTTGGGCAGACGATTTATCTTCTTTTGACTCGGTGGTAAAATTACCATTCAATATTCCAATGTACGGAGATCATATCAGTTTGTTTCCAATCTTGGCAGCAATTGCGATTTTCTTCTACATGAAGATGACTTCAGGAGATCAACAAATGGCTGCTCCTCAGCAAGAAGGTATGCCAGATATGGCGAAAATGATGAAAATCATGATTTATGTTTCGCCATTAATGATGTTAATTTTCTTCAATAATTACGGATCAGGATTGAGTTTGTATAACTTTATTTCAAACTTAATTACAATCGGAATTATGTTTGTTATCAAGAATTATATTGTAGACAGTGATAAAATTCACGCTCAAATTCAAGAAAACAAACAAAGAGAGCCTAAAAAGCCAAGTAAGTTCCAACAGCGTCTTCAAGATGTAATGGAACAGCAAGAAGCAGCAAAAGCTCAAGCACAGAATAAAAAGAAGAAATAATTCTAAATAAAAAAAATCTCGATTTATCGGGATTTTTTTATACCATTATACTTTATAATTAAGATTTTCGTTAAGCTTAAAAAATAGAATTTATTATGATCTCAAAAAAAATCATATCTGGGGTATTATTCCTAATAACATTAATTTCGAATGCGCAGACAGAAAGTAACAGACTAGATGCAGCTGGAAAAAAAGATGGACTTTGGAAAGGAACTTACGCCGAATCTAAACGCCCACGTTACGAAGGAACTTTTGATCACGGAAAAGAAACAGGTGTTTTTAAGTTTTTTGATGATACAAAAAAAGGAGACGTTATCGCTACAAGAGATTTTAGTGCAAATGATGGAAGTTCGTACACTATTTTTTTTGATCAAAATAAAAATAAAGTAAGCGAAGGAAAAGAAGTGGGAAAAGTACGTGATGGAGAATGGAAATATTATCACAAAGCTTCTAAAGTTTTAATGACAGTTGAGAATTATAAAAATGGAAAATTAGAAGGCTTAAAAACTATTTATTATCCAAATGCTCAAATTGCTGAAGAGATGATGTACAAAAATGGTTTAAAAGAAGGAGCATATAAGAAAATGGGAGTAGACGGAACACTTTTGGAAGAATCTAACTTTAAAGATGACGAATATAATGGAGATGCCGTTTTTTACGATTCAGACAAATCGGTTGCTTCTAAAGGTAAGTTTGTAAATGGTAAAAAAGCTGGAATGTGGCAGTTTTATCAGAAAGGGAAATTAGTGAAAGAAGTGAATATGAGCGATCCTAAAAACACCAATAAAGCTTCTGAAAAAGGCGCAGCGCCGAAAAAGTAGTAGTCTAAAAAGTTCAGAATTCAGTCATTAAAAAATAAAATAGGTAAAGAATAAATTGTTTACATTTGATTAACCAATTATTCTAACCAATGGATTTAAATGAACTTTTAGGACGATTTTTATTGTTGTTTTGCTCAATTTTAGTTCTGTATTTTTTCTCCAACAGAAAAGATAACGCCACCATAAATCCATTGATGGTCATTGTTGGGCTTTGCACTTTTTCTCTTTGTTACCTTTTTACAAAAATTGAAATTGGCGTCGGAATAGGGTTTGGATTATTTGCAATTTTCTCCATACTCCGTTTTAGGACACAATCCTTTACTGTAAATGCGATTATCTTTCTATTTGCAACAATCACATTGTCTATTTTAGACATTATGTATCCGTTTGAAAAGATTGAATTATTACTGTTCTTTCAGATCATAATAATTGGATTTTACATAGCAGCTTCGATTATTGTCAATAAAAAGGCTTCAAAATACCTGAATTCAGTTGATATGAAAATTTCGCTTGATGAAAACTTTTCATTAAACTTTGAAATAATTCGAAAATCAATTCAGCAAAAAATTAAAATTGAAGATTTTGATTTTCGAATTGTATTAATCAACACAACAGCCAACGAAATTGACTTATTGGTATTCTATTAATCGTTGAAAGGACGAACTTGTTTAATGTATAAATCTCTTTTTTCGCCCACAATTTTAAACTCAATATCTACTGGATGGAATTGGTTTTTGCGCCAATATCGATACATTTTGGTTTCAATTTTTTTGCTGACATCATACAGGTTGCTCATTTCTTTTCTAGTCAATAAAGGCTCATTATTGTTTAAATTGGAATTGGAAGTATAATCGATATCAAAATCGGTTTCGTCTTTTCCGTCATTAAAATGATAAGCGACAAATTGTTCGCAGATTTCTCCTTTTTCGGGTTTAACAACCGAGTTTTCTCCCTTTTGAACATTAACCGTAATTCCGGGAAAGTTCTCTCTAAATATATTTTTGGTAATAATTACGCCATTTGCTAGCTCGTCAGGAAAAGAACGATGTACTAAAACACCCATGGCAATATTCTGCTGATCGATTCCAAAAAGCTCTCTTTCGTTATACGAAGCCTCGTTCCAGACGCTTGCCCATACTTGTTTGATCGCTTTTTCGAAAGTTTTGATCGAATCGCCTATAATTCCTGTTTTAGAATCGTACAATCCAGCGCCATTAAAATCATCCAAATCTTCTGCGTTTGTAGAAGAACGAAATCTGAAATTTTTGAATTTTGCATCTTTAAAGGCAATATTTAATTTCAAAATTAATTCCGGATCAATAGGTTCTTTTTTGATAGCATCTCTAATCTTTTTAAGCTGTTTATTGATCCAAACTGTAGAATCTTTTTGTGGAAAAGCTAAAAGTTCTGCAATTAATGGAGAAATAGCAGGATTCTGAATATGCTTTGTGTAATAGTAAAACGGAATAGCATGCGCATTTTCGGGTACTTTAAACGGAATTTCTTTTGAAATCGCAATTAAATACGCCATGTTTTGTGCCTTCGAACCAATGTAATTCACTCCCTTTTTAGGAATTTCAGCCAAGTTCACTAATTCGGTAACGCTATTATCAATAATAAGTTTTTTCTTTTTTCCAGAGGTTTTTACCGGGATCTTTTTGGTTGTTTCTTTAATGAAAAAAGTATCGACTTCGATTTTTAGTTCTACTTTTTTCGAAAGCAATTTTTTGATATTGTTGTCTTTTTCAATATCAGTATAAGCCATAATCGGAATCTTTCTGTTTTTTCCTAGAAGAACCAAATGGCTTAAAGGCGTCTGGAGTTCATTTACAATAATTCCTCGCACATTTGGAAGAACATCAGGTGTTCCATCCAAAATAATTATTTCGTCAGAATTAGGCTTTGTGGATTCCAATTCCTTGATTTTGTATTTTTTTAGAATTCCAATATTCGTTCCTCGAACAACTTCTTGATATTTGATTTCGCCAAAAATATAATCTGATTTAACACACGGAATTTTGAATTTCTGTTCTTGATACCATTGCATCATATCGGGATTGTTCAAATAGAATTTTAGTTTTTCGCCAATAAATGTGGAATTTTTAACCATACCAAAAAAACGTTCAATTAATGGAACTGGCATATGATCAGATGCAGCAAGTTCAAAAATCCACTTATCTGTTCCTTTTATGTGGTTTAAATTTCCGAGAAGAAAATCTCTATTTTTTTCTGTATCGCTGTAATTTTCATTGTTGAATATTTCAAGATCTTGGCTGTAGCCTAAATAATTAACAACGAAATCATAGTGAAGCAAAATAAGGTTACTGTTGAAATAATACATTTTCTGTTTTCGCATATCATAAATTACCTTTACCGATTCGATATTCGAAAATTTATCAGACAAAGGTTTTCCTCTAAATGCCTTGTAAGCTTCATAATTTGATAGTGAAGCGCTAAATCGCTGTGCGCTTAAAGAAGTTAAGGCAAGAAAGAAAAACAGGCTGTAAATGTATTTTTTCATGTTTTAAAAATGTGTGATTAAATGTACTTAAAAAAGTAATAAGTTTTATCTACTGCGGGATTGCTTAAACTAATGAAAACCATGCTGAAATTTTCTATTATTTGGCGTATCTTTGCAACCTTAAAAAATTAAACATTTCAAAATGAAACGAGTAGTTGTTGGACTTTCAGGTGGAGTAGATTCTAGTGTTGCAGCATATTTATTGCAGCAGCAGGGATACGAAGTTATTGGCCTTTTCATGAAGAACTGGCACGATGACTCAGTTACTATTTCGAACGAATGTCCTTGGCTGGAAGACAGTAACGATGCTTTACTTGTTGCTGAAAAACTCGGAATACCGTTTCAAACTGTTGATTTAAGCGAAGAATACAAAGAAAAAATCGTTGATTACATGTTTAACGAATATGAAAAAGGGAGAACTCCAAATCCTGACGTGCTTTGTAACCGCGAAATCAAATTTGATGTGTTTATGAAAATCGCTTTAAGTCTTGGCGCAGATTACGTAGCAACAGGACATTATTGTCAAAAAAGCGAAATTGAAGTAGACGGAAAACCAGTTTATCAATTAATTGCTGGAAATGATGTGAACAAAGATCAGTCATACTTTTTATGTCAATTGTCTCAAGAGCAATTATCAAAAGCTTTGTTTCCTATTGGAGCTTTAACAAAACCAGAAGTACGCGAAATTGCTGCCGAAATGGAATTGGTTACAGCTGAAAAGAAAGATTCTCAAGGTTTATGTTTTATTGGAAAAGTTCGTCTTCCAGAATTTTTACAGCAAAAACTACAACCAAAAGATGGTAAAATTGTTCAGGTTGATAAAAATGATCCTATTTATACTGTTGAGAAATCGGCTGAACTTTCTTTGGAAGAAAGGTTAAAATTAGAATCTCAAAAATTGGAATATCTTCCAACAATGGGAAAAGTAGTTGGAAAACACCATGGAGCGCACTATTTTACAGTTGGACAAAGAAAAGGTCTAAATGTTGGAGGTACAACAGATCCTTTGTTTGTAATTGCCACAGATGTTGAAACCAATACCATTTATACCGGTATGTCGAGCCATCATCCAGGTTTGTTTAAAAAAGCGCTTTTTGTTGGAGAATCTGAAGTACACTGGATTAGAGAAGACATGACGTTGAAAGCTGGCGAAAAAATGGAAGTAATGGCTAGAATTCGTTACCGTCAGCCTTTGCAAAAAGCTGTTTTATATCAATTTGAAGACGGAATGTATGTGGAGTTTGAAGAGCCACAGTCTGCTATTACCGAAGGACAATTTGTTGCTTGGTATTTGGAAAATGAATTAGTTGGTTCGGGAGTAATTTCTTAGCTTTATACTTTATTTGGGAGTAAATCCCTTTAAGGTATAAATTGATGAGATGTAGCTTTACTTTTCTTTTATTACTTCTTTCGTTTACGGTATTTTCACAAGAAGATGCATGGGTTTATTTTAATGAAAAGCCTAATGCGCAATCTTTTTATGACAATCCATTAAGCGAGCTTTCACAAAGAGCCTTAGATCGAAGAACGAACCAGAATATTGCTTTAGATATTATTGATGCTCCTTTGGAAACTTCGTATGTAAATCAAATTACATCAAGCGCAGGGATTACGGTAAAAGCGCAATCAAAATGGCTGAATGCACTTCATATTCAGGGAACTCAATCGAATATTAATGCCTTAAAATCACTGTCTTTTGTTTCTAGGGTAGAGTTTGCAGATAGAACTTTAAATACTACAGGGAAAAGAGTTTCTGAAGCTTCGGCAAACCAAGTTCACGAACAGTTAAAAACTACAATTGATTATTCTTACGGAAATTCTGCGAATCAAATTCAGATGTTGAACGGGCAAGTTCTGCATCAGCAGAATTTTACTGGAGAAGGAAAAATTATAGCCGTTATGGACGGCGGTTTTCCTGGCGTTAATACTGCGCAACCATTTGAAAATCTTAGAAATAATAATAAAATTCTAGGCGGTTATGATTATACTACCAGAAATAGCAATTTCTATAGGGGCGATTCTCATGGAACTTCGGTGCTTTCAACAATGGGAGGTTTTAAAGCAAATTCTTTAGTTGGAACTGCTCCAGATGCCTCATATTATCTTTTTATTACAGAAATTCAAACTCAAGAGATTCCGTTAGAAGAGTCGCTGTGGGTAGAAGCCGCAGAAAAGGCAGATGCTTTAGGAGTCGATATAATTACTACTTCATTAGGATATTTTCTGGATAGAGACGAAATCAGATACAATCATACGTATAGCGAGATGAACGGAATCACGACTTTTATTTCTCGTGGTGCCGAAATTGCTTTTAGCAAAGGAATTTTGGTTTTGGCATCTGCTGGAAATGAAGGAACTCAAGTAGAAAAACATATTGGTGCTCCTGCAGATGCGGTTTCTGTATTGACAGTTGGTTCTGTTAATGCTTCTAAAGTAAGAGCTAGTTCTAGTTCGATAGGACCAAGTTACGATGGAAGAATAAAACCAGATGTTATGGCACAAGGAGCATCGGCGGTAGTTTCTGATGCAAATGGCAATATTGGCACAGCAAGCGGAACGTCATTTTCATGTCCGATAATGGCAGGAATGGCGGCTTCTTTATGGCAGGCTTTTCCAACTAAAACCAATAAAGAAATCAGGCAAATGATTGTAAAATCTGCTGATAGATATGCCAATCCAGATAATAATTATGGATATGGAATACCAAATTTTGGAGCAACTTTGAGTGTTGATGATTTTATTGTCGAAACTGCTTTTTCGGTTTATCCAAACCCAACTCAAACATCGATTACTTTTTCTTTTTTAAATGAAGACAATACAGCATCAGTAACTATTTATTCTGTCTTAGGACAGAAACTAATTGAAGAAAAAATTAGTAATTTAAATCCCGTTCTGTCTTTGCAATCTTTACAAAGCGGACTTTATTTTTATAGTTTTGACTCCAATAAACTGCATAAGACAGGAAAGATAATCAAGCAATAATTTTCTTAATGAATAAAATCACCCAACTTTTCAATATTAAATATCCTATCATTCAAGGCGGAATGATTTGGAACAGTGGTTATAAATTAGCATCAGCAGTTAGTAATGCTGGCGGACTTGGGCTTATTGGCGCAGGTTCTATGTATCCAGAAATTTTAAGAGAACACATTCAAAAATGTAAAAAAGCAACTGACAAACCTTTTGGGGTCAATATTCCGATGTTATATCCTAATATCGAAGAAATCATGAATATTGTGGTTGAAGAAGGCGTTAAAATTGTTTTTACTTCCGCAGGAAATCCTAAAACTTGGACTTCTTTTTTAAAAGAAAGAGGTATTACAGTTGTTCATGTGGTTAGCAGTAGCGTTTTTGCTTTAAAAGCACAAGATGCTGGTGTGGATGCGGTCGTAGCCGAAGGTTTTGAAGCGGGAGGTCATAATGGACGTGAAGAAACGACGACATTAACCTTGATTCCGATGGTAAAAGAAAAAATTCAAATTCCGTTGATTGCAGCTGGAGGAATTGCTACAGGAAGAGGAATGCTTGCTGCAATGGTTCTTGGAGCAGATGGTGTTCAAGTTGGAAGCCGTTTTGCGGCATCTATAGAATCTTCTTCGCACAATAATTTTAAACAAACTATAGTTAGTACTTTAGAAGGAGGTACACAGTTGACATTGAAAGAATTAGCTCCTGTTCGATTGATTAAAAATAAATTTTATCAAGATGTTCAGGAATTGTACCAAAAATGCCCTTCTAAGGAAGAATTAATACAGCTTTTAGGAAGAGCAAGAGCAAAAAAAGGAATGTTTGAAGGAGATTTGGACGAGGGAGAATTGGAAATTGGACAAGTTGCAGGTCTGATTCATGAAATTTTGCCAGTTGAAGAAATTATTCGACAAATGATTGCCGAATTTGAAGTCGCATCCAAAGAAAAGAGTACTTTTGAGTTTTAATTACCTGCAAGAAATATTTTATGAATTCCCTACGCCCCTACATATTGTTACTGTTTTTAGCTTTTGGATTGCAACAGGTTCAGAGTCAGTCTTATCATTTTAAAACCTCAGGATTTAGTGTTCTGGAAAAAAATGAAAGAGGAAAATGGGGAGAATGGTCTAATCTAGATTTGGTAAATCTCTCAGTGGTTTTAGATACCAACAAGCATAGAATTGTAGTATATTCTCAAGAAATTCAGCTTTATAATATTTTAGATTATATCGAAAGAGAGGAAAATGATACTGATATTGTGTATTCTTTTATGTGTAAAGACAATGACGGAAAAGAATGTAAACTATCAATTATAACCCGAAAAAAACAGGATTACCGAAAACAATTATACATTAATTACGACGATCATATTATCGTGTATAATATTATTACGGTTTAAAGGTTCTAAGATACTAAGGTTCTAAGTTTTTTGGACTTAAATAAAATAATAAACCCGACAGATTTTTAAAAATCTGTCGGGTTTGCTATATAAAAACTTAGAATCTTAGTATCTCAGAAACTTAGCCTCTTAGACTACAAAGAATCAATATCCTTAATAAACTCATCATATTCTAAATAGAACATTTCTAGAGCGTGCATATTTTCGTTGAAAAAATCAAAAATAGTATCCCAAGTATTTTTATTGCTGAAACCAACGCCAAGTTTTTCAACCCAGATTCTGCTGATGGTTTTACCACTTTCTAAAGTATGGTTTTTCTCAAAGACTAAATCTTTAATAAATTCTTCTTCTAGAATATTTTTTAAAGCTTCCAGTTTTTCAAAATAAGCAATACGTTTTTCATCGCTTCGCTGTTCAATGTCAATTAAAACCTGAGCCTTTTTGTTGTCAACATAAAACTTAAAAGAAAAGTCTTTGATCTTTGTATCATAAAGTACCCATTTACGAGGATATTTTTCGGCAAAAGCTACCCAAAATTCTCTTTTTATTCTTTGCGATTCTTCTTTGCTGTACATTTTTTTAGGCTTTAATAATAGAAAACTTGTGGTACTGCGTTTTCTGGAGTATATTTATGTTTTATTTGAAAGTACAAAAATAAGCTTTGATTATGAATTTTCAAGACTTTTTGAAATATGTTCCCAATATAATTCCTGTAGAGCTGCCAGCAGTAACCTCACATTTAAAAATGGCTCCAAAAGAACGTATAGAAGGATTAAAGAATCTTGATATTGAAGCGTTGAATGCCAGAATGGCTGGAGTAATGATGCTCTTTTATCCAAAACAAGAAAAAACACATCTCGTTTTGATTGTTAGAAACGCTTATGATGGTGTTCATTCAGCTCAGATTGCATTTCCGGGAGGCAAGTATGAAAAGGAAGATTTAGATTTTGAAACCACGGCACTTAGAGAAACACATGAGGAGGTAGGAATTACTAGTGACAAAATAAATATAGTTAAGCGTTTTTCTCCAATGTATATTCCGCCAAGTAACTTTTTGGTGCATCCGTTTTTAGGAGTTGCAACAGAAGAACTTTCTTTTTATCCTGATATAAGAGAGGTAGCTGGAATTATAGAACTGCCTTTGTCTGTTTTTTTAAATGATGATATTATTATCGAAGCCAGATTATCAACTTCTTATGGGGCAAATATTTTAGTTCCTGCTTTTAATATTCAGAATCATGTTGTTTGGGGAGCCACGGCAATGATTTTGAGCGAATTGCGAGATGTCTTAAAAGAAGCGATGAAGAAATAAATTTGATAAAGTTTATTTAATGATTTGATATTCATTTGGATAACTCTTAATTGCAGAAATTGTTTTATACTGTTGCTAAAAGAATAATTTTTGTATGTTTGCGACCTAACAAAAAAATAAGATAAATTAGTTATGGGATTGTTTAAACGAAATCCTTTTGGGCATATATTATTCATCAAGAAATGGTTAATCCGAGTTCTAGGTGCGATGACTCATAAGAGATATAGAGGTTTTAACGAATTGCAGATTGAAGGATCTGAAATTATTAAAACACTCCCTGATACTAATGTTTTATTTATATCCAATCACCAGACTTATTTTGCAGATGTTGTGGCAATGTTTCATGTTTTTAACGCCAGTTTATCTGGACGTCAAGACACGATTAAAAATATCGGTTATTTGTGGCAACCCAAAATGAATATTTATTATGTTGCTGCAAAGGAAACGATGCAAGCAGGATTGCTACCAAGAATATTGGCCTATGTGGGTGCAATTACAGTTGAAAGAACTTGGAGAGCAAAAGGAGTTGATGTAACAGAAAAACGTGATGTTAACCCAAATGATACTGAAAATATTAGAATTGCGCTTGAAGACGGTTGGGTAATTACTTTTCCTCAAGGAACGACAAAATCCTTTAAGCCAGTTCGTAAAGGAACAGCACATATCATTAAACAACACAAACCAATCGTTATTCCAATTGTAATAGATGGCTTCCGCAGATCATTCGACAAAAAAGGACTTCGAATGAAGAAAAAAGGAATACTACAATCTTTCATTATCAAAGAACCTCTAGATATTGATTATGAAAACGATACAATCGAACAAATTGTAGAAAAAGTAGAATACGCAATTGAACAACATCCATCATTTTTAAAAGTTATTCCTGCCGAAGAAATCAAGGCACAAGAAGAACTAAACAAATTAAGACGTTGGGATTATTAAAAGTTAGTTTTGTTTTGTTTCAAGTTTAAGGTTTCAAGTTTGCTTTGTCTGGCTGAACGAAGTCAAAGCCTAATTTGTGCCCTTCGACTTCGTTCAGGGTGACAAATCAATTTTTTATCAGGCTTTTGTGTTTATGGTTTTAGATTTCAAGTAGGAAAAACTTTGTCCCTTTGCAACTCAGAATCTTTGTGCCTTAAAGAAAAAACTTAGAATCTTAGCATCTCAGAACCTTAGAACTTTTTCAGAAATCTATTTTCTTCAACTCTTTATAATTAGCATACAATCTTCTTAAAAGTGTTCCATAGATAATTCTGTAGAAACACCAGAACAATCCAAAGAAACCTAAGATTACTAAGAATAGAATTCCGATTGTTACAAACATTGCTTTTCCGTTCATGGCAAGTTTGTTTCTTAAAAACTCCATATCTGGATTATATACGAAAGCAATAAAGAAACTTAAAATAGCTGTAATTACAATCATTCCTAGATTGTACCAAACGTAATATTGAACTGTTTTACGGGTTTTTAAAATAGCACTCATCAATGATTTTGTGGCTATTGTGGTCGAAATTGTTTTGTAGTTTTTATAAAAAATGTAAACGAAAATTAAAACGACAACATAATTGAAATACGTTAGAAACTCTAAAGCTGTTACAATTTCAGGATGATTCATCTTTCGCAGTACATCATCTGTATTGATGAATAAGTTCGAAAAAGTCCAAAAGGAAATCTCCAAAATACTGATAATTAAAATCCACTTTACAATAGAAGATGACTTTCTATGAATCATCTTGTAGATTTCGTTTTCAGAAATTTGTTGAAAAGAACCTGAGTTCTTCTGCCAGTCTTTTTTTAGTAAATCCAGTTCTTTCATAATAATTTTTAAGGATTTAGTATTTTTTTAAGTTTCCCCTTAATTCTGTTCATTTTCACGCGCGCATTCACTTCGCTGATTCCTAAGGTTTCAGCTATTTCTTGATAATCTTTGTCTTCTAAATACATAAAAACTAATGCCTTTTCGATGTCATTCAATTGATAAACTGCTTTATACATCAGTTTAATCTGTTCTTCTTCTTCATAATTATAGTCAACATCTTTTACAAAATGTTGGTGGTTTTCATAATCTACGGTCGATATAGTTCTTTTGGTTTTGCGGTATAAGGTAATCGCTGTGTTTAAGGCAACACGATATGTCCAAGTCGAAAATTTACTGTCGCCTCTAAATTTTGGATAAGCTTTCCAAAGCTGAATGGTAATTTCTTGAAACAGATCTTTATGAGCATCTTCGCCAGCAGTATATAATCTACAAATCTTGTGGATTATATTCTGATTTGCCTGCAGCTGCGCAACAAATGACTGTTCTAGATTTTCGCTCATAATGTATTAGTAGTTATGAAATCATTTTTGTTACAGTTGGTGTTTTATTTTTGCCACGAATTACACAAATTTCTCGAATTACTTCTAAAACAGAATAGATTAAAGTTGAGTTTTTTAAAATTTGTGCTAATTTGTGTAATTCGTGGCAAACTTTATAGTTCTCTTGTTTTATAGTAATTAATCGTCAAATCGATAAACTTACTATAGCTTTTCATTCCATCTTTTTGATTATTTGTTTTTAAAAAACTATCCCATAGAAAATGAAAACCTTCGTCTATAAATGTGTCATATTTTTTCCAGAAATCTTGGTCTTCTTGATAGTTTTTTAAAATTCCAGTATTTACTTGTTTTTTTAGTATTTCAAAAATTTTCTCGTTTTTAAACTGCCAGATTCCGAGACAATAGCGTAATGCAAAACTATATCCTGCATATTGATAATATAAATTGTCATTTTTGACAGAAGCCAAAAGGCCAATAAAATTGCATTCGCTTTCACTTGCAAAACCAATCTGATGTGCCATTTCATGAGATGTAGTTAACGGAAAAGTGTACATTGGTAATAAGTCGTTAATTTGCGCTTCGTTTGTAAATGGATTTAAATAACCGCCAAATCCCATATAAGTTAAAGGAAGGCTGAACAATGATTTTTTTACGCTTAAGGTTTTGTATTCAAAATAAGGATGTTCTTTTGCTAAATTATCATAACCGTTTAAAATCATGTTAAATGACTCTTTCTGCGAATATGGAAAGACAATTTTAGAGCTTTTATTTTTTGTGATTTGAAACTGAACTTCATTCGTCTTTGCAATTAATCTTTTGGTGAAAGCCAAAAGATCAGCATCGGTATATTCTCTTTTGATTTCCATTTTCTCAAAAAGAGGTTTGCGATAATAATTGAAAGCCCAAAACAGATGGAAGAAAAAGTAAAAAATAGAAAGTTTGCCTATTATTTTTAAAAGATGATCTTTCCAATTAGTCTTCCATGTCCCTCTTATTTTCCAAAACCAGCTAATTATAGAAATCATCAAAATAGCATAAATAATGTCGCCGACAGAAAACGGAATATTACCTAAAACTGTTCTAGAAAAATGTGAAATCCTAGCGAATAAATTTTTACTGTAAAAACCTTCAACAAAATCAGGGAAGTATGGAAGGATTTTATAAAAAATGATTTGAACTATTAGAAATAAAGGTAAAACGTATTTTGATTTCACAAGGTAAATTTTAGATACGTAAATATAAATACAATATCGAATGATTAAAAAAAGTTCGTCATGAATTCCACGAATTTTCGTTAATTATTGATTTATTCAATTTTAGATCCGTTTTAATTTGCGCTAATTAGTGTAATTCGTGGCAAAAAAAGCAATTAAACTTTGTAACTTTGAAGCTCTTAATTGTTAAACATCAAACAAAATATAATGAGTCAAGAAATAAGAAATCTGGAACCAAAAGCACTTTGGAACAAATTTGCAGATCTAAATGCTGTTCCTCGTCCATCGAAGAAAGAAGAGCGTGTAATTGAGTTTATGAAAAACTTTGGAAACAGCTTAGGTTTAGAAACTTTCGAAGATGAAATCAGAAACGTAATTATCAGAAAACCTGCAACTCCAGGAATGGAAAACCGTAAACCAATCGTAATGCAAGGACATTTAGATATGGTACATCAAAAAAATGCCGATACTGTTTTTGATTTTGATACACAAGGAATCGATATGTATGTTGATGGTGACTGGGTTCGCGCACGCGGCACAACACTTGGAGCTGATAATGGGTTAGGAGTGGCGACTATTATGGCAATTCTAGAAAGCAAAGATATTCCGCATCCTGCAATCGAAGCTTTATTTACAATTGATGAAGAGACAGGAATGACTGGAGCTTTAAACTTAAAAGGTGGAATTCTTCAAGGTCAGATTTTATTAAATTTGGATACAGAAGAGGATGATGAAATTGATATTGGATGTGCTGGTGGAATTGATGTAACTGCTACAAGAACATATCATGAAGAAGAAGTTCCAGAAGGTTCTGTTGGTTATACTATTACAGTAAAAGGCTTAAACGGTGGGCATTCAGGAATGGATATTCATAAAGGTTTAGGAAATGCAAATAAAATCATGAATCGTTTATTATTTGATGCATTCGAAAACTTTGGTTTGCAGATTGTTGAAATTAATGGAGGAGGTCTTAGAAATGCAATTCCGAGAGAAAGCGTTGCCAAAGTAATCATTTCTCAAATGTTTGATGAGGCTTACGTTTATGATATGCAGGAAATCATTTCTGATATCAAAGCTGAATACAAAACAACTGAACCAAACTTATCAATTGAAATCGTAAAAGGAGATTTACCTGAAAAAGTAATGGAACTTGGTGTTCAAGAAGGAATCATCAGAGCGATTTACGCGGCTCAGAATGGAGTTTATAAAATGAGTGCTGATATGGCTGATTTAGTTGAAACTTCAAATAATATTGCCCGTGTTGTTATTAAAGATGGTGAAATTTTAGTTGGATGTTTAACACGTTCTTCTGTAGAATCTTCAAAATTTGATTTGGCTAATTCTTTACGTTCTGCTTTTGAGTTAGTTGGATGTGAAGTAGAACTTTCTGGTTCTTATCCAGGTTGGACACCAAATGTAAACTCTGAGATTTTAGAAGTTTTAAAAGATATTTACGAAAAACAAAATGGAGAACAACCAAAAGTAGTGGCTTGTCACGCTGGTTTAGAGTGCGGAATTTTAGGAACAAATTATCCAGATATGGATATGATTTCTTTTGGTCCAACAATTCACGGAGCGCATTCTCCAGACGAAAGAGCAAGTATTTCTTCTGCACAGAAATATTGGAAATTTGTACTAGAGATTTTAGAGAACATTCCAGTTAAATAAAAATAGTTTTCAGTAGCAGTATTCAGTTCGATAAAACTGTAAACTGAGACTTAAAACTGCGACTAAAAAAAATCCCCAATTGAAAAATTGGGGATTTTTTTATGGTAAAATATTAATTTCTTTTCAAAACTTTATACTGTTCGTAACAAGCACTAATTGCATCCATAATTTGAAGATCGTTTGCAGATTGAATGAAAGAATCAGAATAGTTGCAGCGATGCATAATTTCAGGTATTTCATCTTTGCTGATACCTAGTAATACTGCAACCGTTTCGCGATCGTATTTGGACTCTAAAAGCGTTCGTACAGTATCATCCTTTTTCATTTCCTTTAGCTTCTTGAGCTCTTTTCCGTTCTTTCCAAAGAAATTATAAAGCATATCGGCGGGGTTAAAAATCGAACCGAGAACCTTTCCAAAAGCATTTGGCGCATATTCTCCCGCTTCATAACCTTGCGTAAGACCAGAAATACTGTAGCGATAGTTTTCTTTAGTTGGAATTAATTTAGAGTCAATTTCAAGATAACCTGTTAGGGAAAAAGGTGCAATAACCACTTCTTCCAAAGCAATCGCTTTTTCTGTAAGCTGAATTCTAGTTACTTTATTCTTAATCCAGTCATTTGTAACTCTGATTCTTAGCGATTGAAATCCTAGAATAGAAAAATGAAGCGTGTCGTTGACTTGCACATCAATTTCAAAATACCCTTTTTCGTCAGATTTTGCACCACGTACTTTGTTGGTGTTAATGATATTTACGCCAGCAAGCGGTTGTTTGCTGTCGTCGTTAATAACATAACCTGAAACTCTTTGTGGAACTGTTGGCTGTGCATCTTGTGTATCTTGCGCGAAACCAAGGTTAGCGATAAGTGTAAAAAAGAAAACTGCGAAATATTTCATATCCTGATTTAAAGCACTAAAAGTAGTAAATCGGGATTAAATATCTCGCAGTCTTGGAATTTAATTATAAGAAAATTAACAAAGACATTGATAAGATTATTAGATATAAGAAAAAATCCCAAATTCCATATAAAATAGGAATTTGGGATTTATATTTTAAGATCTTAAATGATTAATCTCTTCTAGATCTTCTTGGTCTTGAGCTATCGCCGAAGTTTTCTGAACGTCTTGGAGCTCTATCTGAACCACCTTCGCTTCTTGGAGCAGAGCTTCTAAAACCACCTTCTCTTCTAGGAGCTGAGTTTCTATCACCTCTAAAACCTCCATCACGAGATCCGCCTTCGCGTGATCCACCTTCTCTTGAAGAATTTCTATCACCTCTAAATCCGCCTTCACGTCTTGGAGCGAAGTTTCCTTCTCTTCTTCCAGAATCACGTCTTCCGCCACCACGGTTGTTGTGGTCACGTCTTCCGCCACCGTCATTTTTAGAAATCTCAACATTGATACGACGACCTTCTAATTGTACGTTGTTTAAAACGTCCATTACTTTGTCTGTATGCTGTGGATCTGTGTTGAAGAAAGAGAATCCTTCTTTAACATCTACTTTAAAGATATCATCACGACCTAAATCTAATGTTTCTTTTAAGTAATCTTTTAATGACATCCAGTCGAAGTTGTCTCTAGAACCGATGTTTACAAAATAACGAACTGCTCCATTATTACTGAATTCTCTTGTTTCAGAATCACCTCTTTCACGTCTTTCACCAGATTGAACAGAAATATCTCTGTTTTTCTTGTAATAAGTAATAAAACGATTAAATTCTACTGAAACCATTTTCTTAATCAATTCTTCTTTAGATAAATCTTCAAGAACATTGTTGATTGCTGGTAAATAGTTGTCAATTTCGTGATCAACCTCAGTGTCTTTAATTTTGTTTGCTAAGTGTAATAACTGAATTTCGCAGATTTCAATTCCAGATGGAATAGTTTTTTCTTCGAATTTTTGTTTGATGATTCTCTCGATAGAAGAAATTTTACGTAACTCACTTTTTGTAACAATTACAATAGAAGTACCTAATTTTCCAGCTCTACCTGTACGGCCAGAACGGTGGTTGTAAGTTTCGATTTCGTCAGGTAATTGGTAGTTCACAACGTGAGTTACGTTATCAACGTCAATACCACGTGCAGCAACGTCAGTAGCAACAAGCATCTGAATTTGTCTTCCACGGAACGATTTCATTACACCATCACGTTGCGCTTGAGATAAATCTCCGTGTAACGCAGCGGCGCTATATCCATCTTCAATTAATTTTTCAGCAATAGCTTGCGTGTCTCTTTTTGTACGACAGAAAACTACTGAGAAAATGTCTGGATTAGCATCGGCTAAACGTTTTAATGCTTCGTAACGGTCACGAGCATTAACTAAATAAAATTCGTGAGAAACTGTAGATGAACCTGAGTTTTTAGCACCAACAGTAATCTCAACTGGTTCGCTCATAAATTGTTTTGCAATTCTAGCAACCTCTTGCGGCATAGTCGCAGAGAACAACCATGTACTTTTTTCGTCTGGAGTATCTGATAAAATAGATACGATATCCTCATAGAATCCCATGTTTAACATTTCGTCAGCCTCATCCAAAATACAGTAATCTATATTTTTAATGTTTACTAGACCTCTGTTAATCATGTCTTGCATTCTTCCTGGAGTTGCCACAATAATTTGTGCACCTCTCTTTATTTCTCTTGCTTGCTCTGTTATACTAGCTCCTCCGTAAACTGCTACCACATTAATACCTTTTTCGTATTTTGAGTAGTTTTTAAGTTCGTTAGTAATCTGTAAACATAACTCGCGTGTTGGCGATAAAACTAATGCTTGTGTATTTCTGTTGTCGGCATCAATTTTTTGAATTAGCGGAAAACCGAAAGCTGCCGTTTTCCCTGTCCCTGTTTGAGCCAACGCAACCATATCCGTGTCTTTTTCCAATAATAGGGGAATCGCCTTTTCCTGTACCTCTGACGGATTTTCAAATCCTAGATCTAAAATCGCCTTCAGTAACGATTCATTCAATCCTAATTGTTCAAATTTATTCATATGTGTTTTAAAATAGGGTGCAAAATTACTGCTAATTATTCAGATAAACTAATGCAATTTTAAGAATTATGTATTTGTTAAGAATTGATTATCAAAAAGTTACGTTTTTGTTGAAATAAATTTTCGTGTTAAATGAAGAAATATGCCAAAAAACACGTCTTAAAATCTAAAATTTAGCATCTAAAATGTTGTATTTTAAACAATTATTTTGTGGTGTTCAGAAAATCAATCAGTTGCTTAACAGCTTTTCCTCGGTGACCTATAGTGTTTTTGGTCTCTAAGGGTAATTCTGCAAAGGTTTTGTCAAAATTTTCGGGCTTAAAAATAGGATCATAACCAAATCCGTTTGTTCCGGTTTTTGTATTTGTAATTTCTCCTTTCGCAATTCCGGTAAATAAATATTGTTTTCCTTCTAAGTTTAAAGTAATAACGGTTTTGAACTGCGCATCTCGATTTTTTTCATTTTTTAGAGCCTCCAAAAGCTTATTCATGTTATCATCTGCATTTTTTTGTTCTCCGGCGTATCGAGCTGAATATACTCCAGGTTCGCCATTTAAAGCAAGAACTTCTAAACCTGTATCATCTGCAAAACAATCATAACCGTATTTTTGAGTTACGTAATCAGCTTTTAAAATTGCATTTCCTTCAATTGTATCAGCGGTTTCGGGAATATCTTCCAAACAATTAATATCCTCTAAGCTTAATATTTTGATACTCTCTGGAAGCATACTCTGAATTTCTGCGATTTTATTTTTGTTATTGGAAGCGAAAACAAGTTTCATAGAATTAAAGTTTTAAATGATTTTCAACACAAATTTAGAATTCTTATATTTGATATGTGGCTTAAAAATGAAATAAATGCAATTATCTGTATTATATAAAAAAATCCTACCTTTTGTTAAGCCATACAGAAAAATGGTAGCTGCAACTTTACTTCTAACTTTTTTAGGTTCGTTTGCAGCACAAGTAAATGCCGTTATTCTAAAATATACTGTAGATACTATAAACAACCTGATGGTTGCCCATGAACCATTATCTAAAGGATTCCATTTGTTAGGCATTATTAGTGTGGTGTTGTTGACTAAAGAATTGGTAAATTCTGTTGTGCAGTTTGGACAAAAATTTTATGGAGAAAAACTCCGTATTTTCATTACTCGAGATATTTCGCAAACTATTGTCGAAAAAATTCTGAGCTATAGAATGGAATTTTACACTTCTGATGAAAATGAAAGCGGAAAACTTCAAACTAGAATTGATGCCGGAATTAGCAGTTTGACCAGATTAGTTCAGAACTTCTTTATTGATATTCTGCCTTTATTTGCCAATGCTTTTGTTGCTTTGGTTATTATGTTTTATGCCAATGTTTATGTGGGGTTAGTAAGTTTGTGTATTATCCCGATTTACTTTTATATTAGTCAGTTGCAAGCAACTAAATTGAGCGGATTCAGACGAAGAATGCGAAATTACCGTGAGACTAAAAATAACGGAATCATTAGTTTAATAGAATCAATAACAGTTATTAAATCTTTTGTCCGCGAATCTACAGAAGCAGATCGACATGAAAAGATTCAGTTTGAAATGACCGAAAATCAGCTAGAAACCCGAAAAACTAGTTTTATTTTCGAAAGCATAAAAAGTTTTGTCGAACAGATTGGAGTCGTAATTATTATCATTTTGACTGCTTATTTTGTTTTGAATAATCAAATGACAATTGGAGCGATTATGTTTCATATTATGCTTTTTAATAACGTTTCATCGCCTATTAGACAACTTCATAGAATTTATGATGAAGTAAATGATGCGCTGATTTATTCAGAAGGCTTTTTTGATATTTTAGAATCAGAACAGGAAGTAGAAACCAGCGGCAATTATATTCCAGAAAAAATTGTTGGATTAATTGAGGTTAAAAATGTCGATTTTGTTTATCCAAACGGAACACAGGCGCTTTACGATATTAATTTTAGAGTAAAACCAAATGAGACATCGGCTCTGGTAGGATTAAGCGGTGCGGGAAAAAGTACTATTATTAATTTATTAGATAAGTTTTATCTGCCATCATCAGGACAAATCTTTTTAGATGGAGTAGATTTAATAGATTACAATACCGATTTTCTGCGTAAAAACATTGGATTAGTGCTTCAGAAGAATCATATTTTTAAAGGAACAATTGCCGAAAACATTTTATACGGAAATCCCGAAGCTTCTAAAGAAGAAGTAATCGAAGCTGCAAAACAGGCGTATATTCACGAACAAGTGATCCAATTGCCCAAAAGCTACAATTCTGATGCGCATTTGCTTTCTGGCGGTCAGCAGCAACGAATTGCAATTGCAAGGTTGTTTTTGAAAAATCCTCCTATAATTTTTCTTGACGAACCAACGGCAAGTTTAGATGCAATTGCAACAGAGCAAATTAAGAAATCTTTGGATGCAATTAAAAAAGACAGAACTGTTATTATAATATCGCATAGTATTTCTCAGATTATTGATGCTTCCAATATTATTGTTTTAGAAAAAGGAAGATGTGTAGAAAAAGGAACTCACGACGAACTATATGATAATAAAGGAACTTACTACCAAATATTTATGGCAATGGCGAACAGCTTGAATATTGATAAAATTACTCAGACTTTTGAGTGAAAAATTTTAGAATGATTTTTTCTGAGATAAAAGCTAAAAAAATTCCAAAAGTGTAAGCCAGAATATCCGACCATAAAAAACCTTGACCTAAAACGTATCTTCCAAAAAGAGTTTTTCTTAATTCAATGATCCATTCCGCTTGATACAATTGAAGAAATTCAATGCAATAACAAATTAACAGCGAAAGAAAGAATATTAAAAAAGTGTTTTTGAACGGAAGAAATATCCTAACCAGAAAATAAATCATCACAGCATACAGAAAATCGCCTATCCATAATGGAATAAAGGATATTTTTCTTGAAAGGATTCCGAGGAAAATTATACTTAGAAAAATTGCGAAATAGTATATTCTGGTTTGGTTCAAGTTGAGATTGGGTTTTGGTTAAAGCAAATGTATATAATCAGATGCAATTTTTCTTTGTCAAAGTTTAAAAACAAGAGTGTAAGAAATGTTTAGTTTTACACAGAATAGCCACGATTTTTGTCATTTCGACGAAGGAGAAATCTTCACAAGTAACTCCGCATCGAAAGTCCAATCTTTGTCGAGCTTCTTACGGAGATTTCTCCTTCGTCGAAATGACAAAAATGCGTAAAAATCAACTTTATCATTTATTTTTTATTAAAATACCTTATAACCTTAGTCTTAAACTTTGACAAAGAGGAAATAGGTATAGAACATGAATAAAGGTTAATAAAATGGTGCACCAATAATCTATTTTTAGGTAACAAAAAGTACAAAAACTTAAAGGATTCACTTTATTTCATAAATTTATCGATTAAACAAACTATCGACCACATGAATGCAAAAATTTTCACTTTGATTGCCGCATTGTTTATTCTAGGAAATCAAGGTTATTCTCAAAAAGACAAAACATTTAATATTAAAAAACAGTTAGATTACTGTTCAGAACAAGCTTCAAAAACGTTACAAGTAATTCCGAATGACGGAACTTCGCCAAGAACAGTTCCAAACGGAAGTAAAGAATGGAAATTTGTTGACTATAAAGATTGGACAAGCGGATTTTGGCCAGGAGAATTATGGTTTTTATATGAAGCGACAAAAGATAAAAAATGGGAAAAAGAAGCCGATAAATTTACTCGTTTCTTAACGCCTTTATCGATTACAAAAGCTGCAGATCATGATTTAGGTTTTCAGGTTTTCAATAGTTTCGGAAACGGATATCGATTGACCAAAAATAAGGAATACAAAGAAATCATTTTAAAAACTGCCGATACGCTTGCCACACTTTTTAATCCGAAAGTGGGAACAATACAATCTTGGCCTAATAATAAAATGGGTGGACATAATACGATTATCGACAATATGATGAATTTGGAGCTTTTGTTTTGGGCTTCAAAAAATGGCGGAAGTAAAAATTTATACAACATAGCTGTAAAGCATGCCGAAACCACAATGGCAAATCATTTTAGGCCAGATAATACTTCTTATCACGTAATCATTTACGATTTCGAAACGGGAAAAAAGATAAAAGGAAGAACAGCCCAAGGATATAGTGATGATAGTATGTGGGCACGCGGTCAGGCTTGGGCAATTTACGGTTTTACAATGACCTATAGAGAAACAAAAGATACTAAGTTTTTAGATTTTGCCCATAAATTAGCCCGTGTTTATTTAGATAAATTAACAACAGAAGATTTGGTTCCGTATTGGGATTTTAATGCGCCAAATATTCCAAACGAGCCTCGAGATGCTTCGGCGGCGGCTATTGTTTCGTCTGCACTTTTAGAATTAAGTTCGTACACAAAAGACAAGAATTTAAAAGCTGAATATTTGACAAAAGCTAAAAAGATGATCGTTTCGCTTTCAGATCATTATCAGAGTCATGATGTTAATTCAGCATTTTTATTGCATTCAACAGGACATAAACCAGCAAACAGTGAGATCGATTGTTCTATAAATTACGCAGATTATTATTATCTTGAAGCACTTTTAAGACTTCAGAAACTAAAATAAAAGATTATGCTAAAGAAAATAAGCCAAATTGCCTTTGCAATAATGATGGTATTAATGCTTGCGAGCTGTAAAAATGCCAAACAAAAACTCCAAGAGTATGTTGTAACCTACAACAAAACTATTGCGCCAAGTTTTAGAGCTGAAAATGTAACACTTACTACAGCAAGAGGTTATATTAATGATGATAAAATAGAGTTGCGTTTTGAAACCGATTTGGAACAAAATGAAGCAAATAAGTCGGCAGCTGTTATTTCTTTTTCAAAATTAATAAAATTGATGATTGATAAAGACGAGATTCCAAGACAATTAATAGAAGAAGGGGTTCAATTTGATGTTTATTTTCTAGCAGATGATAATACTGTTTTAGATAAAGAAACACTAACGGGCGAATCGCTTAAAGATTTTTTGAAATAATAAATGGAGTTTTGTAGAAATACAAATTATTTTAATTCTTACATATTGAAAGTCTCTTTAAATAAATTTTAAAGAGACTTTTTTATGTTTACGACTAAAAGTTAAGTGTAGAATAAACGTTTTATTCTTACAAATATCCCTCTTTTTAAGCAGGTAATTGGTTTGTATTCAAAGAATTGTGTATGTGATTTTTGTAATTGAATATTGTTTTTGTGTTATGAATTAATTATGTTTGAGTTAAAAAATAACTATTAAACCAAAAAATTATGAAAAAAATTACCCAAATCGCATTCGCATTCGCCTTTGCATTATTCTTGGTAAGCTGTAAAAATACCAAGCAAAAAATACAGGAACATGTAAGTAATTACAATAATTCTGTCTCTATAAAAGGAAGCGGAATTACGAGTACATCAGCAAAAGCTTTTCTAAATGACAATAAAATCGAAATTAGAATTGAAACCAATTTAGAAGAAAACGATGCAAATAAACTAGCCTACAAAGAATCATTTCCAGACTTATTAAAAGAGATGATTAAGAATGATCAGATTTCTTCTTCTCTTATTGCTGAAGGAGTAAAATTTGACGTCTATTTTTTAGCTTATAATAATGCTATTTTAGCCCAAGAAGTAGTAGATCAAGATGAGTTAGCGGTTTTAGAAGGAACAGCAAAAGCAGGAAAAGAAACGGCAAAATTATAATTGAAAATTATGCATAAAAAAAATCCTCTTCATTTGAAGAGGATTTTTTTTATGAGAACTGAGTAACGTTTTTCAAATTATCAGGGAAATAAAGTTCTGACAAGTTGGTAAACTCATCTCCTCTCATAAAAATATTAATGTCAACATCTGCAAATGATGTTTTTCCTGCTGCTGCTAAAAGCTCATTTGCAGCATGAAGCGTATTTTTATGGAAGTGATACACTCTTTCAGATTTATCAGTAACAACTAAACCTTTCATTAGCATTTTGTTCTGAGTTGCTACTCCTGTTGGACATTCATTATTATGACAGCGTAAGGCTTGAATACAGCCTAAAGAGAACATAAAGCCCCTTGCGCTGTTACACATGTCTGCACCCAACGCAATGGCATGTAAAATAGAATAACCAGAAATGATTTTTCCACTTCCAATAATGCGCATTTTATCACGAATGCCTAAACGCACCAAAGTTTTATTCACAAAAATCAAAGCAGGTTCAAAAGGCATTCCGACACCATCTGCGAATTCAAGCGGAGCAGCTCCAGTTCCACCTTCTGCACCGTCGACAGTGATAAAATCTGGGTAGGTATCTTCGTTGATCATCTCTTGGCAGATTGCTTCAAACTCCTCAGTATTACCAATACATAATTTAAAGCCAATTGGTTTTCCGTTAGATAACTCGCGTAATTGTTTAATAAATTGAATTAGTCCATTAGCATCAGAAAAAGCATGATGCCCTGGAGGAGAAAGAATCATCGTATGTGGCACAACACCTCTAATTTTAGCAATTTGTTCTGTGTTTTTAGCTGCAGGTAACACACCTCCATGACCTGGTTTTGCACCTTGAGAAATTTTAATCTCGATCATCTTTACATTTGGAAGATTTGCTTTTTCAGAGAAATTTTCAGGACTAAAATTTCCTTCTGCATCACGACAGCCAAAATATCCTGTACCAATTTGCCAAGTGATATCTCCGCCTCCGGCAAGGTGAAATTCAGTTAGTCCGCCTTCTCCTGTGTTTTGGTAGAAATTTCCTTTTTTTGCTCCAATATTAATGGCGCGAACTGCATGTTCGCTCAACGAACCAAAACTCATTGCCGAAACATTAAATAAAGAAGCAGAATAAGGCTGTTTACAATCTTTTCCTCCAACTAATACACGAGGTAATTCTTCGTTTACTTTTGCAGGGAAAATAGAATGTTTGATTCCTTCGTAGTTTTCTGTATTTAAGTTTAATTGTGTTCCGAAAGGTGTACTGGAATCAATGTTTTTAGCTCTCTGATACACTAAAGAACGCTGATTTCTAGAAAAAGGTTTTCCGTCTGTAGATCTTTCAATAAAATATTGCTGAATCTCAGGTGCAATCATTTCAAATAAATATCTGAAATAACCTAGAACAGGGAAGTTTCTTAAAATAGCGTGTTTTTCTTGAGATGCATTATAAACTCCTACAATTAGTAAGATTGGGATAATAAATACGAGTAAATAACCTCGTCCAGTATAGTAATAAATTGCAGCAACAATTAGAAACAATAAGAATCCGTAAATAAAGAATTTTTTTCTCATGTTTTTAAAAAATTAAATAGGTAATAAATGTGATAATTAGTTGAATCTTAGACGTACATAAACGTGTTTGATTCCTTTTTTGTCTGACTCTCTTTCGTCGATTTCTAGAATATCGGTTAATGATTTAAGCATTGGTGTCAATTTAGAAAAACCATAATTTCGAGGGTCAAATTCGGGTTTTTTCTTGACGATCAGATTTCCGACATCACCCAAAAATGCCCAACCATCGTCATCTTCAATATCTTCGATTGTAGCCTCAATAAGTTCAATGGTTTGTTTGTCAATTTTATGAAGTGCTTTTTCTGCAGGTTTTTCAATTGGTTTTTTGGTATCAGTAGCGGTTGTTTTAGGTTTTTTCTTTTGAATAGCTCCATCCAAAACCTCAATATAGATAAATCGGTCGCAGGCCACAATAAACGAGTTTGGCGTTTTCTTTTCTCCAATGCCAATTACTTTCATACCCGATTCACGAAGCCGAATGGCAAGACGTGTAAAATCGCTGTCGCTGGAAACAATGCAAAAACCATCTAATTTTCCAGAATAAAGCAAATCCATTGCATCAATAATTAGAGCAGAATCTGATGAGTTTTTCCCCACCGTGTAACTATATTGTTGAATAGGAGTAATAGCATGTTCTAATAAAACACCTTTCCAGCCATTTGCGTTTGGTTTTGTCCAATCGGCATAAATCCTTTTCGTAGTTGGCGTTCCAAGTTTTGCAATTTCTTCCATCATGCCTTTTACATTGCTATATGGCACATTGTCTGCATCTATAAGGACTGCCAGTTTTAAATCTTTTGAATTGCTTAAAGGCATTTGTTAAATATTTAAAATTTAATACTCTCAAAGTTAAAATTAAAATTGGTTTTTATCAGAATTGAATGATGAATATGTGTAATTATTGGTACTAATTAGTTTCATTATAAATAATATTTGATCTTTAGAAAAATAATTAAAGATAAATTTGTCTTTTATTTAAAACCTGTATATCTTTGTGTGGAATTAATTAGGGATGTATGTTTTCAAAAGCGTGTGAGTACGGAATAAGAGCTTCAATATTTATAGCAACCAAATCTTCTAAAGGGATTAGGGTTGGAATAAAAGATGTTGCGAAAGAAATTGATTCGCCAGAACCATTTACAGCCAAGATTATGCAGGTTTTAACCAAAAGCGGCATAATTCATTCAACAAAAGGAGTTGGGGGCGGATTTGAAGTTTCGCCAGAAGCATCGAAAAAAATAAAGTTAATTCAGATTGTAGATGCTATTGACGGAAACAAAATATACAGCGGTTGCGGAATAGGATTGAAAGAATGCTCAGAAGAACATCCTTGTCCCGTTCATCACGAGTTTAAGAAAATAAGAGGACTGCTGTTAGAAATGCTTAAAAATACAACTTTAGAACAGTTAGCTACAGATGTAAAATCTGGAGATTTCTTTCTTAAAGCAACAAATGCGAACAATTAATATTATTAAATATCTTAAAAATGAATACAAAAACCAAAATTTCAGTACTAATCCTAATGGGATTTTTAGCAGTTACTTCTTGCGGTAAAAAAGAAACAACTCCCGCTGAACCAACAGAAGCAACAGAGACATCTACTGAAGGAGAAGCAGCTCCAGTAACTTCAACTGAAGAAAATGTTTTAGTTATTGAAGGAAATGACCAAATGCAGTTTAATATAAATGAACTGAAAGCTGTTGCTGGAAAACCAATCAAATTGACTTTGAAGCACGTTGGTAAAATCCCGAAAGAAGCAATGGGACACAATTTAGTGATTTTACAAGAAGGAACAGACCAAGCCGCTTTTGCTTTAAAAGCTAATGATGCTAAAGCAACTGATTATATCCCAGAATCTGAAAAAGCTTCAATCATTGCACATACTAAATTAATTGGTGGTGGAGAAGAAGATACAATCGAGTTTACAATTGATAAAAAAGGATCATATCCATTTATTTGTTCTTTCCCTGGTCACGTAGCCATGATGAAAGGTGTATTAATTGTTGAGTAAATAAATAAAAGCTCCAAATGCTGTAACTGGCTTTGGAGTTTTTTTAAAAACTAATAAAAGATAAAAATGTCTTTTATTGAATTGAAAAAGAATGAAAAGAGAAAAAAAATTATGGCTGGTTTTTGCATTGGTAATGAGTATATCATTTGCAGTGCTGGGTTATTATGGTTATGAGATTTATCAGCAGGCACCGCCAGTTCCGAAAGAAATTGTAACCGATTCTGGTAAAGTTGTTTTTAGCGAAAGCGAAATCAAAGACGGACAAAATATCTGGCAAAGTATAGGTGGCCAGGAAGTGGGATCTATCTGGGGGCACGGCGCTTATGTGGCCCCAGACTGGACCGCGGATTGGTTGCATAGAGAAGCCGTTTTTATATTGGATATTTATGCTAAGAAAGATTTCAATAAAAAATATGATGAATTAGATGCCGAAAAGCAATCGGCTCTAAAGATTCGTCTTCAGAAAGATTTAAGAACCAATAGGTATAATGCTGAGACAGGAGTACTTACCATTTCTGAAAATCGTTTGGCGGCGATTGAGTATTTAAGCGAGTACTATAAAGGTCTTTTTACAAATGATCCTCAATTCGATAAATTGAGAGAAGAATATGCGATTCCGAAAAACTCTATTAAAAATGTTGAAAGAATGCATAAAATGAATGCCTTTTTCTTCTGGGCAACTTGGGCAACAGTCACCAATCGTCCTAATGGAGATATTTCGTATACACACAACTGGCCGTCAGATGAATTGGTTGGAAATACTGCCACAACCGAACTTTTGGCTTGGTCTGGAGTAAGTATAATTTTACTGATTTTGAGTGTCGGAATCTTAGTTTTCTATCATGCAAAATCGGGTGAAGAAGAAGAATTTCCGCTTCCAAAAGAAGATCCATTGATCAAGCAAGGCAAAACCAAATCTATGGGCTTGGTAACCAAATATTTCTGGATTGTAAGTCTGTTGATGGTTCTGCAAATGGTTTTCGGAATCATAACAGCGCATTATGGTGTAGAAGGAAATGGTTTATATGGAATCCCGATTGATAAAATTCTGCCTTATGCCGTAACGCGTACATGGCACACACAATTGGCGATTTTCTGGATTGCTACAGCTTGGTTGGCAACTGGATTGTACATCGCTCCGGCAGTTTCGGGGAAAGATCCTAAATTTCAATGTTTTGGTGTCAACTTCTTGTTTGTTGCACTGTTGATTATTGTTTTAGGTTCAATGGCTGGACAATGGTTTGGAGTAATGCAGAAATTAAATTTAGTTCAAAATTTCTGGTTCGGACATCAAGGTTACGAATATGTTGATTTAGGTCGTTTCTGGCAGATTTTCCTTTTAGTGGGACTGTTTTTATGGCTGGCTTTAATGATTCGTCCGTTACTTCCAGTTTTAAAGAAAAAAACAGAAGAGAAAAATCTAATCATTTTGTTCTTAGTTTCTTGTACCGCAATTGCCATGTTTTACGGAGCTGGATTAATGTGGGGAAGACAGACTAATTTAGCTATTGCTGAATATTGGAGATGGTGGGTAGTTCACCTTTGGGTTGAAGGTTTCTTTGAAGTATTTGCAACAGTTGTAATTGCCTTTCTGTTTGTTCGTTTGGGATTATTAAAAACAAAAACCGCTACTTTAAATGTCCTTTTTGCAACTATTATTTTCATGTCTGGAGGTATTTTAGGAACCTTCCACCATTTGTATTTCTCAGGAACGCCAACAGCAATTATGGCTTTAGGAGCAACATTTAGCGCTTTAGAAGTGGTTCCGCTGACTTTAATAGGATTTGAAGCTTATCAAAACTATAAAATCTCAAAATCAACACAATGGATTGCAGATTACAAATGGCCAATTTTCTTTATGATTTCTGTAGCTTTTTGGAATTTCCTTGGAGCGGGAATCTTCGGATTCATTATTAATCCGCCAATTGCCTTGTATTATGTTCAAGGATTAAATACAACACCTTTACATGGACATACGGCATTGTTCGGAGTATACGGAATGCTTGGAATTGGTTTGGTATTATTTGTACTGAGAAGTTTATACCGAAATGTAAGCTGGAATACCAAATTGCTTAAAATTACTTTTTGGTCTTTAAATATTGGTTTATTTCTAATGGCAATCTTAAGTCTTCTTCCAATTGGAGTTTGGCAGGCAGTAGAAAGTATTAGTCACGGAATGTGGTATGCTCGTTCATCAGAATTAATGCAGCAGCCAACAATGATTACTTTAAAATGGCTTCGTGCAATTGGAGATTCAATTTTCGGAATCGGGTTTATAACGATGGCCTGGTTTGTATTTGAACTGACATTAAAAAACAAAAAATAAAACACAAAAATATAAATTGATTATCATGGAAAATTTAAAAAACAAAACAATAGGATCTTTTGTGGCTGAGGATTTTAGAACGGCTGCAGTTTTTTCAAAATATAGAATAGATTTTTGCTGCAAAGGAAACCGAACAGTAACCGAAGTATGCGAAAAGCAAAATATTGATGCAGATGCTTTATTGGAAAATGTGCTGCAAGTTGTACAATCAGAAAATAGTGGAAGCATTGATTTCAATTCATGGCCATTAGATTTATTGGCAGATTATATTGAGAAAACACATCACCGATATGTAGAAGAAAAAATAAACGTTTTATTGCCGTTTTTAGATAAATTATGCAAAGTGCATGGAGCAAATCACCCAGAATTATTTAAGATTAACGAATTGTTTATTGGCTGTGCAGGAGAATTATCTCAACACATGAAAAAAGAAGAATTGATTTTATTTCCATTTGTAAAAAGAATGGTGAAAACAAAAGATACAGACGGAGTTTTACATCAGCCATCTTTCGGAACCGTTTCCAATCCGATTGCGATGATGATGCACGAACACGATAATGAAGGCGAACGTTTTAGAGAAATCGCTGCGTTGACCGATAATTATACTCCGCCAGCTGATGCTTGCACGACTTACAGAGTTACTTTTGCTATGCTGAAAGAGTTTGAAGCTGATTTACACAAGCACATTCATTTGGAAAATAATATCTTATTTCCAAAAGCTGTGACGCTAGAAAAAGACTTTGTTGAAGTAGAATAAAGGTTAATTTTAATAGTTCGAAAACATCGGTAATAATCCTCTAAAATGATAATTATCGGTGTTTTTATTTTAAACCATATAAGTAATATAAGCTCATTTAAAACAGACTTATAATTTCTTATATTACTTATATGGTTTAATAATTTTATAGGTTTAAAAGTTGCAATATGAATTCTCAAAAAGCTTGGATACTTTGCTGTTTTTTTAATTTTCTGATTGCCTGTGTTTTTGGATTGTTAATGCGGTTTATGTATCTGTTTCCTTTAGATTTTTTAAATTATAGTTTTCTGCTTCATGCGCATTCGCATGTTGCCATGTTAGGCTGGGTTTATATGATCGTTTATGTTTTGGTGGTTCATTTTTTTATTCCGAAAGAAAAAAACCAGAAACCAATTTATAACCGTCTTTTTTGGCTGACGGAGTTTTCAGTTATCGGAATGATGATTGCTTTTCCAATTCAAGGATATGCTTTGTTTTCGATTGTATTTTCAACCATGCATATTTTGCTGAGTTATGTTTTTTGCCGTTTGGTTTGGAAAGATTGTTTAAGAGATAAATCTCCATCGCAAAAACTTTTATTAGCCTCAATTCTATTTATGGTTTTATCGACTTTCGGAGTTTGGTGTCTTGGTCCTGCGGTGAGCACGTTAGGAAAACAAAGTGCTTTTTATCAGATTGCGATTCAGTTTTTTCTTCATTTTCAATTTAATGGCTGGTTTATATTGGCAATTTTAGCTTTGTTTTTAAAACAATTTCAAAATAAAATTGATGAGGTAAAGTTTAAGAAGTTTTACTTTCTAATGGTTGTTTCTACGTTACTGACGGTTTGTTTTCCAGTTCGCTGGTTTATAGGAAATGACATTTTTAGTTATATCAATGCTTTGGGAGTTTTAATGCAACTCGGCGCTTTTATTTATTTCTATAAAATGTTGCAGCCTCAAATTAGTCATTTTAAAAGCACTTTAGATAAAACGACTAAAATAGTTTATGGTTTGGCATTATGCTCTATATTTTTGAAAGTAGGAATTCAATTGTTGACTCTTTTTCCTAATCTGGCAGAAGTTTCACATCAAATCAGAAATTTTGTAATCGGATTTATTCATTTAACCACTTTAGGAATTATAACAGGATTTTTGTTTGGGATTCTGCTTCAGAATAAAATGCTTTCTGCTGATTCTTCAATATTAAAAATAGGAGTGAAGTGTTTTATTTCAGGATATATTTTTACAGAAGTTTTGTTGTTTCTTCAAGGTTTGTTCTTCTTTTTTGGAGAAGAAAGTATTCCAGGATATTTTCAAAGTATTTTGATTTTTAGTATTCTTTTGGTTTTGGGATTGGTTTTGATTGTGATATCTAAAATAAATTTTCTTTCCTGCAAGGTTTCAAAAACCTTGTAGGTCTTATCTTTTAAATATTTAGATATCTACAAGGTTTTTGAAACCTTGCAGGAAGTCAAACTTTTCTAAATCATAAATTTATTGATAGAAGTCCGATTTAAATAAAAAACAAGAGTCAATTTATTTCTAAATCTGCTCTTGTTTTCTTACTAATTAACCTATTTAAATATCTATATTTTTCCAGCTTCAAGATTTATTGCTTCAATTGTTTTTTCATTATTTACACCTAAACCTTCTTGCTGAAATACCAATTCTCCTTCTGGATTAAAAACGCTGATAATATTAGAGTGCGAAAAATCTATTGGGGAAATCTGCTTGTAATTGACAGCCAAAACTGCTGCAAACTCTCTTGTGTTTTCTTCAGATGAACGAAGGAAAATCCAAGGATCTTTATTTATTTTATTTTCAATTGCAAATGATTTTAATCTTTCGGGAGTATCAGTTTTCGGATCGATACTGACTAAAATCAATTTGACATGCTGTTTTGTCTTTTTCTCCAGTTTTGATTCAATATCGCGCATATCGGCCACTAATCTAGGGCAGGCTGCTTTACAGCTGGTGTAAATCATTACCATTACGAGAACATTTCCTCTGAGCGATTTTAATTCAATGTCTTTTCCATCTTGTGTTGTCCATTTTGATGGTAGATTATAAATTGATAAATCGCTAATTTCTTTTTTTGTTTCTGTCGTAACCTCTTTTTTATCAGATTCTTTACAGCTGTAAAAAGAGAATAAGAGAAGAAAAGCAATTGCTATTTTTTTCATTGTAAACTAATTTTAAATTAGATTTTTGGTTTTGTTGTGCTAGCACATCTAAAACCAAGATTTCGTGTTGAATATTGCGCTTTCAAGCTTCCTCTGAATGCGTAACGCATAAAAGCGGCATAATCCATTAAATCGGAAGCATTAACTGATCCACTTCCGCAGAAAAGATTTTTGTCAGTGCTCTTGTCTTTTCTAGATTCTCCTGATAAAAAAATACTGTTGAAATCAGATGTCCATTCCCAAACTAAACCGTGCATGTCGTAAACTCCCCAGTAATTTTTGAAAGTTTTTCCAATTTCATTTTCATACGTTCTTGATTTCTCATACCAAGACAAAATGTATTCGTTGAATTCTTTTTTGGTTCTAGCATCTATTTTTTTAGTGTCTGCCATTGCGACATATTCCCATTCATCCATTGTAGCTAAACGTTTTCCTTGGCACTCGCAGTATTTTTTAGCAGCAAACCAAGAGACGCTTGTTACTGGCGATTTAGGTTTTGCATTTCCAAAATCAAAATCATTTGTCCAGTATGAGAGATAACTTTTATCAGCAAAAATTCCTTTAATTTTAGATTTTTGATATGAAGGATTTTTTTTGACAAATTCTAAAAACTCACTATTGGTTACAGGATAAATATCTATGTAAAAAGAATTTACCGTTACAGGATTTTTAGAAACGGCTCCATAAAGAGGGACAAAAGATCCCTCTTTTATGAAAACCATTCCTTTTTCTTGAGCTTTCATGACACTAACTGCAGAGAAAAAGAGAATTGTAAGTATGAAAAGGTGTTTTTTCATGCTAGAAGTTTTGCTGTTATCTTAAAGCTTTTACCATTTCTGGAGTAACTTCGGTTTTGTTGTTGCCCCAACTGTTGTAAATGTATGTCAATACATTTGCGATTTCATCATCAGATAAATTCTGAGCAGGCATTACGTTGTTGTATTTTTTTCCGTTAACGGTTACTTCTCCAGTTAAACCGTGTAGGATTGTTTTAATAGCGCGTTTAGAATCGGCATTTAAATAATCTGATTTTGCCAAAGGAGGGAAAGTACTCGGAATTCCTTGTCCTTCAGATTGGTGGCAAGCGAAACAAGTTGTTCCGAAAATTTCTTTACCAATTTTAACTTTCTCTTCAACTGTACGTTTCGGAATTGCAGTTTTTGCAGTTGAACCTCCTGGCATTTTTTGGATAGTTCCACCTTCTGGCAGATAAATACCTTCCTGAATAGTTCCAGAATAGATGTTTTTATTTTCTTTTCCTTCAACTTTTAACATTCCTAAAGCCCCCTTATTAAATGCTCTAAAAATAGAGTGATCAACCAAGATAAAAGTTCCTGGAGTTTCTACTTTAAAATCGACGATAGCAGCTCCACCGGCAGGAATTAAAGTTGTCTGCACATTTTTATTTACAACACTTCCGCCTTCTATATGCACACTGTCAAAAATTTCTCCAATAACGTGGAAAGAAGAAACTAAGTTTGGTCCTCCGTTTCCAACAAACAGACGAACAGTTTCTCCAACTTTTGCTGTTAATTCATTTCCATTGGTTAAAGAGCCTACTTTTCCGTTAAAAACAACATAATCAGGAGTTTCTTTTACGGCTTTGTTCATATCAAACGGCTGAAGACCTTTTGCGCCGTATTCACCTTGAGTGTAAAAATCACCTTGCATTACATAATATTCTTTATCAACAGGAGGAAGTCCGCCTTCTGGTTCAACCAAAATTAATCCATACATACCATTTGCAATATGCATTCCCACAGGAGCTGTTGCACAGTGATATACATACAATCCAGGATTTATAACTTTGAAACTAAATACTTTTTCATGCCCTGGCGCTACAAGAGATGAGGTTGCTCCACCACCTGGTCCAGTTACGGCATGTAAATCTATATTATGAGGTAATTTATTATCAGGATGGTTTTTTAAGTGAAATTCAACTTCATCACCAACACGTGTTCTAATAAAGCTCCCTGGAACAGAACCTCCAAATGTCCAATAGGTATATTTTACACCATCAGTCATTGTACCTTCTTGTTCCTTAATTTCCATGTTTAGTTTCAGTTTCATCGCCGTTCTGTTTCCGACTGGTTTTGGAACGTGAGGGGGCGATGTAAGTTCAGCATCCATTTCACCTTCAGTCATAATGTTTGCATAATTTTTAGCTTCTTCTTTTTTGCAACTTGCTAAAATTAACAGCATAAATAACGAGCAGATAAGAACGCTTGTTTTAATCCAGGTTTTGTTAGTTCTTTTCATGATATGTTTAGATTTATTTTGGGTTAAATTTCTAAACAAAAATAAAAGACTTATTTGTCCTTTATTATGATATTAATCATGTTTTTACATCATTACAGAGCTAAAGGCTTTTTGTATATTAATTTAATATGTGTAAAATCTTACTATTTTATGATAGCATAATATTTTTCAATAAAAATAATTGAGGCTCTTCATTTTAAATTAATATTGATTATTTTTGCTCGCTGATAAAGTAAAAAAAATTACTACATATATTATGGTAAAAGATTTATTCGAAAGAATTCAGGACAATAAAGGACCTTTAGGAAAATGGGCTTCTCAAGCAGAAGGTTATTATGTTTTCCCAAAGTTAGAAGGAGAGTTGGGTCCTAGAATGCAATTTCACGGAAAAAATATTTTAAACTGGAGTTTAAATGATTATTTAGGTTTAGCTAATCATCCAGAAGTTCGTCAGGCAGATACAGATGCAGCAATTCAGTTTGGTGCAGCTTATCCGATGGGAGCTCGTATGATGTCTGGACACACTACGTATCACGAACAATTAGAAAATGAATTGGCTGAATTCGTAATGAAAGAATCTGCTTATTTATTGAATTTTGGTTACCAAGGAATGGTGTCTATTATTGATGCTTTGGTTACTAAAAATGATATTATTGTTTATGATGTAGATTCACATGCTTGTATCATTGATGGTGTTCGTTTACACATGGGTAAACGTTTTACATACAAACACAATGATTTGGAAAGTATGGAGAAAAACTTGCAGCGTGCTACTAAAATGGCAGAAGAAACAGGCGGAGGTATTTTATTTATTACTGAAGGTGTTTTTGGAATGCGTGGACAGCAAGGAAAATTAAAAGAAATAGTTGCTTTAAAGGAAAAATACAATTTCAGACTTTTAGTAGATGATGCTCACGGATTTGGTACATTAGGTAAAACTGGTGCTGGAGCAGGTGAGGAGCAAGGAGTTCAAGATGAAATCGATGTTTATTTCTCTACTTTTGCAAAATCTATGGCTAATATTGGAGCTTTCGTAGCGGCTGATAAAACAGTTATCGATTATTTGAAATATAATTTACGTTCTCAAATGTTTGCTAAAGCATTGCCAATGATTCAGACAATTGGTTCTTTGAAACGTTTAGAATTGTTGCGTAAATCTTCTGCAATTAAAGATAAACTTTGGGAAAACGTAAATGCATTGCAAAACGGTCTTAAAGAAAAAGGATTTAATATTGGAGATACAAATACTTGTATTACGCCAGTTTACTTAGAAGGAAGTATTCCTGAGGCAATGGTAATGGTAAACGATTTAAGAGAAAATTATGGTATTTTCCTTTCTATCGTGGTTTATCCAGTTATTCCAAAAGGAATTATCTTATTGAGAATGATCCCAACAGCTTCTCACACATTAGAAGATATCGAAGAGACTTTAACAGCTTTCGAGGCAATTCGTGAGAAATTGACTAACGGAACTTATAAAGAAATTGCTGAACGTACAACTGTTGATGTTTCGTAAATTTCACTAAAAATAGATTCTCTTAAATGGGAATTATGTAAAAAAATCCATTTGTTCTACGAATGGATTTTTTTTTATTTGAGGTAACTTTATATCATAATCACAAAATAAAAATGAGGAATTATGAAAAAAGTACTAACACTAACAGCAGTACTTGTCTTGTCAATTTTTGCTTCTTGTAAAAAAGAAACAACAAAAACAGAACCGGTACAAATTACACCAAGTCCACCAAAAGAAGCTGAAATTTTAGAACCAGCTGGAGATCAATGCTACGCTTGGAAATCTAACGGAAGCGTAATAGAAATGAGTTTTAATGTTAATTCCCATCAGGAAGTAAACGGAAAACTAAGTTATAATTTGGTTGGAAAAGATAAAAACGAAGGAACTTTAATAGGAAATATGAAAGGTGATACTTTAGTTGCCGATTATACTTTTAATTCAGAAGGAGTTTCTTCTGTAAGAGAAGTTGTTTTTCTACAAAAAGACGGAACTTTTATTGAAGGATACGGAGATGTTGTAGAAGCAAATAATAAAGTTTCTTTTAAAGATAAATCAAAACTAAAATTTGATGCTAAAAATACTTTGGTTAAAGTAGATTGCAAAGTAGAGTAATGATGTGTTTTATAAATTGAAAAATCCATTCGTTTGGGGGCGAATGGATTTTTTATTGTGATAATTTCGGCCGTGACTGAAAACTAAAATTAAAGATTCTTCAAATAAGTTTTTCTCTGGCAGTGAATAATTGGGTTAAAGTTTTTCCAAAGTAAATGAATGGCATTGTTTTCTAATAATTCTGGAGTTCTAATACAAGTTTGAATTCCTTTGGCAGAAAACGTTTTGTAATATTCGTCAAAAATAATAGCCGTTACACCTTTATTTTGGTATTCAGGATGAACTCCGATAAGGTAAAAAACAACATCTTTACTATGCTTTCTAGCTTTTAATAATTGAAGAAAGCCAAACGGAAATAATTTTCCTTTTATTTTCTGTAAAGCTTCAACAAAACTTGGCATTACAATACTAAAAGCTACTAGCTTATCGTCTTTGTCTAAAACGAATTTAATGTATTCTGGATTGATAAAGCTAATGTATTTCTTTTTAAAATATTCTTTTTGAACATCTGAAATTGCTACAAATGAAGCCAGTTTTTCGTAAGATTCATTAAACAAATCAAACATTTCGTCTACATAAGGCATAATGTCTTTTGTTTTGGTAAACGTAAGAGATTTTAATCCGTAGCGTTTTTTGATTAGTTCTTGAGCTTTTTGAAAAAACTCTGGTTTTACATTTGAGAAAGGAAATATACTTTCGATAAATTGTTTTTCAATCTGAAATCCTAATTGTTCTAAATGTGTTACATAATAAGCGTGGTTGTACCATGTAATCATAGTTCCAATTTGATCATACCCTTCTGTTAGAACTCCTACTTTATCTAAATTAGAGAAGCCCATTGGTCCTTCAGCATGCTCTAAATTATGTTTTCTTCCTAATTCAAAAACTTTTTCAAGCAATGCTTTTGTAACCTCAATATCATCAATTACATCAAACCATCCAAAACGCACTTTTCTTTTGTGCTGATTGTTAACTTCAGCCCAATTGATGATAGCAGTAATACGTCCAACAATTTTATTGTCCTTATAAGCTAAATAAAAATAAGCTTCAGCATTATCAAATGCTGGATTTTTGGTTTTATCAAAAGATTCCAATTCGTCTGAAATAATGGGTGGCACCCAATACGGATTGTCCTTGTATAATGAAAAAGGAAATTTGATGTATTCGGTTAATTCTTTCTTGCTTTTGGCTTCTTTAATTGTAATCATTAAGGTGGTATTGAGAGTTCTTAATAAAAAGACTCTGGGTTATTTTACGCTTTATTCGTATTTTGCTTTACGTTTTCTTTCTTTTTCCTGATAATCAACTTTTTTGTCGTTATCAGGATTCTTTTTAGCTCTGTCTGCAGCTTTATTTTCAATTTGTTTTTCTTTGTACCATCCGTCATAACGCCATGATACACCTACACCTCCATATAAAATAGATGGCGTATTTTTAAAATTAGTACTTATCGACGCATCGACTTGCATGTTGGAAGAAAGAAGGAAAGCAGCTCCTCCGCGAAGAATTGAATCGCTATAGAAATCGCTTTTATATCCTTGATTTTCAACAAAACCAGACCATCTGTCGTTAAATCCGTGCGTCAAAGTTAATACATATCCGTAACTTGGATAGTCTGTTCCAATATAATCTGCAATAATATTGGTTACAAAAACCCAAGCGCCGCCTCCCAATAAGTTTTGCGTAATCAACGAAACCTTTGGAGAAATAGCACCATCAGGAGAAAAGTAATAAGGATTATTTGCTCCAACAAAATTAGCACCTGCGAAAACAGAAACAGCTGGAATTAACTCGCGCCATTGAAAATTACGATTGGCTTTATAGCTGTAAATGTTTACTTCTCTTTTATAATTTTTATAAGGATCATAAATAAGGTATTTAGCTCCTAAAACCGTTTGTCTAAAGTTATTCTTTTTGTAACTAATGTACGGAGTGTCAAAACTTTCTGTTTGGTATTGTAAGTCAGCAATAAATTCTAATTGTTCGAGAAAAGCTCCATAACGAATGGTAAGATCTGTGCCAAATCCGCTTGCATCATATCCTAATAAATCGTGTTTTTCTTTAATGCCATAAACGCCAAGTTCGGCCTGAATTACAGATTTTCCAACAGCATATGCCGACATGGTTTCTCCTGGGCGATTGGAATTAATAACGTCAGTATATTGCGCAAAAAACAGTTGTGGAATAAAAAAAAGTACCGGGGCAAGTAAGTTTTTAATTTTGAACATATAAATTTTTTTTGGTTAAAAAATAATAACGCATTTCAAATGTACATATTTTATTATTTATTTAAGATTCATATTTTATTTTTAAGAAATGGATTTATTAATTTTGGAAAAAAATATATAGTTATGCAAGAAGCATCATTTTCAGGTTTGTTTAAGACCATCATGTGGGTTATAGCTTTTTATTACATTTTTAAATTTTTAGCTAGAATCTTTTTGCCAGTATTGGTTAAAAAGGCGGTAGAAAATGCTAGTGAAAATTTTCAAAGACAACAACAGCAGTATAATCAAAGCAATACGTATCAGAACAAACAATATACTAATAATAATGATGAAATAATCATTAACACCGCTAATGCTAAAAACCCGCGCGAAACCAAAAAAGTGGGAGAGTATGTTGATTACGAAGAAATAGATTAGATTTGTGTCCTGAAAATTTAGGATTCATTTTAACCCAAACTAGCCAAAATTGAAAATAGTAAATAAGTTCTATCCGCATGCCCTTGTTATCTTGGGCTTTATTTTTGTTTCGTTAATTTATTTTTATCCAGTTCTGCAAGGAAAACAAATCTTCCAGTCTGATATTGCTCAATACACCGGAATGGCAAAAGAGCAAAATGATTTTAGAGCAACGGAAAATGCTGAACCTTATTGGACAAACTCTGCTTTTGGAGGTATGCCAACGTATCAGCTTGGAGCAAATTATCCGAACGATTTTATTGGTAAAGTAGATGATGTACTACGTTTTCTTCCGCGTCCTGCAGATTACTTGTTTTTATATTTCCTTGGTTTTTATGGCTTATTATTGGTTTTAAAAACAGATCCTTTGAAAGCCTTTATAGGTTCAATTGCCTTTGGTTTTTCAACTTATATGATTATCATTTTAGGAGTTGGACATAATGCCAAGGCGCATGCTATTGCTTATATGCCTTTAGTAATTGCTGGGTTTATACTCGTTTTTCAGAAGAAGTATATTAAGGGTGGTCTGCTCACCATGTTTGCCGTGGCACTAGAAATTAGTGCGAATCACTTCCAAATGACCTATTATTTATTGATTTTCTTATTGATACTTTCAGGTTATTTTGCTTTTAATTATATCAAAGAGAAAGATTTTAAAGGACTTCTAATTTCTTGTGGAGTTTTATTAGTTGCCGGGATTTTTGCCTTAGGCGCCAATGCCGGTAATTTAATGGCAACAAACGAATATGCTAAATACAGTATCAGAGATAAAAGCGAGTTGACTTTTAATCCAGATGGATCTAAAAATGAAACGACTGCTTCTATGACGACAGATTATATTACAGAATACAGTTATGGTATTGCAGAAAGTTTAAATTTAATTGCACCAAGAATCTTTGGAGGTTCAAGTCACGAAAACGTGGGTACAGACAGTCGCATGTATGCATTTATGCTTGAGCAAGGAGTTCCTGCATCTCAAGCTCAGGATTTTGTTTCTGGAATGCCAACGTATTGGGGAGATCAGCCAATTGTTTCTGCGCCAGCTTATATCGGAGCTGTAGTTTTCTTTTTGGCTGTTTTAGCGTTGTTTATAGACGAAAGAAAAATCAAATATGTTTTCCTTACCGGTGCACTTTTTACTTTGGTGCTTTCTTGGGGAAAAAATTTCTCTTTGTTGACAGACTTTTTTATAGAATATGTTCCTCTTTATGATAAATTTAGAGCTGTATCTTCAATTCAGGTTATTTTGGAATTATGTTTTCCTGTTTTAGCTGTTATGGGATTACAATCATTCTTTAAAGCTAAAGATGAGCCAAAATTACAGCAGAAAGCATTAGTGCAGACAGGAGTTTTTGGTTTAGGGGTTCTTGTTATTCTTCTAATAGCAAAAAGCTTCTTCCATTTTACAGGAACAAGTGACCAATATTTCTTAGAAAGTTACGGACCAGATTTTGTGGATGCCTTAAAAGAAGATAGAATTACAATGTATTATGCAGATTTGTTAAGATCTGGATTTTTAATAGTTGCAACTTTTGGAATTTTGTTTTGTTATTTAAAGTATAAAAATATAATCGTTACTTTAAGCTATATACTTTTGCTTGGACTTGCATTATTAGGTGTGTTTTTTGTCTTCATTGTTATTGGCGAAAAAACATTATTAAGCATAAAAGCATTTGTTCCCTTAGTATCTTTTTTATTGGCTTATTTAGTATGGAAATTAGTTTCTAAAAAGGAATATACTCAACTTGGAGTTGTTTTGGTCGGTGTTTTATTAATTATTGATTTGTTCTTTGTGGATAAAAAATACGTTTCTGCTAAAGATTTTGTGAGCCCAGTTCAAATTGCAGCACCTTTCCAAGAAACACAAGCAGATGCACAGATTTTAAAAGATACTTCAATTTATCGTGTATTTGATCTTCAGGGGCAATTACAAGGAAGATCATCTTATTTCCATAAAACAATTGGAGGTTATAGTGCTGTAAGGCCAAGAAGAATGCAACAATTGTACGATTATCAAATCGCTAAAAATAATCTTGAAGTGCTTAATATGCTTAATGTTAAGTATATAATTCAAGTAGATAAAGACGGAAATCAAATTCCTGCCGTTAATCCAGATGCTAACGGTAATGCTTGGTTTGTTGGTGCAGTAAAGCTGGTAAACAAACCAGACGATGTAATGAAAGCGTTGAATACTTTAGACACTAAAAAAGTAGCGGTTTTCAATGTTCACGAGCATGAAAGTAAATTTCAAAATGCAAGATTAAAGAAAGCTTTTGATACGACAGGAACAATTAAGGTTGTTACATATAAACCAAATTATATCAAATACAAATCAGAAAATAAAGGAGATGGTTTAGCTGTTTTCTCTGAAATGTATTATAAAAATGGTTGGAACGCTTATATAGATGGTAAATTAACAGATCATTTCCCAGTAGATTATGTTCTAAGAGCTATGGAAATTCCTGCTGGAAAACACACTATAGAATTTAAATTTGAGCCTCAAATTATTAAAACTGGAGGAACAATTACTTTAATAAGTTCAATTGGAATGTTGTTGCTTCTAGGTGCAGGAATTTATTTTGAAAGCAGAAAAAAAAGTTCAAAAAGTGACCTGAAAGATTAAACTCTTAGATGAAAATCTCAAAAGTTATTGCAATAGTTTTCTTGACTATTTTTGATATATTCATTTTTATTTTGTGTGGTATTTTCATGATGGGGTATGATGATTCATATTCAGAAACTCAAGGAGAATATTTTAGTTTTTCAAGCATGAAAATGGAATACAAAATTGTTTGGGGATTTTATAATTTTTGGATTGTTCTAAATGCTATGTTTTTACTTTATATTTTGTATAAGATATATAAGAAATTAGCATTAAAATAAAATTTACCTTTGCACTTTTAAACTGATTTCCATTGGAACAAAAAAAACTTTTAATAATTACCTATTATTTCCCACCTGCGGGAGGGCCTGGTGTACAGCGTTGGCTGAAATTTGTAAAATATTTGCCAGAATTTGATGTGCAGCCAATAGTTTATGTTCCAGAAAACCCGACTTATCCAATTGTTGATGAGGGGTTAGTAAATGAAATATCAGATAAAGCAATTGTTTTAAAAAATAAAATTTGGGAGCCTTATCAATTGGCTTCCATTTTTTCGAAAAATAAAACCAAAAAAATTAGTTCAGGTATTTTTCCACAAAAGAAAAAACAAACTTTTTTGGATAAAACATTTCTTTGGGTTCGAGGAAATCTTTTTATTCCAGATGCACGTGTTTTTTGGGTTAAGCCATCTGTTTCTTATTTAGAAAAATACATTCAAGATAATAATATTGATACGATTGTAACTTCTGGACCACCACATAGTTTGCACTTAATTGGTCTAGAATTACAGCAGAAATTTAACGTAAAATGGTTCGCCGATTTTCGCGATCCTTGGACAACAATAGGCTATCATAAAGCGCTTCGTTTGTCTTCTTATGCTGAAAAAAAACATAAAAGTTTAGAGCATAAAGTGCTTAATGCTGCAGATGAAATCATTGTAACAAGTAAAACTACTAAAACTGAATTTGAGGCTATTACCAATAAGCCAATTACAGTAATTACAAATGGTTACGACGTAGAAACAGTCGAAAAACAAACTTTAGACACGAAATTTACTTTGGCTCATATTGGATCTTTCTTGTCTGATAGAAACCCGCCATTTTTATGGGAGGTTTTGGTTGAATTGCTGAAAGAAGTTCCAGAATTTAAATCTCATTTAGAAATTAAATTAATTGGAGCGGTAAGTCAGGAAGTTTTAGATGCGATAGAAGAAAACCAGCTGAAAGAATATTTAAATTTAGTAGGTTACGTTTCTCACAAAGAAGCTGTTGCGCATCAAAGAAAATCTCAAGTTTTACTTTTAATAGAGATTAATTCTGAAGATACGAAAAGTATTATTCCAGGAAAATTGTTCGAATATATGGTTTCAAACCGTCCAATTGTTGCAATTGGACCTCAAGGTTCTGACTTTGCCGATATCGTAACGCAGACCAATACTGGAGTATTTTTTGATTATTCTGAGAAAGCGAAGTTAAAAAGTGTAATTTTGGACTTTTTTAATCAGTTTTTGGAAGGGAAGCTGCAATCGCATGGAATTGGTTTACAGCAATATTCAAGAAAAAACCTAACCAAACAATTGGCACAGCTGATTAAAGGATAATCATTAAACATCAAATACAATCTAAACTCAAGAAATGGGTATTGTCTTAAATCAGTCTTTTAAAAATACTATAATTACATACATTGGTTTTGGTATCGGAGCCATTAATACATTATATCTTTATCCCGTTTTTCTTGGGGCAACATATTATGCTTTAACCAATTATATTACATCTGCAGCAAATGTAATCATGCCCTTGTTTGCAATTGGAATGCAGAATACGCTTGTAAAGTTTTATTCGCAATATAAAACAGAAGAAGAAAGAGAGCAGTTTTTGTCTTTTACAGCGTTATTTCCTGTTTTAATGTGTATTCCGTTAGGACTTATCGGAATCTTCTTTTATGATGATATAACCGATTTTGTTTCTAAAGAAAATCCTGTAGTTCGCGAATTTATGCTTCTAATTCCGTTTATCGGAATCTGCATGGCTTATTTTGAGATTTTTTACGCGTGGGCGAGAGTGCATATGCATTCTGTTTTTGGAAACTTTATTAAAGAAGTTGGCTTGCGATTGCTTTCTACAATTGCCTTAATCGGATTATATTTCAATTGGATTTCGCTGGTAGGATTCGTTTATATAACAGCAGGAATCTATTTTTTTGCATTTTTGATTACGATGTTTTATGCTTTTTATATCAAAAGACCGAATTTCCAAATTAGTATTCCAGAGAATGTAAAAGCGGTAATGGAATATACTTTTTACATTATTCTTTCAGGAAGTGTTGCCAATTTGCTTTTAGATGGAGATAAACTGATTTTGAATCAGTACATGAAAATTGAAAATATTGCGTATTATTCGGTTGCTACTTATATCGCTTTAGTAATTTCAGTTCCGAGCCGCGCAATGCACCAAATTGTGTATCCAATTACGGCTAAATTAATGCATGAAAACAAACATGATGAGTTAAATAGGCTTTACAAAAAGACGTCTATTAACTTGCAGATTGTGGGCGGATTTGTAATGCTTTGCATTTTTGTAAATATTCATCAGCTGTATGAATTAGTTCCTGCAGAATATAGTGGCGGAATCCCAGTAGTTTTTATGATTGGTCTTTCTAAGTATTTCGATTTGATTTTAGGAAATAATAATGCTATTATTTTCAATACAAAATATTACCGAATGGTACTTTATTTAGGATTAATGTTGGTTGTTCTAACGGTAATTTTAAATGTTATTTTTATCCCTATTTTAGGAATTTTTGGTTCTGCTTTTGCAACACTTCTTTCAATTACTTTATATAGTTTGGCTAAATTGCTTTTTGTGGTTAAAAAGCTGGATTTGTACCCTTTTACAAAACAAACTATTCATTCCATACTTTTAACTTTTGTATTGTTTTTAGTTTTTGTTTTCTGGGAGTTTCCATTTTTCCAATTGATTAGTATTGCTCTAAAATCTATTTTAGTGACGATAGCGTATGTGTATTTGAATTATAAATTCAAAATTTCATCTGATATCAATAATGTTATTGATTCTATTTTTAAGAAATTAGGTTTTAAAATTTGATCTGATTTTTCTGTAAAAAAGAAAGTAATTTAAAAATCATAGCTTTTTTGTTTTATATTTGTTAGAAAGGATAACTGACTTATTTCTAATTGAATATGAAAATAAAAGTACTTAGGTTATTAGCTTTCTTTTTTGTCTTGTTTTCTTTTTCGGTAATTGCTCAGAAAAATATTCTGAAAAGCCTTGAAAAAGAACCTGTAACAGTAAAATTAAAAGGTTATCCAGTAAAACCTTTTAACGATACACTTTTTTTTATTTATCATAATGTTGGTTCCTTTTCTGCAAAAGAGAGGGCGCAATACATAACGAATAAGATTAAAAGGCTGTACAATGAATCGTTTTTCGAGAAAGATTCTATAAAAATTATTCCTTCAGATGTTTCTATGGATATTGTGTACCAAAGCGATTTGGTAATAATGTCTGTTTTGGAAGCCGATGCAAAAGCAGAAAATACTACGATAAAGGCTATTGCTAATCGCAATCTGGCTAAAATTAAAAGTGCTATAATATATCAGAATGAAAATTATTCGCAACTTCCTAAACGAATTGGTTATACAGCATTACTAACCCTTATAATTGGGTTGGTTTTATTTTTAACAGCCAGAATTTTCAATTATATCAGAAAATATATTGTAAAGAATAGAGCAAAATATTTTAAAGGAGTAAGTTATAATTCCATAAAAATATTATCTCCAGAGAAACAACAGTTTTTGGCGCTCCGTTTTTTTGGAATCATAAAAATAATCACGCTTATTTTAATTGTATATCTTTCGCTTCCTGTTTTATTTAGTATTTTCCCTGCTACTAAAGACTATACTACTACATTGCTCAAATGGATCTTGACACCAGCAAAATCTGCGGTTATGGGATTCGTAAGCTTTCTTCCAAGTTTGTTTACTATAATTGTAATTATCATTATTTTTAAATATTCGCTTAAGGTTATTAAATTTTTCTTTGATGAAATAAAATCAGAAAACATTAAAATTGATGGCTTTTACAGCGACTGGGCCTTGCCGACATTTAATGTGATTAGATTGCTGATGTATGCTTTTATGCTGGTAATTATTTTTCCGTATTTGCCTGGGTCAGATTCGCCTATTTTTAAAGGAGTTTCGGTTTTTGTTGGAGTTTTATTTTCATTAGGTTCCTCCAATGCTATTGCTAATATGGTCGCAGGTTTGGTTATTACCTATATGCGTCCGTTTAAAATTGGGGATTATATAAAAATTGGAGATGTAAGTGGAGAAGTAATTGAAAAAACAGCTTTAGTTACCAGAATCAGAACGCCAAAATTTGAAGATATTACGATTCCAAATGCTACTGTTTTATCAAGCACTTCTACTAATTATTCGGCAAACACAAATCAGTCCACAAACGGATTATTAATTCATACCACAGTTACAATTGGATATGATGTGCCTTGGAAAGACATACATGCCGCTTTGATACAAGCGGCTTTAAATACTGATATGATAGAAAAAGAACCTAAACCGTTTGTTCTTCAAACCAGTTTAGACGATTTTTATGTTTCCTATCAGATTAACGTTTACACCAAAGAGCCAACAAAGCAACCACGAATTTATTCATCGCTTCACCAGAATATTCAGGATTCTTTTAATGCGGCAGGAATTGAGATCATGTCGCCACATTACGGTGCTTTGCGTGATGGAAACACCACAACGATTCCGCCAAATTATTTAAAAGAAGATTATGAATCTCCTGTTTTTAATATTAAAAATAAAGGTTAAATTATTGATAACGTGTGATTAAATTTGAAAATTTAACACTTGAATATTTTGTAATTAATCGAATTAAAATTAACTTTAACATGAAAGTTTAGCATTACTTTGAAGAAATTGCAAAAATATTTCTAACAAAATACCTAATTGCAGGTATTGTTTTATTTTTTCAGGTTAAATAATTTTGCAAGAAATTGTGGACGAATAAAAAGTTATTGGATTAATTGTAGATTAAAGTTAATTATGAAAAACAATCATCTCAGCCAGGAACAAAGCATGCAAGTATTTTCTAATATGATTTCAAACAAGGTTCATAATGGATTTACTTTAGAAGAGAGAAATGATGAGTTGCTTTTCGCGGTCTTATCTAAAGGAGGAAAAGTAGTTAATCACAGTTTAAATTTTCTGATTTTTTGTTTAACTCTAGGTTTGTGGTCATTTGCGTGGCTTTATCTCACCCTTGAGGCTTCAAAACAGAAAAAGATTTTAGTAGCTATAGACGAAGATGGATTTCCTTTTGAGGAAAGATGTTTGGTAGCCTAGTAACATTAAAAAAAAGAGAAATAAAATATAAAGCCATAAATACAAACTAATCAATTGTATTTATGGCTTTATTATTTCAAATCGGGTAACTTTTATAACTTGTCTTTTAAGTAAACTCCGGTAACAGATTCTTTTACTTTTACAATATCTTCTGGAGTTCCAGAAGCAAGTAAATAACCTCCATTTTCTCCGCCTTCAGGACCTAAATCAAGTATCCAGTCAGCACATTTTATTAAATCAAGATTATGTTCGATTACAATTATCGAATGTCCTTTTTCTATTAAAGCATCAAACGAAGCTAAAAGCTTTTTAATATCATGAAAATGAAGACCAGTTGTAGGTTCGTCAAAAACAAACAAAGCTTTATCTTTTGTTGCTCCTTTAACCAGAAAGGAAGCTAGTTTAATACGCTGTGCCTCTCCACCAGAAAGTGTAGAAGAAGATTGTCCTAATTGAACATAGCCTAAACCGACATCTTGAAGAGGCTGTAATTTTTGAGTGATTTTTGACTGCTTATTTTTTTCGAAAAAAGCAATCGCATCATCAATGGTCATGGTTAGAATGTCATTGATGTTCTGGTTGTCAAAAGTAACTTCTAAGATCTCTTTTTTAAATCGTTTTCCACCACAGGTTTCACAAGGCAGCGAAACATCGGCCATAAAAACCATTTCAACATTTATAGAGCCTTCTCCTTTACAAGTTTCGCATCGGCCTCCATCGACATTAAAAGAGAAATGTTTAGCTTGATAGCCTCTTATTTTTGATAATTTTTCTTTCGCATATAAATCACGAATATCATCATAAGCCTTGATATAGGTGACAGGATTTGATCTTGAACTTCTTCCAATCGGATTTTGGTCTACATATTCAATATGTTTAATCTGCGAAAAAGAACCTGAAATTTCAGTGAATTGTCCAGCTTTTTCGGCAGCACTTTCCAATTTTTTTTGTACCGCAGGAAATAAGATTTTCTTAATTAAAGTACTTTTTCCACTTCCAGAAACACCTGTAACTACAGTTAAAACGTCTAAAGGGAAAGTAACATTTATATTTTTTAAGTTGTTTTCGCGCGCGCCAATTATGTCGATATGATTCTTGAATTTTCTTCTCTTCTTAGGTACAGAAATCTCTAAATCTCCATTTAAATATTTTGCAGTTAAAGAATCCGATTTTAGGATTTCGTCATAAGTTCCTTGTGCAACCAACTTTCCTCCAAAAGTTCCAGCTTCTGGACCAATGTCAATAATCATATCGGCAGCTTTCATGATATCTTCATCGTGTTCAACCACAATTACAGTGTTACCTAGATCGCGTAGAGAAAGCAAAACTTTAATTAATCTTTCAGAATCTTTTGGATGAAGACCAATACTTGGCTCATCAAGAATATACATTGATCCAACCAAGCTGCTTCCAAGAGAAGTTGCTAGATTGATACGTTGTGATTCTCCCCCAGAAAGAGTGGCAGAATTTCTATTTAAAGTAAGATAATCTAAACCAACTTCTGTTAAAAATGACAAACGATTATTGATTTCGACCATTAAACGTTTAGCAATCTGCTGTTCGTATTGATTTAATTCGATGTTTTTAAAGAAAGTAACCAAATGTTTAATTGGTAAATCAACCAGATCAGAAACTGTTTTTCCGTTTATTTTTACATAAGATGCTTCTTCTCGTAAGCGTTTTCCTTTACAAGTATGGCATTTTGTTTTACCACGATAGCGCGAGAGCATTACTCGATTTTGTATCTTATAGTTTTTCTCTTCTAGTTCTTTAAAGAAATCATTAAGTCCTTGAAAATACTGATTTCCAGTCCAAATTAAATCTTTTTGTTCGTCAGTTAATTGGAAATAAGGTTTGTGAATTGGAAAATCAAATTTGTAAGCGTGTTTTACCAATTCGTCTTTATACCAGCTCATGCTGTCGCCACGCCAAGGATATATGGCACTTTCGTAAATCGATAATGAAGTATTTGGAACAACTAAATCAGCATCAATGCCGATTATGTTTCCATAACCTTCACAGACTGGGCAAGCTCCATACGGATTATTAAAACTAAACAAGTGAACATTTGGCTCTAGAAAAGTCATTCCGTCAAGCTCAAAATTATTAGAATAAGAAAATCTCTTTTCAGCATTTAATTCTTGCAGATAGCAAATTCCTTTTCCTTCAAAAAAAGCAGTTTGAACAGCATCAGCAAGACGATTGAAGAATTCCTCTTCTTCTTTTACAACGATACGATCAATAATCAATAAAATGTCTTTATTGTCAAGTTGATGTAAGTCTGAAGCAGAAAATTCGTCTAAACGAACCATTTCGTTATCCACTAAAATACGAGCAAAACCTTGTTGCAAAAGCACTTTCAGTTTGTCTTCTAAAAGTCTGCCTTCTTCAAGATGAATAGGAGCAAGTAATAACCATCTGCTGTCAAGAGGAAGACTCTTAACATCAGAGATTACATCTGTAACGGTATTTTTTTTGACTTCTTGTCCAGAAATAGGAGAATAGGTACGCCCAATTCTAGCAAACAGAAGTTTGATATAGTCGTAAATTTCAGTAGAAGTTCCAACGGTTGAACGAGCATTGGTTGTGTTAACTTTTTGCTCTATGGCAATTGCTGGAGCAATACCTTTAATGTATTCTACTTTTGGTTTGTCTAAACGGCCCAAAAACTGACGTGCATAAGAAGATAGGCTTTCTACATAACGTCTTTGTCCTTCTGCATATAAAGTGTCAAAAGCTAAACTCGATTTTCCTGATCCTGAAAGACCTGTAATAACAACCAGTTTATTTCTCGGAATAACCACATCTACATTTTTTAAATTATGTACTTGTGCTCCTTTAATTATAATATTTGATTTTGGATCTATTTTAGAAAGGTCAATTTGCATAAAAAAGTCAATTTTTACAAAAGTAATCAATTTTGAGTAGAGTTTTGTTAAGGATATTGTTCCAAATCTTAACAGAATTACCACATATGTTTTTGATTTTATGGGGATTTTTTTTTGGCAAAATTTGTTATTTCATATTAAAATACCCTACTTTAGAACTGTTTTAGTATTATTTTAATATCCGGACCAAATTTTGAAAACTACACTAACTACCTTACTTTTTTTAATAAATTTCCTGTTGTTTTCTCAGGAATTTCCGCCAATCATTAAATATTCTCCTTCTGTTTATGGAGCTGGAAATCAAAGCTGGATGATTTCGCAGGATCACAATAATTATTTGTATTTCGCCAATAACGACGGATTATTAGAATATAACGGAACTAGTTGGCAATTATATCCGGGGCCAAACGAAACTATTATTCGTTCTGTAAAAGTAATTGGAAATAAAATTTATACAGGAAGTTATATGAATTTTGGTTTTTGGACCAGAAAGGAAGATGGAAAACTTAAATATACTTCGCTAAGCGACGGTATAAAAAATAAGATCTTAGACGATGAACAGTTTTGGAATATTCTTAAATATGATCATTGGATTTTATTTCAGTCTTTAAACCGAATTTATATTTACGATACCAAAACGGGAAAGTTTAAAATAATTGCGCCCAAAAATGGTGTTGTAAAATCGTTTGCCTCGACAAATGCAATTTATTTTCAGACTTCTAAAGAAGGGCTTTTTGAAATTGAAAGCGGTAGAGCAAAATTAATTTCAGATGATCCGATTTTAAAAAAGTTTACAGTTGCCAATATTTTTACGATAGATGATGGTTTATTACTTCAAACGCAATTAGATGGTATTTACAAACTTTCAGGAAATTCTTTAACCCACGTTGTTACAGATGTTGATGCTGAATTAAAATCAAGTTTTGTATATAGCAGCCAGCGCTTGCAGGACGGAAGTTTTGCTTTAGGAACTGTATCTAACGGAATTTTTATTTTATCTGATAAAGGAAAGCTCAAATACCATCTTACGCAGAGTAAAGGTTTAAGTAATAACACTGCTTTATCGCTTTTTGAAGATAAAGACCAAAATTTATGGACGGGACTTGATAACGGAATCAACTGCATCAATATGCAGTCGCCAGTGCATAGTTTTACAGATGATACGGGAGTTTTAGGAACGGTTTATGCATCTGCCATTCATAACGGAATGCTATATATAGGAACCAATCAGGGATTGTTTTGCAAGCCCAATCAAAGTAATTCGGAATTTAAGTTTATAAATGGAACAAAAGGGCAGGTATGGTCTTTATTTGTTTATGATAATACGCTTTTCTGCGGACATGATTCGGGAACTTTTATTGTGGTAAATGAAAGCGCCAAGAGTATATTTTCGGCTTCTGGAACTTGGAAATTCGAGCATATTCCAGGAAACAAAAATCAGTTGCTTCAAGGAAATTATTATGGCATTTCGGTTTTAGAAAAAAGAAACAATCAATGGGTTTTTAGAAATAAAATTCAGGGTTTTGATTATTCTTCTCGATATTTTGAAATAGGAAACGATTTTGATGTTTATGTAAGCCATGAATACAAAGGAATTTTTAGATTAAAACTTGATAAATCATTATTAAAAACACAAGGCTTTTTTGCTTACAAGAGTCCAGATAAAGGTAAATATGCTAGTTTAACAAAATTCAACAATTCGATTTACTATGCATATAAAGGCGGTATTTTTAAATTGAATGCTAAGACAAGACAATTTGTAAAAGACAGCGTATTAAGTTCCATTTTTGAAAAAGACGAATATACATCTGGTAAATTAATAGTTGATAATTCTAATAAAATCTGGCTTTTCTCCAAAAACTACATTCATTATTTCTCGGCAAGTAAACTAAGTAATCAATTAAAAGAAAATTTAATTCCGATACCTTCTTCTTTGACCAACTCGATGTTAGGTTATGAGAATATCACGCAGATTTCTAAATCTACTTATTTAATAGGAACTACAGACGGGTATTATACATTAAATATTGACGACTTAAGTTTTAAAAACTACAATGTTTTTATTACAGATATTACCATCAATAAGCAAAATGAAACTTTTAAAAATGTGGGTATTTTAAGTGAAGGAAGCTTCAAATCTGATGAAAATAATATAACGCTCAATTATACAGTTCCAGAATATAATAAGTACATTAATTCTGAATACCAATATTTATTAGAAGGTTTTCAGAATGAATGGAGCGAATGGAGTACAAAAGCAACTGTAAATTTTAAAAATCTACCTCCAGGAAAATATACCTTTAGAGTAAGAGCCAAATATGCGAATACCATTTTGCAGAATACTGCTTCGTATACATTTGTAGTTTTAAAACCTTGGTATTTAACAAATCTGGCTTACTTTATTTATTTCCTCTTACTGCTAACAATGGCTTATTTTATTAATAAGGCATATCGAAATTATTATCAAAAGCAAAAAGAAAAACTAATAGAAGAAAATAATCTTTTATTGGAAATTAAAGAGCTTGAAAACGAACAGCAGTTAATGAAACTTCGCAACGAACAGCTTTCGCAGGATGTTGATAATAAAAACCGCGAATTGGCAGTTTCGACCATGAGTTTGAATAGTAAAAACGAATTATTGGCTTTTATTAAGGAAGATTTGAAAAAAACTGCTCAAAACGATAGTTCAAATATCAAATCTGTAATTAGCACCATAAATAAAAATATTACCGAAGAAGATTCTTGGAATGTATTTAAGGAAGCATTTGATAATGCCGACAAAGATTTCTTGAAAAGGATTAAACAAATGCATCCCGCCTTAACGCCTAATGACCTCCGTTTATGTGCCTATTTGAGACTTAATCTTTCATCAAAAGAAATAGCTCCAATGTTTAATATTTCGGTTAGAAGCGTTGAAATAAAAAGATACCGTTTGAGAAAGAAAATGGATTTACAGCACGAAAACGGTTTAGTTGAATATATTTTGGCTGTATAGTATTTAAAAAAGCGGCTCTAAATAACTATACATTACCTCAACATTAAGCTTTTGTTGGGAAATTGCGCGCTAAATGTTAAGAAAATTAACATTGATAAATTATAGTTATACAACGGTATTTTTTATTATATCCTGATTTTGCAGTATATTTTTTTGTGATGTATGTTTTTTGTTGAGGTTAATTTTATCGTTTTCATAAACGGAACAAATAAATTTAGCTTTCAATAAAAACTAACTAATTATGAAATCTAAATTATTACTGCCAGTATTATTACTGTTTACATCTTTTGCATTTTCGCAAAACTTAGATGTATCAGGAACGGTACTTGATGCTTCTGGATTATCATTGCCAGGCGTAAACGTAAAGGTTAAAAATTCGTCTAAAAGTACAACCACAGACTTTGACGGATCTTTTAAACTGACTGATGTTCCAAAAGGAACAACAATTGTTGTAAGTTATATTGGTTACAGAACGCAAGAAGTTGCTGTTTCTGGAACTAAAATGACGATTAGAATGAACGACGATACTAAGTCACTTGACGAAGTCGTTGTTATTGGTTACGGTACTCAAAAGAAAAGAGAGGTTACTGGAGCCGTAGCTGTTGTAGACAGTAAAACACTAGATGTCTTGAAACCAGCAAGAATCGAACAAGCTCTACAAGGAACAATTTCGGGTGTGAATGTCACGACGCAGTCAGGAGCGCCAGGAGCACCGCTTGATATCCGTATTCGTGGTATAGCTACAAATGGTGAAAACAAACCTGCAACTATTATTGATGGATATGTTGGTGATTTAGGACTTTTGAATCCTAACGACATTGAAACAATTACGGTTTTAAAAGATTCGCAGGCAGCTATTTATGGAGTTCTTGGGGCAAACGGAATCATTTTGGTTACTACTAAAATGGGGAAAAAGAATTCTAAAACTAGAGTTTCTTTTAATAGTTATGCCGGTTTTCAGCAGACTTCAAGAAAAATGCCAACTTTAAATGCTACAGAATATGCTTTGCTTTTAAATGAAAGTTATGCAAACGGTGGAAAACCAATACCTTATCCTAATGTAAGTGGGTTAGGAAAAGGAACAGATTGGCAGGATGAAGTTTTTCAAAATGCTCCAATTATTAATAACGATTTGACAATTTCTGGAGGATCAGATAAAATTACTTATTCTATCAGTGGTTCTCATTTAGATCAGGAAGGTATTGTTGGCGGAGATAAATCTGGCTTTTTAAGAAATACTGCCAGAATTGCTCTTGGTGCTGATTTAAGTGATAAAATCAAATTAAAGACTAATGTTATTTATACGTATTTTACGAGAAATACCTTAAATGAAAATGGTCTGGGATCTGTACTTTTTAATGCTTTAAACGTTCCGGCAACCTTAAGTCCGTACGATGCAAATGGTGATTTTAGTCTAGTACCTAGTACAACAGGTTTAGGAACAGAAATTATTAACCCGTTAGCACAAATTGCAAATACGTACAATGATTATAACTACAAAAAATTAAACGGAAATTTTGGTTTAGATTATAAAATCTTTAAAGGATTTACCTTATCAAGTTCTATAGGTTTTAATACGTCAAACAGTGAATCAAAAACGTTTAATAAACAAATTAGTTATGGCGGAAAAGTTTTTGATGTACAGAGAAGTTCTGTTACTCAAGGAGCTGTAAATGATAACAATTATTCATTTGACCTTTTTGGAACATACAATACAAAAATTGCAGAAGCACATAATATTACCGGAACTTTAGGAACAACAATTTTTAAAGAATGGGGTAACGGATTATATGCAACTGGTTTTGATGTACCAAATAATGCATGGGAAAATGCAGATATCTCTTTAACAAAAGGAATTTCAAACACACTTACAAACAGTGCATATGTGTATGATCAAAGAAGACTTTCTTATTTTGGAAGATTACAATACGATTTCAAAGGAAGATATTTACTTTCTGCGATAATTAGACGTGATTCTTCTACAAAATTTGGCCCTGGTAATAAAGTAGGTTATTTTCCTTCTGTAACGGCAGGATGGGTAGTTTCTGATGAGAGTTTCTTCGGAGAGTCAAAATTTGTAAACTTCTTGAAATTTAGAGCAAGTTATGGAACTTTAGGAAATGACCAGATTCCTAATCTTGGCTATTTAGGACTTTTGAATGGAGAAGCAACCTACGTATTTGATGGTACTTTAGTAAACGGAACAGCAAACGGTCAAGTGCCAAATCCAAATTTAAAATGGGAACAAGCTCAAAAGTTTGATGTTGGTTTAGATTTAAAAATATTAAATGATAAAATATTTATCGCAGCAGATTATTTTTCAGATATCAGAAAAGATTTATTGATTCCTAATATTCCAGTTTCAGGTATTAACGGTACCGGAGCGCCGGGTGCTAGCGCGCCGACTTTAAACGCAGGAACAGTTAAAAATTCTGGTTTTGAATTTGCGATCGATTATAAAGATAAATTTTCGGATGATTTTACTTTCAGTATAGGTTACAATGTTACTTTCCTTAAAAACAAAGTTACTGAAGTAAATAACGGAACAGGATTTATTGAAGGTGGTGCTTTTGGTGTTGGACAGCCAGCTCCTTCAAGAATGGAAGTAGGTAGACCAATGGGGTATTTTTATGGATATAAAACCGATGGAATTTTTCAAAGCCAAGCCGAAGTTGATGCACATCCATCACAGTTAGCTTTAGGAGCAAATGCTGCGCCTGGAGACATTCGTTATGTTGATTTAAACGGAGACGGTGTAATTGATACAAAAGATAAAACCAATATTGGAGATCCAATTCCAGATGCTACAATGGGTTTCAATTTGCAATTAAATTACAAAGCTCTTGATTTTGCTGTATTTACATTTGCATCAATAGGAAACGATATGGTTCGTAACTACGAAAGAACACTTTCTGATGCTAATCGTATTAATTATGTTTTAGACAGATGGACAGGACCAGGCACAAGTAATTCTACGCCAAGAGTAACAACAGGAGCAACATCTAATAATGTATTCTCTGATTATTTTGTAGAAGATGCTTCTTATTTAAGAATTCAAAATGTACAACTTGGTTATACACTTAATCCGGAAATATCAAAAAGAGCAGGAGTTTCTAAATTAAGACTTTATGCAGGAGTAAATAATCTTTACACCTTTACAAAATACAAAGGTTTTGATCCAGGTGCTTCTTTTGGTCCTACTAATAGAGACAATACTTCTCAGTCTCCTATTGGAGCTGGAATCGATTATGGTTTCTATCCAATTCCAAGAACATATTTAATGGGCTTAAACATTAATTTTTAATTTCAGTTAAAATGAAAAAGTATTTATTTATATCCACTATAACACTGGTTTTTTTCTCGACCGTACTAACATCATGTTCGGATGAGTTTGTAGATCCAAAACCAGAATATTCTATCGACTCAGAGAATTATTTTAATTCTAAAGAAGAATATGACAATGCATTAATTGCAGCTTACGATTTACTGCAGTCTTCTTATGTAAATGTTTTATTAGGAGAAATTGCTTCAGATAATACACTTTGTGGAGGAGAAAGTCCAACCGATGTAATTGGTTTTCAGCAGATCGATGATATGATTCATACACCTGTAAATAGCAATTTAAGAGACATCTGGAATTGGATGTTTGCTGGTGTTCAAAGAGCCAATTATATTCTTGAATTTCAAAACAAAACAGATTTTCCGGGAAAAGCCCAAGTTATTGCAGAAGCACGTTTTTTAAGAGCGTACTATCAGTTTGAGTTAGTTAAATGGTTTGGAGGTATCCCAATGAAAGGCGATGCGAGATTTAAAATTGGCGATGAAAAGACAATTCCCCGATCGTCTGTTGAAGAAGTTTACGCTTCTATAGAAGCCGATTTAATTTTCGCATCTGCTAATCTATCTCCAAACGCAGCACAGCAAGGGCGTATTACAAAAGGTGCAGCTCAGGCATTATTAGGAAAAGCATATTTATACCAAAATAAATTTGCTCAGGCTGCAGCTTCGCTTGACGCTGTAATTACTTCTGGAAAATACAAATTGGTAACAGATTACAACTCAATGTTTGAAGCAGAAGGTGAAAACGGAACAGAATCTATTTTTGAAGTTCAGTATACAGATGTTGAAGGAGCAGGATTTGGATGTTTACAGTGTAGTGAAGGAAACGTAGCAGTTGGTTTTAATGGTATTCGTAACTATTCAGGCCCTTTATTTTCTTCTGGGTACAGTTTTAATATTCCAACTCAAGATTCGTTTGATGCCTTTAAAACTGGAGATAAACGTAAAGACGTTGCCATCTTAGATATCAACGCATGGGCTTTGGCTAATGCTTCTTACGACAATGGAAACGGTATTACATTCGGAAAAGGAAATGAAGATACAGGTTTCTTCAATAGAAAATATCTGCCAAGAAAAAGAAGTAAAGATGCGGCAGGAGATTTGAATTTAACAAATCCAAACAACTACAGAGCGATTCGTTATGCAGATGTATTGTTAATGGCTGCTGAGGCTTATAATAGAGGCGGAATTGATGATGGAAAAGCAAGAACGTATTTAAATGAGGTGAGAAGACGTGCATTTGGAGATACAAATCATGACATTGCAACTTCTGGCGCAGCTCTTACAGACAATATTTTAGACGAAAGAAGACTTGAGCTTTTTGGAGAAGGACATCGTTTCTTTGACTTAGTAAGAACTGGTAAAGCTGCAGGAACTATTCCTGGCTTTAAAGCAAATAAAAACGAATTATTTCCAATTCCAATTGAAGAAATTCAGTTCGCAAACGGAAACTGGGCACAAAATCCTGGATACTAAAAAACATCAATTATGAAAAAAATACATTTTATTATAAATTTTTTCGTTTTGGCAGTACTCATAGGCTGTGCAAACGATGACTTAGATATTGATTTAGACGGAATAGCTGCACCAACAAATATTTCGGTTTTAACAACAGTTACGCAGGATAATACTGGAAAAGTTACTTTCCTGCCAAAAGGCGAAGGTGCATCGCAGTACAAAATTAGTTTTGGCGACGGAACGCCTGATTCTGATTATGCAGGAGTTGGATCGACTATTTCTCATATTTATAAAGAAGGTGTTTATAAGTCTAAAATTATTGCATCTGGACTTAACGGAAAAACAGCCGAAATAGAAAAAGAAGTAGTAGTTTCTTTTAGAGCTCCAGAAAATTTAAAAGTTGTAATAACAAATGACAAATTAGTTTCTAATAAAGTTACAGTTACAGCAACTGCAGATTTTGCTTTGTTTTACGATGTGTATTTTGGAGAAGCAGGACATCCTGATCCAATATCGGCTAATAATGGAGAGCCAGTTTCATACACTTATCAGGCACCAGGAGTTTATACGATTAGAGTAGTTTCTAAAAGTGCAGCTATTAAAACAACTGAACATACAGAAGAAGTTACGGCAAGATTAGTATTAAACCCAACAACATCTGCACCAGTGCAGCCAGGTAGACAAGCGGGAGATGTTATTTCTATTTTCAGTTCTAAATATACAGACCTTGCAGGAACTAATTTTAATCCAGGATGGGGACAGTCAACAACGTTTGCTGAATTTGATTTAGACGGAGATAAAATGTTGAACTATAATAACCTAAACTATCAAGGAATTGGTTTAGCAGACGGTGTAACTATAGATGTTTCAGAAATGGAATATATTCACATGGATGTATGGACAGCAGATTTAGATAAATTGGCTATATTCCTTATTAGTCAAAATAAACCAAATGGAGAAAGAAAGGTTGTAAAAGATCTTACGGCAAAACAATGGACAAGTATTGATATTCCAATTTCGGCATTTACAAGCCAGGATGGCTTTACAGTAGCTGACATTTTCCAGTTAAAATTAGACTCAGCTCCAACAGCAGGTAAGAATATTTATATCGATAATATTTATTTCTATAAAACTGCATCTGCGTCAATAGGATTGCCAATTGATTTCGAATCTACGGGTTTAACTTACGCTTGGGGCGGATTTGGAAATGTAGATGCTTCTGTCGTTGCAAATCCTAATAAAACCGGACTAAATGTTTCTGATAAAGTAGTCAAATTAGACAAAAAGATAGGAGCAGAAACCTGGGGAGGAGCAAGTTTAAATCTTGAAAATACATTTGATGCTTCAAAAGGAACTAAAGTAAAAGTAACAGTTTGGTCGCCAAAAGCAGGAGCAAAAATATTATACAAAATGGAGCTTTCTACATCACCAAAAGACGGTAATGGAAATCCAACTGTTTTTGTGCAGGTAGAGGTGCCGACAACGGTTGCTAATGGCTGGGAAATATTGACATTTGATCTTACAACTGAAGCTTCTTTCAGCAGCACTATAAAATACGACAGAGTAATTTTGTTTCCAGATTTTGGAACAACAGGAACAGGAGAAACGTATTACTTTGATGATATAAAACAATCCAATTAAAACAAGAAATCATGAGCAAAAAATTAATTATAAAGATAGTATCCTTATTTACGATTCTCTTGATGACGGGTTGTCAGAAAGACGATTATACATTCGGATCAATTACTACGCCATCTAATTTAAAGGTAACAGCCGAAATTGTGGGTAAAACAGCCGATGCTCCTTATGGAGACGGATCTGGAATAGTAAAGTTTGTAGCAACAGCAGATAATGCCATTTCGTATAAATATGTTTATCCAGATGGATCTTCAGATAATGCTCCAAGTGGGAAAATCACTAAAAGATTTACCAAAACTGGAGTTAATACCTATACAGTAACTGTTCTAGCAACAGGAGCAGGAGGAGTGGCTACAAATACCACAATCGATGTTGAGGTGCAAAGTGATTTCAGCGACGATGAAGCAGTTCAATTGCTTACAGGCGGTTCTTCTAAAAAATGGTATTGGGCAGCAGCAGAACCAGCACATCTTGGTGTAGGACAGAACGATGGTGATGCAGCGAATAACTTCTTCCCTAATTATTATAAAGCAGGACCATTTGAAAAAGCAGGTTCTCCAAACAGCAGCTGTTTGTATGATAATGTATTAACATTCTCTCTTGATGGTGAAGTGCTTAAATTCCAATTAGATAACGGTGGTGCAACATTCTTCAATAAAGATTTTGGAAGCGTTGCTGGAGCATCAGGTCTATCAGAAGATATGTGTTTAAGCTATAATACTGGTGCTGCAAAAATAGTTTCATTAAGCCCTTCAGAATCTGTTGTAATGAATAATCCAGACCATGCAGAACAAACAAGAGGAACAACAATGAACTTCTCTGATAACGGATTTATGGGCTATTATATTGGTCAAAGTTCTTATGAAATTTTATCGCTTACAGCCAATAGAATGGTAGTTAGAGCTGTAATGGGAGGAAACCCTTCACTAGCTTGGTATCATACTTTTACAACTACACCGCCAAATCCAAATCCAGAACCATCTATTGATTATACAAAATTGGTTTTCGAAGATAATTTTGATAAAGATGGAGCACCAGATCCAACAAAATGGACTTACGATTTAGGACGTGGAAATAATGGCTGGGGAAATAATGAAAAACAAAACTATACCAACTCAGCCTCAAATATTGTAGTTGAAGGTGGGTTTTTGAAAATCACGGCTAAAAAAGAAAATTCTGGCGGTGCAGAATATTCATCTGCAAGATTAAAATCGGATGGGAAATATGCTTTTAAATATGGTAAAGTTGAGGTTCGAGCTAAATTGCCATCAGGTGGAGGAACTTGGCCTGCAATCTGGATGCTTGGACAAAATTATGCAACTAAAGAATGGCCTGAATGTGGTGAAATTGATATTATGGAGCACGTTGGAAACAGCCAGAATTTAGTTCATGGAACTTTTCATTATCCTGGTCGTTCAGGCGGAAATGCCAATACGGCTTCTAAAACTATTCCAAATGTTTCAACAGAGTTTCATGTTTACAAAGCAGTTTGGAGTGCAGAAACTATTCAGCTTTACGCAGACGATGTGTTGATCCATACATTAGCAAATACAAGTTCTTTACCTTTTAACAGCGAATTTTTCTTGATTTTAAATTTTGCTATGGGAGGTAATATGGGAGGCAATATTGATCCTGCTTTCACTCAATCTACAATGGAGATTGATTATGTTAGAGTTTATCAATAGGTTGATTAATTAGTAATTTTGAAGGCCAGTTGGTTACTGGCCTTCTTTTTTTAATACAAGAATACGATGAAGAAAATAATTTTGGTATTACTCATTACCAGTTTTGGTTTTGCCCAAGAGGCGAAAAGAAAACTTGTTTGGGAAGAAAATTTTAATAAAAAAAGCTTAAACGAATCGGTATGGAATTTTGAATTGGGAGACGGTTGTCCAAATTTATGTGGTTATGGAAATAATGAAAGACAGATTTATACAAAAACAAACCACGAATTTAAAGACGGAAATCTAATTATTGAAGCCAGAAAAGAAGGAGAAAAATATACTTCGACTAAAATTACAACAAAAGGCAAAAAAGAGTTTAAATACGGCCGAATCGAAGCTAGGGCAAAACTCCCTATCGGACATGGTTTATGGCCTGCGTTTTGGATGCTTGGCGCCAATATTGATGAGGTAAAATGGCCAAAAACGGGTGAAATTGATATTATAGAATATATCGGAAGAGATCCTCATATGGTATACACAACGCTTCATACACAGGACAGCCATGGAAATACAGTCAATACAAAACGAACTGAATTTCCAAATATTGAAGAAGGTTATCATGTTTACGCTATCGAATGGGACAAAGACAAAATTGATTTTTTTGTTGATACAAAACTAGTTTATACTTTTAATCCCGAAGTTAAAAACGAAGATACATGGCCATTTGACAAACCATTTTATATCATTGTAAATTTGGCAATTGGAGGTAATTTTGGAGGACCAGAGGTAGACGATTCTGTTTTACCGCAAAAATATTACGTTGATTATGTACGCGTTTATCAGTAATATATCGACAGTATAAACTAAAAAATAAGACAGATGAAAATGATTTAAAACGTTAATTGTAAGTTATTTACATCTGTTTTTTATTTAAGTAAAAAAAATCATCAGAATTCATTTTTTTTAGCTATTTTTATTAAAATCAAACTTTGCAGTAAAAAACTTAACGATTTATTATTAATTATTATTGCTTTTGTTTGCTTTTTAAAATAAATATTTGTTAAATTTGGTCAAAATATTAACATAACCCAATAAAAAAGAAACGCCTATATAAAAAAACTACTTTTTAGAAAATACTCCAAATTTTAAATTTTAAAACTAAAAAAAAGTAGTTATTATGGCTGATCTGCATACTCCAGACGCTCTATTAGTAAAAAATTATGTTGACGGTAGTGAAGCTGCACTTGCAACATTAATAAAGAGGCACGAGTCTAAAATATATGGATTCATATATTCTAAGATTGCTGATAGAGATATTTCAAATGATATTTTTCAAGACACATTTATTAAAGTAATTAAAACTTTAAAAAGTAATTCTTATAACGAAGAAGGTAAATTTCTGCCTTGGGTAATGCGTATTTCTCATAACCTAATTGTAGATCATTTTAGAAAAACAAAGAAAATGCCAATGTACAGAGAAACAGAAGAGTTTTCTATTTTCTCTATCATGTCTGACGACGCATTGACAATTGAAGGCAAAATGATCGTAGATCAAGTCGAACTTGATTTAAAAAAATTAATAGGAGAGCTTCCAGATGATCAAAAAGAAGTATTGGTTATGCGTATGTATCAAGACATGAGTTTCAAAGAAATCTCTGAAGTTACTGGCGTAAGCATCAACACAGCATTAGGAAGAATGCGCTATGCGTTAATGAATTTGAGAAAAATTATAGAAAAACATCAAATTATTTTAACCAACTAATACTATTTTGATAATTAGTCCGTTATACTACTATAAAACATTTTTGATAGTATGGGGAAAATTTACTCAAAAAAAGCATTAGCTTCTAAAAATCTTAAACCTAAAAAAGAAGTAGTTTCTTTTTTATTGAATTATTCTAAAGCCTTGACAGTAGTTAAGATTGAAGATAAAAATTTTGAGATTATAGCTAACTAAACAGCCCACTGCTCCTGTCGGATGTTTATAAAAAAGAAACCAAATGGTCGTTTTGGTTTAAGAGCTCACTATTTGTATATTTTATGTACAAGTAGTGAGTTTTTTTATTTCTTCTTTTTCCGAATTAAAAATATAAGTTTTTTACAGCATTTTTCTCTTGTTTTGTTAAAATTTAATATTTTGATCGGAATTTATGTGTTTATTTGGTTTTTAATTCTATTTTAGTTAAAAAACTACTTTTTTATTTGATAAATATGCTTTTCTTAAGCGTTATTCGTATTAGGAAGTTTGTTTGATTAAAAAATAGAAACATAATATTTTAAAAATTAAATATTTAACCAAAACCCAAATTATTTATGAAGAAAAACTACCCAACTTTATTGCGTTAAGTTTATTGCTTATTTGATTTTGAAAAAATATTTGAACCAGCAAATGTTTATTCGATAAAATAGTGAGTAAGATAATTTTTAGACCAGTTTAATTATCCTCTTGCTATGTTTCAAAAGAAACTTAGAAAATTATTTAACCACCAAAACTTAACCGCAAAATGAAAGAGAACATTAAGATGTTGTCATGCTTATTGATGATAAGTATTGGCGCATTTGCCCAAAAAGACAAAATTAAAGAAGCACAATCTTTATTTGACAAAGGAAATAGCCAGGAAGCTTTGGCAATTTTAACTAAAACAGAATATCTTATTCTTAATGCATCTGATGAAGACAAATCTGATTATTACTTCTTAAAAGGAAATGTTTTAAAAGATTTGGCCGTAAAAAATATAGATGCAGCCAATAATTTCACATTGGCATCTCAATCGTATCAAGATGTATTTTTATACGAAAATGAATCAGGAAAATTTAAATGGACAGTTAAAGCTAACATAGCTTTAAAAGACATGAAAGCCAGCCTTGTAAATGGTGCAATGGCAGATTTTAAAGAAGGAAAATTCAAAGAAAGCGCAGAAAAGAGTTATAAGGTATATTTGTTCGATAAAAAAGATACTATAAACTTGTGTAATGCTGCGGCTTCGTCTATAAACGGAAAAGATTACAACGCTGCTGTGACCTATTACGAACTTTTGAAAAAGATTAATTTTTCTGGAAAAGGAGTTCGATATTTTGCTACCAACAAAAAAACAAAAGAAGAAGATGCTTTTATTTCTCCAAAAGCAAGAGAGTCGGCTATACAGCAAGGTCTTTACGAAAAGCCAAGAACAGAATCTGTGCCTTCTAAAAAGATAGAAATAAACAATAATTTGGCTTATGCTTATCTTGAAAAGAAAGATTATGCAAGAGCAGAATCAGTTTATAACTATGTTTTAGAATTAGATCCGAATTATATTGATGCTTATATTAACTTGGCTTATTTGAAACTGCAAATGAAAAAGGATTTGGCAGAAGAAATATCATCATTAGGAACTACACCAGCAGAGATGAAGAAATACGATAAACTAAATGCACAAAAAGATGATATTGCCAGAAGTGCAATTCCATATCTTAAGAAAGTGCTTGTTCTTGAACCAAAAAATCCAGATGCAACCAAAACATTATTAGGTGTTTACAGGTCTCTTGATATGAATTCAGAATACAATGCTTTAAAAGCAGGAATGTAATTTTCTTAAAGGTGCAAAGTAACAAAGGTGTAAAGGTTTTTATCTTTGCACCTTTATTTTTTTGAAACTGTTTTTTCAAGCTCTTCAATAAGAGATTTCTTTCCAACAGTTTTCGTTATAATATCTTTTTCAAGACTCCAGCCTCTTGCAGGCGAATATTCACGTCCGTACCAAATAATCTGCAAGTGCAAGTCATTCCATAATTCTCTTGGAAATAATCTTTTGGCATCTTTTTCAGTTTGAGCGACATTTTTTCCATTAGACAAATTCCATCTGTACATCAATCGGTGAATATGCGTGTCTACAGGAAAAGCTGGAACGCCAAAAGCCTGAGACATTACCACACTTGCCGTTTTGTGTCCAACAGCAGGCAAAGCTTCAAGCGCTTCAAAACTCTGCGGAACTTCACCATTATGTTTCTCAATCAAAATTTCAGATAAACCATGAATTCCTTTTGATTTCATAGGAGATAAACCACACGGACGAATAATTTCCTTAATTTCTTCTATCGACATTTTAACCATATCGTACGGATTATCAGCTTTTGCAAACAAAAGTGGCGTAATTTGGTTCACACGAACGTCGGTACATTGTGCTGATAATAAAACAGCAATTAAAAGTGTATAAGGATCTTTGTGGTCAAGCGGAACTGGTATAGTAGGGTAGAGTTCTTTTAATTTATCAATAACAAATTGTATGCGAGCTTCTTTATTCATTTCGGTGATTTTAATGTCTGTAAAAATAAAGAATTATTAGTTATAAGTTATCTTTGCTTTTAATCTAAAATCTGAAATCAACAATCTAAAATAAAAGACACATGACAACACTAAAAGCAGGAGATAAAGCGCCAAATTTTTCAGGTACAGATCAAGACGGAAAAACACATAAACTGGCAGATTACGCTGGGAAAAAATTAGTTGTTTTCTTTTATCCGAAAGCAAGTACGCCTGGCTGTACAGCTGAGGCTTGCGATTTGAGAGATAATTATCACCGTTTTCAAGCCAATAATTACGAACTTCTTGGAGTAAGCGCTGATAGCCAAAAAGCACAAGTAAAATTCAAAGAAAAATACGAATTGCCATTTCCTTTAATTGCAGACGAAGACAAATCTGTTATCAACGCATTTGGAGTTTGGGGACCAAAGAAATTTATGGGTAAAGAATATGATGGAATTCACAGAACAACTTTCGTAATCGACGAAAAAGGGATTATAGAAGAAGTAATCGAAAAAGTAAAAACAAAAGAACACGCTTCGCAGATTTTGAAATAGAGATTTTCTTTGTTTCAGGTTTCAAGTTGCTTTACTCAATGTTTAGTTTTAACGCAAAGCACGCTAAGTTTTTTTATGAGCCAAACCTAATAAACCCGCAAAGTTCGCAAAGCTGAATTTACATAAAGCTTTGCGAACTTTGCGTTTTTTAGCACAAGCTTAAGTAAAAAAAACTTAGCGTGCTTTGCGTTAAAAAAATATCGTTCCAAGAATAACTTGAAACTTGAAACAAAAAAAGTCCCTGAAAAAAGGGACTTTTTTTATTATGTATTTTGTTCTAATTCTTTCTGCGGATGATATCCAAAAAGATGATGCTCTTTTATAATTTCAGGAATTCCTGGAGGAAGCATTGGTTCCCATCCGGTTTTACCTTGATTGATCATTTTTAAGATTTCTCTAGAGAAAACATCCAAGATATTCGGATCGTAATCTTCAATATCAACCACTTTTCCGTTGAATTTAAAGAATTTATACAATTCTTTCATTCTAGGGTGAACTTTTAAGTTATTCGAGTTCATTAATGAGCCATCTTCATCTAACATTGGATATAAGAATACTTTCATATCACGGTAGAATAATTTTCCGAAAGCTTCAAGAATTCCACCACTTAAATGGCGGTAGTATTTCTCATCAAAGATATCAACAAGGTTATTTACGCCCATTGCCAATCCCATACGGGCTTTGGTATAATTTGCAAAGTATTCTACAACTTTATAATATTCTTGGAAATTAGAAATCATAACCGTTTGACCAAGAGAACATAGCAATTCTGCTCTGTCCATAAAGTCTCTTTCGTCAATTTCCCCATCAGAGCGTAAATTCGAAAGCGTAATTTCAAAAATTACAAGAGTATTCTTTTCTTCAACCTTGTTTTCTTTGAGAAACATTTCTAACGACTTTTCATACATGTCCATATTTACTTTTGTAACAGGACGGAAGCTTCCTCTTAAAGCTAAAAGGTTCTTTTTGTATAAAATAGCTGCAGGAAGAATGTTTTTACCTTCAGGGTTAAACATTACGGCATCTGTCATTCCGTTTTTAACCAATTGTAAACTCATCAAACGATTGTCTACATCAGCAAAACGAGGTCCAGAAAAGTTGATAGTATCGATCTCTAATTGATCTTTATCTAAGTGATCATATAAGTAACGAAGTAATCGTTTTGGATCGTTGTATTTGTAAAAAGCACCGTAAATTAAGTTTACTCCTAAAATACCAAGTGTTTCTTGTTGTAGTCTAGCATCAGTCTCTTTAAAACGAATATGCAGGATAATTTCGTTGTAAGCTTCATCGGGTTCAATTTGATATCTAATTCCGACCCAGCCGTGACCTTTAAATTGTTTAGCAAAATCTATTGTGGCAACAGTGTTGGCGTAGCTAAAAAAAAGTTTTGTAGGGTGTTTTTCACGACTTAAACGCTCTTCAATGATTTGTCCTTCATGAGTAAGCATTTTTTTTAATCGCTCTTCAGTAACATATCTTCCGTCACTTTCAGTTCCATAAATGGCATCACTAAAATCTTTATCATAGGCAGACATCGCTTTTGCAATAGTTCCAGACGAACCTCCTGATCTGAAAAAGTGTCTAACTGTCTCTTGTCCAGCGCCTATCTCAGCAAATGTTCCGTAAATATTTTCGTTTAAATTAATGCGTAACGCTTTGTCTTTTATAGAAGGAATCTGTTCGATGACCTTGTCACCCTTGAGTTTTATTTCTGTACCCATTTTGTTTTAAATAGATTTGTTACAAAGTTAGTAAATTAGGCTTCTAATGAAAGAGAAATAATCCTATTTTTGTAAAAAAATTAAGTTCAATTGAAGGTTTATTTTTTAGGTACAGGTACTTCTCAAGGCATTCCAATTATAGGAATCGATCATCCTGTTTGCAAAAGCACTGATGCTAAGGATAAAAGGCTTCGTGTATCCATTTGGATAACATGGGACGATCATTCGTATGTTGTAGATTGTGGTCCCGATTTTAGACAGCAAATGCTTTCTTGCGGATGCCAGAAACTGGATGCAATTCTCTTTACTCATGAGCATGCAGATCACACTGCTGGTTTAGACGATATACGCCCATTTAATTTTAGACAGGGTGAAATTCCTATTTATGGACATAAACGCGTCCTAGATAATTTAAGACGCCGCTTTGATTATGTTTTTGAAACGGTAAACAAATATCCAGGAGCTCCAAGCGTAAAAACAATAGAAGTGCAAAATAATGCACCTTTTGCTGTTGGAGATAAAACAGCAATTCCGATAAATGTAATGCACGGAGATCTTCAGGTTTTTGGATACCGAATAGATGATTTTGCGTACCTAACAGATGTAAAAACAGTCGAACAAGTTGAGGTTGAAAAGCTAAAAGGGTTGAAAGTTTTAGTAGTCAATGCTCTGCGTGTCGAACCTCACAATACGCATTTTAATCTACAAGAAGCACTTGATTTTATTAATCTTGTTAAACCTGAAAGAGCTTATTTAACTCATATTAGCCATGTTTTAGGGTTTCACGAAGAAGTGCAGAAAACACTTCCTGATAATGTTTTCTTGGCTTACGACAATTTAGAAATTACAATTTAATTATATACCACACAATGAAAAAATCCTTAATGCTTTATCTTTTTATTCTTGCCATTTTAATGAATGTCTTTACGTATGCATTTTACAGCGGGGAAGTGAAATTTGGACAAGACCGATATGATAAAACAACTAAGAAATTAAGAGACAGCATTAGCCTCATGAAAAACAAATTGGCTGAAGCTGATTATTTTTCTTTAGAGCATAACGAAAATGCTCAAAATTACTTTGATAATAGCGCCTCTGGAGGAAAAGTGATTTTGTATGAAAAACTAATTCCGGTTGTAACAGAAAAGCTATTAGATTTCAATTCAAATCCAAAAGGGAATCCATATACAGGGCAAGACCAGATTGGGCCAACTAAATTTATCATTAATAAAGTAAAAATTTTAAACCACAGATGGATTATTGCAGATTATAGCAATGGAGAATTATGGGGAGAAGTCTTGTTAAAATATTTTGTTGATAACGATGATAATATTACCTTTGAAGTAAATCAAACTTGGTTATATCAAAAATAGGATTTTATAATCCTATTTTTTTTGGCCTTTAAATAAATTAGGATTATGAAAAAGATGTTTTTGTTTTTGATTATTGCTAGTATAATTTCGTGCGGGAAAAAAGTTTCTCAAGAAAATGTAAGTACAACTCCAAAAGAACCGAAAAAAGAAACTGTCGTTGGCGGAGATTCTGATTCTCATGGCTGTAAAGCTTCAGCTGGTTATACTTGGTCGGTTTTGAAAAAAGAGTGTATCAGAGTTTTTGAAAATAGCACAAGGCTGAATCATGCAGAAGATGGAAAAACGTATTCTACGGTTTCCTATGTAATTTTTGACGGAAATAAAGCAGAACTTTTTCTGGATACTCAAAAAGAATCTATCATTTTAGAAAGAAAATCTGAAGGTGATTCTTGGGTTAATGGTGATTGGCAATTAATTCCGTGGAAAGGATATGTTTTGAAGAAAGGAGAAAAGATTCTTTATACGGGAGAATAAAGTTTACAGTCGCAGTTTTCAGTTTTAGTTGTAAAAACTTTGGCAAAGTTCTAACTGAAAACTGCGACTGAATACTAACCAATCTCTTTAATAAACTCAGAAGTTACTACTTGGGCAAATTCATCGTTTAAACTTGCTAAAGCAGTTTGATGTATTAATTCGGCAGAGAAATTTTCGCCGTTTACGCCTTTTTTATTGAAAGTAGCTGTTGCGTCAGAAACTAGGTAAACATTGTAACCAAAATTTCCTGCCATTCTTGTTGTGGTAGAAACACAATGATCTGTAGTTAAACCTACAATTACAAGATTCGTGATTTTAGCAGTGTCAATTAGCTCTTTTAAGTTCGTTCCAATAAAAGCACTATTGACATTCTTTTTGATAATTATTTCTCCCTCAAGAGGTTTTACAATATCTTGAAATTCATTACCTGGATTTGTTTCATTTAAAATCGAATTTGGATTTGAAGAACAATGCTGAACATGAAAAATAGGCAATTTTTTGCTTCTCCAAATTTTCAGAAGTTCGCCCGCTTTTTGCTCTGCATCAACATTATTTCGATCTCCTCCCCAATACGCAACATCGTGAAAACCTTTTTGGATATCAATTAAAATTAATGCTGGATTATCAAGTTTTGTATTCATTTTAATTAAGATTTTAAAAATGATTTAGTTACTTTGTCTAGTAGGCTATCTCGTTTTAAGACGATTCCCAAGTATTTATGATAACTCAAGCCAGAGTTTTTTGCGTTTGCATTTTCATTTGCCATTTCAGCATATTTTTTGCCAATCTCTGTTTTAGAATTGTAAAAGTTTATTATTGCAAGTAAAGAGAAAGCAATATATTTTTCATTAGGAAATAACAATCCTGAAATTTTATTTTCCAGCATTTCTTCAGCTACTGGATATAAATCTTTGAATTGATTTTTAACTACAATTTCAGCATAATCTAAATACGATTGAGTAATTACATTTGGAAATATTTTTTCAAAATCAACAGCTTTTTTAAAATATTCAAGTGCTTTCTCTGTATTGTTTTCAAGTTGAAAAATATTTCCAAAAGTATGATAAACAGAACCTTTGTTGAAGTTGTCGTCTGGATATTCATTTAGAACTTTGCTTAATAACTCCTTCGCAACTTGTAAAAGCTTGGGTTTTTTAGTGTCAACTAATTCTATTGCTTGAACTTTAAGATATTGAGCTCTTCCATCTTTTCTGGCACGAGAAAGTTTCGCAAAGAATTCTTCTTCATCTATTTTCGACCAAGATTTTCTTCGATACCAATCTGTTGCCATAAAATAAATTATTTAGTAAAAAACTGCGACCTTAAACTATGACTGAATACTAACTAAGCAACCAATTCCTAAAATCAAAGAAATTTTGAGGAGCAACTCCATGTCCAACAGGATATTCTTTATAAGTAAGCGGAATATTTAATTTTTCTAAAGCAGCAGGTGTTTTTCTCGCCCATTCAATCGGAATAACTTGGTCTACAGTTCCGTGTGAAGCGAAAAACTTTAAATTTTTGAAATCGTTGTTTTCAAAACCTTCTTTGATGATTTCTTCATTAAAATAACCACTCATTGCTACAACTCGCTGAATTTTTTCTGGATAAGAAAGCGCCGCAGCATAACTTAAAATAGATCCTTGGCTGAATCCGATTAAAGTTACATTATTGGCATCAATTGGATAATTTGCTGTTAGTTCATCAATAAACTTTGCAATTAAATCTCTTGAAGTTTTGGCTTGTTCATTATCTGAAAATTTATTCTGATCTGCATCAAAGTTGATCGCGTACCAAGCGTAAGCGCCATACTGTAAATCGTAAGGAGCTCTTGCAGAAATGATATAATAGTTATCTGGAAGTTCAGAAGCAAAAGAGAATAAATCGGCCTCATTACTTCCATATCCGTGCAATAAAAGCAATAACGGATTTTTATCTAAAATTACTTTTGGTTCTCTTATTTTATATTCTAAAGATAGATTCATTTTTTAATTGTGAGTTGTAAGTTGTGAATTGTGAATTTTCCAACTTTGGAATTTCGAATTTTTTAATTGAATTTTGAAAAATTTATCCGATTTTCTTAAACCATTTTTGAAACAATTCTCCAACTAAAGGAATCGGTCTCATTTGTCCTTGAATAGCATTAAAAATACCGAAAGTCCACAGAATTGAAATACAAATCCACATTGGGAAAGTGATAAAAAAACTATCAAAATTACTGATTATTGCTCCAAAGGAGATAAAAGTTAAAGACAAGCCCAAAGACTGACGGATATGAAAAGAAGCAAAACTATTTTTGTTTTCAGAATTCATACTCATGGCAATCAAAACGCCAATGATTAGAATATAACTTGTGATAGCGATTGGTTTTCCTTCTTCGACTGAATTATTCATTTGTATTATTTTGTAACTAATTGATTTTGATTTAAAATTCCGTAAACAGAACCTTTAATTTCGGTTCCTAAAAAAGCAGAATTTTTAGATTTTGAAAGAATGTTTTCTTTCGTAAAAGTTGATTTTCCTTCTGTTGAAAACAAAGTGATATTTGCTTTTGCGCCTTCCTCAATTGTATGGCTTTCCAAACCAAAAACCTTTCTCGCGGCAGTTAGTTTTGCTACAATTGTTTCTACAGGTAAAACGGTCAACAAAGCTCCAAAAGCACTTTCTAAACCGATAGTTCCGTTTTTAGCAGTATCAAATTCCATTTTTTTGAATTCGATATCAATCGGATTATGGTCTGAAGTAATCATATCGATTGTTCCATCAGCAATTCCGTTCAATAAAGCTTGTCTGTCAACTTCAGTTCTTAGCGGAGGTGTTACTTTAAAACGAGTATCAAATCCGTCTAGTTTTTCATCAGTTAAAACCAAATGATGAACAGATGCGCTACAAGTTACGTTTAAACCTTTAGATTTAGCTTCTCGAATTAATTCTACCGATTTTGCAGTAGAAATAGTCGGAATATGAAGTTTTCCCCCAGTATATTCTAATAAAAATAAGTTTCTTGAAATTTGAAGTTCTTCCGCCAAATTCGGAATTCCCTTTAAACCTAATCTTGTAGAAACAATACCTTCGTTTACAACTCCATTTCCTTTAATGTTCGGATCTTGCGAATATGCGATAACTAATCCGTCGAAATCTTGCACGTATTGTAAAGCGATTTTCAAGATATTGGCATTGTCGATACTTTTATTGTAATCTCCAAAAGCGATTGCTCCCGAATTTTTCATATCAAAAAGTTCGGCCATGTCTTTTCCTTCACTAGCTTTAGTTAAAGCTCCAATTGGGAAAATTTCTGTTGCAAAACCATTTGCTTTATTTTTTACAAAATTTACCTGAGATTGGTTGTCAATAATTGGTAATGAATTTGGCTGTAAGGCAATTGCTGTAAAACCGCTTTTTGCGGCAACATTCAATCCGTTTGAGATAGTTTCTCTGTCTTCGTAACCAGGTTCTCCAAGAGAAACACTACTGTCAAACCATCCTTGAGAAACATGAAGATCGTCAAATCGTACCACTTCTGCATCGTCATTAGGAAGAGAAACTCCTATTTTTTCTATTACACCATCTGCAATTAAAAGATCAACGGTCTGATTGTGAAACGGACTTTTGGAGTCGATAATTTTGGCGCTTTTGATGATTAGTTTCATATGTAGATAATTTTTTGTCGTAAAATGATTTTTGTAAAAGTAAAAGGCCTTTCAAACAAAAGTGAATTCTATTTTACAAATTTTATAATTGCCATTTCTAATGCTAAAAATAACAGTGCAAAGATAACAAACCATTTCCAAATTTGGCTGTCAGTTCGTTCTGTTTGTAACGTATTAAAAATAGTCGAAATTGTATCAGCAGTTTTAAAATCAGAGACCACGTTCGTGTTTACCTGACTCAAATCGCTTTCGGTTCTTTTGTAATTAAAACTGATATTCTCAACCCATTCTTTTTTGTCAAAAATACTGTAGTTTCCAGCGGTTTCAGGGAAATCATTAAAGGTTAATTTGACTTTATTGTTTAGAATCTGCTGAATTGGGATAAACGAATCGTCGATTCCTTTCACTTCCAAAATAGCATCTTTAGTCAATAAAACATCAACAAAATAAGGCTGATTGTTTCCAATTGTCAAAGCATTTACGCCAGTTTTCTGATTGTTTTGCGCGATTTTATAAAATAACGGAACAATTAAAGGCGATTGCTGAAAATTTGAATTGGCGCTATTTATTGGTGCTGTAAAAACGGTTATTCCAGAAACTGGGTTTTGAACAGAAGTAACAAAAGCAGTCTGGTCTTCAAATGAAAGAGCAGCTGGATAAGGACTAGAAACAGCAAATGAACTGTTTACTTTTGGATATTGGAAATTCGTTATTTTATTTTCAAAAACACCTGAAAATAAAGGATGGTCAAAATTAATTTTAGTGATTAATTTACTGTTGGTCTCTAAATTCCCAAATTGAATTTTTCCAAAATTCCCCAGCAATGCATTTAAGCTTGAAAGAGAAGTTTTGTCAGAAGGAATGATAACCAAATTTCCGCCTTTAGAAACAAAAGCTTTTAAAGTGGTTTGTAAGGCTTGCGGAATATCAATCAACTCGTTTAAAATAATAGTATTTTGTTTTTCTAAACTATTGTAATCTAAAGCACTGATAGAATAATTGTTGTAGTTAAATTCGCCAGAAGTATATATTCTCGATAAGAAATTGCTTTTTTCTGGTTCGCCAATACTAATAACGTTTGTTTTTTTGTTTTTAGAAATGCTAAAAAACAATTTGTTGTCATAAGTCAGGCCGTTATCTTCAATTGCCACGTAACCATGAAAAGCTTCTTTTGGAATCGTGAAATTGATTTTCTTTTTCTTTGCATCAAAATTTACAATCGTTTTGGCAATCAATTTGTTTTGATTGTAAAGTGCCGTTGAAACAGGTTTAAAATCTTCGCCATAAGCGGATAAATTAATTCCGATTTCATAAAAATTTTCTAAAGTCTGGTTGATATAAACGCTGTCAATTGATACATTGTTTTTTTGTTCTGCTTTTGGAACTATGAAATACGGCTTTTCTTCAAAATCTAGATTCTTAATAACTGCTTCTTTTAAACCAACAGCATCTGTAATAATGACAATATCTTTTTTATGAGCCGATTTGTGAGCTTTTATTTTGGCTGTAATTGTTGCAAGATCAAAAGAGGTTGCGCTATATTTTAGATTTTGTAAAGCGCTTTTTGATGATTTAATATCAGTATTCCAAAAATTTTCGGTGTTTGTTAAAAGCGAAAATTGAGTGTTTTCTGGAGTATTTTCAAGTAATTCTTGAACGGCTCTTTTTAGTAATTCGCCTTTTTTGCCTTTTGCCTGCATGCTAAAAGAATTGTCTAGAACAATATACATTTCATTTGAAGCGTTTTTGCTATCAGCAGCTGCAAAAAAAGGCTGTGCAAATGCAATAATTGCGCAAGCAAGCAATAATAATCGTGTAGCTAATAAAAGACGTTTTTTGATTTTAGAACTCTTACGAGTCTGAATAGCAAGTTCTTTTAAGAATCGAACGTTGGTGAAATAGGAAGTTTTAAATCGTCTTAATTGAAATAAGTGAACCAAAATTGGAACGATCAATAAAAACAGAAAGTATAGAATTTCGGGATGTTTAAAATGCATTCTGGCTTCGATTTACTTCACTACGTTTTGTTTTTCGCGAAGATGCTGGTCAAAAATACAAATTAAAAATTTATTAAACCATATAAGTTCGTGTAAGAGATTGTAAGTAAACTTAAAAGTAGAATGTAAGACTTATAACTGTGATGAACTTACGTGGCAAAAAAAATGTAACTTTTGTAATTTCTTGCAATAAAGGGACTGTTTCAAATGGATATATTGTTTATTTTAGCTAATCAAAAAAAACAAATTATGAAAAAAATATATCTAGTCTTATTTTCAGCTTTATCAATTACAGCTGTTAAAGCTCAAAATAAATTCAATTTATTGGTTGGAACTTACACGAATACTTGCCAAAGCAATGGTGTTTATGTGTATGAATTTGATGCTTCTAATGGCGAATATAAGCTAAAAAGTTCTTCTGAAAATGTTGTAAGTCCGAGTTATTTATCTGTATCAGCAGATAATAAGTTTATTTATGCCGTAAACGAAAATGGAACTCAAAGTACTGTAAGCTCTTTTTCTTATGATTCGCAGTCTGGAAAAATTAATCTTTTGAATAAAAATGATGCTTTAGGAGCAGATCCTTGCCATTTGATAAATGATGATAAACATGTCATCGCGGCTAATTATTCTGGCGGAAGCATTGCAGTTTTTAAAAAGAATGCTGATGGGAGCATTACAGAAGCACAACAATTGATTCAGCACGAAGGGAAAGGGCCAAATGCGGCGCGTCAGGAAAAAGCTCACGTACACATGGTGGTTTTTTCTCCAGACAAAAAGTTCGTGATTTCTAATGATTTGGGGTTAGATAAAGTGTTTATATATAAATACAATCCAACGGCTAAAAACGAAATTTTGACATTGAAAGCAAGTGTTGACGTAAAACCAGGAAGCGGTCCAAGACATTTGACTTTTAGTAAAGATGGAAAATTTGTGTATTTAGTTCAAGAGCTAGATGGAACTTTGACGACTTTAAGCTGGGATAAAACTGGAGTTTTAAAAGTTGTAGCAGAAACAAGTATTCTTCCAAAAGACTTTAAAGGAGGAACAGGAGCGGCTGCAATTAAACTTTCGCCAGACGGAAACTTTTTATATGTTACCGATCGTGTAGATGCAAATGCAATTTCGGTTTACAAAATTCTTAAAACAGGAGCTTTAGAATTGGTAGAACAACAAAGCACATTAGGAAAAGGTCCAAGAGATTTTGCTATCGATCCTACAGGAAATTACCTTTTAGTAGGTCATCAATATACTAATGATATAGTTATTTTTAAAAGAGATATCGCAACAGGAAAACTTACAGATACTGGCAGAAGAATCCAGTTGTGTTCGCCAGTTGGATTGGTTTTTACGAAGATTTAGTAAAAAAGATTCTAAGGTGCTGAGATGCTAAGCTTCTAAGGTTAAAAAAGGGTAAAGATTCTTTGAATCTTTACCCTTTTTTAGTGTTATATAAAAAACTTAGAACCTTAGCAACTTAGTAGCTTAGCATCTAAAAAAAAGTTATTTTTTTTTCTTCTTCTCATTTCTTGTCTTCAACATATTTCTGTTAACAGAACCATGCGTTTTCTTTTTGGTTTTTGAAGGACCACCAAGATTGACTTTTTGGTTCTTTTTAGATTTTTCATGGAAAGCACCGTCACCTTCTAGTTTTGGTTTTTTCAGTAGAAACTTTCTAGGTAATTTATCTTTTTCAGCTTCAATTAACTTTTCTGAAATTTCAACTTCTTCAGGAAAATCGGCAATTTCAAGCTCTTGATCCATTAAAAGTTCCGTTTCTATTTTAAATTCTTCTTCTCTTGGAGTAACAAAACTAATTGCTGTTCCCGTTGCGTCTGCACGACCCGTACGACCAATTCTGTGCATATACAATTCTGGTTCTTCTGGAAGTTCGAAGTTAATTACGTGAGTAATATTCGAAATATCCAAACCTCTTGCCATAACGTCGGTTGTAATTAAACCGCGAAGATTTCCTTCTTGAAATTCGGCCATTGTACTCAAACGGTAATTTTGAGATTTGTTGGAGTGAATTACACCAAATTGTCCATCAAAAAGCTCGTCGATACGATTGAAAAGCATATCCGAAATCTTTTTGTTATTTACGAAAACTAGAATACGGCTCATGCTTTCGTCAGTTTCCAGTAAATATTTTAAAAGGTTTACTTTGGTATTAAAATTCGGAACGTTATAAGTAAGCTGTGTAATTTTTTCTAGTGGAGTTCCTGATGGAGCTAATGTCACCTCTTCAGGAAAATCAAAATAATCATTTAACAAATCATCAACTTCATCTGTCATTGTTGCAGAGAACAGAATATTTTGACGTTTAGTTTTCATCATTGCAAAAAGCGAAGTAAGCTGTGGTCTGAAACCTAAATTCAGCATTTCGTCAAACTCGTCAATTACTAATTTTTGTGTTTCGTCAAAACGAACTACCGCGTCAAGTGCTAAATCCATAGTACGTCCTGGTGTTCCAACTAAAATGTCGACACCTTCATAAACGGCTTTTTTTTGAGTATTGATGTTTACACCACCGTAAATACCTAAAGTTTTAACCGACATGTATGTAGTCAGTTTCTCTACTTCTTCTACAACCTGAACTACTAATTCACGAGTTGGAACAAGGATTACAATTTTTGGTGTATTGGTATGAGTGAATTTATACAGCTTTAAAAGAGGCAGTAAATAAGCAAATGTTTTACCAGTTCCAGTTTGTGCAATTCCCATCATATCACGTCCAGACATGATTACAGAAAAAGATTTTTCTTGAATAGGAGTAGGCGTAACAAATCCTAATTCGTCAACTGCTTTTTGTAATGATTTTGGAAGATTAAATTTTTCGAAAGTGCTCATTTGCTTTAAATTTTGTGCAAATGTACGTTAAATTCATGGTTTTTTGTTGAATTTGTAATTTTTGATGTCGTATTATCACTTTGAATGTCACTCTGAGCGAAGTCGAAGAGCGTAACGATTGGAACGTGGGCTTCGACTTCGCTCAGCCTGACAGTTGTATATTTTTAGATTTTAAAAAGTTTAAAAACCTTCAAAAACACCCAATCCAAATAAAGCAAAATCATATTTTACAGGATCTTTTGCATCCATTTCTCTTAACTTGGTGTCTAATTCAAGTAAAGCTTTGGCATCATTTTGCTTTCGCGAAAGAATACCAAGTTTACGGGCAACATTTCCAGAATGTACATCTAGTGGACAAGATAAAACTGAAGGAGAAATGCTTTTCCAAATTCCTAAATCGACTCCTTTAGCATCTTGTCGCACCATCCATCGCAGATACATGTTGATTCTCTTAGCCGCTGAATTGTTCAACGGATCTGAAATATGTTTCTGAGTTCTTGCTAAATGATCTGTTTCGAAAAATATTTTTTTGAATTCGCTGATACTTTTCTGCAAACTATCTTTTTCCTGATTTTTAGCAAAAACAGATTCTAATCCGTTGTGATTTTTGTAAATGTTATTTAAACCTTTTATGAAACCCGCAAAATCATGACCATTAAAAGTTCTATGAACGAATGTTTCCAATCTTGCCAAGTCCTCATCTGAATGTGACATAACAAAATCATATGGCGTATTGCCCATTAATTCCATCATTTTATGCGAATTCTTGATAATCATTTTACGATTTCCCCAAGCAATAGAAGCGCTTAAGAAGCCTGCAATTTCAATATCTTCTTTTTGAGTAAAGAGATGCGGAATTTGAACAGGGTCACTTTCGATGAAATCCTGATTGTTATATTGAATGACTTTTTCGTCTAGAAATTCTTTGAGTTCTTTTTGGTTCATGTTGAAATGAAATCTTCTTATGTGTTCGAGTGCCCTAGCCCTGATGGGAGGGAAAATCCTTTTATGCCGGGGTTCGGCATAAAAGATTGGAAGGACAGCAGGAAATAGCTCCTGATTATTCTAATTGCTGATTTGGCCGTCAACCATAACTAATTTTCTATCAGCCATGTTGGCTAATTCTTCGTTATGTGTTACAATAACAAAAGTTTGTCCGAACTCATCACGAAGCTTGAAAAATAGCTGATGCAGGTTTTCTGCAGAATGAGTATCTAGATTTCCAGAAGGTTCATCGGCAAAAATGACATCTGGTTTATTGATTAAAGCTCTCGCAACGGCAACACGCTGTTGTTCTCCGCCTGAGAGTTCGCTTGGTTTATGATTAATTCTGTGCGAAAGTCCAAGATAATTCAATAATTTTTTTGCTTCTTCTTCTGTTTCGGCTGTTTTTTTGCCTGCAATATGAGCTGGAATGCAGACATTTTCTAAGGCTGTAAACTCAGGCAAAAGCTGATGGAATTGAAAAATGAATCCTAAATTTAAATTTCTAAAATCGGATAAAACTTTGTCTTGTTTGCTTTTCTTTTTGAAATATCGGCTGTAATAAAAAAACAATAATAGAGTAGGTGCAAGTATTACTGCCCATGTGCCATAACCGAAAATATCATTTTCTATTTTACTTCTAAAAAATAATACAAAAACTGCTAATAAAACAAAGTAAAAAGCTCCTAACCAAGTAATGATTTTGAATGCTTTTTCTTGGTTTGAGTTGTCATTTTTGATGTTTTGCAGTTCCAAAACATTTTTTCCATTAATAGTTAGAGATGAATCTGGATTATGATCGGGTTTATCTAAAGTTCCTAGAATTTGTAATAAAGTTGTTTTTCCAGCACCCGAAGCACCAACGATAGAAACAATTTCGCCTTTTTTAATATGTAAATCGACACCTTTTAATACTTCAAGTTTGTCGTAGAATTTATGAATGTTTTTTGCGTGTATCATTTGATGAAACTGTTTTTACAAAGAAACGAAGATTATGCTCAAAATCAAATTACAATATGTAAAATCCCAAATTCCAAAAAGAGCGAATTGATTTTATAAAATCTCAAATTTAAAATCGGTACGTAAATTGATATGGGAATATTGAAAATTAAATTTAGAAAAGAAATAATAGTATTTCGAGAATTATTTTTAATTTCGATTAACTTAAAAATGAATGTGTTATGCAAGATTTAGAAGTTGCAGAAGATGACAGAATGTCGAAACTACTCATTGGATTGGTTTTGGACGGAATTGGTATGATTTCTTTTTCGATTCCGTTTCTAGGGGAGTTTTCAGATGTAATTTGGGCGCCGATTGCTGCTCTAATTATGTCAAGAATGTATAAAGGAAGAGTAGGAAAAGTGGCAGGAGTCTTGACTTTTCTGGAGGAAATATTGCCTTTTACTGATGTTATTCCGTCTTTTACTCTTACTTGGATTTATACTTATTTCTTCCAGAAAAAATAAAAAAGTTAAGAGCTATAGAAAGGAACTAATCCTTAAATAAAAAACCAAGTCCCATGTTTTTAAGCATTTTCTTTTCGAAGTTCCAAAAGAATTTAAATTGTCCAAAAATAGTTCCGATCGCAACTAATAAAACTTGGTAAATTGGAAAGATAATTATAAGGCGAATGAGTGTAAACCAGCCTCCAAAATCTTCTTTAGTAATTCCCAGCCAAACGCAGAATGGTTTAGACAGCCACGCAGATGCCGATCCTGTGATGGCAAAAACGATAAATATAATTATGGCTTGTAAATTGGAGGTGATTCCCCAGCGTTTTTTTAATCTGTTCATTGCTATTTGTAATGATTACAAATATAGTATATTATCTTGAGGGAACATAACCCCAAAGCTTTTGTTTGTAAGTATTTTGAAAATAAATCATGTAATTGTAAATTAAGTAATTTACTTCGTAGCCATAATGAATATCTGGGCGATAATCAATAGACATTTCGTATAAATTTGGATTGTAACGCTGTGGTTGTAAAACACGATTGTTCCATTCGGTTACGTACAGATTGTTTTTGTTTTCAAGATATTGCAATGAATAATAGTTTCGTGGATAGGCTCTAGAAGCGAGCCAAGTAGAGAATCCATTATCAATGATGATAACTTCGTATTCTAATGAATCATTTGCAATTCTAACGGTATCATTTACTTTTTTGTTTGGTGTAGCAGTATCTATACTGGCGATATTCTTAGAAGCCGATGAACACGCAATAATGGTAAATAAAACAATTAATATGGAAATGCACTTTTTCATGTCTTAAATTTACGAATATCTGATGAAAAGAGAATGGGGTTTAACATTCTTTTGAAGGTTCAAAGGTGTAAATAAAAAGCTGTTTGCAAGAATTGCAAACAGCTTTTTAATATTTTGAAGGCTTTGTTGCTTTGCAACTCCGACTCTTTGTTTATTATTTACTTCCAAATAGTTTTCCAATAAAACCTGCGATTCCTCCTTTACTTTTGGTCACTACAAGAACATCTGCAACGTCAACTTTTCCGTCGTTGTTTTGGTCAAGGCCAAATTGCATTCCGTATTTAGAAATGGTGTCCATTATTCCCGAAGCTTGTCCGCTGTTTCCTGAAATTGAATTTATAATATCTGAAATTTGAAAACTGCTATCGTTCGGATCTTTTGCTTTATTAACTAGAGAACCTAAAATCTGTGGAATTAAATTGGAAGCAACTCCATTTGAATCGGCACTGCTTAAACCGAATTTTTCGCCAAGATTTCCACTTAGTTGTTGCTGAATTTGTTGCACTACCGGATTTGAGCTGTCAATGGCTGAACTTCCATTGAATAATCCAGCAATTTGATCAGTTCCGCCTTCAGAGACAATCTTTTTTAATCCTTCAAAAATAGAATTGCTGGTTTCGCTAATAACAGCTTCGTTATGTTCATTTGGGACAGCGTTATTGTTTACAACTGCATCGCCTCCATATTGTTGCACTAATTGAGTTAATTGTTCAAACATGATTTTTAGGATTTAGATTAGAACTCAAATTTAAACAAAAAAAGAAAGGGATTTATTAAACAATGTTAATAAATCCCTTTGCAAGTAATTTAATTATAAGTGATTAGCTTAACAAAGTAATAATTTGTGATGCTAATTCAGTACCAATTCTGTCTTGTGCTTCTCCAGTCGCAGCTCCAATGTGCGGAGTTAATGAAATTTTAGAGTGCATTAAGATTGCCATTTCTGGTTTTGGTTCGTTTTCGAAAACATCTAAACCAGCAAAAGCAACTTTTCCTGAATCTAAAGCTTTTACCAAAGCTACTTCATCAATAACACCACCACGAGCACAATTCACGATTCCAACACCATCTTTCATGATTTCAAGTTCTTTTTCTCCAATGATATAACCATTTTGAGCAGGAACGTGCAATGTAATGAAATCAGCTTCTTTAAATAAAGACTCTAAAGATTGAGAAACGATTGTAGTTGTAATTGATTGTCCGTCGAAAAATTCAACTTTTACATCAACTTGAGGAATAAAACTATCAGCTGCAATAACTTTCATTCCTAAACCAAGAGCCATTTTTGCAGTAGCTTGTCCGATACGACCAATACCAACAATACCTAAAGTTTTTCCTCTTAATTCAGTTCCGTTAGCATATGCTTTTTTCAAACCGTCAAAGTTTGAATCTCCTTCTAGAGGCATATTTCTGTTAGAATCATGCAAAAAACGTACACCATTGAATAAGTGACCGAAAACTAATTCAGCAACAGATTCTGAAGATGAAGCAGGAGTATTAATTACATGAATTCCTTTGCTTTTAGCATAATCCACATCGATATTATCCATACCAACACCACCACGACCGATGATTTTGATGCCAGGACAAGCGTCGATTATATCTTTACGAACTTTAGTTGCACTACGAACTAAAATTACGTCAACATTATTTTCATTGATATAGTTAGCTACTTGTTCTTGAGCTACTTTTGTAGTTATAACTTCAAATCCACCTTTTTCTAAGGCTAGAATTCCGCTTTTAGAAATTCCGTCATTTGCTAATACTTTCATTGTGTGTTTATTGTTTATTTGGTGAACCGTTTATTTGTTTAATCGATAAACCAATTTTTAATTTTTTCTTTTTTGATATTTTTCTAAAGGAAATGTTTTACGATTAAACAGTTAAACAAATTAACGATTAACCGAAAAAAAATTAAACTTTAGCTTCCAAAGCTTTCATTACATCAACTAAAACCTGAACGCTTTCAATTGGCATAGCGTTGTAGATAGAAGCTCTGTAACCACCTACAGAACGGTGTCCTGGCAATCCAGAAATGTTTGCAGCTTTCCATAAAGCATCAAAAGTTTCAGTGTGTTCAGGATTGTTCAATAAGAAAGTTACGTTCATATTTGAACGATCTTCTACTGCAGCAGCACCTTTGAATAACGGGTTTCTGTCGATTTCAGCGTAAAGTAATTCTGCTTTAGCGTTGTTTAATTTTTCAACAGCAGCGATTCCGCCTTTTTCTTTAATCCATTGTAAAGTTAAAAGAGAAACGTAAACAGCAAATACAGGTGGAGTATTGTACATACTTTCTCCTTTAATGTGTTTAGCGTAATCTAGCATACTAGGAATTGTTCTTCCGTTTTTGCCTAAGATTTCTTCTTTAACTACTACCAATGTAGTTCCAGCAGGTCCCATATTTTTTTGAGCTCCAGCATAGATTAAGTCGAATTTAGAAAAATCTAATTCACGTGAAAAAATATCAGAACTCATATCGCAAACAACAGGTACGTTTGTTGCTGGAAAATCTTTCATTTGAGTTCCAAAGATAGTATTGTTGCTTGTGCAGTGGAAATAATCAGCATCAGCTGGAATTTCGTAACCTTTTGGAACATAAGTATAATTGTCTTCTTTTGAAGAAGCTACGACAACAGTATCACCGAAAAGTTTTGCTTCTTTTATCGCTGCGGTTGCCCACGTTCCCGAATCTAAATAAGCTGCTTTTCCGTTTTCTTTCATTAAGTTGTATGGAGCCATTAAGAATGCTGTGCTGGCACCACCTTGTAAAAATAAAGCCTGATAACCTTTTCCTTGAAGTCCTAATAATTCTAAAGCAAGGGAACGAGCCTCCTCCATAACTGCAACGAAATCTTTGCTTCGGTGCGAGATTTCAAGAATAGATAACCCTGAATCATTAAAATTTAAAATTGCTTTTGATGCCTTCTCAAAAACTTCCTGAGGTAAAATACTTGGTCCTGCGCTGTAGTTGTGTTTTTTCATGGTTGTTGTTAATAGTCGAAAATTTTAAAGACGCAAATTTCGGTAATAAGAGCCGAAAAAGCGTTAAAATATTCGAAATAATTAAACAATTTATTACTTTGTTGTTAACAAAAACGTTATAGTATCGACATTATCTGCGTAATCCCACAATTGCGGTTTTTGCGTTTCACCAAATGCAATACTATTTGTAGTTAAATTACTGCTAACAATACATTGAATTTGATCTGTGTCTTCCTGAAGGCGTTTTTCTAGATCTTCAAGGTTTTCGTAGTACTCATAAAAAACACTAGAAATAGGCGAAGCGTAGCTTGAATCTTCTTTTAAAGTCAAGAATCCGTTGTCTAGTAATTTGAAATTACTCATTAAAAATACAGCTTTGTTATAATCATAATTATTAGCGTATTTTTCATAATGAATAACATCTTGATATTTGAACATGGCTTGGAAAAAAGCATCGAAAGTATAGTTTTTTGGAATAAAAAGCTTGGATACATTTCGACATCCTAAACCAAAATATCTAAAAATATCTTCGCCCAATGCTTCTAAATCTTCGTTGGTTTCTTTTCCGGTTAAAATCGCTGCCGAATTTCTGTTTTTACGAATGATTGAAGGTTTGTCTTTAAAATAATATTCAAAATAACGAGAAGTATTGTTGCTTCCTGTAGCGATTACAGCGTCGAAGTTTTCTAGTTTTCCTTCTACGAAAGTGATTTTGTTTTTGAAATTTTCATCAACAGCAATTAAATATTTAGCTAAAAATGGTAATAAATGCTGGTCGTTTGAAGAAGTTTTGATTAAAGCTTTGTTGCCTGTAATTAAAACCGATAAGAAATCATGGAAACCTACTAAGGGAATATTTCCTGCTAAAATCAAAGCAATAGTTTTTGGATTCTTATTATTCTCTTCAATTTTATAAACAGAAAGCCATTTGTCAATATTTTCTTTTGTCAAAGCTTCAGCCCAAGATTGTATAGAGAAATAAACCTGTTCAGGAGTATACCATCCATTATGAGATTGCGATAAATGAATCAGGTTATTGAAATCATCAAAAAAGAGATCATTATATAAGACGTCAGATTTTTGCGCAGAAGCGCCTTCAGAAAACTGACTTAAAAATTTTCCTAATTCAACAAAAACACTTTTTTTTGTTTCTAATGTCATAATGTTTGTTTATGAATTGTTTTGATTGTAATTTTGCACAAAAATAAGCATAATTAAGTCGAAAGTCAAAAGTCATCAAGTCAAAAGCAAAGAATGTGTTTTGTGTACTTTTTTCGGACGATGAGACTATACGACTTTTAACTTTAAGAAAAATAAAAAGATGGCAATTATTATAACTGACGAATGCATCAATTGCGGGGCTTGCGAACCAGAGTGCCCAAATACAGCAATATATGAAGGAGCAGATGATTGGAGATATAAAGACGGAACTAGTCTTTCTGGAAAAATTGTTTTACCTGACGGAACTGAAGTAGACGCTGATGATGCGCAAACTCCAATTTCTGATGAAATCTATTATATTGTACCTGGAAAATGTACAGAATGTAAAGGTTTTCATGATGAACCGCAGTGTGCTGCTGTTTGTCCTGTTGACTGTTGTGTACCTGATGACAATCACGTTGAGGACGAAGAAACTCTATTAGAAAGACAAGCTTTCTTACATAACGAGTAAGAATAATTGTTTGATAAATTATAGAATCCTGAGTTGAAAAACTCAGGATTTTTTTTATCCTGATTTCAGGTATTTTTAAAAGTTAGTTTTTTGATAGTTAATGTTTTAAATTTTTGAGTGTTGATTTATTGTTAAAAAATTAATACTTTAGTTGAAAAAATAACAATGCCTATGAAGAAAATGCTACTTTTATTTGTTGTTTTATTTAGCTATGTAAGTGTTTTGGCGCAAAACGAAGAGTATTCTATTATTGTTAAGGATATAGAGACTATGGAGCCAATACAAAATGCTACAGTTAAAATAATGAAAACCCAGCAGATTTTATTGAGCAATGAAGAAGGAAAAGTTACTTTTATGCTGACTGGTGGATCTAATGTTCAGGTTTCTGAAACTAATTATGAAGATTTGACCGTACGCTGGACTTCTTTAAATGGAGATCAAAAATTTGTTGTTTATTTAAAGAGTAAAAACAATAAATTAGATGAAGTAGTTTTATCTAAAGAATCTCCAGAAAAAATACTGCAGAAATTGGTTAACAATTCTACAAAGAAAATTAGTATATCCCATAGACAGAAAGTATATGTGAGAGAGTTTTTTATGCTCGACAATCAGTATACGTATTATAATGATGGATTGGTAAATTTTCAATTTGATAAAAATAATAATGCAACTACTTTATTGGTTGAACAAAATCGTTCTTATGGATTATTAGAAGAAGATGTAAGTGCTGATTTGAAAGGGTATAATTTGAATAATATAATGGAGAATTACTCAAATTTCAAATACTTAGAACCATTATTAGATCCAAAAGCCAAAAAGGAATATGATTTTACAACCAAAGGACATTCAAAAAACAAAGATTACTACGTAATGTCAGTTGTTCCTTTGGATAAAGCCAAAGAAGCGATTGATAATTTTGAAATTATTTACGATCCTGAGAAAAAAATTATAGTAGAATTTACCATTTCGGTTACGCCTACAAGTCTCGATAAAGTGGTTGAAAAGACAAAAGAGGGTGATAAGAATATTACAAAATCGTTTGTTAAAGTAAACTACAGATGGGACGGAAATGATTATTATTTATTGAGTTCTAATGAAGAAATTGGCTATAATGTTGTTCTAAAAGATAAAACTAAAAATGTGCAAGTAAGAAATAGTTTTATCACAACAGGTTTTAATAAACAAAATTTCACCTATAATGAAAGTGATGTTTTCAAGGAAAAATCGCTCTTTAACAAGAAAAATAAAATCTTGACTAATTATTGGGATATTTCGGGATTTACGGCAACAGATCAAGAAAAGGCAATTATTGCGTCGTTAGAGTTTAAATTGTAATTAATAAATAGAAAGAAGAAATCCTGGGCTTTATTGTTCAGGATTTTTTTATTGAAAAAAAAACAAAATTTTTAAAAGAAAAGTAGGGTAATAAAGGTGAGAAGTAAAAAGACTGTTTCTTAAATTTTATTAATACAAATATTTAATTCGCGAAAGAGTTATTAAATCTTATATTTGCAAAATTTTAATGCCCAAAAAGAGCATTTTGTCAATTTTTAAAAAGCATAACAGGTCTAAGAAATTAAAGACCGATTAAAATAATATAGAAACAAACAGATGAAAGCAGGAATTGTAGGATTGCCAAATGTTGGAAAATCAACATTATTTAATTGTTTATCTAATGCAAAAGCGCAAAGTGCTAACTTTCCGTTTTGTACAATCGAACCTAATATTGGTGTTGTAAACGTTCCAGATCCAAGAATCAATAAATTGGAAGAATTGGTTAAACCAGAGCGCGTTCAAATGGCAACTGTAGATATCGTAGATATTGCAGGTTTGGTAAAAGGAGCAAGTAAAGGTGAAGGTCTTGGAAACCAGTTTTTAGGAAACATTAGAGAGTGTAATGCTATTATTCACGTTTTACGTTGTTTTGATAATGATAATATTGTGCACGTTGACGGAAACGTAAATCCAATTCGTGACAAAGAAACTATCGACATCGAATTGCAGTTAAAAGACTTAGAAACTGTTGAAAAACGTTTAGAAAAAGTAAAACGTGCTGCAAAAACCGGAAATAAAGAAGCTCAGGCAGAAGAAGCTTTATTAAACAGAATTAGAGAAGCTCTTTTACAGGCAAAATCTGCAAGAACAATTGTTCCTCAAAACAATGATGAAGAAGTTCTTATGGAAGCTTTTCAATTAATTACAGCAAAACCAGTTTTATATGTTTGTAACGTTGACGAAAGTTCAGCAGTAAACGGAAACAAATATGTTGATCAAGTTCGTGAATTAGTAAAAGATGAGGAGGCTGAAGTTATTGTACTTTCAGTAGGAGCAGAGGCAGATATCACAGAATTAGAAAGCTACGAAGAGCGTCAGGTTTTCTTAGAAGATATGGGATTAGAAGAGCCAGGAGCATCAGTTTTAATTCGTGCGGCTTACAAATTATTAAAACAGCAAACTTACTTCACAGCTGGAGTGAAAGAAGTTCGCGCTTGGACAATCAATATTGGAGCAACTGCGCCACAAGCAGCAGGAGTTATTCATACAGATTTTGAAAAAGGCTTTATTCGTGCAGAAGTAATTTCATATGACGATTACGTTCATTATGGTTCTGAGGCAAAAGCAAAAGAAGCTGGAAAATTCAGAGTTGAAGGAAAAGAATATATAGTGAAAGATGGTGATGTAATGCATTTCCGTTTTAACGTTTAGTCTTTTTAAAGAAGAAAGAAACAAGAAGAAAGATAATAGACTAAAACTGCTGGAGATATTCAGCAGTTTTTTTATGCTTAAAATTAAAGTTCTGCTTTATCAGGCTGAGCGAAATCGAAGCCCGTACAAAGAACGGGAATGTTTTATGGAGCTTCTACGATGTTCTTCGACTTCGCTCAGGAAGACAAAAAAATAAGATGAAAATCCGTTTAAATCTGCGCTTTCGCGAAAGCGAATCTGTAAAATCCGCGTCCCATTTTAGCAACTGAAAAATTTTTGGCTCAAAAATTGGTTACAGAAAAAATAACCAATTACTAATCTAAAATCAACCAATCAAAATGCTAAAAAAAACATTCAAAATTCTAGGCTGGACACTTTTCGGAATCTTTAGTTTTCTTGCTTTGTACATTTCTTCTGTTTTAATTATTTCAAAAATTACAGTCAATTCAGATATTGCAAAAGTCGAAGAGCAAGATGCCGTTCCCATTTACATTCTTTCTAATGGAGTTCATACTGATATTGTTGTTCCTATAAAAAATGAAATCAAAGACTGGCGAAACGAAATTCAATTCAATCAAACCCAATCAAAAGATTCGCTAATGAATTATATTGCTTTTGGCTGGGGAGACAAAGGATTTTATCTTGAAACTCCAGAATGGTCAGATTTAAAAGCAAGCACAGCTTTTAAAGCCGCTTTCGGGATTAGTTCTTCTGCTGTGCATGCAACATTTTTTAAGCAGTTAAGAGAAGGAGATGACTGCAAACGCATTTTGATTTCAAAAGAAAATTATCAAAAATTAGTCAATTATATTTCAAACAGTTTTAGTGATTCAGTTCATCCACAATGGATTGAAGGCCATAGTTACGGAAAAAAAGATGCTTTCTATGAAGCTAAAGGAAGTTATAGTCTTTTTTATACTTGCAATACTTGGGCCAATAATGCCCTAAAAGCAGCCAATCAAAAAGCGAGTTTATGGACTGTTTATGATAAAGGGATTTTTTGTCATTATAAATAATAGATGCAAAAATATTCCGTTATGAATATTTCGTAGGTAGTGGGAAAAATGTAAAACTCAACGAAAATCCAAGAAGTAAGGAATTTTCATTATTGCTTAAATTTGAGTGAATATCAAAAAATTAGCAAATGAAAAATCATAATATCTTTTCGAAAACTTGGTATTTATTAAAAACAACATTTTTAGAATTTAACGATGACAATGCGATAAAGTTAAGCGCAGCGTTATCTTATTATACCATTTTTGCTTTGCCTCCTTTGTTGATTATTATAATTACCATTTGTGGCTTCTTTTTTGGGGAAGAGGCAGTCACAGGACAATTATATGGTCAGATAAATCGATTGGTCGGGAATAATGCTGCTGTACAGATTCAGGAGGCAATCAAAAATGTTCAATTATCAGACAGTAATGTCTTTGTAACCATATTTGGAGTTGTGATGCTATTAGTTGGTGCATCAGGAGTTTTTGCCGAAATTCAGAGTTCGATCAACTACATTTGGGGGCTTCGTGCAAAACCAAATAAAGGCTTGAAAAAATTTATACAAAACAGATTAATGTCATTTTCGATGATCGTTTCTGTTGGATTTTTAATGTTGGTCAGCTTAATGCTCAATGCAACACTCGACGTTTTAAATGCCCGTTTAAAACTTTATTTTCCAGACACAACAATATATCTTTTCTATGTTGTGAATCTAGTGATTGTTTTTGCCAGTATTACATTGCTTTTTGCAATTATATTCCGAACTTTACCAGATGGAGTGATTAAGTGGAAAGATGCTTTTATAGGGGCTTCTTGCACTGCAATTTTGTTCATGATAGGTAAATTTGCCATAGGAGTTTACTTAGGAAACTCAACAGTTGCAAGTGTTTACGGCGCAGCGGGTTCTGTAATTATAATTTTGGTTTGGGTATATTATTCGGCTATTATTTTATATTTTGGAGCAGAATTTACAAAAGTTTATGCCAAAGCTTTCGGTGGAAGTATTTCGCCAAATGATTATTCTGTAGAAATACAAAAAGAGATTTTTGAAATAGAAAATTAATATTAGACCATATAAGTAATATAAGAAAATTTAAGTTTGGCTTCTTTAAGTTAAAGTCAAAGTTTTTTAAATGAACTTATATTACTTATATGGTTGGAAAAACAAATACCACAAATATGAAAATAATAGCCTTTGGAGGAAGTAACAGTAAGCACTCAATCAATAAACGTTTAGCTACTTATGCATCAAGTTTATTTGAAAATGCAGACGTTGAAGTTTTAGATTTGAATGATTTTGCAATGCCAGTTTTTAGTGTTGATCTTGAAAAAGAAGTTGGTCAGCATAAAGTTGCACAAGCATTCTTAAACAAATTGAAAGAAGCTGATATTTTAGTAGTTTCAATGGCAGAAAATAACGGAAATTATTCTGTTGCTTTCAAAAATGTTTTCGATTGGAGTTCAAGAATCGAAAAAGATGTTTTTCAGCATAAACCAATGTTATTATTGGCAACTTCTCCAGGCGGTAGAGGAGGCGCATCTGTTTTAGGAATTGCACAGAATCTCTTTCCTCGTTATGGAGCAGAAATTAAAGGAAGTTTCTCATTGCCAGCATTTGGCTCGAATTTTGATTTACAAGAAAATAAAATCTCTAATCCAGAATTGGATCAGGAATTGAAAGATATTATTAAATCAAATTTTTAAATGCCACAAAAAAAGATTGCCCTTATTTTCCTTTTATTAAATAGTATTTTTATCAATTTTGCTTTTTCTCAGAAGATTAGCGAAGTTGATAAAACAGTTGCAAAATACCCAAAAAGCTTTGATAGCACAGAAAAATTAGCTGACAAAATCGAAAAAGATTTTGATTCGGATTATGATCGTGCGCGCGCTATTTACAGCTGGATTGCTTTCAATATAAGATACGATTACAATGCATACTTGAATCCACCAAGAGTGCAAGGTTTCAGTTATTCTTCGGAAGCCGAAAAACAGCGAAAAATAAAACAACTGAATGATAATCTAATTCAGAAAGCTTTTAAATCTAAAAAAGCAGTTTGTGAGGGTTTTACAGCTTTGTATCAGCATTTAGCAGAGCTTGTAAACTTGAAATGCGAAATAATTCGAGGCGATTCAAAAACAAATTTGAGAGACATTGGCCGTAAAACGACTTCATCAAACCATGCTTGGAATGTTGTTTTAATTGATAAAAAATGGCGTCTTGTAGATGTTACTTGGGGACAAGGATATTATGATACCAGTAAAGGAAGGATGGTTAACGATTTTAATCCCGTATATTTTGATACTAATCCCGAGTATTTCTTTGCAAAGCATTATCCAGATTCGGGAACTTTTCTCGGAGACAGAATCAGTAAAAGTGATTTCTTAGATGGGCCTTTAATTTATAATAAAACCATAGAAAACGATTATAAAATAAAAACTCCAAATTCGGGAATAATCGAAGCTAAGAATGGCGATAAAATCACTGTTGAGATTAAAAATGTTTCCAAATCTAGCCAGGTTTTTTATTTAAACAGAAAGAATCAACCAGTTAAAGTTCTTAATCCGAAAGAAAAGCGCGGAAGTTTAGAATTTCAAATTCTAATTGATAAAAATATCGGAGATTACATCACGATTTTTATAGATACAGAAAGTATTGTTTCTTTTAAAATTGTTTAGTAGAAATTAAGAAATCTACAATTTTTGTGTTTTCTGAAATTGGCGTATCTTAGCAAGGAATGAAAAGAACTTGAGTGCTATGGAAAATACTTTTTTGAAATCAATTTTAGATAATGATTTCTATAAATTTACGATGCAACATGCTGTAATTAAACTTTTCCCGAAAGCAAAGGTTCGTTATGGATTTATAAATCGTGGTAAACATATATTCCCGGAAGGTTTTGCAGATTTACTTCGAAAATCTGTCGATGCATTGTCTGAGCTTCGTTTAACAAAAGAAGAGAAGAACTATTTAGCTCATTATTGTCCTTATCTTGATCCAACTTATTTAGATTTTCTGCAAGGATATAGTTTTGATCCGTCTGAGGTTCAGATTAGTCAAGAAGGTTCAGAAATTGCGGTAACAGTAGAAGGTTATTGGTATAGAACTATTTTGTGGGAAGTTCCGTTAATGGCACTTATTTCGGAGCTTTTTTATAAATCAAATCATTTAATTCGTTTAAATGATGAAGCCATAAAAGAACTGACGAAAGAAAAAATTGACAATTATAATAAATTAGGAGTTTCAATTTTAGAATTTGGAACAAGAAGACGCCATTCTTACGAAGTTCATGATTTGGTAAATGAAACTTTAAGAGCCTACGGAGGAAACAGCTTTATTGGAACCAGTAATGTGCATTTTGCAATGGTTAACAACAGAAGACCTTTGGGAACTCATGCTCACGAATGGTTTATGTTTCATGCGGCGCAATATGGTTTTCAGGTGGCAAATTTTATAAGTCTCGAAAATTGGACAAAGGTTTATGGCGGTGATCTCGGAATCGCTTTAACAGATACTTATACAACAGAAATATTCTTCAATCAATTTGATAAAAAATATTCTAAACTTTTTGATGGTGTTAGACATGACAGTGGCGATCCAATTGAGTTTGCTCAAAAAGTGATCGCCCACTATAATAAAATGGGAATCGACCCAAAATCAAAAGTTATTGTTTTTTCAGATTCTTTAAATTACGATAAAGTAAAAAAGATTGTCGATTTCTGTCAGGACAAAATAAAAATGTCTTTCGGAATCGGAACAAATTTCACTAACGATGTTGGACTTCCGGCTATGAATATGGTTATAAAACTAACCGATACAAAGCCCGATAATGTACATTGGCAAGGAGTGGTCAAACTTTCAGACGAAAAGAACAAAAATACAGGAACACCCGAAATGATTGCATTGGCAAAAGAAGTACTCGGAATCAAATAGTATTTTTTTTGCTGAAAAAGCAGTTTTTTATAATTTTAATGTCCATTTTATTTTAAAATCAATTTAAATAGATTTTGAACTGTTATTATTCATAACAAAAAAGAAATACGCTTTCATTTTTTGATGATAAATGGTAAATTAGCCAAAAATCCTAAATTCATTTATGCTAGAGCAAAATCAATACAACGAAGATAATATTCGTTCACTCGATTGGAAGGAACATATTCGTATGCGTCCGGGTATGTACATCGGGAAATTAGGGGACGGATCATCACCAGATGATGGTATTTATATTCTTTTAAAAGAAGTTTTAGACAACTGTATCGATGAGTTCGTTATGGGTGCCGGAAAAACTATCGAGGTAAGTATTAAAGACAAAACAGTTTCTGTTCGTGATTACGGACGTGGAATTCCGTTGGGTAAAGTGGTCGATGTAGTTTCGAAAATGAATACCGGAGGAAAATACGATTCTAAAGCTTTCCAGAAATCAGTTGGTTTGAATGGTGTCGGAACGAAAGCGGTTAATGCTTTATCTAATTATTTCCGTGTAGAATCTGTTCGTGATGATAAACAAAAATCTGCAGAATTCTCAGCTGGAAATCTGGTTCAGGAAGAAGATGTAATCGATACGACGAAACGTAAGGGAACAAAAGTAATTTTTACGCCAGACGAAACGATCTTTAAAAACTATAAATTTCGTTTAGAATATGTAATTAAAATGGTCAAAAACTATTGTTATTTGAACAATGGCTTGACTATTATTTTCAATGGGGAAAAATATTATTCAGAAAATGGACTTCGCGATTTATTAGAAGAAACAATTAATGAAGAAGATTTAGAATACCCGATTATTCACTTAAAAGAGCACGATATCGAGGTTGCGCTGACACATAGTAAAACGCAATACAGTGAAGAATATCACTCTTTCGTAAATGGTCAGAACACAACTCAAGGAGGAACGCACTTAGCGGCTTATCGTGAGGCAGTTGTAAAAACCATTCGTGAATTTTATAATAAAAATTTCGAAGCATCAGATGTTCGTAAATCGATTGTAAGTGCTATTAGTATTAAAGTAATGGAACCGGTTTTTGAGTCTCAGACCAAAACAAAATTAGGTTCTACCGATATGGGCTCTGATGATGGAACACCAGCAGTTTCTGTTCGTACTTTCGTTAACGATTTCATCAAAACGAAATTAGATAACTACCTGCATAAAAATCCAACAACTGCAGATGCTTTATTGCGTAAAATTCTTCAGGCAGAACGTGAGCGTAAAGAATTATCAGGAATTAGAAAATTAGCGACAGATCGTGCTAAAAAAGCCAATCTACATAATAAAAAATTAAGAGATTGCCGTGCGCATCTTCCTGATACCAAAAACCCAAGAAACTTAGAAAGCACGCTTTTTATTACCGAGGGGGATTCGGCTTCTGGATCGATTACAAAATCGCGTGATGTAAACACACAAGCCGTTTTCAGTTTACGTGGTAAGCCTTTGAATTCATACGGGATGACTAAGAAAATCGTGTATGAAAATGAGGAATTCAATTTATTGCAAGCAGCACTTGATATTGAAGACGGATTAGAAAAATTACGTTACAACAATATTGTAATCGCAACCGATGCCGATGTCGACGGAATGCACATTCGTTTGCTTTTGATTACGTTCTTTTTACAGTTTTTCCCAGAATTAATAAAAGAAGGGCATTTGTATATTTTACAAACACCACTTTTCAGAGTTCGTAATAAAAAAGAAACGATTTATTGTTATTCTGAAGAAGAAAGAAAAGACGCGATTGAAAAACTAAAACCAAAACCAGAAATCACCCGATTTAAAGGTTTAGGAGAGATTTCTCCAGACGAGTTTAAAAACTTTATTGGAGATACCATCCGTCTTGATCCCGTTATGATGGACAAACATACTTCAATTGAGCAATTGTTGTCTTTCTATATGGGAAAAAACACCCCAGATAGGCAAGAGTTTATTATCAAGAATCTGAAGGTTGAAATTGATGAGCTTGAGGAAGCTTAAAATTAAAGTAGAAGAATTTTTTAGTAGTTATACTGAACAAAATATATGAAAGACGAAGAAGACGATAACATAATTCCAAACGACGACGAGAATAATCAAGATGAAAACCAGTTTGATGACAATCAAAATGGAGATGACGATGAGATTATCGACGTAGATGCTAGACAATTTGAAGGACAGCATTTTTACGAAAACCAGGAAGAAGAAGGCGAAGACGTTATTACGAAAGTAACCGGAATGTACAAAGATTGGTTCTTGGATTACGCTTCGTATGTAATTCTGGAACGTGCAGTTCCCGCTATCGAAGACGGATTTAAACCTGTTCAACGTCGTATTATGCACTCTTTAAAAGAGCTAGATGACGGCCGTTATAATAAAGTTGCCAATGTAGTAGGGCACACCATGCAGTATCACCCACACGGAGATGCAAGTATTGGTGATGCAATGGTGCAAATTGGACAAAAAGATTTATTGATAGACTGCCAAGGAAACTGGGGAAATATCTTAACAGGTGACGGAGCAGCAGCTTCGCGTTATATTGAAGCACGTTTATCTAAATTTGCTTTGGAGGTTTTATATTCTCCAAAAATTACAGACTGGGGATTATCATATGATGGTAGAAAAGCCGAACCAATTAATCTTCCTGTAAAATTTCCATTGCTTTTAGCGCAAGGAGCAGAAGGTATTGCAGTAGGTTTGTCAACAAAGGTTTTACCTCATAATTTTAATGAATTAATTGATGCTTCGATTAAAATCTTAAAAGGAAAACCGTTTACGCTTTATCCTGATTTTATGACGCAGGGTATTGCCGACGTTTCGAATTATAACGACGGAATGCGTGGCGGACGTGTACGCGTACGTGCTAAAATTTCGCAGTTAGACAAAAATACATTGGTGATTACTCAGATTCCGTTTTCTACCAATACCTCGAGTTTAATTGACAGTATTTTGAAAGCCAATGAAAAAGGCAAAATCAAAATCAAGAAAATTGAAGACAATACTGCAGCCGATGTTGAGATTTTAATTCATCTTTTCCCAGGAGTTTCACCAGATAAAACTATTGATGCATTATTTGCATTTACAGCCTGTGAAACCTCTGTAGCGCCTTTAGGATGCGTTATTGAAGATAATAAGCCTCTGTTTATTGGTGTTTCTCAAATGTTGAGGATTTCGACAGAAAGAACTGTTGAGCTGCTTAAGCAAGAGCTTGAAATTCAATTAGAAGAATTAAAGAATAAATGGCATTTCTCTACTTTGGAGAAAATCTTCATTCGCGAAGAAATGTACATTGACTTCAAGTTATATGGAGACAGAGAATCATTATATAAATACTTGTATGATAGATTTGAGCCTTTCAAGAAATCATTCGTAAGAGAAATCAATGATGAAGATTTACAACGTTTGACTCAAATTCCAATGATTCGTATTACGCGTTTCGATTCTGATAAAGCAGACGAATTGATTTCGAGATTGGAAGAAGAAATGAAAGAGGTAGAATACAATCTAGAGCATCTTACAGATTTTGCGATTGGGTATTTTACCAAATTGAAAGAGAAATATGGAAAAGGACGTGAACGTAAAACCGAGCTTCGAGTTTTTGATAATGTAGAGGCTACAAAAGTAGTTTTACGTAACACAAAATTATACGTAAACCGCGAAGAAGGTTTTGTGGGAACAAGTTTAAAGAAAGATGAATACGTAGGTGATTGTTCTGATATTGATGATGTTATCGTGTTTTTACGCGATGGAACATTGATGATTACAAAAGTAGATTCTAAGACTTTTATAGGAAAAGATATTATTCACGCGGCCGTTTTTGATAAAAATGATAAACGAACTATTTATAACATGATGTATCGTGATGGTAAATCAGGTCCATCATACATAAAGCGTTTTAATGTTACTGGAGTAACACGTGATAAAGCCTACGATTTAACAAATGGAACAAATGGTTCTCAGGTAGTTTATTTTTCGCATAATCCAAACGGAGAAGCTGAAGTTGTGACTATCTTATTGCGTCAGGTTGGAACGATTAAGAAGCTGAAATTCGATATTGATTTTGCTAATTTAGCGATTAAAGGACGAGGTTCGAAAGGAAATTTGGTTACAAAATATCCAATCAAGAAAATCGAATTAAAAGAAAAAGGAATTTCGACTTTATTACCAAGAAAAGTTTGGTTTGATGATACCGTAAAACGTTTAAATGTTGATGCTAGAGGAGAGTTGTTGGGCGAATTTAAACCAAGCGATAAAATTTTAGTTATCAGTCAGTCAGGTAAATTAAAAGTTATTATTCCGGAATTATCAACTCACTTTGAGGAAGATATGATTGTTTTGGAAAAATGGAAACCTAAAAAACCAATTTCTGCTATTTATTACGATGGAGAAAAAGAACGTTATTTCTTGAAACGTTTCCTTGTAGAAAATGAAGGAAAAGAAGAAAGCTTTATTACCGATCATCCTAATTCACAGTTAGAAATCGTTTCTACAGATTATCGTCCTGTAGCACAATTGGTTTTTGCAAAAGTAAAAGGAGTTCAAAAAGAAGATCTTCATATAGATGTTGAAGACTTTATAGCCGTAAAAGGTTTCAAAGCTTTAGGAAATCAATTAACAACAGATAAATTAAAACAAGTGAATTTATTAGACCCGCTTCCTTACGAAGAACCAGTCGAAGAAATTCCTGAAAAACCTGAAATTTCAGAAGATGATCCTGTAGAAACAGAATTAGATGATGACGGCCAAATAGGTTTGGTTTTAGAATAAAAAACAAAACGCTAAGAATTTAATTTCTTAGCGTTTTTTTTGTGTTTTAATAATTGATTTAATTCTCAGAAATGACTACCTCTTGTTTAATCCATTTTACTTCATTGTTTTCGATATAGACAGAAATAGTATCTCCGTTTTGTATTTCCCCAGATATTATTTTTTTTGCTAAAGGTCTTCTTAAATGAGTTCTTATAATATTTTTAATTGGCCTTGCACCTAATTTGGTATTATAGCCATTTTCGGCAAGATAAAGTTTAGCTTCTATAGGAATATTGACCGAAATATTGATGTTTTTCAATAAATCGGTAAATTCTTTTTTAAGATGAATCTCGAAGATTTTCAATGCATTTTCTTTACTGATAGGCGCAAAAGGTACAATTTCAGTTAGACGACCTAAAAATTCTGGTCTGAAATATTGCCCCATAATTTCCATTAAAGTACTTGATGCTGGAATTTTACCTTCATTAAAAGTGCTTGCAATATGATCTGCTCCAATGTTTGATGTAAACAAAATAATTGCATTAGAGAAATCTCCTTCTTTTCCTAAACGGTCATGGAGTTTGCCTTCATCCATGATTTGAAGAAATATATCAAAAACAGAAGGGTGTGCTTTTTCAATTTCATCAAATAAAACAATCGAGTAAGGTTTTTGTCTAATCTTGTTTATTAATATTCCTCCCGCCTCGTATCCCACGTATCCTGGAGGTGACCCATGAAATGGAGACATCGTTTGATCCTGTAGTGTCTATGATGCTAAATGCATTATCATATGAACTTGAAAAAGTAGCTCATGAACTAGAAGATTCAAAAACTCGTATTGTAGAAAGAGTTTTAGAAATTATGTTTCCAGAAGTTGTTTCGGGAGCAAAACCTGCAAGGGCAGTTGCACATGCGTTTCCAACTGAGAATAATAGAAAAACTTCTCTGCAAAATCAAATGCTTGTAAAGCGAAGGCTTCATAATATTTACAATCCTCTGGAACCTATAATAAAGGAAATAGTACTCTCGCCAACACTCGAAGTAAAACTTGCACCTTGTAACATTGGTTATATAGCTTACGAGAGAAATATGTTTAAAATTTCGAATCTTTTTTATAAAGATACTGTTAAAGATTATAAGCATACTTTGCCGGCAGGAGAAATCGTTTTAGGTATTGAGTTAAATGATGAGAATGTAGAATTGGAAGATTTAATGCTTTACATAGATATTAAAAATACTCATCAAAAAGAAATGTTTCATTATTACTTAAAGCAGGTAAAATGTTTTTATGACAATATTGAAATTAAGGTTGAAGAAGGATATAATGTACCTTTAAACAGCTTAGATATTAAAAATATTATAAATCGTAATTATTCGCATCTCAATGAGATTATGCAGGAAATTAACGAATATTATTTTGATAATTTCTATACGTTAAAAGGAGGATTAAAGTATAAAAAAATTTCAGAGTATTCGAGTGAGTGTAAATATTTAGAAGAAATTACAAACAATGCAGCAAAGCCAATCATTTGGATAAAGCTCGTTTTTCCAGAGTCATTGGTTCCTCAAATAATAGAGAATGTTTCTTTTACAGCAAATTGTTTTCCAGTAATGAATAAAAAGCGCCATTCTTTAGGTATAGGTTTAGGTAATTTTCTTTCATACGTGGCTTTAGAAACAGGAAATAATATTTATCTCGATATCGAATCGGTAATAGACCCTCTTAATAATCATTACGAAATAAAAGAATTTAAAGAAGGAGTTGTAGAAGAAGGAAATGCTGTTTTGAGAATAGGTGGCGTTTCTAGATTTGATTCGAGAACTGCGTCGGAACTGCTTCAAAATTTGCTTGATCTGCTTAAAGATGAAACATCTTCATTTTCAGGCTTAGGAAAAGATTTCATGACTAGCTCCTTGTCACAAATCAGCCAGCTTTTAGCATCTGTTGAACAACAGGCTAAAGAAAGTAGCTTTTTGAAGAATAATGATCCCTATTTAATGATCAAGCCTAAGATTGAAAAAAACATGGAAAATTCGTTCCAAATTAACTATTGGTCAACCTGTGCAGAAGAAGGAAATGATGTTAAAACAGGGACAGTCTTAGAATCTTCAGATTTAACTTTTGTAAGCAATAGTATAACTTTAATGACAAATACGGCCGGAGGCTTAAACAAACAAAGCAACAAAGACAGAATTCTGGCTTATAGAAATGCGCTGCTCACACGCGGTAGAATTGTAACTTTTGCAGATATTAAAGCCTTTGGATTTAATCATTTTAAAAATTCAATTCTAGAGATTAAAATAGAAAAAGGCACACGAAAAGAAATCTCTGTAAAAGCTGGTTTTAGCCGAACCGTAGATATATATATCAAGACAAATCTTGAAGAGAAACAGCATTTGTCCGATTCGGAGTGGGAGTATTTATGCGATAGCTTTATGAAGAATCTGAAAAGCAGGTCTTCAAATGTGTTTCCGTATCGAATTTTTATTGATGAATAAAATTTTAAAAGGCTTGAATTTCAATTCAAGCCTTTTCTATTTAAATAATTGGTTTAAATTAATTGCTTTTTTCTCTTTTAATTTCTTTACAATCTTAAGAAATGCTATGGCTGTAATATAGGCATCGCCCAAAGCAGTATGGCGATCTTTTTTTGAAATATCAAACTTATCGGCCAAATCGTCCAGAGTATAATGATCTTTTCTTTCAAACAGATGGGACTGAATTAAAGTCTTTTTATACAAATAAGCGGTGTCTAAGGTTTTATTTGTTAACGGAGGAAGATCGTTTCTTTCTAAAGCTTTATTGATCATTGTGATATCAAAAATAGTATGATGTGCAATGATTATCGAATCGCCCAGAAATTCTAAAAACTGTTGTAAAGCTTCAAGCTCACTCGGACGTTTAACAAGCAAATCTTTTAAAATACCATGAATTTGTGCCGTAGTTTTATCATAATGATCTTGTTCCAGATAAACTTCAAAACTTTCCTGAACATTAATAATTCCGTTTTGAAGAACCAATGCGCCGATACATAAAATACGGTCATTTTCATAATCAAATCCAGTAGTTTCGGTATCTAAAACCACAAAACGAGTTTCTTCGATCGTAATATTTTCATCGAATAAATTAATTTCTTCCTTTTTCCAAAAATTGAATAAACTCATTACTATACCAGATTTGAGATATTAAAACGAACCGAAATAAGTTCCTGAAGTTCTTTAATAGTTTTAAAAGTACGTTTCAGCTTAATTTTTTCCATTTTGGTTAGAGATTCCAATTCGATAAACTGACCAGAATCATGATGTAGAAGACCTTGTTTAGTTCTAAATTTTAATAAAGCTTTAAACGAATAAGAGCACGATAAATACAATTCTCTATTATTAGGTTCTAATTCAGCTAATTTTTCAAAACGTTCTGCCGTATTGCTGATTCCTTTAACGGAATGAGATAAAATTAAAACACGAGCAGCATCTGTTAAAGGCATTAAAGCTCTTCGTTTGATATCAAAATTATCTTTGTTTGCACCGTCTTGTTCAACCAAAAATTGTCTAAAGAAACCAGTAGGAGATGGGCTTTGCAGAGCACCACTCACCAAATGCATGTAAAAAATAGGATTTGCTTTTAAATCTTCGAAAATATAATCAGACAATTGGTTTGCTACTTCGGTATCACCATAAGTCAAACTGTAATCAAAGAAAATAAACGACAATAAAACCTCATTTTTACCTGGATTTGTAATCCAATGATGTACATGGCTTTTCCATTCGTCTAAACTCATACACCATTTTGGGTTCGAAGCCATCATTTCGGCAGGACAGTAATCGTAGCCAATTTCAAAAAGACCTTTGTTTACAAGTCCCGCAAATTTGTGAAAATACACTTTAGTTTCATCTCTAAAAACTTCATTTACATTTTCATATACAATTGCATTATCTTGATCAGTATGCAACATTTGTTCTCCGCGTCCTTGGCTTCCAAGCGCAAGCCACGAAAATTTTACCGGTGGCGGACTGCTCATTTTTTCTAGACAAATTTCAATAACGCGATTTGTGCAAGCTTCATTAAGTTCAGTGATAATTTTTGTAATCAAAGTCATCGGAATATTTTGGTCTAGATAACCTTGAAGTAATTGCATAATTCGGTTGCGAATTGGCTTTATTTCTTTGATTTTTTTAGTGCGTTTCAAAGCCTTTATCAAAACCGCAGGATTATTCCCGAGTGCAACCATTACGTCATGTTTGGATAAAATTCCAACCGCTTTGGTGTTTACAGTTCCATCTTTCGTCAAACACAAATGACTGATATTACTTTTCATCATTGCCATTTGCGCCTCAGTAACTGTCATTTTTTTTGGATATGTAATAACAGGTTTTGTCATTATCGTTTCGGCGGTTGTTGTAATAGGAAAATCTCCAGTAACGATTTTGTTTCGAAGATCTTTATCGGTCAAAATACCAATTGGCTGCATTTCATCAACAATTAAAATCGCACCGACTTTCTTTTTATTCATGATTTTTGCAACATCTTTTACTGTAGTTGATGGACTGCAGGTCACAATTTTTTTAGAATATTTTATAGGCGCTAAGTCAAAAGAATGATTGCTGGAATGAAGATTTTCGTGAAGTTGATCATCATCACCATATAATTTATCTTTATGAATGTCAGAATATGGATTTCGTGTGTTAGAGGCATAACTTTCGATCAAGAAATTACCAACATTTCTATTTTCTAGAGCATAAGGTTTAAAAACCGCAATCGGAATGGCATATAAAATGCTTTCTTCATGCGCGACAGCCTCCATAATATAGTTTTCTTGCGCTAAGAGCGGACGTAATCCAAAAATATCACCTTCGTCACACATGTCTAAAACTGTATTTTTAGTACTTTTTTTAAGAGCAACAGCACCTTTATGAACCACATAAAAAGAATCATGCGTTTTGTCATTTTCAGCAAAAATCACAGCATCTTTTTCTTTATAAATAATAGAAATTTGCTCAGATAGCTTTTCTAAGTCTTTCTGATGAAGAAAATTAAACGGCGGATAATTCTTTAAAAAATCAGCAACCCTTTGCGAAATGGTATTTTTCATTTGGTTAGATTAAAGTTCTAATGTACTATTTAAAATAGAAATGTAAAAGAAACACATTATAATAATTTGCCACAAAGGCACAAAGACGCCAAGGACTTATTTCTTTGCGTCTTTGTGCCTTTGTAGCAAAAAAAGCTTAATTATTTAATCAACTTTGTAAACGGTGCCTCGCTGTTTTTCTTCAGAACCAACCAAGCCAAATTCAAAAGTATAAGAATCTTTAGAAGTCGTTAAAATTTTCATGCTGATTGCTTTTTCCTCAGCCATATTTTTTGGATGTTTTTTCTGGAGAACATATTCGCAATCGCTTACCCAACGAATGGTTGCGGTATCAGTTTTTCCTTCAAAAGTTTCAATTTCGATGTCGTCTTTACGTTCAAAAAAAGTAGTTTTTTTTTCGCCATTGACTTCCGTTTCAAATTTGAATTTTCCAGTTTTAAAATCTTTGCAATTATGCTCTGCATTATAGCAAGATACTAAAGCAAGAAAAGGAAATAAGAATATAATTTTTTTCATTTTGAATAAGTTGTTTTTTAGGAGCTAATCCTGCTGTACGCTGTATCTTTTGTGGTGAACCCCACCACAAAAGGATGTCGCTTCCATCAGGGCTATGGCTTAGGTTTTTAGAAGTCCTTTTTTAATTAAAGAATAAAAAGAAAATTACAAGAGTTATAAAAGTCAAAAAAAGTAAATTCCGTTTTTTATTTTTAGAACTCTGCTCTTCGGTTAAGTTTGTCTTACAGAATTTAATTAAGATCCACCAACATGTCCCGCCAAAATTTGCATAATATTCTATCATTTCAATCTTTTTAATTCTTCGTCTGTAAAGTTCTTGATTTCTTTTTCCTTGGCAAACTTTTCAGCATTATAATTTCCTGATTTATTTTTCGGAATCGACAAACTATTCCATGAACTGTTTTTCAATTGTTTGGCATAAAAAACAATCTGTCCAACATGATAAGGATAATGTGCCAATTGACGATTTATGGCTTCTATAACTGTATGACCCTCATTTCGGATGTAAATAATGTCTGAAAGTTGTTCTGGTTTTAAACTTTGTAAAGCATTTTCTAAACAATTCCAGCCTTTATTCCAAAGTTCAAGAACTTCTTCTTTCGATTGTAAATCATTTTCAAATTCGGCATCACGGTTTCGCCATTCTTTTTCTCCGTCAGAAGTTAGAAAATCTGTCCAGCGTGAAAGCATATTTCCTGAAATATGTTTTACAATAGTAGCAATGCTATTGGTGTCGTCGTTAAACGAAACAAAAAGCTGTGTTGGTTCGAGTTGATCGATTGCTTTTTCGCCAAGCATTTTATAATACAAAAATTGTTTTTTAACGCTTTCTAAATAAGATTCATTAGCTTTCATGATTGATATGTTTTAGGATTGAAGCTCTGTTTTGTTATCTTGAATTAATGTTTTTCCCCAATCATTTAATTTCCAGAGAATTTCTACTAGTTGTTTTCCCGTTTCGGTTAAAGAATATTCAACTCGTGGCGGAAGCTCATTAAAAGATTGTTTTACCAATATCCCGTCTTCGACCATTTCATTTAACTGCTGATTTAAAACACGTCGATCTACTTTTGCAATGCCACGTAAAAATTCACTAGGTCTTTTTTTACCATCATTAATCTGCCATACAATGGGGATTTTCCATTTTCCGCTGATGGTATTTACAGCAATTTCTAATGGACAAATTTTATTTTCTGTGCTTTGTTCCTTTGTTTGCATAAAATTGACTTTTATATCTCTATGGGATAAAAATATGCGGTATTGCCAGTGTTATCAAGCTTTCCGATATTTACAAAAATAATCAAATTTTTAAAGCATGATAGAACATTGCGCTAGTCAAATTAAAAACTATGAATGAAGTAAAACGTAAAGGAGCAAGATCGATAAAAGATATTCCTGTTTTAGTTTTAGAACAGCTTAATAGGGGAGAAATTGAAACTGCTAATCTTGTAGAATGGCTTGCAGTAAATCAAACTAAGCTTTTAGAAAATGTTTTGAGAGAGTCTAATAGGATGGAATATCTGGAACCTATTTTAATGGATATTAGAAATTTGAAAAAGCAAACTGTCAATACCATAAATGAGACAATTGGCACAGGAATATTGACAGAATCAATTCTTAATAATGATTCTGATATAATTTCAACTATTTCTAACCATAAATCTGATTTGGTGCGATGTTGGTCTGCGTATACAATTGGAAAAAAATCTGAATTAACCATAGAAGAAGTGTTAGAACAAATTCAGTTTCTGGCGGCAGACAAACATTTTGGTGTAAGGGAAATTTCGTGGCTGGCAATTCGTTCCAATATTCTGAATAATTTAGAAAAAAGCCTTGAAATCTTATCTGAATGGACTTCTAGTGAAGACGAAAATATTCGACGCTTTGCAACCGAAGCAACAAGACCAAGAGGCGTTTGGTGCGAACATATTGAAGAACTTAAGAAAAGACCAGAATTAGCTTTGAAAATTTTAGATTCCCTAAAATCTGATTCTTCAAAATATGTGCAGAATAGTGTTGGAAACTGGCTTAATGATGCCAGTAAAACAAGACCAGATTTTGTAAAGAATTTATGTGAAAGATGGAAACGCGAAAGCCCTGTAAAAGAAACGCTGTACATTATAAAAAAAGCGCTCCGAACAATAGAAAAATAATTTGCTACACAATTTTAATATCGTATTTATCTAATAACCCGACAATTCCTTCGGTAGAAAATTGTGCTTTTTTCATCGGATTAAATTCAGGATCAATTTTGTAATTGTATGCCGTTTTAAAATTGACCGATGCTAATTGTGTTTCGTTGAATATTGCACCGTCAAGGTTGCAGTTGTCAAAAACAGAGCTTGTTAAATTAGTTCCGATGAAAGTAACTTCACGAACAGAAGAATTAATGAATTTGGTTTTCGGCATTTTTTTATTAGAAAATAGCGCGTAATCCAAAACGCATTCATCAAAATAAACTTGAAATAAAAAATCATCGCATTCGTTAAATGCAATTCCTAAAAGTTTGCAGTTTTTAAAAGTGACGTTTTTTAAACTTGTTCCAGCCAAGCTAGTCATTGAGAGATTACAATCAATAAATTCGCAGTCGAGGAAAGTGTTAGAATTGAAATTACTGTTAGAAAAGTCACAGTTTTTAAAGACACAATCTTCAAACTCACGATTGTTTATTTTTTTATCGATATAAACAATTTTTTCAAATGTTTTCTGAATGTGAATTATGCCTTCCATTTTTTTATAAATATTAAATCTAATAGGTTTTTAAAACCTGTTAGGTTTGAATTAGTTTTATTATTTAGTCATTAAAAATCCCTTTCATTATGATTTTCAATCCCAAAAAGATCAAAACCATAGAGCTCAGACAAGCCAAAATTCCAATTCCTAAAACCAGATAATGCCAATTGTTGCCTTGATTTTGAAAAGCATTGTAAATCAACGATGGCCCAAGAAACATCAAAGGCAATGCACCTGTCAAATATTTAATTCCTTTTCCTAATAATTGTTTGTTTGTTGCCATGTTTTTTGTTTCAAGTTTCAGGTTTCAGGTTGTTGGCTTGTATTTTACCGCAAAGTACGCCAAGTTTTTTATATGCGAGGCTTTTATAACGGCAAAGTTCGCAAAGTTTTGGACAAAAACCTTGCGAACCTTGCATAAATCTTAGTGTACTGTTCGGTTAAATGACCACACAGAAAAACCTTTTATTTTTTATAATTATCAACAGCATTTCTTACGCTGCCATATTTTTTCAATAATTCAGAAGCTTCGTCGTACGAAACTGAAATTTCGTCCATAATCATTTTTACGCCTCGGTCAACCAATTTCACATTACTTAACTGCATATCGACCATTTTATTGCCTCTTACTTTTCCAAGCTGAATCATTGCTGCAGTCGAAATCATGTTTAAAACCAATTTTTGTGCAGTACCAGCTTTCATTCTTGAACTTCCAGTTACAAATTCTGGTCCAACTACAACTTCAATAGGAAATTGAGCTGTCAAAGCCAACGGACTTCCAGCATTACAAGTAATACATCCTGTAACAATATTATTCTCATTACAAGTTTCTAAACCGCTAATAACATATGGAGTTGTACCAGAAGCAGCGATTCCGATAACCACATCGTTTGAATTGATATTATGATTTTGAAGATCGATCCAAGCATTTGTTGTACTGTCTTCAGCGTTTTCTACTGCACGTCTAATGGCTGTGTCGCCACCTGCAATAATGCCATTTACTAAATCAAAAGGAACGCCAAAAGTTGGCGGACATTCTGAAGCATCAACTACACCAAGTCGGCCAGAAGTTCCTGCTCCAATATAAAACAATCTGCCGCCAAGCTTTAATTTTGCTACTATTTGCGGAATCAAAGCTTCTATTTGGGGCAAAGCTTTTTCGACTGCATAAGGCACAGTTTTGTCTTCTTGATTTATATTGGATAACAATTCATGAACAGACATCTTCTCTAAATGTTCATATTTTGAGGCTTGTTCAGTGGTTTTCGTAAATGTCATTTTATCGTTATTTAGACTCGTCAAAATTAATATAATTTATCTCAATCTTGCAAAGTCTCAGAGATTTAAAATCATTTTTTTCTTCTATTTTTTCTCTTTAAAGACGGTTTTAATTAGGCTTTGTTACAAAAACGAAAATATTATATTTGTTTAATATTAAAAGATGGATGGATAAATTAGTTTTGCTAGAGGGAATTGCCCGAATTTGTGTTTTTGTTTCTTTGCTGATGGCATTTTTTTTGCTGACGGTAAAAACTGAAAATAAATTGGCCAATCGTTTATTTGCTTTCTTTTTTATTTTTTCAGCCATTGATCTCAGTGGATTTTTCATGTACTTATATACAGAAGATCATCGAAATCTGGAGATTTTCAGATCGACATTCTGTTTATTAGGAATGCCATCGTTCTACTTGTATGTATTGGCGGTTTGTTATTCTGATTTTCGACTAAAATGGAAACATTTGGTTCATGTGCTACCTTTTGTAATTGTTAATTTAATTTTTATACCCAGAATATATTCAAGTATAAACGAAGGAAGTTTTATTGGGCCATTAAATTCAATGTCTGAGATTTATTTTATTCAGATTTTAATCGAATTTCAATATGTCTTTTATATTGTAAGTGTATTTTTAATTCTAAAAAAATATAAAGAAATCTATCTGGAAAATTACGCCAATCCAAGTATTTCGGCTTATAAATTTCTTTTTCAAATGACGTGCGTATTTCTAATCGCACATTCTATTGTAGCTTTAAAAAACGTACTGCGATACAGCGGTTTTAGAGAAGTTTTTCTATGGGCAAACGTATTGGTTGGAACAATAGCGCTATTTATAACTTGCTGGTTTATAATGAAAGCATTGAAACATCCAGAACTTTTTAGAGGTGTAAATTCTAAATTAGTATTAACGAAAGATATTCTTCCAGAAATTGAAGAAAAGCCAGAAACTGCCAATAAACAAAATGATTTGATCGGCACTCAAATAGCTACATTAAAACAATATATGACAGAGAAAGAACCCTTTCTTGATCCGTCGCTTACCATTCAAGAATTGGCTAATCAAATAAATATTCCAGTTCGCGATTTATCTATTTTAATTAATCATCATATCGATCAGCATTTTTTTGATTTTGTGAATGAATATCGCATTCAAAAAGCGATGCATATTTTAAAAGATCAAACAAAAAGTCAGCTTACGGTTCTAGAAATATTGTACGAAGTTGGTTTTAACTCCAAATCTTCTTTTAATACTTCATTTAAAAAATATACCAATTTAACTCCGACAGCGTACAGGAAAGGTTGAAAATAAAGGCTTTGTAAAAAGTCGAACGCCTTATCGCATAAAGTCGAACCAATTTCTACGGGAGAAAATGGTTCGACTTTTTTTTGTCGGTCGCGTAAGGAGATTTTCTAAGGCAACTTTGCTTCAAATTAATCGAACAAGTTAAAATTAGAAATCATGAAAAAATTAAATCTCCTAATCTTATTACTATTGCCTTTATTTTGTTTAGCGCAATCCACATTAAAAGGAAAAGTAGCTAGCGAAACCAAATCTTTAGAATGGGCCGAAATTTCGATAGTAAATATGGAAGGAAAAATTATTGATGGAACTACAACTAAAGAAGATGGCTCTTTTGAAGTAAATCTTAAAAACGGATTTTATAAAATTGAAATCGGCCTTTTAGGTTTTACTGCTTATGAAAAAGAAATTTCTTTAGAAAAAAATACAGATTTAGGAACTATTGTTCTCAAAGAGAACGAAACCAAATTGGTCGAAGTTGTGGTTCAGTCAAAAAAGAAAACTATCGAACAGAAAACAGATCGTTTGGTTTACAACCTAGAAAATAATGTAACAACAACTGGCGGAGATGCGTTAAGTGCCATTAATACAGCGCCTGGAGTTGTAGTTAAAAATGATGTAATAACCATTTTAGGAAAAGGAACTTCGCGTGTTATGATCGACGGACGTTTGATTGAATTGACTGGCGAAGAATTGAATAATTTCTTGAAATCTATTTCGGCTGCTGACATTAAAAATATTGAAGTGATAAGCAATCCGCCTGCAAAATATGAAGCCGATGGAACAGGAGGTTTGATTAATATTATTATGAAAAAAGGAGTTCGCGATTCATGGAAAAATTCGACTACAGTTTCTTACGACCAGAATAAATACGGAATTTATACTTTGAGAGATAATTTCTTCTACAGCAAAAATAAGTTTAGATTTTCAGCAAGTGTGAATGGCAGAACAGGATATAAAAATTCTATAGAAAACCTAGATATGTATTTTCCTGACGGTCTTTCAAAAATGGATGCCGATACAAAAGTTAAAAACGAGAGTTTTTCAGGAAAATTAGCTTTAGATTACGATTTGTCTAAACGCACAACAATTGGCTTTCAGTTTATGAATGACAGAAATAATCCTGATTTTGGATCGGATATTAGAATCGAAAAATACAATATAGAAAACGAATTGCAGAATGTAACATTAAATAAAAGTTTCACAGATAAAGGTTCTAAAAATCAAACGTATAATGCGCATTTGATTACCAAATTAGATTCCTTAAATAGAAAATTGTCTTTTGATGTGGATTATTTCAATTATAATTCAAAATTCGATAGAGATTTTATAGCCAACAATTATAATTCAAATATGGAATTTATCGATATCAATCAGGCAGGACGAAATATTTCGAATCAAGATATTGATAACTGGAGTTTTAAGGCAGATATGGAACATCCGTTTCAAGCTTTTAATTTGTCTTATGGAGCAAAAATGAGCTTTACAAATAGTATAAGCGATGTGGTTTTTTATAATACAATTACAGGAATACCAGAATTAGATCTTAGTCAGTCAAATCGATTTAAATACACTGAGAACAATCAGGCTGTTTATATTAACGGAGATAAAAAAATAAATGAAAAGTGGAGTTTGCAAATGGGTTTAAGACTTGAAAATACGCAAACTAACGGATTTTCTGAAACGATGAATCAGGAAAATGTAAATGATTATTTAAAGTTATTTCCAACTTTTTATGCTTCGTACAAAAAGAATGACAACAATACTTTTAGTTTGAATTATGGAAAGAGAATCAATAGACCGCGTTTTGATTTGCTAAATCCTTTTAGAGTATATATTAATAGCAATAGTTATTCTGAAGGAAATCCGTTTTTAAAGCCTTCATTTAGTGATAATTTTGAATTGGCACATTCTTATAAAGAGGTTTTAAGAACAAGTATTTTTGTAAACGCTATTACAAACGGATACGGGGTTGTTTTTACTTCAAATCCAGAAACGAATACGCAGATTGTAACTCGCGAAAACTATTATAAAGGCTTAAATTATGGTTTAGGCGAAACTTATTCGGCAACTTTGGCAGATTGGTGGCAAAGTGAAAATACCTTATACTTTTTGGGTTCAGAAACAAAGTTTATAAAAGATATTAATGCAACGCCATCAAACAGTTTACAAATTGATTTTACAACGAATAATACTTTCGTTTTAGGAAAAAACACGAAACTTCAAGTTGATTTTAATTATAGTTCGCCTTTTAAAAGTGGTTTGCATGAGGTTGGTTATGTTTCAAGTTTTGATATTGGTTTCAAACAGGATTTGTTGAATAAAACACTTCAGATTGCATTCTTGGCCAATGATATTTTTAATACTGCTTATTTAAAAGATTTTACTTCGGTTGTAAATGGCGTGAAACAGGTTTACAGTCAAAATGAAAGCAATCGTTTTGTTCGTTTGTCTGTGATTTACAATTTCGGAAATAAAAAAATTAACGTGAAGGAGCGTAATTTTGGAAATCAAGAGGAGAGAAAGAGAGCTAACTAAATTTGATAATTAGATAATGAGTCAATTAGAAAATTATTAAAGTATCTAATTGACTCATTGCCTAATTAATTTATTTTAAAAAGAATGCCAATAAAATTCCTAGAACAATCATAGAAACTTTTGCAACATTGAATTTATGTCCTTCGCTACTTTCAAAAATGATTGTTGATGAAATATGGAATAAAATTCCGATTACGATTGCTGTTATTTCGGTGTAATATTTACTTAAAAAAGGCAAATATTCTGAAGCTACAGTTCCTAATGGTGTCATGAGTGCAAAAGTCAGCATGAAGACAAAAATGGCTTTTTTATTTAAATCGGCATTAATGAAAAATGTCGTTAAAATAACCGCAATTGGCAAATGATGAATGGCAATTCCTACTGCTAAACCATGATGGTGACTAACCGGAAAACCTTCTAAAAAGGCATGAATGCAAAGACTGATAAACAAAAGCCACGGAATCTGAGACATTTTTGCATGTCCGTGAACATGTCCGTGTTCGGCACCTTTTGAGAAAAATTCGAGTACGATCTGAAATAAAATCCCGACCATTATAAAGATTCCGATATTATGATTGTGCGATTCGTAAACATCTGGCAGAAGATGCATTACGGTTAACGACAATAAAAAAGAACCGCTAAATGCGAGTAGTAATTTTAAATTATTTTTGTTTTCTGGTTTTATGAATAAAGCTATGCCATATCCTAAAAGTACAGAAAATAAGGGTAATAAATAGTTCATTTTTATTTTGTTTAATCGTTGATTCGTTTAATCGGTTAATTGTTTTTTTGTTTAGCGATTAAACGGTTAAACAATTAAACGATTAACCAATTTACTTAAAAATCATGATTAATCTTTCGCTTTCGGTTTTATGGAATTTTTTGAGTTTATAGTCTCCAAAAATGTCTAGAAGGAAAATTCCAGCTTCGTCCATTAAATCCTGAAAGTCTTTCAAAGTTAGTGCTTTTACTTTTTCTGTAAAATGATATTTTCTGCCTTGGTCTTCAAAATCAATTTCTTTAAAAATATGACCATCTTCAAGATATCTTTTGATGTGAAAATCTATTTCATCAACCGTTTTTACTTCTTCAGGAACAAGATTTTCAATAACGTTTGGCACGTTCATAAAATCAATGACTGCAAAGCCGTATTCAGATAAACTTTCTTTAATTGCTTTTAAAGTTGTTAGGTTGTCGTCGTCGCTTTCGAAGTAACCGAAACTGGTGAAAAGATTAAAAATAGCATCAAATTTTTCTTCAAACGGTTCGCGCATATCGTGCACTTTAAAATGAAGTGTTTCGTTGCTGTTTTTGCTAGCTTCGGCAATGCTGTTTTCAGACAAATCTGCTCCCAAAACATCGTAGCCCAATTGATTTAAATAAATAGAATGACGGCCTTTTCCGCATGCTAAATCCAATACTTTTGCTTTCTCAGGCAAATTAAGATAATGCGTTAAATTGTCCATGAAAACCTGAGCTTCACGATAATTACGATCCTTATAAAGAATGTGATAATATGGCGTGTCAAACCACGAAGAATACCAGTTTTGATTGTCGTCTTCTTGATTCTGGATTGGTGCGTTATGTTTTTCAGACATTTATTCTATTTCAATTAATTCAAAAGTCCGGCAAATTTAGTGTATTTTTGCCGAAAAATAACTATTTCGCTTCGATACGTGTTTATACCAGTATAATAAAATGTTATAGCGATTGGCTTTTTTTAATTAAAAAAGAAATGGAAGAAAATTTTAAAATGATTGCCAAATGTTTTTTTGGCTTTGAAGAAATATTAGAAAAAGAATTACGCACACTTGGCGCTCAGGATGTTGAAAAAGGTGTGAGAATGGTGAGCTTTAAAGGTGATAAAGGTTTTATGTATAAAGCCAATTTGTCTTTGCGTACAGCTCTTAAAGTTTTAAAGCCAATTTATTTTTTTAGAGCTAATAATGAGCAGGCTTTGTACAAAGGAATTTCTGGGTTAAACTGGTCTAAATATTTAAATGCTAATCAAACTTTTGTGATCGATACTACAGTGCATTCTACTTATTTCAATCATTCTGAATTTGTTTCTCAGAAATGTAAAGATGCGATTGTAGATCAGTTTAGAGAAAGAACAGGACAACGTCCGAGTATTGATAAACAGCATCCAGATTTGCGTATTAATATTCATATTGATAGAGATCAGGTTTCTGTAGCTTTAGATACTTCTGGAGCATCGCTTCATCAGCGTGGCTATAGAACTGCTACCAATATTGCGCCTATTAATGAGGTGTTAGCCGCTGGAATTCTTTTATTATCGGGTTGGGATGGGCAAAGTCATTTCCTTGATCCAATGTGTGGTTCTGGAACTTTTTTGGCAGAAGCTGCTATGATTGCTTGCAATATTCCAGCAAACATCAACAGAAAAGAATTTGCTTTCGAAAAATGGAAAGATTGGGATAATGATCTATTTGATACAATTGTAGATAGTTTAATGAAAAAGACAAGAGAGTTTCATTATACAATTAAAGGTTTTGATAAAGCGCCGAGTGCGGTTAGCAAAGCCAAAGACAATATCAGAAATGCCAATTTAGAGGATTATGTAACTGTTTTTGAAGAGAACTTCTTTGACACGGAAAAAGAAACAGAAGGTAAACTTCATATCGTTTTTAACCCGCCTTATGATGAGCGTTTAGATATTCACATGGAAAGATTCTATGCTAGTATTGGAGACACTTTAAAGAAAAATTATCCAGGTACAGACGCTTGGTTTATTACTGCAAATCTAGAAGCATTAAAATTTGTTGGATTGAAACCTTCAAGAAAAATCAAACTTTTTAATGCAAGTCTTGAAGCTCGTTTGGTAAAATACGAAATGTACGAAGGAAGTAAAAGAACAAAATTTCAGGTCTAAGCTTCTAAGATGCTAAGATTCTGAGATGCTAAGAATTTTGGTAAAATGAAAAATATAATTTAAAATAAATTTAAGTTTCTAAGATTATAAGCGGCAAGGAGAAAAACTTAGCATCTTAGCATCTCAGAACCTTAGCAACTATAAAAAAAATGTCAAAACTACAACTACGAGCTTTTTTATATCAATTAGCAGCATTTGCAATCCTTTTTCTTGCATTTAGATATTTGATTGCAGCTTACACAGGATTAACTGGAATTTGGATTCCGATGACTGCGTTTGTAATTGGAACTATTATTGGACCTAAATTTCAAGCTGTTAGAACCAAAGATGGTGAAAAGCTTTTTATGAAATGGCTTTTTGTAAAAGGAATCAAAGAAATTCAATAATATAAAAAAAACTTACATGAGGAAAATTGGGCTTATTGGTGGAATCAGCTGGGTTTCTACTTCTGATTATTATACTTTAATTAATAAAGGAATTAATGAAAAACTCGGCGGACTGAATTTCTCTGAATGTCTAATTTACTCTTTTAATTATGCCGATATTAAAAAGAATAACGATGCCAACGATTGGGATTCTACTTTTAATATGCTTTTGAAAGCTGCAGAAGTTTTAAAATCGGGTGGGGCAGAAGCGATTCTTTTATGCGCCAATACGATGCATTTAATTGCTGATAGATTACAGCAAGCTATTGATATTCCTCTTATTCATATTGCAGAAGAAACAGCAATTGAAATTCAAAAGAAAGAAATAAAAAAGGTAGGTTTGTTAGGGACAAAGTTCACTATGGAATTAGATTTCTTTAAAGACAAACTTGCTGAAAAAGGAATTGAAACTATAATTCCAAATTCAGAAGTTGATAAAGATTTTATCCATTATACCATTTTTGAAGAACTTGGAAGGGGAATTGCAACCGAAGAAACGAAAAAGCGTTATCTAGAAATTGCAAATGAATTGATTAAAAATGGAGCCGAAGGAATTATTCTAGGCTGTACTGAAATTCCGTTGGTAATAAAAGAAGGCGACTTAAACGTTCCAATTTTTGACACAACTTTAATACACACGCAAGCCGCAATTAATTTTCAGTTAATTTAGTTTACGGTGCTGAGATTCTAAGATACTAAGGTTCTAAGTAACTTAAAAGCATAAAAAAAAGCGGTAAATTCAACTTGAATTTACCGCTTTTTTTAAACTTAGTATCTTAGAGTCTTAGCATCTTAGAACCTTTGGGAAAAAAACTATTTCTTCTTCTTAGGCTCTACTTTTTTTGCAACTTCAGAAGCCATTGTTTTTTTCTTGTAAATTGGAATAAAGTAAGAAACGGTATAATTGAAGCCAATTCCGAAACTTCCGTCATAAGTTCGGTTAAATCCTGGAATATAAAGGTTTTCGAAATTATTCGGCTCTTTATTTGTAGTAAGAAGTTTAAGCTGAACACCAAATCCAACAAAAACGTTTTTAACAACTTGTGCTTTTAATCCTAAAGCAACTTCAATCCAAGTGGCTGTCAGTCCGCTATATTTTTCGTCTGTTGATATTGCAGGCAATTCTCCCCAATATGGATTTGGGTTATAGATTTTGTAACTATACAATTCTTGGTTAAAACTACTAAAACCGCCACGTAATCCTATCGTGATAAGGTTTTCCATATCAAGCCAGTTTTGGTAAAAGTTATAGTCAAAACCTGCCTTTATATACGTTCCAGTAGCCGACGAAGTTAAACGGTCGTCTTCGGTAGTTTTATCTTCGTAACCTAATTCTGCGGCTAAGTAATATTTTTTTGTTAATCGCCAGTCTCCAACAAATTCTACTCCTTTATAATTCTTGTCATAAATTCCGCGAGTAAGTTTGTATAAATCGACACCAACGCGAAGTCCGTAGCGATCTGTTTTTACAACGCTGTCTATTGGAGCTTGAGCTTCCTGAATTTGTGGCTTTGCTGCTTTTACAGTTTCTGTTTTTGGTTTTTTAGTCACTATTGTGTCCATATTTTTAGAAATCTCAGGAACATCCTGAGCATAACCTAAAAACACTGAAAATAATAATGAAATACTAGAAATAAACGTTAATGTGTGTTTCATTTTCAGATTCAATGTTAGGGTTTACTAAATCAACTTCGGTCATCCATAGAACAGAGTCTGGATCGGTTTGTATAAATGGTGGTCTGCTCTTTAATTCAAAAATGGTTTTAAAACCACAAGCTCTTGAAACATACACATTTTTTGTAGTGTATCTAAATTTAATAATATCTGTATTAATAGCAGTTGTGCTTAATGAACTATAAATAAATTTGAAAGTTGATGTCGTATCATTAACCTTCAAAGGAATTGATACCGAACTTCCACTAGTTACATATCTCAATGAATCATCTTCTGCAAGACTTTCATTAAAAACAATTCCCTCTTTCATATTTTCACCAATAACTTTTAGATTGGTAACATTTTTTGTTTTTGTCGGATTAGATATATCATAAAATGTCATAACCAATCTTGGTGTAGTTGGTGTGTTAGAATCACAGATATCATCTTTCTCGCAGCTAGATAAGCCGAAAGTAAAGAGCAGTAAAAGAGAGATTAATTTTTTCATGTATTTTTTATCGAAGTTCTAAAAGTACAACATTTTCAACGTGATGTGTCTGCGGAAACATATCTACAGGTCGCACACGCGTTACTTTGTATTTTTCGTCCATTAAAGCCAAATCACGTGCTTGTGTCGCAGAATTACAGCTTACATAAACTACTCTTTTTGGAGCAATTTTTAAGATTTGTTCTACTACATCTTTATGCATTCCGTCGCGAGGCGGATCTGTAATAATAACATCTGGTTTTCCGTGTTGTGCAATAAAAGCTTCATTAAATACTACTTTCATGTCACCAACAAAAAACTCGCAATTTGTAATATTATTGCGTTCAGCATTGGCTTTCGCATCAATAATCGCTTCAGGAACACTTTCTACTCCAATTACTTTTTTTGCTTTTTTAGAAACGAATTGTGCAATTGTTCCAGTTCCTGTATATAAGTCATAAACTACTTCATTTCCTGTAAGGCCAGCAAAATCACGTGTTATTTTATATAATTCATATGCTTGATCAGAATTGGTTTGGTAAAAAGATTTAGCGTTAATACTGAATTTTAAACCTTCCATTTCTTCCAAAATGTAATTTCTTCCTTTATAAAGAATAACATCCTGATCATAAATTGTATCGTTTGGTTTTCCATTTACTACATACTGAAGCGATGTGATTTCTGGAAATTTCTCGTATAAATGGTCAAGAATTAATTCTCGATTTTCTTTGTCTTCTTCAAAAAACTGAATTAAAACCATGATTTCGCCAGTTGAAACCGTACGAATCATAACTGTTCTTAATAATCCAGAATGTTCTCTCGGATTGAAAAAAGCTAAATTATGCTCATTTGCAAAAGCTCGGATTTCGTTACGAATGGCATTTGAAGGATCTTCTTGTAAATGACATTTGTTGATGTCAAGAATTTTATCCCACATTTTAGGAATATGGAATCCTAAAGCATTTCGGTTGCCTAAATCTTCGGTGCTTCCAATTTCTTTTTCTGTAAGCCATCTGCTGTTAGAAAAAGAAAATTCCATTTTATTTCTATAGAAAAACTGTTTATCAGAACCTAAGATATCTTCAAATTCTGGAAGTTCGATTTTTCCTATTCTTTGTAAGTGATTTTTAACTTCATTTTGTTTAAATGCAAGCTGCTGGCTGTATTTCATATTCTGCCATTTACAACCTCCACATACTCCAAAATGTTCGCAGATTGGCTCTACTCTATATTCAGATAATTCGTGAAATTTTACAGCTTTACCTTCGTAATAAGCCTTTCTTTTTTTTAATGTCTGCACGTCTACAACATCTCCAGGCACGACATTCGGAATAAAGATTACTTTTCCGTCAGGTGCTTTAGCTACTGAAACTCCTTTTGCACCAGCATCAAGAACTTGAATTTGATGAAAGACAATTTTGTCTGTATTTTTTCTTCCCATAGCGCAAAAATAAGCCTTTGAAAACTTTTACAAATTTAATTTTAGAAAAAATTTAGAAATTCTTCAAAATATTAGTTTAATTGGGTATAAAAGTTAATTTTGTTTTTGTAATAAGCCCAATAAAATTACATATTAACCTACTATCTATATCTTTTTATGAAGTTGTATCGCAAACTCTCACAAATCAGCTTTCTTAAAAAAAGTTATGCTTTCAAATTTTTGTTCGTTGCTTTTATCGGTATTCATATTCCTCTAATCGGAATCTTGTTTTTTATTTTATTTTTCGAACATAAGGTGTCGCCAACTTCGGTTCTCATTTTTTCTTTAATTATGACATTACTCGCAACAGCAGCAACACTTTGGGTTCTAAATAAGCTGATAAAACCAATTGCAACAGCCTCAAAAGCATTAGATGATTATAGAGGTTCAAGAAAAATGCCTGCTTTACCGACAGAATATACAGACGAAGCGGGACTGCTTTTGTGTAATATACAGGAATCTATTAATGAAGCGGAAACTTTTATAAACGAAAAGCAGGATTTGGTCTACATGCTTTCTCATGATTTGAAGAATTTTGCAGGAAATCCGCAAGGTTTAGCCAAGTTGATTATCAGTGAAAATCCATCGGAATCGGTTAAAAATTTGGCTGAGTTGATTTGTGAATCGACTGAATTACAATTTCGATACATCGAAAATTTCATCAAATTGCTAAAAGAACAAGACGAAATTGTAAAAGTAAGCCAAGAAGCTAAAACGGTTTTGTTCTCTAATATAGTTCCTTTTATTAATGAACAAGTAGAGCAACGTTTGTTGGATAAAAATGTAAGGTTAGATTTAGTTTTAGATTGCGAGAAAGCAAATTTGAAAATAGACGAGGGGCTTTTAATTCAAGTTTTAGTAAATCTAATTAGCAACGCGGTTAAGTTTTCTTACTTTGACAGCGAAATTAAAGTTAGAATCTTTTCTGAAAATGCCAAACTGATTGTCACTGTAAAAGACAACGGGATGGGCTTTGATAAATACCAGATAGAAGAATTGTTTAAAAAGTTCACAAAAATGAGCCGACTAGGAACTGCAAACGAAGGTTCTACAGGAATCGGATTGTATTTGTGCAAAAAAATAATTGAAAGAAACAAAGGACGATTAACTGCTTCGAGTGAAGGAAAAAATAAAGGAGCAGAATTTAGAATTGAATTTGATGTCTAAATTTTAAAAAAAAGGCTGCTAAGATTTTAATTCTTGGCAGCCTTTTATAATTTTAATGTAAAACATTCTCAAAAGATAATTGTGGTTTGTTATCAACACATTTTACTCCTGACGGGATGTTGTGCTGCGTGCAAGGTGGCGTATCTGCAAGGAATCCCCATTTTTTATTGATATATGCTTTGTGTGCATTATACTGTTCAATTTTCTTTTCTAGAACAGATAAAGTTGCTTTTTTTGAATATAAAATATATCCCCCAGTTGCTGAACAGGGACTGTCGGTCATTTTTACAAAACCCCATTCTGCAGGATTAGAACAAGATTCAGTATTGACTTTTGAGTATGTGATGACATCGTTATACAAACTTTCAAGTTTTGCAGTGTCTTCTTCTTGTGTTGTACTGTCATCATTACTGCAGGAAAAGCATATAAGCGAAGCTGCAAATAATATAAAACTTAGTTTTTTCATAGTATGGTTTTATGATTAGTTTTATTATTAGATGCGCTAATAAAGAAAAGGTTGCGTGAGAGTTGTAAGGAATTTTCTCTCAGAAGTTTTTGTGGTTTTTTAAGATGCTGAAATCTTTTATAATTTCAGCATCTTAATTTGTTTTATATATGATTTACCAAAGCTGATGAACAGAAGGTTTGATAAGATTATTGTAAATTTTATTCATTGCAGCAATCTGCTCTGAAGTTAATTTTGGAGTATCATAAACAGATAAATTCGATAAAACGTGTTCTGTTTTTGATGCTCCAGGAATAATACAGCTTATTTCATCGAAACTTAAAATCCATTGAAGGGCAATTGCAGCGAGATTTTTTGACTCTGGAAATAAGCCTTTTAATTGTTCAACTGCTTTTAAACCTAATTCATAGTCAATTCCAGAAAAAGTTTCGCCTTTATCAAATGCTTCTCCGTTACGATTAAAATTTCGGTGATCCTGAGGTTCAAAAGTTGTTTTCGAATCAAATTTACCGGTTAAAAGTCCACTTGCTAATGGAACTCGAGCAATAATTCCGATATCTTTCTTTTTGGCTTCTGAGAAAAATAACTCAGAAGGACGCTGACGAAACAAATTGAAAATAATCTGAACCGTTGTTACATTAGAATATTCGATTGCTTTTAGAGCTTCTTCTACTTTTTCAACACTAACGCCAAGATTAAGAATTTTTCCTTGTTCTTTTAGTCTGTCAAAAAGTTCAAATATTTCTGGGCGATAGTAAACTTCAGTTGGCGGACAATGCAACTGAATCAAATCAAGTGTTTCTAACCCCGTTCTTTTTAAACTGTCTTCAACAAATTTCTGAAGTACTTTTGGCGTATATCCTTCATTTACATGCGGATTTATTTGGCGTCCGCATTTTGTAGCAACAAAAATACGTTCAGAACGAGAGCGAACCACTCTTCCAACGGCAGTTTCGCTTAATCCGTTTTCATAAACATCGGCAGTATCGATAAAGTTTACGCCATTATCAATAGCGGTATTCAAAAGTTCATCGGCTGTTTTGTCATCAAAACCCGATCCCCATTTTCCGCCAACTTGCCAAGTGCCAAGTGAAATTTCAGATATATTAAAGTTTGTTTTTCCTAGTTTTCTGTAGTTCATTTTTTTTGAGATTCTAAGGTTCTGAGTTGCTAAGATTCTAAGTTTTTTTTAAGTTGCTGATATTCTGAGATGTTTTTTTTTAGTATTCAAAACTTAGCATCTTAGAACCTTAGCAACTTAGTATCTTTATTTTAATCAAATAAATCCGAAGATAAATAACGATCGCCTCTATCGCAGATAACGGCAACCACAACTCCAGATTCTAATTGTTCGGCAATTTTTAAGGCAACAGCAACAGAACCTCCGCTGCTCATTCCTGCAAAAACGCCTTCTTCTAGAGCTAGTCTTTTGGTCATTGCGCGTGCTTCTTCTTCGCTTACATCGATAACCGTATCAACTTTAGAAGCATCAAATATTTTAGGAAGATATTCTTGTGGCCATTTACGGATACCAGGAATCTGAGATCCATCGCTTGGTTGTGCGCCAACAATCTGAACGTTCGGATTTTTTTCTTTCAAATAAGTTGAAGTTCCTATAATCGTTCCTGTTGTTCCCATAGCCGATACGAAATGAGTAACCGTTCCGTCAGTATCGTTCCAAATTTCAGGCCCAGTTGTTTTATAGTGTGCTTTCCAGTTATCGTCATTGGCAAACTGGTTTAGCATCAAATAACCGCCTTGTGCTACTTTTTTATCAGCATAATCTCTAGAACCAATAATTCCTTCGCTCGCAGGAGTAAGAATAACTGTCGCACCATAAGCACGCATAGTCTGAGTGCGTTCTTTTGTAGAATCTTCTGGTAAAACCAATTCAATTTCGATACCAAATAATTGAGCAATCATAGCAAGGGCAATTCCAGTGTTTCCGCTGGTTGCCTCAATTAATTTATCTCCTTTTTTGATATCGCCTCTTTCCAACGCTGCAGCGATCATGTTGTATGCTGCTCTATCTTTTACACTTCCTCCTGGATTATTTCCTTCCAGTTTCAGTAAAAGTTTTACATTTTTATTTTTAACTAGATTGACAGTCTTCATAAGTGGAGTGTTGCCAATTAGGTTTAATAATTTATGTGAATTCATGTTATTTTTTTTCTTTTATTTTAACTTCAGTAGTAGTGGTGTTTAAAACGATAGAATCTTCAGGAATTGATTTCGTAACCCACGCATTTCCTCCAACAACACTGTTTTTTCCAATTATAGTTTCTCCGCCAAGAATTGTAGCATTGGCGTAAATGCAAACATTTGCCTCAACAGTTGGGTGTCTTTTTGCATTTTTCATCTCTTTACTTACGCTTAATGCACCAAGCGTAACGCCTTGATAAATTTTTACATGTTTCTTGATTACAGTAGTTTCGCCAATTACGATACCTGTTGCGTGATCGATGAAAAATGGCGATGCAATATCTGCTCCTGCATGAATATCTGTACCCGTAATTCTATGTGCGTATTCGCTCATTAATCGAGAAAAAAGCAATAAATCAAGATGATATAACTCGTGGCTTAGTCTGTAAATTGCAATGGCATAAAATCCAGGATAGCCTAAGTATACTTCGTCGATGCTGTTTGAAGCGGGATCGTTTTCAAGGATATATTCGGCATCCTGATTTAGTTTTTCTAAAACTCCCGGAAGTTTTTCTAAAAAGCGATCCCAAATAGATTCACATAAATTTTGAGGCTTTTTGCAGGCCAAAACAGCAATTTCTTTAAAACGAAATTCCAATTCGTCAATGCTTTCGTCTAGCGCCGCATTAGAATCAAAAAGAGTATAAAAAAGCTTTTCTGTAAAGTCTTCTGTTTTGGTTTTAATGCCGTAATTTATGTGTGAATGGCTTTTTAAAGCTCTTATATTTTGTATGATATTTTCTTTTGTCACAATGGTAAAAATGAATGAATAATTTTGGAACGTTAAAAGTAAGGCGTTTTTTGGAAATAAAATCACGATTTAACTAAAGAAATTTACTTCACAAAGTTAGATTTGTGATAAAAGGCAGATTGCAAGCTGTTCTTTTTTATGCAATTCTTAAGAAGTTAATTACGTAAATTAGCTTTCAAAATATATTAAAATGGAAAACAAACAAACATTTAAAAGTGCAGTTTCGGGACTTTCTTTTGAGGAGAAAGAGAAAATTTGGGGTAAAGATATACACGATCCTATTTTGGGATTAATAAAAAAGGAATACCCAGATTTCAGCACAGAAGACTGCATTTCTGTAAATGAACTAAATCTTTACCGTCAAAAATATATTTCAAATTACCTTTCTACTGAAATCGGAGCGCTTTCTGCGATGGAGAAAAATGTTATTTCATCATTAAAAGAAGATAAATCGATTGTTAGTATTGTTGAAGACGAAGAAGAAATTAGAAGTTTAGGACAAAAAGTAGCCGATAAAGTAGCCGATTTTGGAGGAAGCTGGACTTTTATCATTTCTTTTGTGGTTTTTATTTCGCTATGGATTGGCGCAAATGTTTATATTTTCTTGAATAAAGGTTTTGATCCGTATCCGTTTATTCTCTTAAACTTAATTCTTTCCTGTGTTGCCGCTTTGCAAGCACCTGTTATTATGATGAGTCAAAATCGTCAAGAAGAGAAAGATCGCAATCGTGCTAAAAAAGATTATATGATCAATCTGAAATCGGAATTGGAGATTAGATTAATTCATGATAAAATTGATCATTTGATTATGCATCAGCAGCAAGAATTAATCGAAATTCAGAAAGTTCAAATCGAGATGATGAATGATATTTTGAATCAGATTAAGAAATAAAAAAGCAAAAAACTCAGAAATAAAAGTGTTTAAAATAATATCCGCCGAGCATAAAAATGAAATTTACGATAGCAACGTTCCAAATGATTTTTTTGTAATTTCTGGATTCATCCAAGAAATGAAATGCTGCAAAAACGAATAATAAAAGGCAGGTAAAAATGGCTGGATACATTTTAAAAGCGGCCAAAAATTCGCCTTGAAAAAGTAAGAATAAAGAGCGCTGAAATCCACATCCTAAACAGTCATAACCAAAGACAGTTTTGAACAGGCAAGGGATCATATATTTCTCTAAACTCATGGCAGATCTTTTTGCAATTTTACTAAAAAAATATGACAAACGTTTCGAGCAGTATAGGAGTAGTACTTGAAAGTTTCCTATTTTTGAAATCTTAAAATGTAGAAAGGATGAAAACTTTTAAAATTATAATAATGATTCTTGCTATTTCGGTTGCGTTTTACGAGCAGGTTTCAGAAGAAAAAAACATCTATATCATGATTGCTGCAATTGTGGTTTTTATGTTTGGAATGATGCAATTGAGCGCAAAAACGCCAAGTAAAAATAACGATAAAGAGGAGTAGGATGCTTGCAAAAGGAGATAAGGTTTCTGTACTGGACGAAGCCATAAACGGAACGGTAGTTTCGGTTAAAAATAACGAAGTTTTGATTGAAACTGACGATGGGTTTGTGATGACATTTTTAGTCAACGAATTACTTAAGATTCAAGATACCAGTAATTTAATGAATTCTATTAAAAGAATAGATTTAGATGAAGTTTCAAAAGAAAAAACAGAGCCAAAACCACGAAGTTTTGTCAAAGAAAAGAAAGATAAACGTGATGTGGGCGTTCCAGAATTTGATTTGCACATCGAAAAATTGGTTCCAAATAAACGCGGAATGTCGAACTATGATATTTTAACTTTACAAACGGAAACTGCAAAAAGACATATCGAATTTGCGATTAGAAATCGCATTCCGAAAATTGTTTTTATTCATGGTGTGGGTGAAGGAATTTTGAAAGCTGAGCTTGACTTTTTACTTGGCCGTTATGACGGAATTGACTTTCAGGATGCCAATTATCAAAAATATGGTCTAGGAGCTACTGAAGTTTATATAAGACAAAACAATAAATAAGAAAGCTTTTTTTGAAGTAAAAAAGCATAATTGTAAAGCATAAAAAAACGTCTGTTTTTTGTCCTGATTTAGTTTTAAAATCATTTCAAAAAACAGACGTTTTTTTTGTAAGAATTATTCGGGCGACTTTCTATCTAGAAGTCTATGTCTTTAGTTGGTTTCAGGTCGTTCAATTTTTCCAAGAAGGAAACTGCTTCCAAGTTTAAAGTGGCTATTTCCTTTTTGTAGAATTACATTTTTAAGTACGATTGTATGTTCGTAAACTTGTCCAGTTTTAGTAGTAGTTACTTCAATAATTCCACTCTGATTTGCTACACCAAGTTTACCTGTCCATGTTTCGTCAATTACAGGAGAAGCAGGTTGTACTTTAGCACAAACAAAAGCTGGAGTGATAGATCCTGTTTCAGCTTTTGCAGTTCTGTAAAAGATTTTATTTTGAGTAGCCGTTATCAAACTTGTTCTTGGCTTCCCGCTAGGCGTAGGGTCATTAACAAGCAATGTTGGATCGATATCATCAATTGATAAATAGAATGAATTGTTGTAATTATAGACTCTGCTAGCTTCATCACACTCATAAGCTAAACCATTTGGGTTTGTTTTAAAAGTTAAATTGGCTGGTGTTACAGTTGTTGTGTAAAGCCCAAAGTTAAAATCAGGCTGTTGTGTTTGGATACCTGCAGGTTTTTGAAAAGTTATATTCTTAAAAATAATGCTATGTGTATATCCTGTGACTCTTGAACCATCGTCAGTGGTATTTGGTTTTTCGTTTTGAGTAGTTGCAATTTCAATTGTACCGCCTATTCCAAGCCATTCTTCGGTTACTTTTGGTGTGCTTGGTGGTATTAAACCACAAATGTTATCTTTCGATACGGCTCCATCATAAGCTCTGTAAACAACACGATAGGTACTCGAGTTGATAGTGTAACTGTAAGTTGAAGAATCATTAACAATTGCTCCTTCCGGCATTTGCAATAAAAGCGCTTCCTGATTTTTTAGCTTATAAATCAGGGTATTAGTTGTAGGGTCGCAGGCTTGAGATTCCTCAATATCCGAAAAGTCTATTTTGTCTACAGTTAAATCTCCATCATCACATCCATTCAAGAAAAGTGCAAATAATAGGAGGGCAGCATATTTTTTCATCGTAAAATTTATTTGTGTCAAAAATAGTGAAAAAATTGCCAAATGATATTTAAGATTTGACAATTGATATTTCTTAACTTTGCAGTAATGAAAAAAGTATACCTAGATAATGCCTCAACAACTGCAATGCGTCCTGAAGTAATTCAGGAAATGACTAAAATAATGCTTGAAGATTACGGAAATCCGTCGTCTACACATAGTTTTGGGCGAAATGCTAAAACAATATTGGAGCTTTCGAGAAAGAGTATTGCAAAACATTTAAACTGTACTGCTCAAGAAATAATTTTTACATCTGGAGGTACTGAAGCCAACAACTGGATTCTGCGCTCTTCTGTTGAAGATTTGAAAGTAGAGAGAATCATTACTTCAAAAATTGAACACCATGCTGTTTTGCATACTGTTTGGGCGCTTCAAGAAGAATATAATATTCAGGTTGACTACGTTAATGTAAATGCAGACGGAAGTTTGGATTTAACGCATTTATCCAATTTATTGGCCGAAGAAAAAAAGACTTTGGTGAGTTTAATGCATGTAAATAACGAAACTGGAACTATTTTAGATTTAGATCGCATAAGTTTGATTTGCAAGCAATATAATGCTCTGTTTCATTCAGACACAGTTCAGTCGATAGGGAAAGCTGAAATCGATTTGCAAAAGACTCCTATTGATTTTATTTTGGCTAGTGCGCATAAGTTTCATGGGCCAAAAGGTATCGGATTTGCTTTTATTCGAAAAAATTCTGGTCTACAGCCGTTGTTTTTTGGCGGAGAACAAGAAAAAGGTCTTCGCGCAGGAACTGAGGCCGTGCATCAAATTGCTGGTATGGCAAAAGCTTTATCTATTTCGTATGCAAAACTAGAAGAAGAGAGAGCTTATATTTTAGGTCTCAAAAATTATCTGATAGAGCAATTTGAAATTCATTTTCCTAATTTTAGAATCAACGGAAAAAAAGACGATTTCTATAATCTCATCAATGTCATTTTACCTTTTTCATCAGATAAAACTTCGATGTTGCTTTTTAGTTTGGATATGAAAGGGATTGCAGTTTCTAGAGGAAGCGCATGCCAGTCTGGAAGTATAAAACCTTCTCATGTATTAAACGAAATGCTTTCGGAGACTGATTTAAAATTACCAAATCTTCGAATTTCATTTAGTCATTATAATACAAAAGAAGATATCGATTGGCTGGTTGAGAGTTTGAAAACGATCTAAGCTACTAAGGTTCTGAGATTCTAGGTTTTTAAACGCGGAGTGTGCTAAGTAATTGCGCAAAATCCGTTAAGTTTTTTTAAAACTATTAAAATGAAAAAGTTCGCAAAGTTTATTTTGATAAAGCTTTGCGAACTTTTTTTATACTCGATTTTCAATAAAAGCTATTTGCGAATAACTTTTACCTGCGAATCGTTTGTTAATTTGATTATTGTAGAAGATTTTCCGTTTATTTTGTCTTGATTTAATTTTACTACATAATCAACGCCATTAATAATCTCTGGGCTAATATCTTTAAAAGCAATTGGCGTAGGTTGTCCTGAAATATTTGCAGAGGTCGAAACCAATGGTTTTTTCATTCTCTCCATCAATTTATAGCAAAAAGGTTCTTTTACCAGTCTTACCCCAAGAGATTTGTCGGCAGCAATAATATTTGGAGCAACGTTTCTGGCATCATCAAGAATTAAAGTAGTTGGTTTGTCTGATAGTTCCCAGATTTGCCAAGCAACTTCAGGAATGTTTTTAAATACGTTATACATCATCTTTTCGCCATTCATTAAAACAATCATGCTTTGTGTTTCTGCGCGCTGTTTTAATTTATATATTTTAGCAACGGCTTCAGCATTTGTAGCATCACAGCCAATTCCCCATACAGTATCTGTTGGATATAAGATTATGCCACCGTTTTTAATTACTTCGTATGCGTTGATGATTTCCTCGTTCATTTTACAAATTATATTTTAAGATTACAAAGTTATAAATTTTACTTGTAATTGTTTTTTATAGTATTTGTAAATAGAAAATCTATTGTGTTTTGAAGTCGTTTTGTAAAAGCTAGAGGTTTATGATTTTACAGAAGAAGATTTTAATTTTACTTTCGCTAATTCCATCAATGGATGTTCGATGTACTTAAATGTCAATTGGCTAATAAAAATTAACGGAAAAACGGATAAGGCAATAACAGACCAAAATTCATTATCAGTCATTTTTTTTGCTTCTTCAAATCCGATAACGAAATAGAAAATGACAAATAACAAAATGCCATGCAATAAGTAAATGCTATAGGTTATTTGTCCAAATTTTCTTGAAAAGGCACTTGATAAAATTCCAAAAAAGCTATTTCCGGAAGCAATTATTATAAATACAATTGAAGTGATAATGATTGGGATTGGTCTTCTTCCGCTATCGAAAAAATAAACCGAGCACACAAGTAAAGAAATAGCAAGAAAAGTATATTTTTTTTGCTTTAAAACAGTTCCAAAAATATTTTTTTTGATTACCAAAGCCGCAATAATACCTCCAAGAAATGGAAAGAAATGTCTTAAAGAAGAACCATTAATAATCATTATGAGAGCCGCCACTATAGTAAAAGATAAAATGATTTTATAGTTTACTTTTATCTTGAAAAATAATGCAATAAGAGGCAATAAAAAGTAGAAAACCCATTCATACGGCAGCGTCCAAGTGATGCCAGCATTTAACAAAAAACTATCTTCTAGTCCGTTGATATTTAATCCTTTTTTTACATTGAAAAATATCCATGACAATATGGTCACAATGTTTTCTGAGAATGGAACTTTTGATTTAAAATTCGTTAGATAGCCAGCAATAAAAAATATAATGCCAACAGAAAAAAGATACATCGGGAAAAGTCTGTATAAACGAGCACTGATATATGCTGACCAGTTAATTTCTTTGTTTTTGCTATTCATTAATTTTAGAGTAAAAAGAAAAGCAGTAATTACAAAGAAAAAAGCAACAGTTGTTTGTCCAAAATGGTTAAATAGATTTGAAATAGGTTCATTCCATTCGCCACTTTGAAGAAAAAATCTCCAGATATAACTATGATGCAAGAAAACAAAAAATGCTAGATAACCTCTTAAGCCATCTATTTCTGGATAGCGAACATCAAGTACCTCTATTTTTACTAATTTATTTGTTAGCAGTACAGAAAAAATTAAAGCAAACGCTATGAGGATTGAATAAACACTAAAAGTTAATATCATTTTTTGAGGAAACAATTTTTTGTTGTGGTATTTTTAACTAATTTTTTAAACTTTTGCAAACATACTAAACGAGTTTTGAATGCAAAAATTTTACGGTTAAAATTATCTTAAATAAATTGAATTCTACACGTTTGACTTTAAAATCAAAAAGTTATAATGTGTTGTCTTTTAGAATTACATGATTTGTCCAACCTTTTAAAGTGTACTTTTCTAAAACTGAATCTGGTATTTTTTCATACTCATTTTCGAAAAATTCCATTGGTATAATTGGATTCTTTTCGTCGATTATTAAAATATTGTTAGGGTTATAAAAATCGTAATTTTTAATATCGACATTTGTGGTTATAAGTTTTTTTTCTAGACCCAAACTTTCAAAAACTCTAAAAGTAAGTCCGCTTTGGCCAAGTCGGTTAATGTCCAAAAGTACTTTCGAACGATTGATATAATCATTTACTTCGCTTAAAGGCATATGACTTTTTATATAGGTAATATTTTCGTCATTGTCTTTTTGTTTTTTATCGTAAATGATAAATTTAAATTTTGAATTCTGAGAAGCTAAATTGGCAGCAATTCTTTTTAATATTGGAAGCCTTTTGTCAATTGAGCTGATATTGAAAACGTCATATTCAAATTGATTTTCATTTGTTGCGTTTTCTGAATTGTAAATCCAATTTGAGGCAAATTTTAAATTGAAATTTGCACAATCTTCTTTTTCAAAAGAAAAAACATCATCAAAGCAATGAAGAACTCGTTTGATTTTGGGACAGCGATACGTATTGTCATTAAAAAATCCGATAGATTTTTTTGTATATTTTTTAAATTCTAAAATACTTTCAGGAGTTATAAAGTCACCTTTTATGGTCAAAATAACATCTTGAGTTTGGCTATTTTTTTTTAATTCTTTGATAATTTCTTTTCCGTAATGCTGATGCTTCAAATTCGTTTTGAAAAATGCTTTTAATATAACATTGTACACTTTATGAAATACAGAAGGGTATTTGTATTTAAAAGCATTGAAGTCGATATGGCGAACTGTGTGTCCTTGTTTTTCTAAGTCTACGGCTATATGTTTGTTAAGTCCCCAGTTGTCTAAACTTATAAGAGTGATATGCATTATCTTCGAAATAGTTTTTATTAGTTGGTAAAACTAGCTAAATTTGCGGAAACAATTTTTATGATTTTAAGATTAAATCGCGGATATGAAAAATTTGAAAATATTCTTCTTGAATATATTCGTTTTTTTAATACAAAAGGAGAAGACTTTGTAATTGGCCAGCGCAATCAGATAAAGCTTTTTGATTTAGACGATAAAAAAATAAACATAAAATCGTTTAAAGTTCCGCACTTTATTAATAAAATCGCCTACAAATACTTCAGAAAATCAAAAGCTAAACGTTCTTTTGAGTTTGCTAATAAATTGTTGGAATTGGGTGTTGGAACTCCAAAACCTATTGCGTTTGCTGAATTTTCTTCAATAATAGGTTTAGAAAAAAGCTTTTATGTAAGCGAACAGCTTGAATGTGATCTTACCTATAGAGAATTGGTAGAAATTCCTGATTTTCCAGACCGCGACAATATTTTGAGACAGTTTACTAAATTTAGCTTTGATCTTCACGAAAAAGGCATTGAATTTTTAGATCATTCGCCAGGAAATACTTTGATAAAAAAGAATGCAAGCGGAAATTATGATTTCTTTCTGGTGGATTTGAACAGAATGGAATTTCATAATGAAATGACTTTTGAAATGCGCATGAAAAACTTATGCCGCTTAACTCCGTTAAAAGAAATGGTGGCGACGATGAGTAACGAATATGCTAAATTTTATCTTAAACAGCCTGAAGAGAAGATTTTCGAAACTTTATGGAAAGATACTTCAGATTTTCAAGAGAAGTTCTATAGAAAAAAACGCCTGAAAAAGAAGCTTAAATTCTGGAAGAAGTAAGCTTTCTTAATTCTTTGTAGCGAATATAAACGCTGTAAGCATTCAAATAACATATTGTGAAGCCTTTTTGTCCGTCCAGAAAACCAAAACGGATAATAAGTTGGTATAAAAAAGTGTATAAAGGATGGAACAACTGCATTAATAAATATGGTTTTATCCCTTTTGCAAATTTTTCGTTGGCTTTAAGAATTCCGTAATTGTGCATTTTCGATTTGTAATCTTCATAAGAAGAGTACGAAAAATGTATGATTTTGTGTTTTAAAGTAGAAATTGATCCGTTTACAATTAACTTTTCGTGAACAGTTCTTTCTGAATCGTATCGACATTTCGATTTATCAAAAAGCCTGAAAATCTTATCAGTCTGCCAGCCGCTGAAATTTAATCTACTGTTTTTAAACATAAAAATACGATAGATAAAATAAGCACTTGCAGCATTTTGGGAATTAATTTTAGTAACGATTTCAGATTTTAATTCGGGTGTTAATCTTTCGTCGGCATCAATAAATAAAACCCATGAGTTTCGAGCTTGATCCAACGCAAAATTTCGCTGAGAAGTATAATCAGTAAATGCATTCTGAATTAATTTTACATTGTTAAAAGACTCAACAATGCTTACTGTTTTATCAGTGCTAAAAGAATCAACAACAATTATTTCATCAGCAAAATCAATATCATCAAGAAGCGATTTTATGTGATGTTCTTCATTAAGCGTAATAATCAATACTGATAATTTTTGCCCTTCACTATTCATGCTGATCCTTTACTTTTCAATTTTTATATTCTTGAAAATAAGTCTCTAATTTTTTTAGCATAAGTTCTAATGGATACTCAGCATAATATTCAAAAGTATGTTCTTTTATATATTGCTCTGTATGTTTCTCGTAGATTTCAGGTTTTAAATCTTTTAAATGAACAGATACATTTTTTGCTTCATTCTCAAACAGCTGCCAAGTTTCTTTTCTGACAGAAGGAGTAAAGATCGAGAAAGTTGGAATTTCAAGCGCTTTTGCCATATTTACAGCACCACCTTCGTTTCCTATAAGCATTTCGCATTGAGAAAGTATCGCCAAAAACTGACGTAAATCTGTAGCGTACAAATCGAAGATAATATGCTTTTTTGTTTCGTTAGAACAATGATTATAAACCTCCAAAGCTTGCTCTTTCTGGTTCGGAATATAATTAAAAAGAATAGTAGCGTTTGTTTTGGCTACTGTAAAATCGATAATTTTTGCCATTCCGTCTAGCGGATATGTTTTGTAGTGCTCGCTTCCTAAAATTCCAAACATAATTAGCGGTTTTTCAGGATCTATATTGTAGCTGTTTAAAATATTTTTTGCTTCTTTAATTTCAGATTCTTTTAAATAAATCTTTGGTTTTACATTGGTTATCTTTTCTGTGAAAAAAGGTTTAAGAAGCAATAGTCTGTTTTCGATTGCTAAACCATATTCTGATTTTATGGCATCAAAACGCTCATAACTGTAGTTGTAAAAAATGTTAGAATACCATTTATGATAGGAAACTTTAAATTTTGCTCCAGAAAAAAACGTAATTAAATTCGTTCCTAATTTACTGTATACATCGATTACCGCATCATATTTTTTTCTTCGAATCTCAAAAATGAATTTAATGAAACCAAAAGTAGATTTTCTGATTTTATTAGTTACTGGAATAATGTTATCAATATTCGGATTTTCTGTAAGAACATCAATCGAATTAGGATAACACATATAGTCAATTGTAGAATCTGGAAACTTGGCTTTTAAGTTGTTGCAGATAATTGTGCTTGTTAAGACGTCTCCGATTCTTTTTTGCTGAATAACTAATATTCTCATTTGGTTTTTATGTTCAATTTGAAAGCTAAAGTACAAACTATTTTGTGAAGTGAACAAGTGATGGCGGTAATAAGATTAAACTAAATTAAAAAGTCATATTTTTGTGCTCAACAAATTAAAATTGACAATGGGAATTAGCGGTTTGGTTATTACTTTCAATGAAGAGAAAAACATTGGAAAATGTATAGATGCCTTATTTAAAGTTTGTGATGAAGTTATTATTGTAGACTCTTTTAGTAAAGATCGTACAGTAGAAATAGCTAAAGAAAAAGGAGCACAGGTTATTCAGCAAGTATTTTTAGGAGATGGACCGCAGCGTACGCACGGATTGCCTTTTTGTAAAAATGACTGGATTTTAAATCTGGATGCAGACGAATTTTTAGATAAGGATGCAGAGGAATTTATTCTGCAGAAAAAATATCTAGAAGGAAACTATGATGCTTTAAGTTTTAGAGTAAAAAACTTTCTGGCAGATAAATTAATAGATTTTTCTGGATGGTATCCAGATCATAAAGTTCGTTTCTTTAATAAACAAACAGCTCATCCTTCAGATTCTAAAGTACATCAGAAAATTGTTGCTCAAAATGAGAAAAAGGTTGCGGTACATATTTTACATTACGGATGGGATTCTTTTGATCAGATTATTGCAAAAAAGAACCAATATTCAGGATGGCATGCCCAACAATTATTTGATCAAGGAAAAAGAATAAATGCGTTTAAGCCTGTTCTGAACGGAACAGTAGCCTTTATCCGTTGCTATTTCTTTAAAAAAGGAATTTTTAACGGTCTTGATGGATTGACAATTGCAATGATTCAGGCCTTTTTTTCTTATATGAAATATGCTAAGCTTATAAAACTTCAAAAAAGAAAGTGACAAAAAAAATCCAAATTCCAATAATAAAATGGAATTTGGATTTTTAATATTAAGATCTTTTAAAACCTATACCGCAACATCGTATTCGCGAAGTGCATTGTTTAAAGAAGTTTTTAAATCTGTAGATGGTTTACGAGTTCCGATAATTAAGGCACAAGGAACTTGAAATTCGCCAGCAGCAAATTTCTTAGTATAGCTTCCAGGAATAACCACAGAACGAGCTGGTACATAACCTTTCATTTCAACTGGCTCATCACCTGTAACATCGATAATTTTTGTAGATGCTGTTAAGCATACGTTAGCTCCAAGAACTGCTTCTTTTCCAACATGAACACCTTCAACAACGATACAACGAGAACCAATAAAAGCGCCATCTTCGATAATAACAGGAGCAGCTTGCAATGGCTCAAGAACACCACCAATACCAACACCACCACTTAAGTGTACGTTTTTACCAATTTGAGCACAGCTTCCTACAGTTGCCCAAGTATCAACCATTGTTCCTTCGTCTACATAAGCTCCAATGTTTACGTAACTTGGCATTAAGATTACACCGCTTGAAATGTAAGCACCGTAACGAGCTACAGCGTTTGGTACTACACGAATTCCTTTTTCAGCATAATTTCTCTTTAGCAACATTTTATCGTGGTATTCAAAAATACCAGATTCCCATGTTTCCATTTTTTGAATCGGGAAATACATTACAACTGCTTTTTTAACCCATTCGTTTACCTGCCATTTGTCACCAACTGGTTCAGCAACACGTAATTTTCCTGCGTCTACCAATTCGATTACTTCTCTAATGGCGTCAGTAGTTGTAGTTTCTTGCAATAAAGCTCTGTTTTCCCAAGCTTGTTCAATTATAGTCTGTAAAGAATTCATACGTTTAATTTTTTGGCAAAGATAAGGTATTTGTAGAAATGCAAAAAAGCAAAACGGTTTGAAAATGTTACATATTTAACTTTTTGTTTCTTATTTGTAAAATCAGAAAGGCTGTATATGTTTTTAATTAATACCGTTACCGCTAAAAGTTTTTTTTATATCAAAATATGACAAAAGTCAGGATTTGTACTTTTTCTTCGCTTTAATTTCGCAGTGTTGATCAACATTCCATTCCATAAATAATCATATAAGCAGTAAAATATGAATCAAGAAAATCACCTTCAAAACAGAGTAATCATTGATAAAGAAGTAAGCTGGGATAAAACTCAGGTTATTATGAGTAAAACAAACGCATACGGAATTATAGAATACGCCAACGAAGTATTTGTAGACGTTTGTGGTTACGAAGATTATGAATTAATGGGCCAGCCTCATAATATCATACGCCACCCGGATATGCCAAAAGTTATTTTTAAAGTGCTTTGGGAGAATCTTAAAAACGGGAAAAACTTTCATGCTATTGTAAAAAACCTTGCAAAGTCTGGAAGATACTATTGGGTAATTACAGATTTTGAAATTGCCCGAGACGAAAACGATGTTATCGTAAATTATTTCGGAAGAAGACAAGCTGTACCGCAAGAAGTAATTGCGATGCATATTGAGCCTTTATACAAAAAGTTGTTGCAGATTGAAGCAGCAAGTGGAGTAGAATTTAGCGAAAAGTACTTAATTGGTTTCTTAGAAGAGAAAAAGAGAACTTACGTTGAATATATTAAGGAGTTGATTTACGAACATGAAAAATCGCAATCTAAGTTTGCTAATTACTCAGAAGAAGAGGATGCAGGAGAAGAGGAAGAACACAGAGGTTTTTTCGGCCGATTGTTCGGAAGATAAATTGAGTTATTTTTTAGGTTTGAATATTTGGATAAAAATCCGTCTTGAAATATTTTCAAGGCGGATTTTTTATTTATCAATTATTAATCAAAACTTAGTTGATTGTCTATTACTCGATTATTGAAAGACTGAATATAACCTTTTAAAAAACGTTCAAGCTCGTTTGCTTTTGTTTTATTCGTTTCAATTAAATTATGTTTCAATAAAGTATCTTTTTTCCAATTGTATAAACCGATAGTACGATTGTTTGCAAAAGCAAGATAATAGTCATCGACAATGCAGTGGTAAGTGTCTTGAAGGTAATAAACCGCAAAATTTTGTTGAGATTTGAAGCTTTTTCCAAAAGATATTATTTCTGCTTTTATATTTAAGTAATCAAGTATGCTAGGCATAATATCGATTTGTTGAAAGTTCTTCTCATCAGCAACATTGAAACTTGGATTTGAAGGATCAAAGAACAATATTGGAATTCTAAATTTACCAACATTTGTCTTATCTGCTTCTGAAGTTCCGCTAGAAGATGTGTGATCGGCTGTTATTACAAAAAGAGTATTGTTGTACCATTTTTCTTTTTTAGCACTTTTGAAAAATTTTCGAAGCGCAAAATCTGTATAGGCAATACTTTCTTGGATTTCCGTATTTCCTTTTGGGAATTTACCTTTATACTTTTCAGGAATAATATAAGGATTGTGTGATGAAATCGTGAATATAGAACTAAAGAAAGGCTGTTTGAAAGAAGTAAGTTTTGCGGCGAAAAATTGTAAAAACTCTTCGTCAAAAATACCCCATTTTCCATCAAATGCTGGACTTCCTACATATTGGTCTTTACCATAATATTCATCAAACCCTGCAACTTTACAATATTGATCAAAGTTTTGGCTTCCGTTAAAAGCGCCGTGAAAAAAAGAAGTATTATAACCTTCCTTTTTCAAGATTTGCGGAAGACTTTTTGTTTTGTTTAAAGCATAGCCTGAGGTTATAAAAGAATTATTCATTAAACTAGGAATGCTTGATATAGTTGATGGAACCGCATCGATAGACACTTTTCCGTTAGCAAATCCGTTTTTAAAGTAATGAGCTTTTGTAATTAACGAATCTAAAAAAGGAGTTTGACCACAGTGAATGTTTTCGTTTCCAAAACTTTCTAGAATAATTACAACTACATTTTTTTTATCAGCAGGTAGTTTAGGGTTTATAGAAAGAACAGGATTATAGATTGATTTTAATTCAGAATCGCTATAATAATGCACTTTTTCAAGTTCTTTTTTCTTAAAAGCGGTTTTTAGAATAGTGAAAGGAGTATTTAAAACCAAAGCAGAGGTATTTAAATTTCCATATCGCATTCCGTCAACAATCTTAATAGGTTTTTTTTGTACACCTCCGCGTATCATTAATAGAACTACAAAAATTGAAATAACAGTATAAATGGCTTTTTGTACATAATCTCGTCTATTCAATTCTTTAGGTGTAATAGGGCTTTTTGCTTTAGGAAGTAGTTTCCATAAAACAAAACCTGTAATTATAAAGAGAATTGCGATATACCAAAACTCTTTTAAAAAAGAAGGAATTAATCGGATCACATCATGCTCCATTCCGTCTGCGGTAATCATTGCGTAGGTGCTTCTTCGGCCAGTAAAACGATAGTAAATAATATCAATAAAATTGGTTGCAATAAAAGCAAGATTGACTGCGTAAAATGATACAAGCAAAATCTTTTGGTATTTCGGACTGTATTTAAAATTACCAGGAAAAAGATGTGCAATTAAAAAAGGTATGTTGATATAAGCAACCGCAGCTAGATCAAAAAGCAAACCGCCAGAAAAAACTCTTATGCTTAAGTTATTAAATAATTCGAGATTGACGCAGTAAAAAAGAATTCTGCAGATTTGATAAACCGCAACAATTAGGATAAATCTATTTATAAATAAAATTAAATTCGTTTTGTAATTACTCATTTGTACTGATAGAATAAAAGCCTTGTTTTTTTAGTAAAATTTTTTTTGCGCAAAAGTATTTTTTTTAAATGAAAATAAAAGTTTTTTTCTGACAAAAAAAAATATAAATTGCATTTTCTGGTTATTGTGGGAAAGGATAGGAAAAATATTTACCTTTGCTGAAAAAATAAAACATGCCAAGAATTCTTTCAATAGATTACGGACAAAAGCGTACAGGGATTGCTGTTACAGACGAAATGCAAATTATTGCTTCGGGTTTAACAACGATTCCAACACATACTTTGATCGACTTTCTGAAAGATTATTTTGCGAAAGAAAAAGTCGAAGCGGTTTTAATTGGGGAACCAAAACAAATGAACGGAATGCCTTCTGAAAGTGCTTCTGTGATTAATGGTTTTGCAACTCATTTTTCGAATATTTTTCCAGAGATGAAAGTGATTCGTGTCGATGAACGTTTTACTTCAAAAATGGCATTTCAAACCATGATCGACAGTGGTTTAAGTAAAAAGCAACGTCAGAATAAAGGATTAATAGACGAAATTTCTGCTACAATTATGCTTCAAGATTATCTTTCCGCAAAAAAATAACGCTGTTCGTCGTATTTTTTATTTATAATTTAAAGGTTTTTAGAAAATCCTAACTTTTATCATCTAAAAATTAGTTTTTTTTTGCAATTAAAAAAGTACCTTTGCACTTTAAATAAAAATACTGTTATGCCTGACGAAACCATACGTTCAAATAGTGATGTAGTACTCATTGGCGCTGGAATAATGAGTGCCACTCTTGGGGTAATTTTGAAAGAATTACAACCAGATATAAAAATTGAAATTTACGAAAGATTAGATGTTGCTGCTGCTGAAAGCTCTGATGCTTGGAATAATGCTGGAACAGGACATTCTGCTTTTTGTGAATTAAATTATACTCCAGAAAAGGCAGACGGAAGCATAGATCCTAAAAAAGCAATAAGCATTGCAGAATCGTTTGAGATTTCTCGCCAGTTTTGGTCTTACCTAGTGCAGCAAAATAAAGTGCCGTCTCCGGATAATTTTATTAAAAGCGTACCTCATATGAGTTTTGTGTGGGGAGATAAAAACGTAGATTATTTAAAAAAGAGATTCGAAGCCCTTCAAAGCAATCCAATCTTTGCCGATATGACTTTTAGCACCGATTTTGAACAACTTCAAAAATGGATGCCATTGGTAATGGAAGGCAGAAATGCTGATGAAAAATTAGCAGCAACACATATGGAAATTGGTACCGATGTTAACTTTGGTGCTTTAACAAGAAGTATGTTCAATTACTTAGAAAAATTAGACGGTGTTTCTTTGTATTTCAATCACGAAGTTAAAAAACTAAGACAGCGCGAAGATAAATCTTGGAGAATTAAAATTAAAGATTTGTCTACCGGAAATACTCGTAAAGCTTATACTAAATTTGTATTTATCGGTGCAGGAGGAGGTTCTCTTCCTTTATTAGAAAAAGCAAATGTTCCAGAAGGAAACGGATATGGAGGTTTTCCTGTAAGCGGACAATGGCTAAAATGTACAAATCCTGAGGTAATTGCTAAACACCAAGCAAAAGTTTATGGAAAAGCAAGTGTTGGAGCTCCTCCAATGTCTGTTCCTCATATCGATACTCGTGTAATTGACGGAGAGAAAGCACTTCTTTTTGGGCCATTTGCAGGATTCTCGACTCGTTTCTTGAAAAATGGTTCTTATTTAGATTTGCCGTTATCTATTAAGTCTAACAATTTAATCCCGATGTTGGCCGCGGGATATCATAATATTCCATTAACGAAATATTTGATCGAGCAAGTTCGCCAGTCTCCAAAAGACAGAATGAAAGCTTTACGTGAATATTTGCCAACAGCACGTTCTAAAGATTGGAAATTGGAAAAAGCAGGACAACGTGTTCAGGTGATCAAAAAAGATGAAAAAGAAGGTGGTGTTTTAGAATTTGGTACTGAAGTAATTAATACGCACGACGGAAGTTTGGCAGTTTTATTAGGTGCTTCTCCAGGAGCTTCTACTGCTGTAGCAATTATGGTTGATTTGGTTAGCAGATGTTTTACGCATCAAATTAAAACACCAGAATGGCAAGCAAAATTAAAAACAATGATTCCTTCTTACGGTCAGACTTTAAATGATAAGCCAGAACTTTTAGAACAGCTTAGAAAACAAACTGCAGAAGTTTTAAAATTAAATTAAAGCTTCTCATTATTGAAATATAAAAAACAAATCCAGATGAATTAATCTGGATTTGTTGCTTTTAGGTCGGTTGTGTTTTTTAGAATTTTTTCTGCTAGATTGCTCATCCAAATCAGTTGCTCGATTACCATTTGGGCTTCTTGCATTTTTGCTTGACGCGTTTCTTTATCCAAATCATCATCTTCAGCTAAGCGTGTAAAATGTTTTCGTTTTAATTCCTCAAACTGTAATGTCACATCTTCTTTTTCAAAAAAAGTATCTTGTATTATAACTTCATTTCGTAAAATAGAAATCGAGTGATCTAAATTGGCTAGAATAGTCTTGATGATATAATTAAAAGAGTCAGAAGCAGAAGTCGTTTGATGCGATTGAATATAAGTTGACAATGACGCTAAAGCAGATAATAAAGAATGATTTAAAACCACCAATTTATTTACCAAAGGCATTGTTTTTTGTTTTGATTTAGGTTCCTGCATCATACGTTGAAAAGAAGTCATTAAATTTCCTATTTCAACAAAGGCATTTTTTCGTGCTAAACGATACGAAGTTGGAACTTCTCCTTTTTTATTATAAAAATCAGCAATTTCTTTTAGATAATTCCTATTCGCCCGAATTGTGTTTTCAATATGAATTGGTGTATTGATGAATTCCCAAGCTGGCCATAAAAACTGATTGGCAATGAAAGCTAAAATTGCTCCCGCAAGTGAATCTAATATTCTGTACTGAATTACTTCGTTAATGTCAGGTGTTAAAATTCCGTAGATGAAAACCACATACATTGTAACAAATGTTGCGCTTATTTTATAGTTGATTTGCGTAAATGAAATTCCGAGAAGCATACATACAATTGAAAAAATGCTCAGTGCAACGTGATTCTGAATAACAGATACAATTCCGAAAGCTAAAATTCCTCCTAAAACAGTTCCGAATATTCTGTTGTACGATCGTTCTTTTGTTAAACCATAGCCAGGGCGCATGATTACTACAATGGTCAGCAGAATCCAATAGACGTTTTGAAAAGGCAAAACTTGTCCGAGGAAAAAACCAATCAAAATAGTGATCGTTAATCTTATTGAATGCCTGAAAATCGAAGAAGAATAACTTAAATTCTCAATTAAAGTTCGTAACGGATAATATTGCGGAGTTAAGAATTTTTCTAGCTCTTTATCTTGATCTTTCAGTTTATAAGATTGCATTGCCAAAGAAAGCGCACGCTGAATAGTTTTAATTTTCCCAACCTGATTTTTAGCATATTTCAGCATATTGGTTAGCATTAAAACACCTTCTGCAGCTTCTTCTTTTCCTAATGTTTTTTCATAGTCAAAAATGGCAAATTCAAGTGCATCTAATTCATTTTTCAAATCATGCTTATCGACATAAACACTGATATGATTGACATTTTTGGAGAGTTTTTTGAGGGTTGAAGCCAGTTTATAAGCTACATTTTGATAGGTTCTTAAAACATCAGGATGTTTGGCAAATTTCTGATGAAGTTTACTATGGTCAAAAGAAGTGTAAAGTGCCAATTCTTGAATTTCGACTAAAGTGATAAAAACCAAAAGCATTTTTCGGTTCTGGCTCGTTATTCCAGATGCATTCTGGTTTCCGATTAACATTTTTCTTAAATCTTCATGAATTAGATTTAGTTCTACTTGTACTGCCAGCTGTTTTTCAATAATTGCTTGCCTGTTAGCTTCTGGGCTCCATAAATCACCTCTTAATTTTAGATATTTGGCAGTAAGTTTTATTCCTTCTGCAATTTGTAATTCGACATATTTATATGGCTGTACAAAATGAAAAACAAGAGAAACTATAAGGTATAAAATTCCTCCAATAAAAATAAAACCAGAATATTCAAAAGCAGCCCAACCTTCATGCAAATGCCCAAAAGAAAGAGAAATAGATAATAAGGCAGAGAAAGAAATTAACGTTGCTCGCTGTCCATAAACCGAAATCATAGAACATAAAAACAACAGAAAGCCTAAAAATATATAAAAAAGGAGCGGATACGGATAAACGAGATTTACCAGTAGATTAACGCCCGAAACAATAAAAGAAGCAGCAATTAACCCTTTTATCTTATGACCAAGTGAACTCGGAATATCGCTAGGATAAGTATAGAAAGCACCTAATGCAATCGTGAAACCAATTTCAAAATGACCTAAAAAATTTAAAACCAAAACAGGAACAACAGAAGCGATAGTTACTTTAGAGGCATTGAGAAAGGAAGTACTGTTTGTAAATTTCGAAATCTTATCAATCATAAAGAGAGGTTTACTAGCAAAGGTAAGAATTGTAGGAGTGATTTTGGCATAATTATGGATGAGATTTTTAACAGCTTGTAAAAAATACGATATAATAGATTATTAGAATCATTCTTGACTATTTTTTACTATTTTTGCCAGCTGAAATATCAGAACTTTAATTCTGTTTTTGCAGCACATAAAAACATAAATAAAAACAAATGATTTTACCAATTGTAGGATACGGTGATCCTGTTTTAAGAAAAGTAGGGCAGGATATTACACCAGAATATCCAAATCTAAAAGAAACGATCGCAAATATGTACGAGACCATGTACAATGCGTATGGGGTTGGACTTGCAGCACCGCAAGTTGGACTGCCAATTCGTTTGTTTGTCATTGACACAACGCCTTTTAGTGATGATGAGGATCTTCCTTCAGAGGAACAAAAAGATTTGAAAGGTTTTAAAAAGACTTTTATCAACGCTAAAATCGTTAAAGAAGAAGGAGAAGAGTGGGGATTTAATGAAGGTTGTTTGAGTATTCCTGATGTGCGTGAAGACGTTTACAGAAAACCAACTGTTACAATCGAATATTGTGAAGAAGATTTCGTTATGAAAACGGAAGTATTCGACGGATTAATCGCAAGAGTTATTCAACACGAATACGACCATATTGAAGGAATCTTGTTTACAGATAAAATTTCATCTCTAAAGAAACGTTTAATCCAAAAGAAATTGAAAAATATTACTGAGGGAAAAACGTCTCAGGAATATAGAATGAAATTTTTTGCAGCTAAAAAAGCAAGATAAGTTTTCTAAATAATTGGAAACAAAAAAATAAATCAAATTCTTAATACTAATTTTAATAAAAATGAATTTAACGAAAATTTTAGCCATTTCAGGAAAACCAGGTTTATACGAATTAAAAGTACAAACTCGTACAGGTTTTGTGGCGGAATCATTAATTGATGGGAAGAAGATTACTGTAAATCTAAAAAGCAATGTAAGTTTATTGTCTGAAATTTCGATTTATACTTATGAAGGCGAAAAACCGTTAACTGAAGTAATGCAGCAGATTGCCGTTAAAGAAAATAAAGGACAAGCGATTTCTCATAAAGAAGACAATGCTACTTTGTCTGCTTATTTCAAACAAATTCTTCCAGATTATGACGAAGAGAGAGTTTATCCATCAGATATCAAAAAAGTATTAAACTGGTACAACACGCTTCAAGCTAAAGGTTTGGTTACAGATTTGGCTCCTGCAGCTGAAGAACCAAAAGAAGAAGCTCCAGTTGCTGAAGAAAAACCAAAAAAAGCTCCAGCAGCAAAAAAAGCAAAAGCTAAAAAAGAAGAATAGTAGTTTTTCTTTAATCATAAAATAATCCTGTTAAGATGTTTTCTTGACAGGATTTTTTAATTTTACAGAAATCGAGTTAAATCAATAGAAAACTTCAAAATGAGCAGAGAAAACCAGTTAAAAGCATTTGAAAGATTATTAAATATCATGGATGAACTTCGTGAACAATGTCCGTGGGATAAAAAACAAACCCTGCAAACATTAAGACATCTAACAATCGAAGAAACGTATGAGTTGGGAGATGCTATTTTGGACAACGATTTAAATGAAGTCAAAAAGGAATTGGGGGATTTGCTGCTTCATATTGTTTTTTACGCTAAAATAGGTAGTGAAACCAATGATTTTGATATTGCTGATGTCTGCAATGAAATCTGCGAGAAACTAATTCATCGTCATCCGCATATTTACGGAGATGTGAAAGTAGAAAATGAAGAAGAAGTAAAACAGAATTGGGAAAAACTGAAACTGAAAGAAGGAAAAAAATCAGTTTTAGAGGGCGTGCCAAGAAGCCTTCCTGCACTAGTTAAAGCAAGCAGAATTCAAGATAAAGTAAAAGGTGTCGGTTTTGACTGGGAAGAGCCGCATCAAGTTTGGGATAAAGTGCAAGAGGAATTACAAGAATTACAAGACGAAGTAAAAACTGGAAATCAAGATAAAATTGAAGACGAGTTTGGCGACGTTTTGTTTTCTATGATTAATTATGCAAGATTCTTAAATGTAAATCCAGAAGATGCTTTAGAAAGAACCAATAAAAAGTTTATAAAGCGTTTTCAATACTTAGAAAGTAAAGCAAACGAATTAGGTAAACCGTTAATGGATATGACGCTTACAGAAATGGATGTTTTCTGGAATGAAGCTAAAAAACTTTAGTTATCTGCTAATTTTTTTAAAGCGCGAACGTCTTTAAGCATAATTTTTTTGCCGACTAATTCTATTAATCCTAATTTATTAAAATCAGATAATAAACGAATGCAGCTTTCTGTTGCAGTACCAATGATGCCCGCAAGTTCTTCTCTTGTTAGTTGAACTTTAAGGGTTTTGTCGGTATCTTCTCCAAATTCATCATGCAGTTGCAATAAAGTTTCAGCAAGTCTCTGCTTAACTGTTTTTTGAACTAAGGCAATTTTTTCATTCTCAGATTCTTTCAAATCTTCGCATACTGATTGCATCAGATTTAAAGAAAACTGATTGTTATTATTAAAGAAATTGATGATTTCGGTTTTAGGAATAAAACAAACCTCCATGTCGGCAATTGCTTTTGCAGTCAAGTTTGCGGGCTCATTACTAATCATAGAGCGTTGTCCAAGAAGTTCTCCGGATTTTACCAATTTTACAATTTGATCTTTTCCGTTTGCACTCAATTTTGAAAGTTTACCAACACCATCTTTTATACAAAAAACACCATTGGTTACTTCGCCTTCTTCAAAAATGGCTTCACCTTTTTTAATCTTGTAAGAGGTTTTGCTGCTAGCTAATTTTATAACTTCTTCTTTGTTAAGGGCTTTTAATGAGCTTAGCTGGCGTACAATGCATTGATCACATTTATTCATGACAATATTTGTTTGCTGCAAAAATAAGGATATTTAAGGGTATAATTGACTATTATATGGTAAAAATATAATAAATTACGGTAGAGCTCAATTTAGACTGTTTTATTTTATTAAATTAGAATTCAATTTCAAGATTACATGACAATTATCATCTTAATAATTGTGCTTTAATTGGAAATTTGTGGCATATAAAAACAAGTTTATGAGGGAGCAAAGTTGTTTTCATTGTGGTTTAACTATTGAACAAAATGAAGAAATTGATTTTGATGATAAGAAGTTTTGTTGCACAGGCTGTAAAACAGTTTACGAAATTTTCAGCATCAACGACCTAACATCTTATTATGATTTTGAAAAGTCTCCGGGAGCCACACCGCAAGACATCAAAGGAAAATATGATTTTTTAGAAAATGAAACCATACTCGCAAAGGTTTTAGAATTTCAGGAAGGAAACACGTCAATTGTTTCGCTAAATATTCCACATATTCACTGCAGTTCTTGTATCTGGATTCTAGAAAATCTAAATCGTCTTCAGCCTGGAATAAGTACATCTCAAGTTAATTTTCACGAAAAAAAGGTTAGAATTACCTTTAACTCAGATGTGGTTTCTTTAAAAGAAATCGCATATCTTTTAAACTCAATAGGTTATGAGCCTTATATTAGTTTAGAAAATTATGGAACAGCAGAAGTAAAAGTAGACCGAAGTTTAACTTATAAATTAGGCGTTGCATTCTTTTGTTTCGGAAATATTATGTTGCTTTCATTTCCAGAATATTTCGAAATGAAAGAATTCTGGTTGGATAGTTACAAACCGTTTTTCAGATTACTGATTTTTCTTTTAGCATTGCCAAGTTTCTTATATTCAGCAAGCGGATATTATATTTCTGCTTACCACAGTATTAGAACCAGAATGCTTAACATTGATATTCCGATTGCATTAGGTATTATCGTGATGTTTATTCGCAGTACTTATGATATGCTAATGGATCACGGTCCCGGTTTTTTTGACAGTTTAGCGAGTTTAGTATTTTTTATGCTTCTTGGTAAAATGTTTCAAACTAAAACCTATAGTTTCCTAAGCTTTGAAAGAGATTTTAAATCCTATTTCCCGATTGCCGTTACTAAAATTAATAAAGATGCATCTGAAGATAATGTTGCTATTTATGATGTTTTAAAAGGAGATCGATTGTTGATTAGAAATCAAGAACTTATTCCTGTAGATGGAATTTTAATTAGTGAAAGTGCAGAAATAGATTATAGTTTCGTTACAGGAGAAGCTGTTCCAATTACTAAAAAATCTGGTGATAAAGTATTTGCGGGAGGAAAACAGATTGGGAAAGTAATAGAAATGGAAGTATTGCATTCAGTTTCACAGAGTTATTTGACGCAGTTATGGAGTAACGAAATTTTTCAGAAAAAAGTAGATCAGAAACACAAAACCATAACAGATGCAATAAGCCGATATTTTACCCCCATATTATTGCTCATTGCATTTGCTGGTTTTGGTTATTGGATTTTTATAGACGCTAATACAGCTTTTAATGTTTTTACAGCGGTGCTAATCGTAGCTTGTCCTTGCGCGTTGGCGCTTACTGCTCCGTTTACTTTTGGAAACATATTACGAATTTTAGGTAAAAAGAAATTTTATTTAAAAAACGCCATTGTGATCGAGCAGCTCGCAAAAGTTGATACGATTGTTTTTGATAAAACAGGAACAATTACTACCAACAAAAAATCGAATATAGTATATGAAGGAAAACCTATTTTAGATTCAGATGTTGTATTGATTAAGAGCGTATTGCGCGGTTCAAACCACCCATTAAGCCGAATGCTTTACGATTTTCTGCCAGATGCCAAGCGTATCGCTTTAGAAGAATTTCAGGAAATTACAGGTAAAGGGATTTTAGCAACTATTGAAGGAAAAGAAATTAAAATTGGTTCTGGACAATTTGTAAATGATATAGTTGCAGATGGTTCAGAAATTGAAAAAACGGCATTACATATTAAAATAGGAGAGATCTATTTTGGAAAATATACTTTCCAGAATCAATATCGCGAAGGCCTAGAAAAACTTTTTGCAAACTTGAGTAAAGAGTATCAAATTAAAGTACTTTCTGGTGACAATGATGGCGAAAGAGGAAACTTAGAAGCTATTCTGCCAAAAGGTACTGAGTTAATATTCAATCAAAAACCAGAGCAAAAACTTGAATACATAAAGAAACTTCAAGAAAAAGGACAAAATGTAATGATGGTTGGTGATGGACTAAATGATGCTGGAGCATTGGCGCAAAGTAACGTCGGGATTTCTATTTCTGAAAATGTGAACGTTTTTTCTCCTGCATGTGATGCAATTCTTGATGCATCGGAGTTTTCACGTCTCAATTACTTTTTGAAGCTTTCACATAAAGCAATTTCTATTATAAAGATGAGTTTTGGCCTGTCATTGCTGTACAACGTTGTTGGACTTGCATTTGCGGTCACAGGAAACCTACTTCCGTTAGTTGCTGCTATCATCATGCCATTGAGCACGATTACGATTGTAAGTTTTGTTACTTTTATGTCTAACTATTTCAGTAACAGAAATTTAGAATGATTATAAATTATTAAAGAATATATTTTATTAAATTTAACATATTCTTTTTCTCTATGATAATTATCATATTTTATGCGCCCTTAACGAAGTAATTTTGTTAATATAAATCTAAGGTATGAGTGTTATTTATCTATTAATTTCAGTAAGTATTTTTGTGGCAATCTGTTTCTTTATTGCCTTTATCGTGGCTGTCAAAACTGGGCAATACGATGATGATTATACCCCCTCAGTCAGAATTCTTTTTGATGACGAAACCAAAATTAATTCCCAAAATAATAATTCACCAATCGAAGAAAAACAAGTATAATTATGGAAATGGAACAGTTTTATTACGACAACAAAATTGTAAAAAAATTCATTTACGCCACAATACTTTTTGGAGTTGTGGGTATGTTAGTGGGACTTACCTTAGCGGTAATGTACCTTTTTCCCAACATGACAGATGGGATTTCGTGGCTGAGTTACGGCCGATTAAGACCATTGCACACTAATGCAGTTATTTTTGCCTTTGTGGGTAATGCCTTCTTTGCCGGTATGTACTACTCGCTGCAAAGATTGCTAAAAGCCAGGATGTTTAGTGATTTTTTAAGTAACCTTCATTTCTGGGGATGGCAGTTAATTATTGTAGCCGCCGCAATTACACTTCCGTTAGGTTATACTTCTTCTAAAGAATATGCAGAGCTAGAGTGGCCAATCGATATTGCAATTGCTTTAATTTGGGTTGTAATGGGTATCAATATGATTGGTACAATGCTGCGTCGTAGAGAACGTCATTTATATGTTGCAATCTGGTTTTACTTAGCAACATTTGTAACGGTAGCGGTACTGCATATCTTTAACAACATCGAAATTCCGGTTTCTGCTTTAAAAAGCTATTCTGTGTATGCAGGTGTTCAGGATGCCCTAGTGCAATGGTGGTACGGACACAATGCGGTGGCATTCTTCCTTACAACTCCATTCTTGGGATTAATGTACTATTTCGTTCCAAAAATTGCAAACAGACCTGTTTACTCATATAGATTATCTATTATTCACTTTTGGTCTTTAATCTTTATCTATATCTGGGCAGGACCACACCACTTATTATATTCTGCATTGCCAAACTGGGCTCAGAATTTAGGAGTTGCATTCTCAGTAATGTTAATTGCTCCATCTTGGGGAGGTATGATCAATGGTCTTTTAACATTGAGAGGAGCTTGGGATAAAGTTCGTGAAGAACCAGTTTTAAAATTCTTTGTTGTAGCGATTACAGGTTACGGTATGGCGACTTTTGAAGGTCCGATGTTATCTTTAAAAAATGTAAACGCTATTGCGCACTATACCGACTGGATCGTAGCACACGTGCACGTAGGAGCTTTAGCTTGGAATGGTTTTATGTCATTTGGTATTATTTATTGGTTAATTCCAAGAATGACAAAATCAGAATTATTCTCTAAGAAATTGGCAAACTTCCATTTCTGGATTGGAACTTTAGGTATTATCGTTTATACAATTCCATTATATGTGGCTGGTTTCCAACAAGCGTCTATGTGGAAACAATTTAACCCAGACGGAACTTTAACTTATGGTAACTTCTTAGAAACAGTTACGGCGATTATGCCAATGTATTGGATGAGAGCTATCGGAGGGTCTCTTTACTTAATAGGTATGTTGACATTAGTTTACAACATTATCATGACAGTAAAAGTGGGTAATACAATTGAAGATGAATTGGCTCAGGCTCCGGCTTTACAAACAATAAAAAGCAGTAGATTAAGTGGAGAGAAATTCCACTCATGGTTAGAAAGAAAACCAATTCAGTTAACCATTTTAGCAACTATTGCAATTTTAATTGGAGGTATTATTCAAATTGTGCCAACAATTATGGTAAAATCAAATATACCAACTATTTCAAGTGTGAAGCCATATACACCTTTAGAGCTTGAAGGACGTGATTTATATATCAGAGAAGGTTGTGTTGGATGTCATTCACAGTCAGTTCGTCCATTTAGAAGTGAGGTTGAACGTTACGGAGTTCAATCAAAAGCTGGAGAGTTTGTTTATGATCATCCATTCTTATGGGGATCAAAACGTACAGGTCCAGATTTATTAAGAGTAGGCGGTAAGTATAATGACAATTGGCACTTTAACCACATGTGGAACCCGCAAAGTACATCTGCAGGATCAATTATGCCAGGATACAAGTGGTTATTTGATAATAAACCAATGGACATTTCATTGACACAAAAGAAAATGCAGGCAATGATTTCATTAGGTGTGCCATATTCTCCAGAAGAAGTTGCTAACGCACAAAAAACTTTAAGAGAGCAGGCAGTTAAGATAGAAAAAAGCTTAGAAAGCGATCCTGATTTTGTTAAGAGTTATGAAGACAGCCGCAAAAAAGCTGCTGCAAAAGGTGAGAAATTCATTCCGATGAATGAAAGAGAAATCGTTGCTTTGATTGCTTATATTCAAAGACTTGGTACTGATATTAAAGTAAAAGAAACTAAATAACAGCATTATGTTTGAACAAATAAAACACAATATGGAAACAATATCGGGTGTAGAATTATACCCGATTATTTCCCTCTTAATTTTCTTCTTCTTTTTTGTAGGATTAGGTATTTGGGTATTCTCTTATAGAAAAGAAAAAATTCAAGAAATGAGTAATATACCTTTAGATGAAGGACTTAGTGTAATCACAAAAGATAGATAAAAATGAAAAAGTTTTTCCCAGTATATGTTAGAGTACCGTTGATTTTCTTCATCGTATTTGCTTTGATGGAATATTTTATAGACTCAGGCGATAAGCCAGCTTTTGTAAAATTCCCTATGGTTTCGCTCTTTTTATTTGTCTTTTTGTTTATTCTGATTGCCATCGAAATTACACTTAGTGCTGTAAATAGAGTGATGTATCAATTGCTATCGCCAGAAGAAAAAGCGCAAAAAGAACTTGAAGAAAGTTTAAGTTTCAAAGAAAGCACTTGGTTTAAAAACCTAATGCACAAATTGACTAAAACAGAACCAATTGAAAAAGAAGCCGACTTATTGATGGATCATGATTATGACGGAATCAAAGAGTTGGATAATAATTTGCCACCATGGTGGGTGTATTTATTCTACATCTGTATCATTTTCGGAGTTATTTATGTAGTTCGTTACGATGTTTTAGGAGCGGATGATCAGGAAATGGAATTGAAGAAAGAAATGGCGCAGGCAAAAATTGACGTTGAAGAATATATGAAAACTGCTCCAGATTTGATGGACGAAAAAACGGTTGTTTTATTAACTGACGAACCAAGTTTAGCAGCAGGAAAAGAAATCTTTACAACAAACTGTGCAGCTTGTCACCGTGCCGATGCAGGAGGTCAGATTGGACCAAACCTTACAGATGATAAATGGATTTTAGGAGGAGGAATTAAAAACTTATTCCATACCATTACAAATGGAGGTAGAGATGGTAAAGGGATGATTGCCTGGAAAGGAACCCTTAAACCAAAAGAAATACAAAAAGTTGCAAGTTATATCTTGTCTTTGCAAGGAAGCAATCCTAAAGATCCAAAAGAACCAGAAGGAGAAGTTTGGGTAGACGATAGCGCTCCTAAAACCGATGCAGCTGCAACTACAAAAGATACCACAGAAGTTAAAAAATAATTAGAATATCATGTCAAATTTACCAGACGAAGCTTTTAGAGATACCATTGGAACAATAGATGAAGGTGGCAAACGAAAATTTATATTTCCTAAAAAACCGTCTGGTAAATTTTATGATTATAGAAAAATTGTCAGCTACGTTTTATTGGCAATTTTATTCATAAATCCGTTTATCAAAATAAATGGAAACCAGTTTATGATGTTCAATATCTTGGAACGTCGTTTTAATATTTTTGGATTTCCTTTTTGGCCACAGGATTTTTATCTCTTCGTAATCTCAATGCTTGTCGGCGTTGTATTTATAATTTTATTTACCGTTGTTTTCGGAAGAATATTTTGCGGCTGGATTTGCCCACAAACTATTTTCCTTGAAATGGTTTTCCGTCGAATTGAATATTGGATTGATGGAGATCGTGGTGCACAATCTCGTTTAGCAAAGCAAGAATGGAATGGTGAGAAAATTAGAAAAAGACTAATCAAATGGACTATTTTCTTTTTAATCTCTTTCCTTATAGCAAATATATTCTTGGCTTATCTAGTAGGTAGTGATACTTTATTCTTAATGATTGAGCAAGGACCAGTTGTACAAGCTAGCAATTTTATCGCGCTGCTTATATTTACGGGTATTTTCTATTTCGTTTTTGTATGGTTTCGTGAACAGGTTTGTATCATTGCTTGCCCTTATGGAAGATTGCAAGGTGTACTTTTAGACAATAAATCTATTAATGTTGCCTACGATTTTGTTAGAGGTGAAAAAGAAGAAGGACGCGCAAAATTCAAAAAAAATGAAGATAGAGCATTAACGGGAAAAGGAGATTGTATAGATTGTCTTCAATGTGTTCACGTTTGCCCTATGGGAATTGACATCCGAAACGGTACACAGTTAGAATGTACCAACTGTACAGCTTGTATTGATGAATGTGACCACATTATGGAATCTGTAGGATTGCCAAAAGGTCTTATTCGTTATGCTTCTGAAGATGAAATTGCCAAAAAAGAACCTTTTAAATTTACTTCAAGAATGAAAGGATACACAGCTGTCCTCTTTATTTTATTGAGTATTTTTGTTGGAATGCTATTTTTAAGAACAGATGTGCAAGCGGTAGTTTTACGTTTACCAGGTCAGTTATTCCAGCATAATGGAGAAAAAATCAGTAATGTTTACACGTATAAAATTGTAAACAAAACAATGAAAGATTACAATGATATTCATTTCGAATTAATCGATCAGAAAGGAGAAATTAAGAATGTTGGAAAAAGACATTTTAAAGTTGCAAAAGAAGGAATTTCTCAAGGAACATTGTTTATTGAAATTGATGAGGTTTTATTGGAAAGTGATAAAACAAAAGTAAAAATAGGGGTTTACAATGGTTCTGAACTCCTAGAAACAACAACTACAAATTTCTTAGGACCACGAAGTTTTAATTAAAAATATACTATTATGAAATTGAATTGGGGAACTGGAATCGTCATTGCATTCGCATTGTTTATGACCTTTATTTTATATTTTGTGTTTGAAGTGCAGTCAAATTCTAAATACGATAATGATTTGGTTGTCGAAGAATATTACAAACATGATACACACTTTCAGGAAGAAATGGCGAGAATTCAAAATGCGCATGATTTGCAGCATAAGCCATCAATAAAATATACTGGAGAAGGTGTCGCTGTTGTTTTTCCGGTAGGATTTGAAAGCAGTAAAGTGAAAGGAAATATTCAATTATATAGACCTTCAAACAAAAAATTCGACTTTAATACTCAAATTGCCTTAACTAATTCAGAAATCATTATTCCGCAGAAAAAATTAATAAAAGGACGATGGGATGTGAATATGGAATGGCAGTATGAAGGCAAAAAATATCTCACTAAAGAAGTTATTTACGTAAACTAAATCAAAAATGTTATTCTCAGCTTTCTTTTTAGGTTTGATCAGTAGCCTGCATTGTGTTGGAATGTGTGGGCCAATTGCCATGATGCTTCCTGTAGATAGGCAAAATGAAGCCAAAAAGGTAACGCAGATTATGACCTATCATTTTGGTCGATTAACAGCTTACGCCACAATCGGACTGATTTTTGGATTACTCGGAAGAGGTTTTTTCCTGGCGGGATTACAACAGAAAATGTCAATTATTATTGGTGTAATAATGATTATTGTAGTTTGTATTCCTGAGAAAAAATTTGCTCAATACAACTTTTCTAAACCAGTTTATAAAATCATATCAAAAGTTAAAGCCAATCTTGGAAGTCAGTTTAAAAATAAGAGCTACAAATCTCTTTTTACAATTGGTCTTCTAAATGGATTTTTACCATGCGGAATGGTTTATGTTGCTTTATTTGGGGCAATTGCTATGCAAAGTGCCACTTATGGCGTTCTTTACATGCTTTTGTTTGGAATAGGAACAATTCCGTTAATGACTATTGTGGTTTATGTCAATACATTATTGAAATTGCCATTTCGAAATAAAATTCAAAAGGCAATTCCTTATGTTGCAGTTATCATTGGAGTTTTATTTATCCTTAGAGGATTGGGATTAGGAATTCCGTATATTTCTCCTTCAAACATGAGTTTATTTGTACAGCAGACTCCAAACTGCCACTAAGAAAAATATATTTAAAAGATTTTATACAGTCATCGAAAACAGATTTGTTTCCGGTGACTTTCTTTTTAGATGCAAATCGAAAGCCATACAAATATTACGTACAAAAGGTCTTCCTTCTTCTGTAATTTTGATTTTGTTGTTTTCAATAACAATTAAATTATCATTTTCGATTTCTTTCAAAGCAATTAAAACCTCAGGAAGTTCAGCAAAGTTTAGAGATTCTGCAGTCCAGGATGTTTCCAATTCGCAGGTTAAGTTTAGAATATGTTTTCTAATGATAAGGTCTTCATCGTTCAAAATATGACCTTTTACAACAGCAAGCCTATCAGATTCTATAATTTCATAATATTCTTCAAGGCTTTTAGTATTTTGTGTAAAACTATACCAGCTATCGCTTATAGAAGATACGCCAAGCCCAATCATAACTTGTGTTTTAGAAGCGCTATAACCCATAAAGTTTCGATGAAGTTTTCTGTTATGAGCAGCTTTGTACAAACTATCGTCTTCTAATGCAAAATGATCCATGCCAATTTCATGATAACCATTTTGAATTAGAAGTTTTTTTCCTATTTCATATAATTTTCTCTTTTCAGAATCTTTTGGAAGATTTTCATCATTAAAACCACGTTGTCCGTTTCCTTTTATCCAAGGCACATGTGCATAGCTATAAAATGCTAGTCTATCAGGTTTTAATGAATTTGTTTTTTCTACGGTATCAATTACATCTTCGATGGTTTGAAATGGAAGTCCAAAGATAATATCATGTCCTATTGAAGTATAACCAATTTCTTTTGCCCAAAAAGTCACTTTAGCAACATTGTGAAATGGCTGAATTCTATTTATGGCTTTTTGAACAGTGGCAGAGTAATCTTGAACTCCAAAACTTACTCGACGGAAGCCTAAATCATATAATTTTTTAAGCTGTTCGTATGTTGTGTTATTTGGATGCCCCTCAAAACTAAATTCATGATTTGCTGCTTTTACAGCATTCTTAAAAATCCCATTTATAAGGCTCTCCAGGTTTTCTTTTGAGAAAAATGTTGGCGTTCCTCCGCCTAAATGTATTTCTTTAATTACAGGTTTTTCAGGAAGTAAATCACAATACATTTTCCATTCTTTAAGAACTGCCTGAATGTATTTTTCTTCTACTGAATGATTTTTGGTAATACGTTTGTTGCATCCGCAGAAAGTGCACATGCTTTCGCAAAATGGCAGGTGAATATATAAACTGATTCCGTTCTTTGAATTGCTTTCTATGAATGATTTTTGTAAAGTAGTAATCCATTTTTCTGAAGTAAAATCAGATTCATTCCAATATGGAACCGTTGGATAACTAGTATATCTTGGACCTGGGACGTTGTACTTTTGAGTCAAAGAAATTTTCATAATAACGGATTTAGTTTATATCAAAATTAAAGCTTAAGGCGAAGACATAAAATGACAAATATCATAAAAACTGTAAAAAAAAAGAGACTCAAAATTGAGCCTCTTTATTGAATTAAATAATTAACGTGATATAGAATCTTGGATGATTTTAAGCCATTTTTTCGCAAACTGATGATCTTGATAGACACTAATTTGTTTGATGCGGTCATCATCAAAATCATAGAATGGAATTAATATTTTTTTAGATGTTTCTTTTTCTTGAAATTCAAAATCAATTTTGATAATTGTATCTGAACCAGCGTCTGTTGTCGGAATTAATTTGCTTGATGCAATTGTATTTAAGTCGACATATGTTGATTCTTGCTGATTTGGATTGAAATTCATTAAAATGAACTTATTGTTTTTTTGATCAATTGTCAAAGTCTTATTATTGATTGATTCTGTCAAATCAAAATCTTCTGGATGATTTGGGTTGAATCTTTTCTTGATATTTAAAATTCTTGATTTACTTGCTGCAGATGAACGTGCAGAAAAATATACAGGGATTGCAACAATAATTAAAATCACAATACCCATTATTGTGGTAGTAGTTTCCATAATGTTTTTAATGAAGTAAATAAATGATATTCAAAGCAGTTTTCGGTTTGAAAACAGCTACGTAAGTGCTTGAAGAATAAATTCTCTAAGGGAAAATCAAATATTTATTTACCAGAAAAAATGGAAAGCATAGAGTATGACTGAAACCTTTTTACATTGAGTAGTAAAGAGTTTAGTGTATGCTGTAGTATAAGTAACGGTTTGATGTTGTGGTATTAGCGGTAAAAGCGTATCAAAACATTTAATTATTCCGGTAGGATTTGTTTTGATATTTGCCGCAAACTGGTAACTTCCCTGAGGCTGAATAAATGCTGACGAATCGGGAATGTCTTTACAGAAGTTGGTATCCGATTTTTCTGTCTCAATTATACGCGTAGAGGCTTGGTCTGCTTGATAGGCAAACAATCCTGCTAACAAAAGCGTAATTAAAACAATGGTTTTACGAATCCAATTCATGTCGGCGAATTTAAGTCATAAAACGCAATTAAAGAAATTTTATAGAATTAATTAACACTCAAAAAAAAGTCCTCAATAAAATGAGGACTTAAGGTGTTATTGTTGCATTTTAAAATAGTAATCTGCCGAGTGTTTACCGCTTCCGTAGAATAGGAAAAAGATGCAGACAAATAAAACGATTAATGCTAAAACTAAACTTTCAGAGTGCATTTTTCCCATAAAGTTAATGAGAACTGCACCAAATAAGATTGGTAATTGTGCTGCAATAGCCCATCTGGTTAAAAGTCCAAAAATAATCATTATACCACCAATCATATGGGCTGGAGCAATGTAATGTAGCATAAACATACCTCCGCCATACTTATCAATAGGGGAAATCAAATCATGCAGGTATTGAATATTGGTGACGAAAGAGACACCTTTCATAAATAAGAATCCACCCAAAACAATACGTACTAAATCAACTGGTAAATAAGTGTGCGAATTTGCCCATTTATTCAAACTTTTTACATTTTCCATGATGTTGTGTGATTAAAAATTATATACTAAGTTACTAATTTTTAATCAGATATTTATTTTTAACTCCTTGAAAATAAGTTTTTTGCTTTTTATTTAACGTATTGTTGAGAATTCTTAAATCGTTAGACCTGAATGACTCCTAGATTAAATGGTTTTTGAATAGGAGCGTGGTTTGCAGCTTCGATTCCCATCGAAATCCAATTACGAGTTTCTAATGGATCAATGATTGCATCTGTCCATAATCTTGAAGCAGCATAATAAGGAGAAGTCTGCTCATCATAACGTGCTTTTATTTTATTGAATAATTCTGTTTCTTTTGCTTCATCAACTTTTTCTCCTTTCGCTTTAAGCGAAGAAGCTTCAATTTGAGCTAAGACTTTTGCGGCTTGAGTTCCGCCCATTACAGCGAGTTCTGCACTTGGCCAAGCAAATATTAATCGAGGATCATAAGCTTTTCCACACATGGCATAATTTCCTGCTCCGTATGAATTTCCGACAATAACAGTAAATTTAGGAACCACCGAGTTACTTACCGCATTTACCATTTTAGCTCCGTCTTTAATAATTCCGCCATGTTCAGATTTTGAACCTACCATGAAACCAGTAACATCTTGTAAAAACACCAACGGAATTTTTTTCTGATTGCAATTGGCAATAAAACGAGTTGCCTTATCTGCACTATCAGAATAAATAACACCGCCAAACTGCATTTCACCCTTTTTGGTTTTAACAACTTTCCTTTGGTTGGCAATAATTCCAACAGCCCAACCATCAATTCTGGCATAACCTGTAATTAGAGATTGTCCGTAACCTTCTTTATAAGCTTCAAATTCTGAATTATCAACCAAACGTTTGATGATTTCCATCATATCGTATTGTTCGCTTCTCGCTTTTGGAAGGATTCCGTAAATATCGTTTGGTTCTAAAGCTGGTTTTTCTGCTTTGATTCGGCTGTAACCAGCTTTATCAAAATCACCAATTTTATCTACAATATTTTTTATTTTATCTAAAGCGTCTTTGTCATCTTTGGCTTTATAATCGGTTACGCCCGAAATTTCGCAATGTGTTGTTGCGCCACCTAAAGTTTCATTGTCTATAGTTTCGCCAATTGCGGCCTTTACAAGATAACTTCCTGCAAGGAAAATACTTCCTGTTTTATCAACGATTAAGGCTTCGTCACTCATAATGGGAAGATAAGCGCCGCCGGCAACACAGCTTCCCATAACGGCCGCGATTTGAGTAATTCCCATACTGCTCATTTGAGCATTATTTCTAAAGATACGTCCGAAATGCTCTTTATCAGGAAAAATCTCATCTTGCATTGGCAGATAAACTCCTGCGCTGTCTACAAGATAAATAATTGGAAGCCTGTTTTCCATTGCAATTTCTTGCGCACGAAGATTTTTCTTTCCTGTTATAGGAAACCATGCTCCAGCTTTTACTGTTGCATCATTAGCAACAACAATGCATTGTTTTCCTTTGATGTAACCAATTTTTACCACAACACCTCCCGAAGGGCATCCGCCGTGTTCTGGATACATTCCTTCGCCAGCAAAACCTCCAATTTCAATACTTTTTGAATTTTCATCCAATAAATAAGCAATTCTTTCGCGAGCTGTCATTTTTCCTTCAGCATGCAGTTTTTCGATTCTCTTTTCGCCTCCGCCTAATTTTACTTTGGCAAATTTTTGTTTTAGTTCTGAAAGAAGTAATTTATTGTGATCTTCGTTTTTATTGAAGTTTAAATCCATGATATAGTATTGATTTTATAAAATAGTGTTGGCTAATTTACAAAATCAATTGAAATAAATAGAATATATAATCACGGTAGAAGGTTTACAAATTTAAAATTAAGTTATATAAAAAAAGCAGAAGTTTATACTTCTGCTTTTTTATAATTTCGTTTAAACTATTTCTTAGTACTGCAAACCATTCGTTTTAAAATTGCCCATTGTTTTAGCGCGTCTCGAGCTTCAACGGCAGGATAACCCAGCATCGTTTTTCCTGCAGGAACATCTCCTGTGACACCAGATCCAGCACCAATTACAGCACCATCTCCAATAGAGGTGTGGTCTTTTATAGATGCACTTCCGCCAATTATAACTCCGTTTCCTAAGGTTACAGAACCTGCTAGACCACTGTTACCAGCCATAATGCAAAATTTACCCAACTTACTATTATGTCCAATTTGTACTAAATTGTCAATTTTACAGCCGTCTCCAATAATAGTTGAACTAAATTTACCACGATCTACGCAAGTATTTGCGCCAATTTCAACTCTATTTCCAATTACTACATTACCGATTTGAGGGATTTTTACCAAACCATTCTTAGCACATGGACGAAACCCGAATCCATCTGCTCCAATTGTAGCATTTGGATGAATAATACAATCGTGGCCAATATGACAACGCTCTCGAATTACAGTTCCAGACCAGATAGTAGTATTTTCTCCAATAATGCATTCATCTAAAATAGTCACATTTGGGTAAAGTGTTGTATTTGATCCAATTTCAACTTTTGGACCAATATAGCATCCTGCTCCAATTTTGACACCTTCTCCGATAATTGCAGTTTCATCAACAGTTGCGGTTTTGTGAATGTTGGTATGAAAAACAGGAGTAGGGAGGGCAAAAAGAGCTAAAATTTGAGACATTGCTAAGTCTGCATTTTTTACTTTGATAAATGCACGGTTTTCACCAGGTTCGATAGAAATATCTTCGTTGACAATTGCAATTGAAGCATTTGATGTGCACCAATGTTTTTCGTATTTTTTGTTTCCTATAAACGAAATTTCTGAAGATGTCGCTTTTTCCAGTTGCTCTGTTGCAGTAATGTTGTGTGAAGTTGTGCCGTAAATTTCACCATTGATAACTTCATTAATCTCTTGAATTGAATAGGATCTCATTTATAATACTAAGATATTTGGGTTAATTTTTGCCAAATAAAGCAAATTACATTTTGATTACCTAATATTTTATTTGGTTAAAATTGAGAAAAAATTAAAGTAACAAACTTAATATTACAAAATTAACATTTTATCTGCTAAAAAAATGATTGTTTGTTAATGCGGCCGAATTAGAAAAACCCTGCGCAAGAGGGCTGTATCAGCTTTGCTTTCTGTAAAAATAAAATTTAGACGTCCAGTTATATTAATAATTAATAGCCTGGATATTTTTTTAGTTAAATATTCAACAAAAAAAAAGCGACTCCATTTTTTATAGGAATCGCTTTATTATTTATTCTTTTACTTTATTCAAAGAGAGTGCATTAATGCAATATCGTAGACCGCTTGGAGGCGGACCATCGGGAAAGATATGACCTAAATGTGCGTCGCAGACATTGCAGGTTACTTCAACACGGATCATTCCGTGAGATCTATCCGCGTGGTATCCGACTGCATTTTCTTTTACAGGTTGTGTAAAAGACGGCCATCCTGTTCCAGATTCGAACTTTTCGCTGGCATCAAACAACAAAGTGCCACAACATTTACATTCGTAAATTCCTGGTTCAAATAAACTGCACATTTCTGAGCTAAAAGACCTTTCAGTTCCTTTTAAACGTGTTACCTGAAATTCTTCCGGAGTTAGAATTTGTTTCCATTCTTCCTCTGTTTTTTCCACTCTTTTATCTGGAGTTGGATTTCCTTTATTTGTAAAATGAATTACATCTGCCCATTTTATCATAACTTTTTTGTTTTAAAGTTTAAAGTTTCAGGTTTCAAGTTTATTGTGATTGAGAAAGAAAACTGAACACTAAAAAAACTGAACACTTGATACTATTCTTCCTCTTTCTGTCCCATCATCATTAGGTAGGCTTTAAGGAAAGGATCGATATTTCCGTTCATTACGCCATCAACATCGCTGGTTTCGTAACCTGTACGAACGTCTTTTACTAATTTATAAGGTTGCATAACGTAATTACGAATTTGCGAACCCCATTCGATTTTCATTTTTCCAGCTTCAATATCAGCACGCTGCGCTTGCTGTTTCTTTAATTCGATTTCGTACAATTGAGAACGAAGCATTTGCATGGCACGCTGTCTGTTGTCTTGTTGAGAACGAGTTTCAGAACATTGAATCTGAATGCCAGTAGGTTTGTGAACTAACTGAACTTTCGTCTCCACTTTATTTACGTTTTGTCCACCCGCCCCACTAGAACGAGAGGTTGTGATTTCGATATCGGCAGGATTAATGTCGATTTCGATACTATCATCAACTAATGGATAAACGTAAACTGATACGAAAGAAGTATGACGTTTAGCGTTACTGTCGAAAGGTGAAATACGAACCAAACGGTGAACTCCGTTTTCTCCTTTTAAATATCCGAACGAATAATCTCCTTCGAATTCTAAAGTTACGGTTTTAATTCCGGCAACGTCGCCTTCTTGAAAGTTAAGTTCTTTGATTTTGTAACCATAACTTTCTCCCCACATCATGTACATACGCATTAACATTCCTGCCCAGTCACAGCTTTCTGTTCCTCCAGCACCTGCTGTAATCTGAACCACAGCACTTAAACTGTCACCTTCGTCAGAAAGCATGTTTTTGAATTCGATATTTTCGATATGTGCTTGTGCGGCTTCATATTGTTCATCTAATTCATCTACAGAAAGTTCTCCTTCTTTGTAAAAATCATAAGCAAGCTGTAATTCTTCTGTAAGAGAGACTGCTTTATCATAATCTTCAATCCATTTTTTCTTGTTTCGAAGATTTTTTACAATGTTTTCTGCTTCTTTTGGATTGTTCCAAAAGTCTGGAGCGAATGTTTTTTCTTCTTCGTTTGCAATCTCGATTAGTTTAGCATCGACGTCAAAGATACCTCCTCAACGCACCAAGGCGCTCCACAATACCTTTTACTTGTTCGGCTGTTGTCATAAATTAATTAATAGGTTTTTATATGTTTTTTAGAATTATTACGTTAATTTGGTCTAGAGAAACCAGCGAGTTAAATTTTACCAAAACTTGCTGAGAATAACTATAAGTAATACGTAATTTTGCATACAAAAATAAGATATAGTTTTTAGAATATGGAAATAAATTTAATCAGCGATACCATAACAAAGCCTACTTATGAAATGCTGCAGTATATGTTTAACGCCCATGTTGGCGATGATGTATACAAACAGGACCCAACGGTGATTGAATTGGAAAACAGGACAGCAGAGTTTTTTGGTATGGAAGCTGGTCTTTTCTTTCCGTCTGGAACTATGGCAAATCAGACTGCAATTAAACTGCACACGCAACCTGGAGAACAGTTAATTGCTGACAAATATGCACACGTTTATCATTATGAAGGAGGAGGAGTTTCTTTTAATAGCGGCGTTTCTTGCTGTTTAGTAGATGGAAACCGCGGAATGATAACTGCTGCGCAAGTAAAAGCTGCAATAAATGATCCAGAGTTTTATCATAGCCCCTTAACGAGTTTAGTTTGTGTTGAAAATACAACCAATAAAGGTGGCGGAGCCTGTTATGAATTGGACGATTTAAGAGAAATAAAAAAAGTTTGCGATGCTCATAATTTAAAGTTCCATTTAGATGGCGCTCGAATTTGGAATGCATTAGTGGCTAAAAGACAGAATCCCAGAGAATTTGGGGCTATTTTCGATACTATTTCGGTTTGTTTATCTAAAGGATTAGGCGCACCAATTGGTTCTGTACTGCTTGGAAGTAAAGCTGATATTCACAGAGCGTTGAGAATCAGGAAGATATTAGGTGGAGGAATGCGTCAAGTTGGCTATTTGGCTGCTGCAGGATTGTATGCTTTGGCTCATAATATCGAAAGATTGGCAGAGGATCACCGCAGAGCAAAAGAAATTGCAAAGATTTTAAGCACAAAACCGTGGATTGCGGCTATTGAACCTGTAGAAACTAATATTTTAATTTTTTCGCTGGAAGAAGGTTATAGCGATCAATTATTAATTGAGAAATTAAAACAAAAAAATATACTTATAAGCTCTTTAGGACATAATAAACTCAGAATTGTAACGCATCTAGATTATAAAGAAGTGATGCATACATATGTTTTAGAAACGCTTTCGAAGTTTTAAAAAAAAAGCAGGATTTTAAAATCCTGCTTTTTTTTAGTTATTTATTTTGTCGACAATAAATATACTGTTGTTTACGGATTTGTCTGAAGTGAGTCCAAAGTGTTTATATGTTTTGGTTGAAATATTAAACTTTACAAGTTCAAAATAACCATTCTTTAACATATAACATACATACTCATTAGTTGTTTTGTCAATAAATCCGGCTCCGTTTTGAAGCATAATTCCTAATGATTCATTGGCTAAAAAGTCTTCAGAAGTATTATCTGTTAAATTAACTTTACTGATCGTAACTCCAATTTCTCCGACTTTGTTTTTTAAGCAATATACTGTATTTGGTGAATAAACCGCAGCGTGTGAAAATGTAAAATTAGCGTTGTTGACCAAGATTTTCTTTGCAGAATAATTTTCTAAATCAATTTCAAAAGTTTCTGTGCGGCTAGAACTGTACAATTTTGTATTATTTATAAAAGTTGAAAGCGATACCGTCTGGTCAAAATTTAAGCCTAAATAAGTAACTTCAAAAGTAGCAGGGTCGATTTTTACTAGAAATGAATTATTGGCAAAAGTGCCAAGATATGGAAAGCCAATAACTATTCCGTAAAGTATTTTTTGATTGTCATCCCATGTCAATGAGCTCATTGTAGGTTCATCCCCTTTGATTTCTTTTGGATAAACTAATTTTTTTGAGGTACTAGTTTTTGAATTTTTATCAAAAATAAAAAGCTTGTCCTCTGGAGTATAATGTTCTATTAAAAAAATCTTTTCAGAATTTGATACAGTTGTACCAGGATTAATAGTAGTGGTTTGTACACCTCCAAATTGAGCGTAAGCTGATATTTTTCCGCTATTGTTTCCTATTTTGCTAATTTCTCCTGAAGAAGTTACCGCTAAATAACTAAAGTCGTCTTTTTCTTGAGGTGTAGATGCATCATTGGAGCATGAAAATAGAAACAAGCCAATAAAGCTAATAGCTAGAGTTTTGTAGGTTAAGCTCATGTTTTACTAGATTATTTAAATAAATTATCCATTCCAGGAATAGAAGGCATATCCATTCTAGCTACAGCATCTAACTCTCTTTCGTTTACACTCGTTGCTTTTTCTATAGCTTTATTTAATGTTACAATTAAGTAATCTTCTAATTGTTCTTTATCTTCTATTAAAGAATCGTCAATCGAAATTGATTTTATTTTTCTGCTCGCTGTAATTGTAATTTTTAATAATCCGTCAGCGCTTTGTTCGTCAATTAAAACAGTATCTAAACGCTTTTTTGTATCTTCAATTTTTTGCTGGGTTTCTTTAAGTTTGCCCATCATTCCCATTAAATCCATTTTTGTTGATTTTTTAAATTATTTCAGACAAAATTAGTATATTGCTGTGTTAATTCAATAGAATAATTTAAGAAAAAATTAATTCTCTTCTGTTGGGTTTGTGCTATTTTTGCGTCTTCATATTTAAAAATTAATGCTTAATAAATGCAAAATGATATATCGGCCCCAAAGGCTAAAATAATACCAAAGACATTAAAAAAACATAAAGAAACCAGAATTGACAACTATTTCTGGCTTAACAACAGAGAAGATTCTGAGGTTATCGATTACTTAAATAAGGAGAATGCTTATTACGAAAGCATGACTTCTCACACACAAAATTTAAAAGATAGTCTGTTTGAAGAAATGAAAGGGAGAATTAAGGAAGATGACTCTTCTGTTCCTTATTTCTACAATGGCTATTTTTATATTACACGTTTTGAAACAGGTCAGGATTATCCAATTTTTGCAAGAAAAAAAGGAAGCCTTTCTGCCGAAGAAGAAATTCTTTTTAACTGTAATGAAATGGCAAAAGGACATGCTTATTTTAAATTAGGAGGTTTAAGCATTAGTCCAGATAATAAATTTGCCAGCTTTGGAGTAGATATTGTAGGAAGAAGAATCTACACTATTCAGGTTAAAAACTTAGAAACTGGAGAAATTTTGGCTGATAAAATAGAAAATGTTACGGGAGCTTCTGTTTGGGCAAACGATAATAATACTGTATTTTATGTGAGACAGGATGAAGTGACATTAAGAGCAGATAAAGTTTTTAGACATAAATTAAATACCAGTTCAGAAAATGATGTTTTGGTTTATGATGAAACAGATGACACTTTTAATGTATCGATCAGTAAAGAAAAATCAAGAAAATATATTGTTATTGGTTCTGGAAGTACATTAACTACCGAATATAGAATTTTGAATTCTAATAATCCAGATGGAGAATTTGCTGTTTTTCAGCCACGTGTTCGCGGATTAGAATATAGTATTTCTCATTATGAAGATTCATTTTATATTTTAACCAATAAAGACAAGGCGACGAATTTTAAGTTAATGAAAACGCCAGAAGACAAGACAGGAAAGAAAAACTGGGTAGATCTTATTCCGCACAGAGAAGATGTTTTGTTGGAAGATATTGAGATTTTTAAAAACTATTTAGTTATTGAAGAGCGCTCAAACGGATTAAATCATATTAGAATTATGCCTTGGAATGATGAGCCAGATTATTATCTTCCTTTTGGCAGTGAAACGTATAATGCGTACACAACAACAAATGTTGATTTTGATACCGATATTTTACGTTACAGTTACCAATCATTAGCAACACCTTCTTCTGTAATTGATTTTAATATGAAGACTAAAACCAAAGAAATATTAAAAGAGCAAGAGGTTTTGGGCGGAAAGTTTGATAAAAACAATTATGTAGAAGAACGAGTTTGGGCAACAGCAAGAGATGGCGTAAAAGTGCCTATTTCTATGGTTTATAGAAAGGGATTAGAGAAAAAAGGTAAAAATCCTTTGTTATTATACGCATATGGTTCGTACGGAATTACAATGGACACTTATTTTTCTTCGACAAGATTATCGCTCTTAGATCGCGGATTTGTTTACGCAATCGCCCATATTAGAGGAGGAGAGGATCTAGGAAGACAATGGTATGAAGATGGAAAACTGTTAAAAAAGAAAAATACCTTTACAGATTTCATCGATTGCTCTAAATTTGTAATTGACCAAAAGTATACTTCTCCAGAGCATCTTTATGCAGAGGGAGGATCTGCTGGAGGACTTTTAATGGGAGTGATTGTAAATGAAGCTCCTGAATTGTATAATGGCGTTATCGCTCAGGTGCCTTTTGTAGACGTAATTACCACGATGTTGGATGACAGCATTCCGCTTACAACTGGAGAGTATGACGAATGGGGGAACCCAAACAATAAAAAATATTACGATTATATGTTGTCGTATTCGCCTTATGATAACGTAAAAGCACAGGAATATCCAAATATGTATGTATCTACTGGTCTGCACGATTCGCAGGTACAATATTGGGAGCCAGCTAAATGGGTAGCAAAATTGCGAGATTTAAAAACAAATAATAAACTTTTGTTTTTAGATACAAACATGGATGCAGGTCATGGCGGGGCTTCAGGACGTTTTGAAGCTTTAAAAGACTTAGCAAAAGAATTTAGTTTTTTATTAGATTTAGAAAAAATTAAAAGCTAATTAGAAATTTTTTGTTAAATTTGCAACCTATCAAGGTTAATTTAAAAAAGACCTTTGATTAACTATTTTTTTATGAAAGAAGAAATAACTGCTTATAATAATGTTTTAGAATTAATAGGAAACACCCCTCTTATTAAGCTAAATAAAATTACCGAAGAGTTAGAAGGAAATTTCTACGCAAAGGTAGAAGCTTTCAACCCAGGTCATTCCTCAAAAGATAGAATAGCACTATATATTATTGAAGAAGCCGAAAGAAAAGGAATTCTATCTCCGGGAGATACCATTATCGAAACAACATCTGGTAATACAGGATTTAGTTTAGCAATGGTAAGCATTATTAAAGGTTACAATTGTATTTTGGCTGTGAGCTCAAAATCATCTAAAGATAAAATTGACATGTTGAGAAGTTTAGGCGCCAAAGTGTATGTGTGTCCGGCTCACGTTTCTGCAGATGATGAAAGATCTTATTATAATGTAGCAAAACGTTTGCATGAAGAGACAAAAGGCTCAGTCTACATTAATCAATATTTCAACCAGTTAAATATTGATGCTCACTACAACACTACAGGTCCAGAGATTTGGGAACAAACAAAAGGACAAATTACGCACTTAGTTGCTTGCAGCGGAACAGGAGGAACTATCTCAGGAACTGCAAAATTCTTAAAAGAAAAAAATCCAAATATTAGAATCTTAGGAGTTGATGCTTTTGGATCTGTATTGAAAAAATACCACGAGACAAAAGAATTCGATAGCAAAGAAATTTACCCTTATCGTATAGAAGGTTTAGGTAAAAACTTGATTCCGTCAGCGACAGATTTTGATATTATTGATAAATTCATGAAAGTAACTGACGAAGAAAGTGCTCACTCAGCAAGAGAAGTTACTAGAAAAGAAGGTTTATTTGTTGGTTATACTTCGGGAGCAGTAATGCAAGCTATTAAGCAATATGCCGAAGAAGGAGAATTTACTAAAGACAGTAATATTATTGCTATTTTCCCAGATCATGGTTCTCGTTACATGAGTAAAGTATTCAGCGATGACTGGATGAACGAGCAAGGTTTCTTTGATAGTGTTAATGAAGAAGAAGCACAAAAAATTGAATTCGTAAAGTAAAAAGTACTTTTCAAAATATATAAACTCCATTCGTAATTTTCGAATGGAGTTTTTTTATTGAAATTTTTGAATGTCTTTCTAAAAGTTAAAATTTATTATTTTGATGAATATACCGTATTTATACGTAAGAAATTGTTGTTTTGTATGAGTATTGTTTAATAATTTAATTAAATTTTTGAATTTAAAATAATGTTTTTGCTCTCAAAATGTATAAAAAACGTTATTTTAACGACTATTTAGGTCAGTTGTCGGAAATTTTTTCAATCGAAATCATAATCATCTAGTTTTGAAGTGTTAAAATAACATAAGTTGTTTAATCCCTAAAATCTACTATTATGAAAAAATTACTACTAACAATGTTGTTTGTAAGTTATTTGAATGTAAATGCTCAAACACCGATTCAGGAATTTAACTTTAATGGCACTTTAAACAATACCGCAAACACGATTTCATTCATTGGAACTGATAATTTTGTAGCCGATAGAGCGGGAGTAATAAAAGGAGCTCAGCGTTTAAATAATAAAGCTTTGGAAGCTGTAATTGATAATCTTCCTCAAGGAAAAAGTGCTAGAACAATTAGTATTTGGGTTAAATTCAATGATATTTCAAACGCAAATTATATTTGGGGCTACGGAAATGCTTTTAATGCGCAATATTGTGGCTTATTGCAGCAAGGTACAACAACTTCTAACTCTGATTTGAGTTTGGCGGCTTGGGGAGCTTCCAATGATATTATAGTATCTACACCACTTGAAAAGAGCGCTTGGTACAATTACACTATTACTTATGAAGGAGCTACTTCTAAGATGTATCGCGATGGTAAATTACTGAAGTATCTAGAAGGCATGACAAGATCTACTAATGGTAATATTTTCAGATTAGGTGAAATTAATACTATGATAGGTATCAATGCAGATATAGACGATTTAAAGATTTATGATGTAGCATTATCTCCAGATCAAGTAAAAGAATTGTATGAGAATGAAAAAGCGACTAATTTATTGGTTGCAAAACCTGCAGAAGTTAAAACGATAAAAACTGCCGTAAAAACAAAAGCAGGTAATGAAACGATTATTACTTCAAGCGATATTAATGGGGCAATCAAGACAGTTGAAGTATACTCGCAAGGACAAAAAATTGCAGGAAGTAATGCAGCTAATATTAGCGATCTTCCAGAAGGAACTTATTTATTAAAAATTACCAGTACTCCGTCAAAAAAAATTACTTCAAAATAATAAATAGTTTTTTACTTTATTTTTAAATGTTAGTTAGTTTTTTATTGCGCAAGCAATTGGGTTTTTGGAATAGTAAGAAAGGCTTTCTGTGTTCAGAAGGCTTTTTTTAATGGAAAACATACTCATCTTTAGAAGCTCCTTCTTTGGCTTATTATCATAGTTTTAAACAAATGACAGTTCAATAAAAAAGTCCAATGGCAAGTCTTATTTGGTATCTACAGAAAAATTTGAACTGGCTTAAACATGAAATATTCTAAAAATATATCCTGTTTGAAATTTAAAAGTGTTTTTGTGAGAATTATATATTTGTATGTAGGAATTGTTTGGATATGCTGAATTTTAATTATAGTTTTAACAAAATTTATAAAAATAATAAACGAAAGTTTCAAACTAGTGAAATCAAAACATTTAGATTTTACAAGTACTTATTATTTGCCTTAAAAACTATTCTGATAAAAGCTACGACTATGAAAAAAATATTACTCACTTTAATGTTTGTAAATTTTTTAACTGCGAATGCACAAAATCCGGTGCAAGAGTTTAATTTCAACGGAAATTTATACAGTACCGATAATACTATTTCATTCTTAGGAGCACCGCTTTTTGTAAACGATAGAATGGGAAGTCCTAAAAGTGCTTTACGACTTACAAATAAAGCTTATCAAACAGTAGTAGGAGATCTTCCTCAGGATAATAAACCAAAAACAATGTCGGTTTGGGTAAAATTTAATGCAGTAAATATTCCTAATTATATTTTTGGGTATGGCACAGCAGCAAATGGACAGTATTTTGGGTTAATACAGCAACCTGTAGTTTCTGGTAATTCAGATGTAAGTCTAGTTGGTTGGGGAGATGCAAATAATGTTGTTGTTTCGGTGCCATTAGCAAAAGAAACTTGGTATTTTTATAGTATTACATATGATGGAAATGTTTCGAAAATTTACCGAAACGGTGAGCTATTAAAATCTGTTGACGGAATTCAACGCTCGGCAAAAGGATATATTTTGAATCTTGGGAGATTAAATACCTCAACAAGCATTAATGCAGATATTGATGATTTAAGATTGTATAGTGTAGCCATGACAGACGAACAGGTTTTGGAAGCCTATAATAGTTCTAAAGCTTCTGCAGCGACGGCTCCTGTAACCGAAACAATGCCAGTTTCAAATACTGCAAAAAAGACTGGTAGTGCTTCTGCAAAAACTACGTCTCCTGTTGCTGTTTCATCTGTAGACACTAGAGGAGGAGGGAAGAATATTGAAGTTTTTTCTCAGGGAAGAAAAATAATGGATTCAAACGGCTCAAATATCACTGATTTACCCGAAGGAACCTATTTGATTAAAGTTACAAATGGTTCTAAAAAATAATCATCACGTTTGCATAAATATCCTTGTTATGGTTAATGAAGTACCTTCATTTTCGTTTTGAGAATTTCGCTATTGAAAAAACAGAAGCAGAGTAAAAAAATCAATGTTTACTTTTTTTTAGCACAGAGATCATACATGGAATTATAAGTAAAATCAGTATGTAAATAATTATGCCATTAACATAAATTGTAGGTTGTAGTTTATTTGTATCTCGTAATATAGTTTTGTTTGCATTTTTGCAATACCACACTTTTAAATATTGCCCCTTTTTATCTAATAGGGTATTTTCCATTAAATAAGAAGTAGAATAGTATATGTTTTCATTTATTTTTTGTTTTTCTAAAACACCATAATACCAAGAATTAGATCCGCTAGAATTGGAAGAATTATTATTCTCTATCTTATAAATGTATAATTTATCTTTTTCATAATATTTGGCTGGATCCAAATTGTAATATATTAATTTGAGATCGCTGAAATTATGTGTTAATTCAGAAATTAATGCACCAATAGCAAAGACTAATGTAATGTAGGCTAACAGTTTTCTCATTAATGCTAAGTTAAAATTATTTTCATATAAAAAAACCTTCTGAAATTCAGAAGGTCTGTTTTTATCTCTTTTTCTGCTGTCCTGGAGCATAAGCTTTGGCACTTTTATCTCCATTCATTTTTTTGGCTTGTCCTGGTGGTATTTTTTTGCCAGATGGTGCAGGTGTATAAGTTTGAGTATGTGTATGCGTACTGCAGCTAATTACACTCAATACTAAGAACAAAAGAACGAGTGCTACGACAGCAATTCGGGTAATTTTTGATGTTTGCATTTTTAGTTTTAATTTAAATTTGAGGTATTGCAAATATAATCGAAATGTGATTTTTTAAGCTATTTAAGTTTAGTTTAAAATGAGTTCAAATAAAATGCATAAGACGTTTTCTATTTTTCGTAAACACCATAAATAAAAATGCTTTCAGGGCCATAACTTCCATGAGTGCAGTAAATAACAATTAGATCATTGTTTTCTGAAATTTCAAATTGCCTCAAATTTTGAGTTTCTGTAAAAGCATAATAAACACCATCTTTTTCTTTTATTTGAAAATTGTATTTTGAAGATAATAATTCGAGCTCTTCCTTAGTATAGAATCTTAAGCTAGATAATACCTTCACATTTTCCTGAATAAGATAAATTCTTTTATTATTTAATTCGACATACGAATTACTCCAAATAGCATAATCATCAGAACTAAACCAGTCATTATATTGATCGATGACTTTATGCAATTTTAAACCGTCAAAAAATAGATATTTGAAGGTTCCTAATTCGGCTTTAAAATTCATTGTTCTATGATGAGGTATTTTATAATTTTTTCGAATGTAAACGACTCTTCTTCACATTCAAAAGTCTTTACTAGAAATCCGATTTTTTCTAATTTATCAAGATCATCAATTCCAAAGCCGTCCCAGGCAGTTGGAATATCATATTTTTCAGGAAGAGATACCTCGTTCATTTTAAGCGTATGACTTGGAAGAAAATAAGCCCATTCAGAAAAATATACTATTTCTTTTGTTCCTAACTCCTCACTTGCTTTTTTCAGAGTTTGTTTAAATTGTTCAAATTCAATATTATTTAGTGCCATTATAATTCTGTGTTTGTTAAGATACAATTTAAATTAAAGAGTATCAGGATTTATAAAGCACCAATTTTTATTGAAAGGAAGTTTTTTAAGCTTTATCATATCGTTCCAACTAAAAGCATAATCCCATTCGAACCAAAAATATTCGTCTTGATTTAGTTTTAAGTATTCATAAGCAAAACGGAAAATCAATTCTGTATTGCTGTCTCTTACTTTTTCAATATAAGCAAGACTGCATAATCTTTTATTAGGCACTAAATAATCGAGATCTTTGTCTAATCCGAGTTCGATATCTTCATCATTAACACCTTGAATATTAAATATAAATTGATTTTCATTGGCCTTCGAGGTTGAAACTTTATCATCAATTATGCCTACAGAGGTGTGTTTTAGTTTTCCATCAGGAAAAAACATCTTTACATTGCCAAAATTGAACATTGCATTTATAGTATAACACACTTTTGCCGCGTCCATAAAAACTTTTTCAGGATCATGTTTCTGCCAATCTTTAATTATATGTGCATATATTCCCATTATTTGATTTTTTAGCTAACAATACCAAACTCAATATCTTCTATTAATGACGTCCACAATCCGTCTTTTTTAAATAATTCTTCATCTATTTTCAGTAATGAAATGAAATGTTATCGTGTCTAATATATCAGTCATTTTTGAAATAAGTACTAATAGATTTATCCTCTTTTTTTTGAATCAGTTCCATTTGTAATTGATTGGATTGGTATTCTTGTCCTCTGTAAATCCATCTAAAGATATTAGGATAAAGAGATTCATTTACAATATTTCTTTTCATAATAATTTTCTCTTCTTTTAAATCATAAACAAAACAGTTGTTGGAAAAAGCCTCAATGATTTGAATTTGAGTAGCGTTAATCAAAAAAGCCCATTCGATACTTAGATCTTCTTCAAACTTTATTTTTTTACTTTCTAAAGTGCTAAGATCAGTCAAAACCAAACTTCTTTTATTGATTAATAAATGATTTTCTGGGTAAAAGAAACTTCCGACCAAACTGTCCTGAAATGTGTTTCTGTTTTCTCTAAAATATACTTTTAAGTTAGTTTTAGTAAGGTTCAAAGTATTTAATAAAAGAAAATCGTTGTTTGGAATAAATGCAAAATTTTTTGTAGGATGTTCTGTTTCAATTTTTTTATTGAAGACACATCGAATTGTATCTGATGAAAACAACTCTTTGGTTTTATCTATTCCATCAATCAGTAAAGCATAATAGACAAGTTCCTGACCTCTATTAGGTTCTTCCCAGCCTTTATAAACAAATTCAATTTTTTTGTTTTCTATTTTGAAGTCGTTTAAACTAGTAATCTTTGTGAGCTGCATCATGATTTAATTCTAAAAAAGGTCAATTGAAATTCTAATGAAAAAATTATTAATCATTTTCTGCTTCCCATCTGCCCAATCGTTTTCTCTTTTCAATTTGATGCAATGCTAATGCTTTTATTTCTTCGTCTTCAGATTGCGAAATAGTTTCTAATGCTTCAATATTGTATGGCTCAGGTTGTGCACCAATAGCGTATATGATTTTACGGATATAAGGATATTTAAGAGCCTCGTCATATTTATAAAACTCAGGAAGCGAAGAAAAGGCTTGCATTAAAATTTTGATATTCTCTTTATCGTCATAAAAAGTATCCTGAAAAGAACTAATTATGAATTCATGATCATGATGCCAATTTTCTAATAAAAAGAATTGCAATAATTTCATAAATTCATTATCAGACATAGAAATTGGAAATCTCCATAGTATTGCATTAAATCGATTATTGAATACAGAATCTGTTTTTGATTCCAGAAGTAACTGTTTCATCTCTTCAAAATTTGCTCTGTAAGGAAAAATGAGAAACAATTCTTCTCTCCTTATTCTGAAGTTTTTATGTAAAATTTCCCAATCTTTTTCTAATACTTTTATCATTTTTAGTTACTTGCTTTAATTTTAGAAACTATTTCATCTGTCAGTAATGGCGATTCCCAAATGCCAAGAATGTAGGTGATATCTTCTCCCAACATATCTTCTCCCGCGCCTCTAGGTTGACAGTCAAATTGCCAACGAAGGAATTCAATCTTTAAATATTCTTTTCCGTCTAGTTCCATTAAAGTGATATAGCCAGGGCAGTCATACAGTTTATGAATTTTTAAAACGCTTTTATAATATCCTTTTAAATTATCGTCTTCTTCAATTTCGAATCCGTATGTTTTTGATAAAAACAATAATTCATCTAAAGTAAAATCTTCATCAGAAGCTCCACATGATTTAGCAACTAAATTTTTTGTCGAGGTCTTTTTTTCAGAATATTCTACATCTAATAATTTTATAGAAGGTCTTACTAATTCTGTTTTGATTGAACTTATTCCTTCAGTATCGTCGGCGAAATTTACAGATTGTATGCAATAGAAATTTTCTATTAGTTTCATTTAGAGAATTTGTTTAAATAAAAAAGTCTTTTGAAAACCAAAAGACTTATATTTTTTTAGCTAATAACACTAATGACAATAAATAAGATTACAAGCGCTATTACAGCAAATTTCATAAATTTTGATGATTGCATAATGAAGATTTAAATGGTTTTACATCTGATATTAGCAAATATAATTTTTTATTTGAAACTAAAACCAAAATAAATTGAAACAAAAAAGTTTTAAAAACTCCAATTTTTATATTTTCCAGTACCTGCAATTTTCAGGAATCATTTCTAAAAATTGATTCTGATTTTCTATAAAAATACCTTTCCAGCCTTCAATAATTCTATTTTCTAAAGCTTGGTCAAAAAAGTTATTATAAAGTTCCTTATGATCAAAGTCGATATACAAACTAGGAAGATAAGTGCTTTTATCTAAATCGGAATATTCAGTTTTAAATGCATTATGTATAGTTTCAAATTCAATTTTTAAAGATTCTATTTCTTGAAAATAATTATCATTAAGAATGTCATTTTCCCAATCGTCTAAAAGCCACCATGAGTTTTCTCCAAAATAAAGAGATAGTTTGCCATCTAATTTTACGACAGCGAATATTCCATTCTGAAATTTGCTAAAATAAGAATTCATTATTTCTAAGAATTTGTGTTTATGGTAAAAAAAAAGCTCCGAAGAATCCAGAGCTTTAAAATATATTTTATAGAAAGACTATTCTTCTTTCATTGTATGATAAACGTTCATTACGTCATCATCTTCTTCTATTTTTTCGATTAATTTTTCAACGTCAGCGATTTGAGCTTCAGTCAATTCTTTAGTAATTTGCGGAATACGCTCAAAACCAGAAGAAAGGATTTCAAGACCTCTGTTTTCTAATTCTTTTTGTAAAGCACCAAAACTTCCAAAAGGAGCATAGATTAAGATTCCGTCTTCGTCTTCAAAAACTTCCTCAGCACCAAAATCAATTAATTCTAATTCTAACTCTTCAGCATCGATACCATCTTTCGCAATTCTGAAGTTGCAAGTGTGGTCAAACATAAACTCAACAGAACCTTGAGTTCCCATAGTACCGTTGCATTTGTTGAAATAACTACGAATGTTAGCTACAGTTCTGTTATTGTTATCAGAAGCAGTTTCAATTAAGATTGCAATTCCGTGAGGAGCGTATCCTTCAAACAAAATTTCTTTATAGTTAGCAGTGTCTTTATTACTTGCATTTTTAATAGCGCGCTCAACATTGTCTTTAGGCATGTTTGCAGCTTTCGCATTTTGTATAACGGCTCTTAATCTAGAATTGGCATCTGGGTTTGGTCCACCTTCTTTAACAGCCATTACGATATCTTTACCAATTCTGGTAAATGTTTTGGCCATTGCAGACCAACGTTTCATTTTTCTTCCTTTTCTAAATTCGAACGCTCTTCCCATTTCTAATTTTTAGTTTTGTGATGCAAAAATAAGGTTTTCCAAATTTTTACAAAAACAAAACAATTCTTTTTTATAGAATGTTTTTGAGATTTTTTAAGATTCAAGTTTCAGATTTCAAGTTGAATGGCTTAAGTAGAATGTAACCGCAAAATGCGCAAAGACATTATTTTTAAAGTGTGGTTTGCAAAACGCAAAGCTTTATATAAAAAACTTTGTGAATCCCGCATAAACAATAGCAATCGGGATTGCAGTAAAAAAACTTAGAACCTTAGCAGCTTAGTATCTTAGTATCTTAGAATCTAAAAAAAAACTATTTCATGCCTCCGTTAAATTCGTTAATGATATTTACAGCTTCGTTGAGGTATGGATTTATTTTAAGGTTATCCATTTGATCTTGATTAATCGTTTTATCATTTGGATAAGCGCCTAAAAGAAACTGATTAACACTAGAATTGTAAACATCAAGCGGATTATTTTCGTCATTAAAAGTATTGATCTCTGTCCAAAGTGCACCTAATGTCTTTTTTTGTGTAAAAACCGCATCCAATGTCAACGGAATTTCAGATTTTGGAGCATTTACAAGCTGATCTATTTTAATATTGATCTTTTTGATATTGTTAAAAAAGTAATTGTCAGATAATCTCTGCGCGCTATTTTTTGCAATTTTATCTATTAGATTTCGCTTTACGTAAGTTTTGTATTTTAAGAAAGGCTCGATACTATCGTTTTTCATAGCGGTCGGAAAATCGCTTTCTTTTTGGTAGATGTCTTCGTAAAATTCAGGAAGTACAACATCTGGTTTTACACCTATATATTGGTGGCTTTTACCTGTAATTCTGTAAAACTTATTAATAGTAATTTTTAAGAAATCGGTATTTTTTTCCTCGTCAAGCGGAAGAATAGTCTGCATTGTAGCCTTTCCTAGTGTAGAGCTTCCTAACAAAAGAGCTCGATTATAATCTTGCATAATAGAAGAAAAGAATTCGCTTGCTGAAGCCGTGTTACTATTAACCAGCACTACAATTGGTCCTCTGTAAATAACACCTTTAAAAGGATCATTAATTACAGATTTTTCTTTTTTGTTGTCAACGACTATCGAAAGCGGACCATAATCTACAAACATTCCAGCAAGTTTTATGGCTTCTTCCATAGAACCGCCGCCATTATCGATAAGATCAATAACAAGCCCTTTTATGTCGTCTCGCTGCAGTTTTATAACTTCGCGGGCAACATCATCTGCACATCCTTTTCTGCTAGTGCCATCAAGGTCGGCATAAAAGCTTGGAATTTTGACATATCCAATTTTGCTGTCTTTGCCAATGATGAAACTAAAAACAGAATTTTCTTCATCTTTCATCATTTTCTTTTCAATATAAACATCAAAACTTTTACCAGAATTGCGTTTTAAAGTAAGTGTAATCTGTTTGTTGTTTTCTGATAAAATCATTGAAGAAATAGACTCTAATGAAGCGCAAGAAACCTGAAGCGTTTCTTTTTGGTTGGAAATAGAAATAATCTGATCGCCCTTTTTTATCTGCCCAGTTTGATACGCAGGACCGTTTGGATCTACCTCATCAATAATGATTTCGTTTTTCTCGTTGAGGTTTACTGTCATTCCAAGCGACAAATGTTCTTTTGATAAGGAAGCAACAAAACTTGTTTTAGAATCATCGCTAAAATAAGCCGTATGCGGATCAAAGTATGTGCAGAAGAAATTATATAGTTTTTCTTCCTGTTTGGTATTAGATTCTATTAGGGTGCTAAAACGGCAAATTTCATTTGTAAGAATTTGATTTTTAGAAATTTGTTCAATCGATTTGAAATTGGTTCGTAAAGAATCCAGATTATCACTTGTTTCAGCAATATCGTCTAAGATTTGATAACGCAGTTTTTTTACCCAAACCTTTTCTAAGTCTTCTTTCTTTAAATAAAAAGCAAAAGATTTTTTATAAAAACGTATAGTATCTTTTTTAGAATAATCAATTGGCATGGTCTGAATTTTTTCTAAAACTTTCTTAGTGCGTATAAGACCATTTATGTAAGTAGCTTTTATATCAGTAAGAAAACTGCAATCGTTTTTTAAGATTAAATCGTCAAGATTGTAGCGATATTTTTGAGCCAATTCGTCGTATTCGCTCTTATAAAAAATATTGCGAGAAGGATCCAGTTCGTTAATAAGATTGTCAAAAACAAACACAGAGAGGCTGTCATCAACAGGTTTAGGTCTTAAATGTTCCGCTTGAATGAGCGCATTTATTTTGTTTAATATTTCACAAGTTTCTGCGCTGTTCTGACCAATAGATATAGTTGATGTTAGCAAAAAAAGGAGTAGTGAAATTTTTTTCATAAATGAAATTCATGGTTCATCATTAAAGTTACACTAATTTTTTTACAAATTGTAGTATTTTTTTCGAAATATCGACAACTAAAAGTATTTAACCGTTAAACGAACAAACAGTAGAAGAACATTGGCTAAAACAGTCTTTTATACAAACAAAAAATGCGTTACATTGGTAACGCATTTTTTAATTTACTTCTATAAAAATTATTTCTTGTAGAATGGCAATTTTACCACTTTAGCAGGAACATCATTTTTTCTAATTCTAATAAAAATATCGCTGTCAACTGCGCTGTTAGCAGTTGTAACATAACCTAAACCAATTCCTTTATTCATAGAAGGAGACATTGTTCCAGAAGTTACAATTCCGATTACAGCTCCAGAACCATCAACAATTTCATAATCGTGTCTTGGTACCGCACGTTCCTGCATTTCAAAAGCAACTAATTTTCTTGCAACACCAGCTTCTTTTTGCTTTTTAAGCGCTTCAGAATTCGTAAAATCTTTAGTAAATTTTGTAATCCATCCTAAACCAGCTTCAAGAGGAGAAGTAGTGTCGTTGATATCATTTCCGTAAAGGCAGAATCCCATTTCTAAACGTAAAGTATCGCGTGCAGCAAGACCAATCGGCTTAATGCCAAAAGAAGCTCCTGCTTCAAAAACTTTATTCCAGATTGCTTCAGCATCTGCATTTTTGCAGTAGATTTCAAATCCGCCAGAACCAGTATAGCCAGTAGCGGAAATAATTACGTCACTAAATCCAGCAAAATCAGCTACTTCAAAATGATAATATGTAATCGCTGACAAATCAACAGAAGTCAAAGACTGCATAGCTTCAACTGCTTTTGGTCCTTGAATTGCCAATAAAGAATACTCATCAGAAAGGTTTTTCATGTCAACTCCCAAATCATTGTGAGATGAAATCCAGTTCCAGTCTTTTTCAATATTCGAAGCATTTACAACTAGTAAATACTCTTCTTCTTTCATTTTATAAATAATCAAATCGTCAACAATTCCGCCTTCGTTATTTGGAAGACAAGAATATTGCGCTCTTCCAATTGTCAAAGTAGAAGCATCATTTGAAGTCACTTTCTGAATCAAAGCCAAAGCATTTGGACCCGTTAACAAAAATTCACCCATGTGCGAAACGTCAAAAACTCCCACGCCGTTACGAACTGTTTCGTGTTCAGCATTAACCCCTTCATAAGTAATAGGCATATTATAACCAGCAAAAGGAAGCATTTTCGCTCCTAAACCTTCGTGTATGTACGTAAGCGCAGTATTTTTCATTGTGTTGTTTTATAAAATTGTTTTGCAAATCTATTCAAAAAATATCGATTTCGAATACCTTAAATTATAAATTTCGCAATAATTTGGAGCTATTTCCTGCTATCCGCTATATCTTTTTGTTTTTAAAGAAAAAACAAAAAGGATGCCGCTACTATCAGGGCTAGGACTATCAGTTTCAAAAGACGAGTTTTGATTTCAATTTTTTATGTAATTTTATTGTATAAAATCGTCTAGATGAAATCATCGTATTTAATTACAAAAGAAGAAATTCTAAAATTATACAAACCTATAAATCCTAAAACTCATAAAGGAACACAAGGTCATGCGGTGATTATTGCTGGAAGTTATGGCAAAATAGGAGCAGGAGTTTTAGCTTCAAAATCTTGTCTAAAATCTGGCTGCGGACTCGTAACGACTTTTATACCAAAGTGCGGTTATCAAATCCTTCAAATCTCTATTCCAGAAGTCATGACCGTAACCGACGAAAACACAAATTTTATTACCAACATTCATTTACCGCTAATCCCGCAAGCCGTTGGAATAGGTCCAGGAATAGGAAAGGAGCTGGGAACACAAAAAGCCTTATTTGAATTTCTGCGAATAAATAAAGCGCCTTTAGTTATTGATGCAGATGCATTAAATATTATCTCAGAAAACTTATCATGGCTAGAATTGGTTCTAGAAGACACGATTCTAACACCTCATCCAAAAGAATTGGAACGTTTGATAGGAAAGTGGAATTCAGAAGCCGAGAAATTCCAGAAAACAATTGCTTTTTCAGAAAAATACAAAGTGATTATCGTCATGAAAGGCGCACCAACATTCATTATAAACAGAACTTCAGTATACGAAAACACAAGCGGAAACGCCGCACTTGCGACCGCAGGAAGTGGAGACGTGTTAACCGGAATTCTCACAAGTCTTCTTGCACAAGGTTACGAACCCAAATATGCTTCCAAAATGGGCGTTTACCTCCACGGATTAACAGCCGATTTAGCTTTGCCAAAAACAGGTTATGAATCTTTTACGGCTTCTACGATTATTAAGTATTTAGGGAAAGCTTTTTTGAGTTTAGAAAAGTAATTTTAACGCAGAGAACACAAAGTTTTTTCGCAAAGTTCGTTGAGTTTCTAAAGAATGCTTTGCTTTTTCTGAGCTCGAAAAGATTTTATTGTAGAATAAATAACATCCAGTTAAGAGTGCAAAAAAAATGAGAATAATGCTTTGTGAACTTAAAAAAAGCAAAGCAAACTCAAAAAAAACTTTCGTGAACTTTGCGAAAAAACTTTGTGTTCTCTGCGTTAAAAATCTCACCACAATAAAAAATCTAAAATCTACCCTCTACAATCTAAAATCAAAAATTGTAAGTTTGTAACATGAAAAACTTCGATCTTAGAACAGTAAACGTCATGCGTTATATCACGCCACTGCGCGAAGGCGGTTCTTTACCCGCATTAGCAGAAGCCGATGACGATTTTAAATACGTATTAAAATTTAGAGGAGCCGGACATGGCGTAAAAGCTTTAATAGCCGAATTAGTTGGCGGACAAATCGCAAAAGCCTTAAAATTACAATTGCCAGAATTAGTATTCGCAAATCTCGACGAAGCTTTCGGAAGAACAGAAGGCGACGAAGAAATCCAAGATTTACTGCAAGGAAGTCAGGGCTTAAACTTAGCACTTCACTTTTTATCTGGCGCAATTACTTTTGATCCAGTTGTAACAACTGTCGATGCTAAATTAGCATCACAAATTGTTTGGCTAGATGCTTATATAACCAATGTCGACCGAACTTTCAGAAACACCAATATGTTGATTTGGCATAAAGAATTATGGCTGATTGATCATGGTGCGTGTTTGTACTTTCATCATTCTTGGAGCAATTGGGAACAACATGCTAAAAGTCCATTTGCGTTAATTAAAGATCACGTTTTACTGCCTCAGGCTTCAATGTTAAAAGAAGTTGATACTGAGTTTAAAGCGATTCTTACGCCAGAAATTTTAGAAGAAATTGTCAATACGATTCCGCTAGACTGGTTGCAGTGGGAAGATGCAGACGAAACTCCAGAAGGATTGCGAAATGTTTATTTGCAGTTTTTAAAGACAAGAATAGAGAATTCAGAAATATTTGTAAATCAGGCGCAAAATGCAAGATAATCACTTATACGAATATGCTGTGATTCGTGTTGTGCCAAGGGTAGAGCGCGAAGAATTCCTGAATATCGGAATCATTTTGTTTTGCAAAAAAGCTAGATTTATAAAGGTTCTTTTTCATTTAAATAAAGAAAAAATACAAACCCTTTCTGCCGATTTCGATATCGAACAGTTAGAATGTAATTTAACTTCATTAGAAAAAATCGCCAAAGGAGCCAAAGACGGCGGTCCAATCGCCGAATTTGAAATTCCGGAACGTTTTAGATGGTTAACAGCCATTAGAAGTTCAGCAATTCAAACCTCGAGACCTCATCCAGGTTTTAGCCAGGATTTGGAGAAAACGATTCAGAGATTGTTTGAGGAGTTGGTGCTTTAAAAAGTAGCTAAGATTCTAAGATGCTAAGATTCTAAGGTTTTTTTGTTGAGGCACATAGCAATGCGTCTGATATTCCGTAAAAAAATCTCGCAACCCAGATAGCTATCGGGAGCAGAGGCGCAAAGTTTTTTGATAAAGTTTCCATACACTTTGTCATTTCTCCTTCGTCGAAATGACAATTTTGGGTATACTATATGAAATGAAAAACTTTGCGCCTTTGCGTCTTCGTGGCAAAATAAAAAATAAAAAATAAAAAACCACGAACTGCATTTACTGCAATCCGTGGTTCTAACTAAAAACTAACTTACTATTTATTCTAATTCAATTAAAAAGAACCGCAAACATTACCTCCTAAAGTAGGTCCTGCATTTGCAGAAATATCAGCTTTAACCGCAGTTTTAGCCAATTTTACGATAGAGTATGGCGGAGTAAAAGCAGTACCGCTTCCAGCCTGAGTTCCCGTTACACTTGTAAATACGTTATCAGTAGCTGTAACTGCAGTATAACCCGTCATTAAATCGATTGGATTTTTTACCCCTTCAAAAACATTGCTTTCTACGCGAATATTTGCTTCAAATCCTGCTGCAATACATTTATTGCTTACAGTGCTATTAAAGAAACTGTTTACAATATGCACTTGTCCAAAACGAACTCTAGGCATTCTTTCTTTACAGCCTGGAGCCCACCAGCATCTTGCAAAAGTGATTCTTAATTTACCGCGGTCGGCAGTTGCACCATCGCTAGAACCAATTAAGTTAGAGAAACGGTGATCGTCAGTTCCGCCAGAACCACCCGCTTTTGGTGCTTTTAAGTAGTGGAATTTAGAATACGTAACCGAAATATAATCTGATTTGTTTTTGATGTCGAAGTTTCCGTCAACACCGTCTCTAAATTCGCAGTGATCTACCCAAACATTTTGGCAGTCATCTAAAATTGCATTATCCCAACCATCTGTATCGTAAGCACCTGGACCTTCAAAAATCAAGTTTCTAATAATGATGTTTTTACATCTTTTAATGTTGATGATTCCAGAACCGTCTTTAGTTTGATTCGTTGAAACTAATTTTGCACCGCTAGCACCATAAATTGTTTTTCCGGTTTGATCTTGAAAAGACAATCTAGTAGTAATGGTAATTGTTCCAGAAACTTTAATCACTTTTACAGAAGTGTTTTCAATCGCCGATTTCAGCTGAGCGTAAGTGGTAACTGTAGTTTCGGCAGAAGACCCGCCACCAGTTGTTCCACCATTTTGTGAAGCCCATCCTGGAACCTCAGCGCAATTTCCAACTTTAGCTGTAGTATTGGTTGCTGAAGCATCAATCGCTGTTTCGTTTGTTGGTTGAATACTTGCTTCTGTGTTTGAAGCGATTTCTTCAGAATTACATGCCGTAAATCCGAGAATCAATGCTGCTGCGAACATTGAAAGTTTTGATTTTAAGTTCATAATTAAGTTTGGTTATTTATAAAAGTTTGACAACGCAAAACTCAATATTATTTGTAGGAAAAAAGTTGAACAAGTTCAAACTTTTACAAAAAAATCTACGAAATGTATTTTTTTAACACTTGTAAATTTACAAAAATGCACAAATAGCTTATTTTTACGTAATCGATTACATTGGTTAAGCCCCTAATTAATGATGAATCGATAAACAAACTTATTCCTTAAACAAAAACCACAAAAATGTACAACCTACTAAGAAAAAACATTGAAAGGAAAATTCCGCTCACAGATGAAGAATGGGACATAATTGTTTCGAAAGCAGAGATTATCAAACTCAAAAAGAATCAATTTCTGCAAATCCAGAATTCAAACAGCAGTTACGAAGGATTTATTTTAAAAGGATCATTCAAAACCTACATTGTAAATGAAAATGGAACAGAAACCGTAATTTTCTTCTCGTTCGAAAACGAATGGATTTGCGATCTGGAAAGTTTTTACCATCAAAAGCCGACCACGTACAACATTAAAGCCATTGAAGACAGCGAAGTAGTGGTCATTAATAAAATGCAAAAAGCGTATTTGTTTGCCGTTATCCCAAAACTTATTAAGTTTCATGTTCTCATGATTGAACGTGCTAATGTTGCCATTCAGCAAAGACTTCTGGATGTTCTTCATAAAACATCAAAACAACGTTATTTGGATTTTAAAGAACGTTACCCACAAAAAGTAACTTCGATAAACAATAAGAATTTATCTTCGTATTTGGGTGTTTCGCACGAGTTTTTATCGAAGATAAAAAGGAGATGCTAAGATTCTGAGATTCTAAGTTTTTATTTCACGCAGATTTTATAGAGATTAATGCACTAATCTCATTTTTGTCATTTCGACGAAGGAGAAATCTTCGCAAGTGGCTCCGCAAAGTATTTCGCCAATCTTTGTAGAGCTTCTCGCGAAGATTTCTCCTTCGTCGAAATGACAAACTGCATGGGAACTTTATATAAAAACTTCGAGTCTTCGCGCCTTCGCGGCAAAAAAACTCGATTAAAAATCCAACATTCCAAAAAGGCATTCATTAGAAAAATGAAAGCTTATATTTTCCTTTTTTTGATTTTCAATAACCAATAAAGCATAAGGTTCTAAATGGTGCGGCTTCTCATTAATCGTAATAACGGTTGTATCTAAAGAAAATACAATCGCTACTTCAGCATTACAATTCTGATTATTATTGGCTATTTCCAGTTTATGATAGGATATTTTTTCAGAAACCATCCAATTAAAATCAGAGCCTTTGGTGAAAGAAGTTACCTCATCATCCGAATTAAATTCCATGATTTCATACTTCTCATATTCCTTTTTTTTTTTTGTTTACCTCAACCTCTAAGTCGTTATCAAGCATAACTAAGTATCGGTGATAGCCTTTAAATTTGGTAAACTCTGAAGGTACTTCTTCAATTGTAGCACTGCTTATTCTAAATGCGAAATCTCTATGGGCATAAATTGCGGTTTTTGGATAGATCATATATTCATATGTCAATCCGCCACTCCAAATAGAGGGTTTCGTGTTTTTTTTTAGAGAAAAGCTGTATGTTCATTTATTGAATATTTTAATGATTTTATTCTCATTTTTTGTCCTCCTGAGCGAAGTCGAAGGATCATAAGTAGCTCGACAAAGAAGAAAAACTTTGCTGAATAGCTTGGCGGTCCTTCGACTCCGCTCAGGAAGACAAACTGTATGGAGAGCTTTATCGAAAAAACTTTGCGGCTCTGCGAGATTAAAAAACTTCGTGTCTTCACGCCTTAGTGGCAAAAAAAACTTAAATACTTTTCTCCAAATAAATAAACTCCAAAGGTTCAGCAGAAACTGTCGTATGAATTTCGCTTTCAGGAAAAGCTTCACGTTTTCCTGTATCTACATAACCATGACGTTTGTACCACGCGACAAGCTCTTCACGTACCGAAATAACTGTCATAATAATACTTGACAATTCTAGAGATTTTGCATGATTTTCGGCTTCTGCCAAAAGTTTTTTCCCGATTCCGCTGTTTTGAAGTTCTGGCGAAACGGTTAGCATTCCTAAATACAATTGATGAGCTTTTTCAACCAATAAAACTGAACCGATTATTTTGTCATTTTCTGTAAATTTCAGAATCGTATTTTTTGGATCAAGAAAGATTTCGGTCATTTCTTGTTCGTCGGTTCTTTTTCCTTCTAGTAAATGCGCTTCGGTTGTCCAGCCTTTTTTAGAAGTTTCGCCTCTGTATGCTGAATTTATTAAGATGGTTAATGCTGGGATGTCTTGTAGTAATGCTTTTGTAATCACGAGTAATATATTCTGAAATTGATTTTCAAAGATAAAAAAAGCTGCAAAATTATAATTGCAGCTTTTAGTATATAATAAATGGTTGCTAAAATTACCTAAGCGAATATGCTGCTATGGTTTTCTTGAAAAGAGAAGGGACATAGACTATTTTTTTCTCCTTGTCGAGTCCTATATCGGCTGTGTAATATTCTTCTTTTCTGGTATCTGAAAGGATTTCTTTTGAGCCATCTTTATTTACATAATAAATAACTCCAGTCCAGCAGCTCACAATAAACGCATTGTCTGTTATTGGCTCAATCCCATCTGTATTTTCATCCATGCCTTCTGCCAAAAGCTGTTTATTTTTTTTAGAATCCATTTTGTATAATGATCCACTGTCTAAAAAATACAAATCAGTATCGATAGCTTTTAGGCCGTTAGGTTTGTTTAGGTTTTCTAAGTAAACAGTTGCAATATCATTTTCTAATTTGAAAATCTTACCCACTTTTGGATCAGAAACATAAACAACTCCTTTTTTATCAACAGTTACGTCGTTTAATATTTTGGCTTCATCAACGGTTATTTTTTTTAGTATTTTTTGTTGTTTGATATCTATAATTACAATTTCTGTCAGGTCGGCTACAAATAACTTATTCTTGAATTTTGCCATTCCTTTTGGAGCATTTAAACCTGATATCCAATTTAAATTGATAATTTTTCCATCGACAGTTAATTTTCCTATGCTTCCTTTTCCGTCACGTTCAGCCGGCGAACCATCCATTAAAGAGGTATATAAGATCTGATCTGTTTTGTCGAATAATACCGATTCAGGAATGGGCAAAATACTATCGGTTATCCAAATTCTATGTAAAGAATGTTGAGCAATACCCGAAAAACTTATTGTAAATAGCACTAAAACATAATAAACATTTTTTTTCATTTTGATTGGCTTTTGAATTTCTTTGTGTTCACGAATTGGATGCTCACGTTAGCGAGAGGCAACTAATTATTTTTCTGTGATTCAATCAAATCTAAACGATTTTTGATTCGTTCAATAATATCTAAATCATTGTCGCCATGAATATCTCTTATATTATAATTTGGATTTCTTGGGTCTGTAGTTTTCTGAAATTCATTAATATTGAGATTGAACAATGCCTGTCCAAATCTCTGACTTTGATTCTTTTCTAAATAAGATTCTAGTAATTCAAGGATAAGTTTATGCTCTGGTTTCATCTGAACTATTTTTACTCAAATCTTCAAAAAATTGTATTGGATCACTTAAAAATCTTGTAGCATTTGAGGCTTTAATACTTTTGAAAATATCCTCTAAATTTGGTTTAAAAATTTGACCTTTTAAATCAATTAAAACCAATTGATTTTTCTTGCATAGATTTAGAATTGATTGTAAAACTTCAGTAATATTGGATGATTTTCTTAGATCAATCCTAAATTGAAATTCTATAATATTTGTTTTGTCATTATTTAGAAAAATATGAGCATCATTATCTTCTTCATTTTGTCCATTTCCTTTCCAGTTTAAATAAGTCTCATTTCCCCAATTAGCTTTAGGGATAATTTGATCAAGTTCAGAAATGATTGAAGGAATGTCGCCATTAAAATTTTTCCAAAAAACATCAGTCTCTGGTAAAAATTCTGTTTTGTTATTTTTAAAAATGCATTCGTAATTATTATCGATTGAATCTTCTGGAACTACGATTAAAAGATATTGCCAAACTGCCATTTTTACAATAAGATTAATAATTGGTAATTACTCTAGAGCTGGCTAATATATAAATAATGAAAATAGTATCTTACAAAAACACTTTTGTTTTTTACCGAAATTTATTTTCGTTTAAGAATTTTAAATATCTTTGAATTATGAGTACAGCAACAAAACCAAAACATATCGGCAGAAATATAAGCCGTATCAGAGAGCTTAAAGATATGAAACAGGAAGCACTGGCACAGGCTTTGGGAACAAGTCAGCAGACGATTTCGGCTATTGAAAACAGTGAAACTGTGGATGAAGAAAAACTAATTGAGATAGCTAAAGCTCTTGATGTTTCTGTTGAAGCAATTAAAAGCTTTTCAGATGAAGGTGTTATTAATTACTTCAATAGTTTTAATAATAATGTTGTTACAACAGGCAGTATCTTTGCTACAAATTGCAACTTTAATCCTTTAGATAAAGTTGTAGAACTTTACGAACGTTTGGTGCAAGCTGAAAAAGATAAAGTGGAGTATTTGGAGAAATTATTGAACGGGAAATAACTGTTTTTGAAAATATATTAAATTGAAAAGAGACCTTTGATGAGGTCTCTTTTTTTTTTGTTCTATTGTTAGCGCGAGAGTCCCGCTCGTGCACGTTCCAAATGGTTTTTAATTTCTTTATGTTCACGAGCGGGGAATTGGAAAAGAAAAATTTTAAATTTTATTTCCATTTTCATCATATCCAGAAGGATAAACACCATAACGACTTTTGAATTCTTCTACCGTGGCAGGTTCTCCCATATTGCCATGAAAATCATGAGGACTTAAATTTTCGTACCATATTTTCCATTTTTCATCTTCTTGTTCCCTTTCTTCTTTTGTCATAGCATTTAATCGTTCCTGTTCTTTTCTTCTGATTAATTCACCTAGTTTATTATGAACTTGGAATAATTGTGAATCGGTCAATTTCTTGTAACACTCACGCCATTCAGTAGATGTTGGTGTTTCACCTAACATTTCGGCTAAAACTTCTAATTGTTCATCACTTAAACTCTCTGTTAATTCTTCTGGTTTAATTCGGTTCATATAATTTTAGTCGTAATTGTTTTAGAATCAATATTATAAACGCTTTTCTTCTGTTTTGATTGGTTCTTGAGTTTCTTTGTGTTCACGAGCGGGACGTTCGCGCTAGCGAGGGTAATGGCTGTTGGTAAGAGTTTTTTCTTCTAAAATGTTGATGAATAATATTTAAAAAGTTCTGGATTAGATGAAATTCCAAACCCATCAATTACAGATCCTTTCAATTTTTCAATATTTAAATTTTCCGCTTCATCAATTCCAAAAAATTTCACGCCATAATAGCAAAAATGATTATAATTTCCCATTCTTCCGTGATATTCAATAATTCCAAACCAACTATCTCTCGAAGTTATTTCGTGTATAATTTCATTATTATCTGATTCAAAAGTATAGTCAACGCAAAAATTTCCAATTGTTGGATTTTCTATTTCTGAATCGTATTTTATTAGTTCTATTTTACTTTGTAAATAACTTGAAATAAGAATAGCTGATAATTGATTATTTTGGTGTAAAATTTTTATAAGACAATTTTCAAATCTATATTCATTAATATTAACAATTAAATCATTTCCAAATAATTCATTTTCATCAATTGTGTAAGTAAATAGTGGTAAGCCGATAAATTCTTCAAGTTTAACCATTGACATTCCAATGGTTATAGAATGAATAAAATCCTTTGGAATAATCTTTCTGCTGTCTTTTAATTTTTCTTCAATGTGATTTTTTCTTTTATTTTTTTCGTTTCTAATTTGAATAGAATAAACGAAAAAGCCTCCAAGAAATCCACATATTAAATTAATTATAAAATCTTTCAATTTTCGTTTTTTTTTAATTACTGCAAACGTTCCGGCATTTGGCGAAGTTGGAAACTAAATTAAGATTCATGTTTCAGTTAAGCGCTTTTGCCAAATATAAAACTATCTTTAAATTCAGCTAAATGCCCAAATCTAGCGGCTTTTGGCAGCAGTTTTTTATTAATCTCTGTTATTAACTGAATATCTATTTGCTATATGTTTTCTATATGCTTGACGAACACTGTCTAATTCAATATTCAGGGATTTTATTTTTTCATCAGAGTAATTGTCAGGTTTAGTCCAATATTCAGATTTTAAATCACAGATTTCTGCAAGCTGAGAATCAAAATTACCAATTGGAATTGCGGCCGCTGACCAATATTTTACTAATAAACTTTCTCGATCTAGACTTCTAACCATTCCTTTTTTTAAATCTCTATAATATAAATAGGTCTCATCTAAAGCGTTCGAAATTGCTCTTAATGCAGAATTTCTTTGTTCAATATTAGAGTCTGTAGCTATTTCTCCTAATGTTCTCTTTAACCTTTTTAATACATCATTTATCATTTTTGATTTTTTTTGATTTTTTTCGATTTTAATTCAGAAAGAATCAGAATTATTATTACTAATAATTCCATTGAGATAGAACTCATAATGCCGATTTGTAAACTTATATCATTAAAAATTTTTATTAAAACCGGAGTATAAATTACGGGTATAGATATTATACTTCCTAACAAACCATAAAGTTGAAAATCTTCTTCAATATTTGGCTTATCTTTATTGTCAAATATTGATATAATAAAACAATTTAAAATCCAAAAAGGTGAAATTATTGCAAAGCTTAATAGAAGTAATTTTAAAGTATCTGTCTGAATAAAAAGTTCTTTATTATAAGCTAATATGAATAGAATTCCTGCGCAAATTGTTGTAAAAATTATGAAAATAATAGTAATGAATGTCAATGATTTTATTTTATGTAAATCTAAATTCATAATTTTATTTGTATTGTTAGATTCTTGATTCTGAGGTAAAATCGCTCAAAACTAATTTATATGCGAAACAAACCTTTGCATTTACACATGATTTCGGTTTGATAAGCGAAGGTTTCATTCGTTTTATATACTTTCAAATATATGTTTTTTTCTTACAAGATTTTTAAACTTAATGGAGAATAATTAGTTTTATTTTTTGAAAGGAAAAAATCTAAAAAATATTAACTCATACTGATTAACAAAAAAACGACTGAAAAAAATATCAGTCGTTTTTATAATGTACGATATAATTAATTTACTTACCCCAAAAAACTCTTCAACTCCTCATAAGTCCCAATCTTCACACTAACTTTCTCCTCATTAATAACGCTCTCAATTTGAGCAGGAATAGGAAGTGTAATTCCTAAAGCAGGTTCCACAACATCTAAAAATTTAATAGGATGCGCTGTTTCTAAGAAAATACCAATGGCGTTAGGGTGTTTTTTTAGTTCTTTTTTCAAACCTAAATAACCAACAGCACCGTGTGGTTCTGCAATATAACCGTCTGTGTTATAAATGTTTTTTAGGGCAACTAAAGTTTCTTCGTCCGTATAACTATAAGAAGAAAAGTCTTTTTCGAAAGCTTTTAAGTCATTGTTGTACAATTCCTGAATTCTAATAAAGTTGCTTGGGTTTCCAACATCCATGGCGTTAGAGATTGTGGCTTTAGATGGTTTCGGGTCGTATTTTCCGTTTTCTAAGAATCTTGGCACCGTGTCGTTTACGTTTGTAGAAGCAACGAAATGCTCAATTGGCAAACCTAATTTTTTTGCCATAATTCCCGCGCAGATATTCCCAAAGTTTCCGCTTGGGCAAGAGAAAACTAAAGGTTTGTTCTGGCTTTTCAACGCTTTGTAAGCAAAGAAGAAATAAAACATTTGCGGCAACCAGCGCGCAATATTAATTGAGTTTGCAGAAGTCAGGTTTTTGTGCGCTAAAGTTTCATCTAAAAACGCTTTTTTCACCATATCCTGACAATCATCAAAAACACCGTCAACTTCAAGCGCTTTAATGTTTTGCCCTAAAGTAGTCAATTGTTTTTCCTGAATATCGCTCACTTTTCCAGACGGATATAAAATGACAACATCAACGCCGTCAACGCCTAAGAATCCGCTGGCAACGGCTCCGCCCGTATCTCCAGAAGTAGCTACTAAAACTGTGTTTTTAGCCTCTTTTTTGTCTTTATTGAAATAGCCCAAACAACGTGACATGAAACGCGCTCCAACGTCTTTAAACGCCATTGTTGGTCCGTGAAATAATTCTAACGAATAGATTCCGTTTTCGACTTTCACCACCGGAAAATCAAAAACTAAAGTTTCGGCAATGATTTCTTTTAGTTTTTCTGCTGGGATTTCGTCTCCAACAAATTGTTTAATAGCTTCAAAAGCAATTTCTTCGTGGCTTAAACTTTCGATTTTTTCAAAAAAAGAAGGATCAAGCGGTGTTATGCTTTCTGGGAAATATAATCCTTTGTCTGTTGCTAATCCTTGTATAACAGCTTCTTGAAAAGAAACTTTTGGGGCATTATGGTTTAAACTGTAGTATTTCATTTCTAAATTTTAGATTTTAGATTTTAGATTTTAGATTTTTTGGAGAGTAAATTCCAATACTAAAATTCCAAATTCCAATAAATTATATTTTCAATTATGTTTTGGTTTTGTCAGGCTGAGCGGAGTCGAAGCCCCCGCAACGGATTAACATAACGTAAATCCTCAAAGTTTGTCATTTCGACGTAAGGAGAAATCTTCGCAAGTAACTCCGTAACGCTGATCCAATCTTTGTCGAGCTTCTCGTGGAGATTTCTCCTCCGTCGAAATGACAAACTGCATGGTTGTGTTTTGTGTCTACTCTTTGTGTGATCCTTCGTTCCTCAGGATGACAAACTGTGCGGTTATACTTTGCGTGCCATACTTTGTGTGGGCTTCGACTCCGCTCAGCCTGACAAACGTTTCGTATAAATCTTAAATACTTAATTCTTCGTACTTAATACTTTTCTACAAAATCCTAACTCCATCAGGATTAATCTTCGAAACATGAATCTCATATGGTAAATTCATTTTTTCGTAAACATCGCTCATGGCTTTTGCGATTTGTTCGGCTGTGTTTTTTCCTCGGCTTAAAGCGAAGATTGACGGGCCAGAACCTGAAATTCCAGAACCTAAAGCGCCGTTTTCGTAAGCCGTTTGTTTGATTTGATCGAAACCTGGAATTAAAACACTTCTTAAAGGCTCAACGATTTCGTCATGAAGCGAACGTCCGATTAATTCGTAATCTTTGGTGTAAAGACCTGCAACTAATCCGCCTACATTTCCCCATTGCATGATGGCGCTTTTTAAGGAAACGTTTTGTTTTAAAACCGAACGTGCGTCAGAAGTTTTCAATTCAATTTGCGGGTGAACCACCGTTGCGTATAATTCCTCTGGACTATCAATTCTGATAATATCAAGTGGCGCGTAGCTTCTTACCAAAGTAAATCCGCCTAAAAGGGCAGGAGCAACGTTGTCGGCATGTGCGTTTCCGCTGGCTAATTTTTCGCCCTGCATCGCAAACTGAACTAAATCTTTACGAGAATACGGTCTTCCCAATAATTCATTAATCCCGAAAACCGCTCCCGCAGAACTTGCAGCACTGCTTCCGATTCCGCTTCCGGCTTTTATGTTTTTATAAATTTCGATTTCAAATCCGAAGTCCAATTCGTCTAAAGTTTCTAACATGGCCAAAGCCGCAACTCCAGAAACGTTTTTCTCGGTTTCTAAAGGTAAATCGGCACCAACAATTTTAGTGATTCGAACTCCTTTTTGATCGACTTTTCGAACAATCATTTCATCGCCCGCATTGTCTAAGCAAAGTCCGAGTACGTCAAATCCGCATGAGAGATTGGCGATAGTTGCCGGGCAAAATAGTTTAATTTCCATTTTTAAGGTTCTGAGGTTCTAAGATGCTAAGATTCTAAGGTTTCTTATGCAGCTTTTTATTTTTAGTTTCTAAGGTTCTGAGGGTCTAAGAGGCTAAGATTAGTTGAGAAAAACTCAGAACCTTAGCATCTTAGAACCTTAGCACCTTTAAATATTTCCTATTCTAATAACATCTGCAAAAATTCCAGAAGCAGTAACCGCAGCTCCGGCTCCGGCTCCTTTGATTAATAAAGGCTGATCTACGTAACGATCTGTGTAGAAAAGCACGATATTGTCTTTTCCTTCTAAATTGTAGAAAGGATGATCTTTTGGAATGAATTGTAGACCTACGCTTGCTTTTCCGTTTTCGAATTGCGCAACGTATTTCAATCTTGAATCTTTGGCTAAAGCTTCTTTATAAATACCTTCAAAATGAGCAGCATGTTTGATTAACGAAGCAAAGAAATCTTCGTTGTTTGTTGTTGCTAAACATTCTGCTGGCAGGAACGATTCGTTTGCAATGGCGTCAATATCCATTTCGTAACCGCTTTCGCGAATTAAAATCAGGATTTTACGCGCTACGTCGATTCCGCTTAAGTCGATTTTTGGATCTGGTTCTGTGAAACCTTGAACTCCCGCTTCTTTTACTACATCGTGGAAAGAATTGTTTTCATCAAAATTGTTGAAAATAAAGTTCAAACTTCCAGATAAAACGGCCTGAATTTTATGCACTTTATCGCCAGATGCAATCAGATTTTTTACCGTATCAATAATTGGCAATCCCGCACCAACATTCGTTTCAAACAAGAAAGGAGCATTGTATTGTCGAGACAAGCTTTTTAGTTTTTTATAATTGTCGTAAGCAGAAGAACATGCAATTTTATTACAAGTTACAACGGCAATACTTTCTTTCAAGAATTTTTCGTAGGCTTCAGAAACCGTTGCATTTGCTGTAATGTCTACGAAAATGCTGTTACGTAAATTCAGTTCTTTGGCTTTTTTGATGAATTCTTCAATGCTTGCTGGTTCGCCTTCGCTTAAAGCGGCATCCCAATTTTTTAAAGAAATTCCGTCTTCGTCAAATACCATTTTTCTAGAATTAGACAAAGCAATTACGCGAACGTTGATCTTTAAATTATCTTTTAAAAACTTTCTTTGGTTGTGAATTTGCTCGATGAATTTTTCGCCCACATTTCCAACTCCCATTACAAATAAGTTCAGCTGTTTTGTGTTTTCTTCGAAGAAATTTTCGTGTAAAGTATTTAATGCTTTTTTAACGTCTCTTTCGTTAATTACAGTCGAAATGTTTCTTTCAGAAGCACCTTGTGCAATGGCGCGAATGTTTACGTTGTTTTTTCCTAAAGTAGAGAACATTCTTCCGCTTAAACCTTGGTGGTTTTTCATGTTTTCACCTACCAAAGCAATAATGCAAAGGTCTTTTTCTACATAACAAGGATCGATTTTGTTTTGCGAAATTTCGATTTCAAAAGCGCTGTTAATTGCAGCTTCGGCATTATCAGCATCCGAATTTAAAATTCCGATACAAATTGAATGCTCAGAAGAAGCCTGAGTAATAAAAATTACGTTGATTTTTTCCTGAGATAATACTTCAAACAAACGTCTAGAAGAACCCGCAACTCCAATCATTCCTGGACCTTCAAGAGTTAAAAGCGAAATATGATCGATATGACTAATTCCTTTTACAACTGTATCTTTTGATGAAACCTGATTCGAAATTAAAGTTCCTTCAGCTTCTGGTTCAAAAGTATTTTTGATTAAAATTGGAATGTTTTTTCTTAAAACTGGCTGAATTGTTGGCGGATACAACACTTTTGCACCAAAATGCGACAATTCCATCGCTTCTTGATAAGAGATAGTAGCAATTGGCTGTGCTTGTTTTACAATTTTTGGATTTGCAGTAAACATTCCGTTTACGTCAGTCCAGATTTCCAATTGTTCCGCATCGATTGCTCCAGCGATAATTGCGGCAGTATAATCTGAACCTCCGCGTCCTAAAGTCGAAGTGATTCCGTCAAGAGTCTGCGCTATAAATCCAGGCATGATATTGATTTTCGCTTCATTCGAACCAAAATATTCCTGAATCAGTTTATTTGAAACTTCGAAGTTTACAACTGCTTTTCCGAAGTTATTATCTGTTTTAATTAATTCTCGACTGTCTTTATAAACTGCATCTTTACTAATTTGCTCATAGGCTTTAGCAATAATGAATGACGATAGCAATTCACCAAAACTTAAAATAGTATCGGCAGTTCTAGGAGATAATTCGCCAAGCAGGAAACAACCGTCTAGTAAAGTTTCTAAATGGTTGATGATTCTTTTTACATGGCTTAAAAGACTGCTTTGTTCGCTTACCGGAATCAGTTCTTTTAGTGTGTCAAGGTGCTTTTTCTCGATTTCAGCAACAACTTCTCTAAAGCTTTCATCGTTTGCCGCTGCTTTTGCCGCCGCCAATTGCAGTAAATCAGTTACTTTACTAAGAGCAGAAACTACTACAACGAGTTGATCCTGTTTTGCTTTTTGGTTTACAATGTCGAGAACGAGTTTTATATTTTGAGCATTGGCAACCGAAGTTCCGCCAAATTTTAATACTTTCATTTTAGTGATATTTTTTAATAAGGTGCAAAGATTTTGAGTGACAAAGGTTCAAAGATTATCGACTGTGAACTGAAACCGAAAACTGCGACTATTTTTTTTGTAAATGTTTTTTATGTATCCAATAACTCTCCTCTTTCAAGAAAAAAGTATAGGTAACCTAGGATTATATGTAAAAATGTATACCCCTAAGGGGTAGTAGTTGTTGTAGTAGTAATAATGGTAGCAGCAATTGCAACTCCTGTTTGAGCTGTAATAATTGTAGATTGATATTTTATGCTGTTACTTTTCATTTTTGATTTTTCAAAAGTACAGCTTTTTATATGAGTTAAAAACTTAAAAGGCTTTTTTACGAATATTTTAATAATTCAAATCTCTATAAATCAATATTGAGTATTTGTTAAAATTGAATATGCTAAATTGATGTTTTGATATATTTTGGATGACTTTTTTTTGGGATTTAGTCCATGCAAATGATTGGTGTTTAACTCAAAAAGACCTTAAAAATGGGAGGTAGCTGTATATTTTGATCTGAAAAGCGATTTGGAATAGTTAAACCGCTTTTAAAGAAATCTTAATTATTGTGATAAAATGTTGCTTTTTAATATTGATTTGTTGAATTTTGGCGTTTAAAATTTACAATCATCATGAGAGAGATCCATTATATAAGTTCAGAAACTATTACTTTAGAAACATTACAAGAAATTTTAAGTCAGAATAAAATTCTTGAATTATCTGAGGAAGCTAAAGTAAATGTTCAGAAATGCCGTGATTACTTAGATAAGAAAATGGCATCGCATACAGCTCCGATTTACGGAATCAATACAGGTTTCGGGTCTTTATATAGTGTGAAAATCTCTAACGAAAACTTATCTAAGCTTCAGGAAAACTTAGTAAAATCGCATGCCTGCGGAACAGGAGAGGAAGTTCCAGCGGAAATTGTGAAGATGATGCTTTTATTGAAAATCCAATCTTTGAGTTATGGACATTCTGGGATTCAGTTAATCACATTACAGCGTTTGGTTGATTTTTACAATAATGATATTTTGCCTATTATTTATACTCAAGGTTCACTTGGAGCTTCTGGAGATTTAGCTCCTTTGGCACATTTGTCTTTGCCTTTAATTGGAGAAGGAATTGTATTGTTTGAAGGAAAAAAAGTAGCTTCTGCTGAAGTTTTAAAGCATTTTAACTGGGAACCAATTGTTTTACAGTCAAAAGAAGGTTTGGCTTTATTAAACGGAACTCAATTTATGGGTGCTTATGGAGCTCATATTTTAATTAAAGCTTACAAATATTCGTATTTGGCAGATTTAATCGGAACTATTTCTCTAGAAGGTTTTGATGGAAGAATCGAGCCATTCAACGAATTGATACATTATATACGTCCGCACAAAGGACAAATCGTAACCGCGCAAAGAATTACTGAATTCTTGGACGGAAGTGAAATTATTACTCAAGAAAAGAAACACGTTCAAGATCCGTATTCTTTCCGTTGTATGCCACAGGTTCACGGAGCTTCAAAAGATGCAATTGATTATGTTAGAAAAGTATTCAAAACAGAAATTAACTCGGTAACTGATAATCCTAATATATTTATAGAAGCGGATCAGATTATTTCTGGTGGAAATTTCCATGGACAGCCTTTAGCATTAGCTTTAGACTTTATGGCAATTGCTTTGGCAGAATTAGGAAGTATTTCTGAAAGAAGAACCTATCAGTTAATTTCGGGACTGCGAAATCTTCCAGCATTTTTGGTTGATAATCCAGGATTAAATTCTGGTTTCATGATTCCACAATATACTGCAGCAAGTATTGCAAGTCAAAACAAGCAATTGGCGACACCTGCAAGTATCGATAGCATTGTTTCAAGTAATGGTCAAGAAGATCACGTGAGTATGGGAGCAAACGGAGCAACAAAAGCCTTACGTATTTTAGATAATTTAGAACGTATTTTGGCAATCGAATTATTAAATGCGTCTCAGGCAATTGCCTACAGAGAGCCTTTAAAATCAAGTGATTTTATCGAAATGTTCTTAAACAGCTATAGAGAAGTTGTGCCTTTGGTAAAAGAAGATAGAATCTTACATAATGACATAGAAAACACGGTGTTATTCCTTGAGAGTTTTCAAATTGAAAACGATTTGTTAACAATGGCTTAACACTGAAACGTGTTATTGAAGGTAATTTTGCGCTATCAAAAATAAAACAATGTCAATAAACAGTATTTTCCAATTTTTAGTGCCGAAAGACAAAAAATTCTTTCCACTTTTTGAAGAGGCTTCTAGCAATTTAATTGAATTAGCTTCTAACTTACACGAAGCTGTAAATTTACCATTAAAAGAAAGAGAAATTCTTTTTCAAAAGATTGACGAATTAGAACAAAAAGGAGAAGACATTACACGTCAGACTAACCTTGAGTTAAGCAGAAACTTTATTACTCCATTTGATAGAGAAGACATTCACACGTTAATTACTTCAATTGACAACGTTGCAGATTACCTTCATGGTGCATCTAGCCGTATGAGATTGTATCAAGTTGATAAGATTACAAAATCTATCAGAAAGATGACAGAAATCAACCTTGAAGCTTGTCAAAACATTGATAGTGCTGTAAAAGAGTTGAGAAACTTACAAAACTTTAAAGTTATTAAAGATGCTTGTGCTAGAATCAACAAACTAGAAAACAAGTCTGATAACGTATATAACAAAGCAGTTTTTGAAATTTTTGAAAACGAAACAGACGCTAAAAATATTATTAAATATAAAGAGGTGTTATCTGTTTTAGAATCAGCAACAGACAAATGTAAGAGTGTTGCGAACATACTAGAATCTATTTCTGTAAAACATTCTTAATTCAATTTTTCAATCTGAAGTTATAATTTTATGACGCTACTTATATTAATTATAGTATTAGCCTTAATTTTTGATTACATCAATGGTTTTCATGATGCGGCAAATGCTATAGCGACTGTTGTTGCAACAAAGGTTTTGACACCTTTTCAGGCGGTTGTCTGGGCAGCATTTTTTAACTTTCTGGCTTATTGGGTTTTTGGATTTGGTGTTGCAGATACTGTTGCTAAAACAGCGCACACAATGGAAATTAACCTTGTTGTTATCCTAGCTGGAGTAATTGCAGCAATCTGTTGGAATTTATTGACTTGGTGGTTAGGAATCCCTTCAAGTTCTTCACATACCTTAATTGGAGGTTTCGCAGGAGCAGCTGTTGCACACGCTATTGCAGTTCACGGTTTCTCTGGTTATGTTGGAGAAGATGGAGCAACTCACTACTGGTATGAAATTGTAAGCTGGTATAAGGCCGGTAAAGATGGTGGAATGCCCTCGGGAGTCATCATTATTATTGCATTTATCGTTTTAGCTCCATTAATAGGTGCTATAGCATCTTATTTGATTTCTATTTGGCTATTAAATGCTTCACGTAAAAGTATCGGACCAAAAATATTTACTGTAGCTTTAATGCTTGCAACGATTTGGTTTGTTTACGTTCAAATGGTTTCTTATGAAGAAATTGTAGAGCACGGAAAACCTCGTTTCGAATCTCATTTTTGGAGTGTAGTATTTGATTCTCATAATATTAAATGGTTTTTAGTTGCCTTTATTATTTTAACAGTTAGTGCATTTTGTTTAATATTCAGCAGTTTAAATCTTCATCAGGCCGATGCTGCTTTAAAGAAAATGCAATTATTATCTTCTGCGGCATTTAGTTTAGGTCACGGAGGAAATGATTCTCAAAAAGTAATGGGTATTATTGCTGCAGCTGTAGCAGTATATATCAATACTAATCCAGGAGTTCATATGGATGCTTGGTTAGATGTTGTGCTTCCGAATGATGATGCAGGTATTAAAGGTGTAATGCCAAGCTGGATTCCCTTAGCGTGTTATTCTGCAATTGCAGCAGGAACTTTGAGTGGTGGATGGAAAATTGTGAAAACAATGGGTTCTAAAATCACTAAAGTAAGCTCGTTTGAAGGTGTTGCAGCAGAAACTGCAGGAGCTTTGACACTTTACTTTACAGAACACTTAAAAATTCCAGTAAGTACAACACACACTATTACAGGATCTATTATTGGAGTTGGATTAACAAAACGTGTTTCTGCTGTTAGATGGGGAGTTACAGTAAGTTTAATTTGGGCTTGGATCTTAACTATTCCAATTTCGGCTTTATTAGCAGGTTTGGTTTATTTTATTCTAAGCGTCTTTATTTAATCTGAGAAAATGAATTTTTATAAAATGTGAAAATTAAATCACATTTTGTTAATATAGAAAACCGATTTCAAATCTGAAATCGGTTTTTTTTGTTTTAATTTGTTTTAAAGTGAAAGAATAAAAACTTTTGAAGGTTATAGATAAAACCGATTTTGCTGAGTTTTGTAAATACATTAATATTTAAAATAATGAAGAGAATAATTTTGTTGGTTTTGATGCTGATTGTAAAAATTGGTTTTGCTCAGGCAAATGACAAAGCGTTTAAATATGGTTTTGTTGATCAGACAGGAAAAGAAATAGTTCCTTGCAAATACGAAGGTATTACTGCTTTTGAAAATGGGTTTGCTGTTGTGCAGTTAAAAGGCAAAAGCGGGGTAGTTGATAAAACCGGGAAAGAGGTAATTCGCTGTATTTATGATGAAATAATTAATAAGCAAAATTGGGTAATTGTAAGCAATAAAAATGCTAAAACTCAATATTTAATCAAGTCTTCAGATGTTTTGCTCACTAAAAAATATGATGATGCAAAAGCTTTATCTCCAGAAATTACAGCTGTAAAACTAAATAATAAATGGGGTTTTATAGATGTGGTTGGAGAAGAAATAACTCCGAAATATGATGAAATAATAGACTTTGCTGATAGGTTTGCTGTCGTGAAATTAAATGGCAAATTTGGTATTGTGGATCAGATTGGGAAAGAGGCTGTTCCTCCAATTTATGATCATGTCCAAAATTTTAAAGAAGGTTTTGCAGTAGTAGAATCTAATAATAAGTTTGGAGTAATTAGTGAAGAAGGGAAAATTGTAGTTCCTATTAAGTACGATATGAATTTTTATTTTAAGGATAATGTATCTATTGTAAAACAGGAAAATAAATATGGTATTTTGGATAACGACGGAAAAGAAATCGTTCCAATAAAATACGATTTTATGGTTTTAAATGATGACTTAATTCAAGTGAAACTAGGCGATAAATACGGATTGATTGATAAAACAGGAAAAGAAATTGCTTCAATTAAATATGATGTAATTGAATCTTTTAAAGACGGAATTGCCGTGATAAAATTGGATGGAAAATATGGTTTTATTGATAAAGAAGGAAAAGAAATCGTCGTGCCTAAATATGAAAAAGCAGATGATTTTAAAGATGGTTTAGGCGCTGTTAGAATTCAAGTCGGAAAATAAAAATCAAAACTTTTGAAGGTTTTTATGATTGTGTTTTCGCTTGTAATGCGTCTGTTTAAGCTGTTTCTGATCTTTCGAAATGATGCTTATGGTTCCGTCAATTTCAAGCATAGCAAGTTTAATGTCTGTTAGATGTTCTAAACCGTGTTCGCGAGCGGCTTCTTTTAGTTCTTCATGCGAAACATCTAGTCGGCTTAAAGTTTTAAAATCTAATATGCCATCATGAATTAAGATTTCGGGTTTGTCCAATAGCAAATCGCCAAGAGTTTTGAATCTCTTTGTTAATTTCTTAATAGCAAAGTTGATCGAAAACAAAACTAATGCAGCAACCAATCCTCCTATTAAACTTGTATCCGGACCAACCATCGCATTTTGAACGGAGTTGCTTATTAATAAGATAAGGATAATATCGGCAGTGTTTAATTGCGAAAGTTCTTTTTTGCCAAAAACGCGAAGCGCAATTGTCATAAAGAAATACACAGCAACGCTTCTGATAATAATATCTAAATAAGGAAAAGTCATGTTTTTTATTTTAAAGTTAAATAAAAAAGCTTTGCCAAAGGTTTAAACTTTGACAAAGCTGCTAAATTATTTATGAAGAATTAAGTTTAAATGAACTTAATTATAGTTTGAAATTTTTCTCAATAGCTCTAATCATCTCTCCAGCTACATCTTTGTTGGTTGCGCCTTCAATTCCTTCAAGACCTGGAGAAGAGTTTACTTCAAGTAATAATGGTCCTTTAGAAGAGCGGATAATATCAACACCAGCAACTTTTAAATCCATTGCTTTTGCCGCTTTAATCGCAATCTTTTTTTCTTCGGCAGTTACTTTTATGACAGATGCAGTTCCGCCCAAATGAATGTTTGCTCTAAATTCACCTGGCATTGCTTCACGTTGGATTGCGGCAACCACTTTTCCGTCGATTACAAAACAACGAATATCTTTTCCGTTAGCTTCCTTAATGAATTCTTGAACTAAGATATTAGCATTTAAACTTTTAAAAGCGTTGATAACACTTTCTGCGGCTTTTTTGGTTTCAGCCAAAACAACCCCTTTTCCTTGTGTTCCTTCCAATAATTTTACAATTAAAGGTGATCCGCCAACCATTTTGATTAAGTTGTCTGTGTCAAGCGGAGAATTGGCAAAACCAGTAGTTGGAATATCGATTCCGCTATTTAAAAGCAATTGTAAAGAATATAATTTATCTCTGGATTGTGTGATCGCTGTTGATGAATTTAAAACAAAGACTTTCAAAGCCTCAAACTGACGCGTTAATGCACAACCGTAAAAAGTAATGCTCGGACGAATTCTAGGAATAATAGCATCAAATTCATTTAAGATTGTTCCGCCTCTGTAGTGGATTTCAGGTTTTTTGGCATCCAATTTCATGTAACATTCCTTGATGTTCAGGAAATGCATTTCGTGCCCGCGCATTTCGCCGGCTTCCATGATTCTTTTATTGCTGTATAATTCAGGATTGCTGGCTAAAAGACCAATTCGCAAACCAGTTTTTGCTTTTTCAGAATTTTGATATAATTCTTTTAAAGATTCTGCTGTAGGTTGTCCTAGAAGGTATTTTTGTTCTGGATCGACCAAAACCCTTCCGCTCATAGCTTCACGGCCTAAAAGCATTCTAAAGCCCATAGAATCACGATTAGTCAAGGTCATTTCAATTGGCCATTTTGTATCGCCAATTTTTAGACTAGTCTGAATAACATATCGGTGTTCTCTAAAACCACTTGAGCTTTTAACGATCCTTTTGTCTACCAGTGGCGCTTCGCAGTGAATAACGGTTTTAATATTATTCTGAATTGGATTAATATCAAATTTAACCCAATTGGCATCATTTTTTATAAAAGGAGCTATGTTTAAAGCGTGCATTGCCGAAGTTTTGGCGCCAGAATCTACACGAGCCTTAATTGTCGGGATTCCTAATTCTGGAAATGCGCACCATTCTTCGCTACCTAAAATGACTTTGTTTTGAAGCATATTTTGTTTTTTTATTATAGAATTTAAATTCAAAAATAGCTATTTGCTTTTACTAAAGATAGTGATTTTTAATAAAAAAAATACCCGTTAAGTTATGAAAACGTAACGGGCATGTTATGAATGTTATAAATTTAAACTAATTTATTGATTCGTCGGCTCTTCGGCTTTATGAATTTCTACTGATAGTTCTTGTGAATCATCTTTTAAATCCATCATGATTTCATCGCCAGAATGAATTTTTGAAGTGATGATTTCTTCTGCTAACAAATCTTCGACATATTTCTGAATTGCTCTTTTTAAAGGACGCGCTCCAAATTGTTTGTCAAAACCTTTTTCGGCAATAAATGCTTTTGCTTTGTCGGTTAAGCTTAATTTGTAACCTAACTCTGCAATACGAGAATAAAGTTTTTTCAATTCGATTTCGATAATCAAATCAATATCAGCTTTTTCTAATGCATTAAATACAATTACGTCATCAATTCTGTTTAAGAACTCAGGAGCAAAAGTTTTTTTCAAAGCATTTTCGATAATGCTTTTCGAATTTTCATCGGCTTGTGCTGTTCTTGCAGCAGTACCGAATCCAACACCTTGTCCGAAATCTTTCAACTGACGTGCACCAACGTTAGATGTCATGATAATGATAGTGTTTTTAAAGTCAATTTTACGACCTAAACTATCTGTCAAATATCCGTCATCTAAAACTTGAAGCATCATATTAAATACATCTGGATGCGCTTTTTCGATCTCATCTAAAAGAACAACACAATATGGTTTTCTGCGAACTTTTTCAGTCAATTGACCTCCTTCTTCGTATCCAACATATCCTGGAGGTGCTCCAACTAAACGAGATATTGCAAATTTCTCCATGTATTCGCTCATATCGATACGAACTAAAGCATCTTCGGAATCAAATAATTCTTTTGCTAAAACTTTAGCCAATTGCGTTTTACCAACCCCAGTCTGACCTAAGAAAATGAACGAACCAATTGGTTTGTTTGGATCTTTAAGTCCAGCTCTGTTACGTTGAATAGAACGTGCAATTTTAAGAACGGCTTCATTTTGACCAATTACTTTGTTCTGAATCAATTCAGGCAATTGAGCCAATTTGTTGCTTTCTGTTTGCGCAATTCTGTTCACAGGAATTCCGGTCATCATAGAAACAACATCGGCTACATTATCTTCTGTAACTTCAATTCTGTTGTTTTTAGAATCTTCTTCCCATTGTTCTTGTGCTAAAGCAAGATCTTTTTCTATACGTTTTTCGTCATCGCGAAGTTTGGCAGCCTCTTCGTATTTTTGTTTTTTGACTACCATATTTTTCATTTCGCGAACTTCTTCTAACTGACGCTCTAAATCTAAAATTTGTTTAGGCACATCAATGTTGGTAATGTGTACGCGAGATCCAGCTTCGTCAAGAGCATCAATAGCTTTGTCTGGTAAGAAACGCTCAGACATATAGCGATCTGTAAGTTTAACACAAGCTTCAATAGCTTCTGGTGTATATGTTACATTGTGGTGATCTTCGTATTTGTCTTTTACGTTGTTTAAAATAGCGATTGTTTCTTCAACAGAAGTTGGTTCAACAATTACTTTTTGAAAACGTCTTTCTAATGCGCCATCTTTCTCAATATATTGTCTATATTCGTCTAGAGTAGTAGCACCAATACATTGAATTTCGCCTCTTGCTAAAGCAGGTTTGAACATATTTGAAGCGTCAAGCGAACCTGTTGCTCCACCAGCACCTACGATAGTATGGATTTCATCAATAAAAAGAATAATATCGTCATTTTTCTCAAGCTCGTTCATCACGGCTTTCATTCTTTCCTCAAATTGTCCTCTGTATTTTGTTCCAGCAACTAAACTTGCTAAATCAAGAGTTACAACACGTTTGTTGAAAAGAATACGGGATACTTTCTTTTGAATAATACGTAAAGCAAGTCCTTCTGCAATAGCAGATTTACCAACTCCAGGTTCTCCAATAAGAAGCGGATTGTTCTTTTTTCTACGGCTTAAAATTTGCGATACACGCTCAATTTCTTTTTCTCGTCCTACAACAGGGTCTAATTTTCCTTCCTCAGCCATTTCTGTTAAATCTCTCCCAAAATTGTCTAGAACTGGGGTTTTAGATTTTTTGTTTGACTTATTGGCGGGATTATTAAAACTGCTTTCTTTTAGACTGTCATCTTGTCCTGAATCATCATTATATGATTCGTTTCTTGGCAAGTTTTCTAAGAATTCTTCTTCGTTTGGAGTCATATTTAAGTACTGTTCTTTAGCTACGTCATAATCTATTTTTAGTTTATTCAATAGCTTGGTTGTTGGATCGTTTTCGTTTCTCAAGATACATAACAGCAAATGTGCCGTGCTAATCGATGAACTTTGAAATACTTTTGCTTCAAGAAAAGTGGTCTTCAGGGCTCTTTCGGCCTGTCGGGTAAGATGAAGGTTTTTCTTTTCTGCATTTACTTCAACGCTCAGGTTGGCAGGGCTAAGTACTTCTACTTTTCTGCGTAAATGATCTAAATCGACAGCTAGGTTATTAAGTATATGAATAGCTTTTCCGTTACCATCTCTTAAAATACCTAGCATAAGATGTTCAGTACCAATAAAGTCGTGCCCTAGACGAAGAGCTTCTTCCTTACTGTACGTAATTACATCTTTTACTCTTGGTGAAAAATTATCATCCATAATATATAATTGGTATTGTAAATTTAGTGAATTACTGTTTTAAAAACAAAAACCGTACCTTCTAGAACTACTGTCAGCTAATAGACGAAAAAAAAGATAATAAAAGAGTTAAAAAACGCTTAATTTATTAACTAAAAGCCAAAATAAAGTTGTTAATAAATCGTTCAAATAAGTGTAAGGAAATAGCTGAAAAAATTTTAAAAAAACGTATCTTGGCACGCTTTGATAACTAATATAATTATTTAATATAACAACTTATGTCTGAAGGAGAAAAGTTAATTCCTATTAACATAGAGGATGAAATGAAGTCAGCTTACATCGATTATTCGATGTCAGTAATTGTATCGAGAGCACTTCCTGATGTTAGAGATGGCTTGAAACCAGTGCACCGAAGAGTTCTTTACGGAATGTATGATTTAGGTGTAACATCAAGATCTGCCCACAAAAAGTCTGCGAGAATTGTAGGGGAGGTTCTGGGTAAGTATCACCCACACGGTGATACCTCTGTTTATGATGCAATGGTGCGTATGGCGCAGGAATGGAGTATGCGTTATTTATTAGTTGATGGACAGGGTAATTTTGGATCTGTCGATGGAGACAGTCCTGCAGCAATGCGTTATACTGAGGCCAGAATGCGTAAAATCTCTGAAGAGATTATGGCCGATATCGAAAAAGAAACAGTTGATTTTCAATTAAACTTTGACGATACAATTTACGAACCTAAAGTAATGCCTACAAGAGTTCCTACTTTATTAGTAAACGGAGCAACTGGTATTGCAGTTGGTATGGCGACTAACATGCCGCCGCACAATTTAACTGAAGTAATCAACGGAACATTAGCTTATCTTGACAATAATGATATTGAAGTAGATGAGTTAATGACTCATATTAAAGCTCCTGATTTTCCGACGGGAGGTATTATTTACGGATACGAAGGTGTTCGCGAAGCTTTTAAAACGGGTAGAGGGCGTATTGTAATGCGTGCGAAAGTTGGTTTTGAAGAAGTTGATGGAAGAGAATGTATCATCGTTACTGAGATTCCATACCAGGTTAACAAAGCTGAAATGATCAAACGTACAGCTGATTTGGTTAACGAGAAAAAAATCGAAGGTATTGCTAATATTCGTGACGAGTCGGATAGAAATGGTATGCGTATCGTTTATATCTTGAAACGTGATGCTACGCCAAATGTAGTTTTAAATACCTTATATAAATATACTTCATTACAGTCTTCTTTTAGTGTAAATAACATTGCATTAGTAAAAGGCCGTCCTCAAATGCTGAATCTGAAAGATATGATTCATTATTTTATTGAGCACCGCCATGAAGTAGTAGTAAGAAGAACGCAATTTGAATTGCGTAAAGCTGAAGAAAGAGCGCATATTTTAGAAGGATTAATTATTGCTTCTGACAATATCGATGAAGTAATTGCGTTAATCAGAGGATCTAAAAATACAGATGAAGCTAGAGAAAAATTAATCGAAAGATTTAAACTATCAGATATTCAAGCTCGTGCTATTGTTGAGATGCGTTTGCGTCAGTTAACAGGTCTGGAGCAAGATAAATTAAGAGCTGAGTTTGAAGAATTAATGAAGTTAATTGAGCATTTGAAAGCTTTACTAGCAGATATTAATTTGAGAACAGATTTGATTAAAGAAGAGTTAACTGAAATTCGTGACAAATATGGTGACGAAAGACGTTCTCAAATTGAATATTCTGGAGGAGATGTAAGTATTGAAGATTTAATTGCTGACGAAAATGTAGTTATTACCATTTCTCATGCAGGTTACATCAAACGTACAAACCTTACAGAATACAAAACGCAAAATAGAGGAGGAGTTGGACAGAAGAGTGCAGGAACAAGAGATCAAGATTTCTTAGAGCACATGTTCGTGGCAACAAACCACCAATATATGATGTTCTTTACCCAAAAAGGAAAATGTTTCTGGATGCGTGTTTATGAAATTCCAGAAGGAAGTAAAACCGCAAAAGGTAGAGCAATTCAGAACTTGGTAAATATTGAAAGCGATGATAAAGTTAAAGCTTTCATTTGTACACAAGATTTAAAAGACAAAGATTATATCAATACGCATAATCTTGTAATGGTAACAAAACAAGGTCAGGTGAAGAAAACTTCTTTAGAGAAATATTCTAAACCAAGAGCAAATGGAGTTGCGGCTATTACAATTAAAGAAGGTGATGAGTTACTTGGTGCTCAGTTAACAAATGGAGAGAGCCAAATTATCTTAGCGGTTAAGTCTGGTAAATTAGTTCGTTTTGAAGAAACTAAAACGCGTCCGATGGGAAGAACAGCTTCTGGAGTTCGTGGTATTACTTTGAAAGACGAAACGGATGAAGTAATTGGAATGGTTACTGTTGATAAAAATGATATTACAGAATCTCAGATTTTAGTTGTAACCGAAAATGGATACGGAAAACGTACTAAATTGGTTGACGAAGACGGAGAAGATGTGTACAGAATTACAAACCGTGGAGGTAAAGGAGTTAAAACGCTTAACATTACAGAAAAAACAGGTAAGCTAATTTCTATTAATGCTGTTACAGATGCTGACGATTTAATGATTATCAACAAATCTGGATTAACAATTAGAATGGCAATTGAAGATTTACGTGTTATGGGACGTGCTACTCAAGGTGTTAGATTAATTAACCTTAAAGGGAAAGATTCTATCGCTGCTGTAACTACAGTAATGAAAGATGATGCCGAAGAAGTAATTGTTGATGAAGACGGTAATGTTATCGAAACTGTAATTGAAAGAGTGAAGCCAGATCTAGAGGTTCTTGAAGATGACGGAGCTGCAGAAGATGACGATGACTCTGATGATGAAGAAGTAGAAGATGAGGACGATGCTGACGCAGAGGACGAAGAATCTGAAGAATAAGTACAAACAAAAAATTAAATACAAACAAATACCATTATGAAAAGTAAATATGTAATACTTGCATCAGCATTACTGATCTCTGTAGCTACGTTTGCTCAAAAAGATCAAATTAAGAATGCTGAAAAAGCATTAAAAGGAGGAGATGCACAAGGAGCTCTTACGCAATTAAAAGATGCAGAAAGCTTAATTGCAAATGCTAAAGATACAGAGCAGGCACAATATTATTTCGTTCAAGGAAATGCTTTTCTTGACCTTGCAAATAAAAAGGTTGACGAAGGTAAAAACCTATTGGCAGCTGCAGACAGCTACAAAAAATTAATTGATGTAGAAAAAGCTTCTGGAAAACAAAAATATTCTACACAAGCAGCAGCGTCAATTACTAACATTAAAGGATTATTAATTAATTCTGCAATTGCTGATACTCAAGCTAACAAGCATGCTGATGGTGCTAAAAAATTGTACGAAGCATACGAATTAGATAAAAAAGATACAGTTAACTTGTATTATGCAGCTTCTACAGCTGTGAATTCACAAGATTTTGATCTTGCTTTACCAATGTATGAAGAGTTGAAAAAATTAAACTTTTCTGGAAAAGGAACTTTATACTTAGCTATGAATAAAGCTAATGGTAATGAAGATAACTTTGCTAATGCTAAAGAAAGAGATTTGGCTGTTAAATTAGGAACTCACGAAAAACCTAAAACTGAAGCTATTCCTTCTAAAAGAGGTGAGATCTATAAAAACTTAGCATTAATCTTGGTTCAAAAAGGACGTACAGAAGATGCTAAAAAAGCAATCGCTGATGCTAGAAAAGCAAATCCAGATGATAGTTCTTTAATCTTAACAGAAGCTAATTTATACTTAGAGTCTAAAGACTACGATATGTATAAAAAATTAGTTAACGAAGCTTTAGAGAAAGATCCTAAAAATGCTGACTTAGTATTTAATTTAGGAGTTATTAGCGCTGGAGCTAAGAATAATGCTGATGCAGAGAAATATTACTTAAAAGCAATTGAAATCAATCCTGAATATACAAATGCTTACTTAAACCTTGCTGCTTTAAAATTAGAAGCTGAAAAACCAATCATTGATGAAATGAATAAATTGGGAACTTCGGCTAAAGACATGAAACGTTACGATGTTTTAAAAGCTCAAAGAGAAACTATTTTCAAAGGAGTTATTCCTTACCTTAAAAAAGCAAACGAATTAGATCCTAAAAACGAGGATGTTTCTAAAACATTATTGGGAGTTTATAACGCTCTTGAAATGACTGCAGAAGCTAAAGCTTTGAAAGCAAAAATGTAATTACTGCTTTTTAAAAATAAAAAAAAACCATTCACCGCGGTGAATGGTTTTTTTTATGCTTTTAGCCGATTAACTCAGCTGATAAAGTGATTGTAGTATTCAATAGTTTTGAAATTGGACAGATTTCTTTTGCTTTTGCCGCAGTAGAAGCAAATTCTTCTGCAGAAATTGAAGGAACTTTTCCCTTTAAATCTAAATGAATTAAAGTGATTGATCCATCTTCAAAAGTCACGGTAGCTTCTGTGGTTAAGTCATCTGCTGTAAAGCCAGCCTCATTAAGTAAAAAGCTTAACTGCATTGTAAAACAGCCCGAATGCGCTGCTGCAACCAATTCTTCTGGATTCGTTCCTACGCCATCAGCAAATCTTGTCTTAAAAGACAGTTGTGCGTTATCTAGAGTTGTACTTTGCGTGCTTATTGTTCCTTTTCCTTCCATACCGGTTCCTTTCCAGTTGGCGTGTGCTTTTCTTGTAAATTTCATATTCTTAATTATTTAAAAATTAGTATTAAATGTTATTCGTTTGATTTTAATGAATAGTGATAACTCAAATATAATCAATATTTTGCAGAATAGTTTTATGAAATTTAATGAGATTGTTAAGTTTCAGGTTTTGGAATGACGGATTTAACCGCTAAGCGCACAAAGATTTACGCAAAGTTCGCAAAGTTTTTAAATAAAGCTTTGCGAACTTTGTGCTTTTATAAAACCTTATATATTTAAAAAATTTTGCAGATTTGCGCTAAAAAATAAGTACAAAAAAAGTGTAACAAGCAATTGTTACACTTTATTATTTTTAGAATTCGACTAGAATTACTCTTGTCCTAAGTTTCGAAGTTGTTTCAATTTATCTTTCCAAACTTCAAGGCTTTCTTTGTGAATTGCAATATTTTTACGAACCTCTGTAACAATTGAATTCTCCTTTTTAGCATTTTTTGTATTGGTAAAGAACTGAATGTTATTTTCTAATTGGAAAATTTCATTTTGAACTTCTTCAATTTTACGCATAATAAAGATTTTTTCATTGTCTAGTTTACGCGTATCGTTGCTGTCGGTTAGTGAGTCAATGCGGTTTGCAAAACGCATCATTTCAGATTCTTTTTTGCTTAAGCTTAGTTTTTCAAAAAGAGCATCTAATATTTTATTGAACTTTCCTTCAATATGTCTTCTTGAAAAAGGAACTTTTCCAAAGCCTTTCCAAGTCTCAATATGTGCTTTTATGGCATCTAAATCTGTTTTGTGTTCTCCTGTTAATTGAAAAGCTCGTAAAGTATCTAGATATGCTTTTTTATTGTCAAAAGCAGCAACTTCATCACTATTTTCTTCAGACTTATGCTCTTTTAATTTATCAAAATAATGGTTGCAGGCATCTTTAAATTCTTTCCAGATTTTGTCTGAATACTTTTTAGGAACATGGCCAATTTGCTTCCATTCTTCCTGGATTTGTTTCATTACAGGTGTAGTAGCTTGAAAATCGGTGCTTTCCTGTAATTCTTTAGCTTTAGCAACAAGAGCCAGTTTTTTATTAAGATTATCGTTTTGATCTTTTTTGATATCCTTATAGAAAGAGTTTTTGAAAGCGTTAAAATTTCTAACTGCAGTTTTAAAAGCTGCCCAAGTTTCCTCATTTACTTCAGAAGGTACTTTTCCTGCGGCAAAAAACTCATTTCTTAAATCTTCTACTTTCTGAATTTGAACAAGCCACTGTGAGTGAGAATTTACTTTTTCGCTGCCAAGCGCTTCAATTTTAGCAATAATCTCTTTTTTTACCTCAAGATTTTTCTGCTCATTTGCTCTTTGACTTTCAAATAAAAGTTCTCTTTTATCGTGTATTTTTTTAGTCAATTCGCTAAATTGATTCCAGATTACATCACGATGTTCTTTAGAAACCGGTCCAATTTCTTCCTTCCAGATTCTGTGTAAATCTTGTAATTCACGGAAAGATTTGCTCACATCGGTATCGTTAACCAATTCTTCAACGCGAGCTATGATTTTTTGCTTTAATTCTAAGTTATGTTTAAAATCTAAATCTCTAGCCTCACGATCTAAGTGAAGATAATCATAGAAGTTTTCAACGTGAAAATGGTAATTATTCCAAACGTGATTGTACTTGTCTTTCGGAATTGCTCCTGCATTTTTCCATCTTTCTCTTAATTCATTAAAATGTTTAAGAGTGTCTTTAATGTTTTCCTGCGGATTAATTAATTCTTTTAATTCTTCAACAATAGCCAAACGAGCATCTAAATTGGTTTTTAGATTAGTTTGTAAATGTTTAAAGTGAGCATTTCTTTTCTCTCTAAAAACATTATAATATTCGTCAAATTTTGATTTTAAAGGAAGATGATATTCAAATTCTTCATTAGGATCTGGATTAGAAGCTAAAAATTCTTCTTTTTTCTCCTCAATAAGGTGATTGTATTGTAATAAGAAGGCCTTTTTGATTTCTTCAATATGATCTTTTACAGACATTACTTTATCTGTATTAACCAGTTTTTTTAATTCATCAACAAGGGCGTCTAGAGAAAACGTGTTGTAATCTTGCATAGGAATGTCATGACGTTCCTTCAAAGTTTCGTCTTCGCCTTCAGCAGCATTTGAATTCGTAATAACATCCAATGCTTCTTGATTAGCATTTTCCTGTTGTTCCAATTCAGTTTCTGAGACCAAATCTTCGGTCAAAGTTTCAGAATCTGATATTTCGATTGCTTCATTTGTTACAGAATCATTTATTTCGATTCCAGATTTTCCGTCTGCTTCATGCAGGTTATCATTCTTTTCTTCTAACATCTTTAAAAATGTTTAAGGTTTTTATTTTAAACAGTGCGAAAGATAGTAAAGGTGTTTCTAACTACAAAATAAATCCTTTGTTTATACGCTAATTTGCGATAAAATTCTTATTGTTTAATTCAATTGAGCAGTATGATATATTAATTTTTAGTGTTTTAATTGATAAGATTGAAATAATACTTTTTACGATTTTTAAATAATAAAATAAATGAATCATAAAAAGTAAAGCTTAATTAGCAGTTTGTTCCTAATTAAAACAAAATTAGCATACCGACTTCCATACCAAAATTATACGATTTTTCGCCACCAAAAGCTACGCTTGGGTGTACATAAACTAAGTTTGTTGGGGTTATTTTTCGGCCAAATTCCATAAAAGCATTATTTTGAAATCCTTCTAAAATGTAATTGTATCTAAAAGCTACATCTGTAGCAATCCAATTTTTGCCAAAGAACCATAACAAGTTATTCTCTAGTAAAGTTACACTTATGTCGCTTCGATTACTGGATCCTGCAAAACTTTGAGAATGCTCCAAAGTTGCAAACCATAAAAATCTTTTGTGATTGAAGTATTTTGCAAAAATACCGGCAGGGATAACAACCCATTTTCCGGTACCAAAACTTGGATCTGCGGCAGAATTTGAGATGACACGGGTTCTAAGTCCAATTCCGTTATTTTTCTTAAAATAAGGAATAAAACTTACTCCAGCACCTACGTCACCAAGTCCAGTTTGATTGATAGAATTGGAGTTGGTCGAAATTAAAGGTAAATCAAATCTCAGATTCCAAGCTTTGTTGCCTATTGGCTGTAAAACACGCAAATTCGTGGTATTATACGAACCGTTCTTAGTGTCTAAGTATTCGTTGTACAGTAAAATGGTTTGCAGAAAGTAATGATAACGAGGTTCGGCAAATGGACTATTGCTTCTGTCGATGTCCTCGTCTTGAGCCACTGCAAGAAATGTAATAAGAAAAAAAATGCTAAAGTAAAGTAGTTGTTTTTTCATAACTGTCTGCAAATGAGTAGACTAATTTACGAAAATTACTTTAACATTTTAATTTTTTATTTGTTCCAGATTTTCCAAGCTTTTTCGGCTTGAAAAATAAGCATATCATGTCCATTTTTTATTACAGCTCCCATTTCTTTTGCTTTTCTCAAGAAAGTGGTTTCTGCTGGATTGTAGATTAAATCGTATGCAATATGTTTTTCTGTAAAAAACTCGTAAGGTAAATTTGGACAAGCATCAATATTTGGACTCGTTCCAACTGGCGTGCAATTGATTATGATTTGAAAATTATCAAAAGTAGTAGCATTGATTAAATCATAATCAATAATGTTTTCTTTTGCTTCTCTAGAGACAAAAGTGTACGGAATATTCAATTCATCCAAAGCAAAAGCGACACCTTTAGAAGCACCACCTGTTCCTAAAATAAGTGCTTTTTTATGATGTGGCTCTAGTAATGGTTTTAGAGATTTCTTAAATCCGTAATAATCGGTGTTGTAGCCTTTTAATTTACCATTTTTGGTAAACTTAATGGTGTTTACAGCGCCAATTAAAGCGGCTTTTTTTGATAATTTATCTAAGAATGGAATAACTTGTTCTTTGTACGGAATGGTAACATTTAAACCCTTTAAATCAGGATTGTTCTTAATTAATTCTGTAAAGTAATTAATCTCCGAAATGTCAAAATTCTCATAGCTGTTGCCAGCAAAAACTTCATTATTAAATTTTTCTGTAAAATAACCTTTTGAAAAAGAGTAGCTTATGTTGCGTCCTAATAATCCAAAACGTCTTCTTAATAAAATATCAACCATTCTTATTTACGATGTTTTTCTATATAATTTTTTACTGTTTTTTTTGTCCAAACCACAGGAAACAAATCTTCGATCAAGATATAATTGTCAAAGTTTAGGCGTAAGCCATTGCTTAAATGGAATTTAGCTTTTGTATTGTCTTGAATCATAAAATACAATCCAGCCAAACGATATTCGATTTCATTTTCTTCAGGGAAATATTCGGAAGCTTGCAATAAAGTTTGAATTGCAGTTTCAAATTCTCCTAAAAACTGAAGAATATCAACCCAGTACAACCAAGTGTCTAATGCATAATCGCCAAACTCTACTGCTTTTCTAAAGCCAAATTCGGCTTCTTCAAAGAAATTCATTTGTTTGTTGATTGTTGCATATCTTTTCCAATACAAACGATTCTGATTGTCAATCGCCAAAGCTTTATTTACAAAAAATAATGCTTTTTGATAGTTTTTTTGGCGAAGATGAAAATCTGTAATCGCAATCCAACCTTTATCTAAAAGCGGATCTTCGTGTACAGTTTGGTTATAATATTGGATTGCCTTCGCTAAATTTCCAAGTTTTTCATAACATTTACCAATTCGAAGAAGAGCATACGAAGTCGCATCGTCCAATTCGATAGTTCTGTTATAACTTTCGATTGCTTCGTTGTATTTTTTTAGGCGCTCATAAGCTTTTGCTTTTTCCATAAAAGCACCCAAAAATTCGTCATCAATTAACGTTGCGTAATCAAACGCACGAATTGCTTCTTCGTATTCTTTTACGCCATAATGAAGACGCCCAAGCTGATGCCAAGCAATTTCGCTGTAAGGATTTCTGTTGATGTATTCGTTTAGATAAACAATAGCTTCTTGATTTTGATCTAAAAATTCAAAACAATACACTACGTTATAGAGAGCAGATTGATCTTCTAAGTCTTCTTCAAGACATTTGATGAAACTGTCTTTTGCCATTTCGAGATTATCCATAAAAAGATATTCCATTCCAATCAAATTGTACACATCTGCATAATCATCAGTGTATTGAAGCGCAATTTTTAAAAGCTCTACTGCTTTTTCGTGCTGGTCTCTTTTGGAACAGATATTGGCTTTCTGGATATAGATTTCCTCGTTGTTAGGTTCAATTGCGTATAACTCATTCAAAAGCTTTTCAGCGATCTCAAGTTTATCATCATAGACTAGCATTTCTACTTGTACTAATTTTAAGCCTGTAGATTTTGGATGCTGGTCTAAAGCAAGTTTTAAGGCCTTCTTTGCTAAATTAGCCTTACCTATGTCTAAATAATGAAGAATAATTTCTTCGAATTCTTCAGAATCAAAAAAGAGTACTTTGTTGGTTTTTAACATCGACTCAAATTTGGATAGGGATAGGTTATAATCTTCTTCTTCGTTGCTTAATTGCATACTTCGTATATTTGAAATTAGCCTGATATAAATTTAGGCAACCATATAGTTGTTGTAAGGATAAGAAATTAATTGTTTTGAACAATTTAATTAACAATATATAGCGTTTTTTATTCTATTTTGGGAAGAAATCTCCTTTGTTATTAGGGGATTAGCTTCGGTTTTGTCATTTTTTTATTTGTACTAAAAGATTTAACCGAAATACAAATTGAGTATTAAGTTCTGTTATTTTTATTAAAAGCAGCACTCAAATGATTTTGTTTTTTTAATTGTTATTCTTTTTTATTATTCCATCCATAACGTCTAAAATAATAGCACAGCCTTCTCTAATTTCGTCTTCAGAAATAGTCAAAGGAGGTGTAATTCGTATTGCGCATCCTTCAAATAAAAGCCAGAATAAAATAAGTCCTCTGTCTTGACAGGTTAAAATGACTTCGTTTGTAATGTCTGCCGATTCTGTCATTGCAGCAAGCATTAATCCTTTTCCTCTAACTTCTGTAATCAAAGGATGTACCAAAAGCGATCTGAAGAGTTTTTCCTTCTCCAGCGTTTCTGCCATTAAATTTGTTTCAGTTAATTCTTGCAAAGTAGCCAAACAAGCTGACGCAATGACAGGGTGACCTCCAAAAGTGGTTATATGTCCTAATTTTGGATTTTCAGTTAAAAGATCCATTTTTTCGGCAGAAGCGGTGAATGCGCCAACTGGCATTCCGCCACCCATTCCTTTACCCATAACCACGATATCTGGAACAACATCATAATTTTGAAAGCCAAAAAGTTTTCCTGTTCTTCCAAAACCTGGCTGAATTTCGTCAACAATCATCAAAGCTCCAACTTCATCACAGCGTTTACGAACTTTTTCAAGAAAGTTATTTTCTGGCTGAATAAAACCAGCTCCACCTTGAATGGTTTCTAAAAGAATAGCGGCTGTTCGGGTTGTTATTTTTTGTAAATCTTCTTCGTTATTGAAAGTAATAAAATCAACATCTGGAAGTAAAGGTCTAAAAGCTTGTTTTCGCTCCTCGAATCCCATAACACTCATAGAACCCATCGTGTTTCCATGATAAGCATTGTGGCAAGAAATAAGCTGGCTGCGGCCTGTAACTCGTTTTGCGAGTTTTAAAGAGCCTTCAATTGCTTCTGTACCCGAATTTACCAAATAGGTTTTGTTTAAAGATTCAGGCAGGAGAGAAGCCATTAATTTACAATATTGAACAGCAGGACTTTGAGAATATTCTCCGTAAACCATTACATGAGAATATTTGTCCAACTGATCTTTTATAGCCTGATTTACTCTAGGATGCTGATGTCCCAAAGTACAAGCCGAAACTCCAGCAACAAAATCTAAATATTTTTTATCGTTTGTATCGTATATGTAAGAGCCAATGGCATGTGAAACTTCCATTCCGAGTGGATAAGGAGAAGTCTGCGCTTGGTATTTTATAAAATCTGGATTCATCTTTTTGAGGTTCAAAGTAGCAAAGGTACTGAGGTTCTAAGGTTTTTTAACTTTACGCTTAGGTTAACTTTTTAGGTTAATTTTTGCGAAATAGTAATTCGCAAAGAAGCTGTAAACATTACTGAGACTGTCCTAAATAAAATTACTTATCTTTATCTTTAGTCTGAGGTTCTGTTTTGATAGGAGGTTTGGGGTTCTTCTTGTCGTAATCCAAAGTTTCTTTTCTAACTTTCATTGGAACGTTTTTACCTTTTTCTTCCTGTTCTTTCCCTTCTTTAATCAGTTTTTCATTCATTTCATTTTCTTCTGCGGTAAAAATATCATCTTTCGATTTTATTCTTTCATCGCCTCGCCAATTCATTCCTCGAAGTTTTCTAGCATTTTCAGGAAGTTCGTCTTCGGGGTATATATCTCCATCAACTTTATTGAAGAATGTAATCGTTTCAACAGCATTATTTTCTAAGATCATATTGATCTTACTGCTCACATTTTTATTGATTCCAATTAGTTCATTGGCATCGTTTCGCATATAATAAACGACTTCAGTGTTTTTTATAACATCAACATCATGCAGTTTCCCATCCCGAAATTTCCCAAACAAATTAATTCCCTTGACCTGATTGTAACCGGTTCCGAGAGTATCCTTGGAGAGAACAAAGGTGTTATTTAATACTTTTAGAGAATCAATTTTTCTTGTTTTATTGTCGCCAATCAAGTGCATTATATCTCCTGTAATTTGGTTGTCGCCATTCCAAAGAATCGGATTTCCAATAAGCTTAGTTAAAGCTGTTTTAGAATTCGAGTGTATAGAATCACATTTGCCACTCATGTCTGTTTTATAAAAACGAACATTATTAAAAGCACGCAAAATTCTTTCTCCCTCTTTTCCCGTTACCAGTAATTTCTTTCCATGAATGTAAACGGAATCATTTTCAACCAAATTAATAGCAACCGCTCGTTTGGTTACAAACATTGAATCTTTAAGCTTATAAAGCTCTGCATAATGGCCTTTTACAATTCCTTTATTAATAGAGTCGGTAATTTTTACATTCCGTGTTGCCGATGCAAATTCAATATTTCGATTATAATACAAACTATCGCCCTCTATAAGCCTGTCGTCATATTTTATATAAGATCTTCGAAGAAAATGAGCTAAGTTTTTTTTCGTATCGTAAAAGCCTTTTTCAGTATAAATATAGTTGGCTTTACTTGTAATAGTTGAAGGGCCAAGAAGATAAGTATGTCCAGAATTACTGTAATAATCCAAATGATTCGATTTAATCACATATTTCGGATTTGTAATTGTAACTTCAGTCAAAAACTGGAACTTCTTTTCCTTTACAAAATATCTTCCAGATTTACTTACCAGAGTATTGTCTTTATTTACGATAGTACCCTTTGTATTGTAAAAGGCTTCCTGAACATTTCTGTCAAAATTAATCGTATCAGTCTGCAAAGTAGCATCTGGAGAAGTTAAAACGGCATTTCCTGTAGCAAAAGCTTTCTTTTCATTTCCGCTATATTCTGCATATTTACTATTTAAGAATAAAGTATCTCCCTGTACTAATTGTACATTTCCGAATGCTTTTAGATAGTTTTCTTTTTGAAAAAAATAAGCTTTATTGCAAGTCAATACAACACCATCATGATTAACTTTTACATTTCCGGTAAGTAAAAGCGCATCTGGTACATTAACTTGATCCACGTCAGAAAAATCGGCATTCTCAATGACGATAGTTTTAGGAGCTTGTGTGGTTTTTTTGGCCTGCGCAGAAATAAATTGTACACTAAGTAACAGACAACAAAATATGAAAAAGAGTGATTTCTTCAACTGATTAAATTTTTGTCAAATTTATAAAAAAGGTTAGAACCAATGGTTCATATTAGGATTAATTTATCAATACTGGTCAACATTCGACCCAGAAGTTCTATGTTAATTATTTTTTCAACAAAACATCCAACTCTCACGTTGTAGTTGCCGTATTTTAGATTTTAAAGATACCATTTTAAACAGATGTTATCCTAAATTTTAAAAAATGAGCTACATTTAGAAACTAGTTTTAATGCTTTTAACCAGATTAAAATTAAAAAAGAAGTTAAGTATAGCCCAAAAATATATGATAAGTAAAAAAATAATTGCAGCCGGAATTACATTAACGATACTATTTTCAGCTTGTAAAACAAAAGATTTAAAAATGAATACAGTAAAAGAGCAAACTCCACCAGAAAAGAAAGTGGTAGTTTATCAAGTTTTTACGCGCCTATTTGGAAATAAAAACACAACCAATAAACCATGGGGAACTATTGAAGAAAATGGTGTCGGTAAGTTTAATGACTTTACAGATAAAGCGCTTCATGAAATAAAAGATCTTGGTGTTACTTATATTTGGTATACTGGAGTTCCTCATCACGCTTTGGTAAATGATTATACGGCTTACGGAATTTCTAATGATGATCCAGAAGTGGTAAAAGGCCGCGCAGGTTCTCCTTATGCAGTCAAAGATTACTATAACGTAAATCCAGATTTGGCTGTAAATCCTGCAAAACGTTTAGAAGAGTTTGAAGCTTTAATAAAACGTACTCATAACGCAGGTTTGAAAGTGATTATCGATATTGTTCCGAATCATATTGCGAGAAAATATGAAGGAAAATCGAATCCTGCAGGCGTAAGGGATTTTGGTGCAGATGATGATGTTTCTGTTGAATACAAACGAGATAATAATTTCTATTATATTCCTAAAGAGCATTTTGAAATTCCGGATGGAGATATTCCTTTAAATGGAGAAAAAAATCCATTAATTGATGGGAAATTTGATGAGAATCCAGCAAAATGGACTGGAAATGGTTCTAGAAAATTCAAGCCAGACCAAAACGATTGGTACGAAACGGTAAAAGTAAATTACGGAGTTCGTCCAGACGGAATTAAAGATTTCTCTGAACTTCCCAGTGGTTTTGACCAAAAAAGCTATCAAGAACATTTTGATTTTTGGCAAGATAAAGACGTTCCAGATTCTTGGAAAAAGTTTAGAGACATTGCATTATACTGGACAGCAAAAGGTGTAGATGGATTTCGTTATGATATGGCAGAAATGGTTCCGTATGAATTTTGGAGTTATATGAACTCATCAATTAAAATGAAAAATCCGAATGCTTTTTTATTGGCCGAAGTTTATAATCCGAATGAATATCGAAACTATATTCGTTTAGGAAAAATGGACTATTTGTACGATAAAGTAGAAACGTATGATAAACTGAAAGATGTTATTCGAGGAAAATCTTCACCTGATGAATTAACAAAAATCCAAAACGGAATGGCAGATATTGAACATCATATGCTTCATTTTTTAGATAATCATGATGAACAGCGTTTAGCAAGTCCAGAATTTGCAGGAACGCCAGAAAGAGGTAAACCTCTGATGGTTGTTTCGGCAACAATTAGCACTTCTCCAACAATGATTTATTTCGGACAAGAAGTAGGAGAGGCTGGAAATGAAGATGCAGGTTTTGGAAAACGCTCAAGAACATCCATTTTTGATTATATCGGAGTTCCAAATCATCAGCGTTGGATGAATGATGGTAAATTTGATGGTGGACAACTTTCTGCTTCAGAAAAAGAATTGCGTGATTTTTACAAACGTTTATTGAATTTTACAATCAAAAGCAGTGCTTTGATGGGAAGTTTTGAAGAAATTCAATCAGCAAACAGACAAAGTAATGAAGGTTACGATGCGTTATTGTACTCTTATGCACGTTGGTCAGAAAATCAAAAACTGATTGTAATTGCTAATTTCTCTTCTGAGAAAGGAAGCGAATTTAATTTAAAAGTTCCTTCATCGGTTATTTCAAAATGGAATTTAAAAGATGGAGAATATCAATTGAAAGAACAATTATATCAAAATAAAACATTTGTATTAAAAGTTCAGAATGGAGTAGGAGAGGCAAAAATTTCAATCCAACCTTCAGAATCTTTAATTTTAGAGTTAAAATAAAAGTTTTAGATTATAAAAAGAGAAAACTTGTTTAGAGAAACATCTAAGCAAGTTTTTTTTTGTTTTTAAGACTTTTTAAGTAACGAAAGAATCTCTCTAATTGAAAATTGAGCACCACAAACAAATTCGTCTGAAGCGCCGTAATATACTGTTAATGTATCGCCATCTGGTTCGATAATATGACCATTTGTGAAAACGACATTTCCAAAGAAACCACTTAACTCATAATTGGTTTTAGGAAACATAATTGGAGTTTCGGTTCTTGAAATCACTTTTGTTGGATCTTTTAAGTCCAATAAAAAAGCGCCTAAACAATATTGATGGAATTCGTTGGCTCCATGATAGATTTCGAGCCAGCCTAAATCTGTTTTTATTGGTGCGGCACCAGCACCAACTCTTTTGCTGTCCCAGCTTTCTTTCCTAGTTTTTATAATGCATTTATGATTTCCCCAATGAATTCCATCAGGAGAAGAAGCAATCCAGATATAATTTCCGCCAATATCTACACTGCTTGGGCGATGTAAGGCATAAAATAATCCATTAATTTTTTCTTCAAAAATAGCACAGTCTTTATTGTGCGGAGGAAATATCAGTCCATGTTTCTTAAAATTTTTCCAATCAGTAGTAGTTCTTAAACCAACGCCTACACCACTTGGCGAAACAGAAGTAAAAGTGAGGTAATATTTTCCTTCAATTAAAGAGACGCGACAGTCTTCAATTCCAAAAGTTTCTAGTACTCCTTCGCCAACCAAATGCGGATAGCCTTCTGGTTCATAAAAGTGTTTTCCATCTTCGCTGCATAATAAACGAATATGTGACAAAGTGGTTAAATAATCAACGCCTTGATAGTTAATTACACGTGCATCTGTTGCTATAAGTTCAGGGTGATCTTTTAAAATTTCAATAATTTGAATTGTTCCTGCTTCCGTCAAAATCGGGAACGAAATAATATTCTCAATTTGTTTTGGTCTTTCAGCTACTCGTACAGCCAACCAGATTTTGTTTTGAAATTGAAATACACCAGGATTTAATAAGCAAGTGATTTCAAGACCTTCTCTGCTTGGTGGTAAATCTGATGGAGATAGTAAAGGGTTTTCTACGAAACGATTGGCAATGTCTTTCATGATTTTCGTTTAAGTACCTAAAAGGTATAAAAAAAAGCTGATACTTAATTGCATCAGCTTTTTTTCTATACTTTTTTAACCTTTTTGAGGGCTTCAACGTAATATTCATTTACTTTTTCCCAATTGATATGACTGTAAAAAGCATCAATATAACTGCCTTTTCGGTTTTGATAATCCAAGTAATAAGCATGTTCCCAAAGATCAATTCCCATAATTGGAGTTCCTGGAATTAAAGCATTTTTCATTAATGGATTGTCTTGATTGTCAGTTGTAGTAATTTGTAATTTACCATACCTGTCAACAACAAGCCAAACCCATCCAGAACCAAACTGTTTTTCAGATTGCGCTTTAAATTGGTTTGTTAAATTGGTAAAAGAGCCAAATTCTTTATTAATCGACCCCGAAAGCGTATCTTTAGGAGTCTGCTCTTTTGGAGTTAAAATATTAAAATAAAGCGTATGATTGTAATATCCGCCTGCATTCTGACGAAGTTTGGCATTATTTAAATCTAACTTTTTTAAAATATCCTCAATCGGCATATTTTCATATTCAGTGGAAACAATCTCTTTGTTGAAATTGTTTGTGTATGATAAATAATGCTTAGAATAATGAGTTTCTAAAGTCAAAGTTCTAATATCAGGCGAAAGTGCATCATAATTAAATGGCAATTTCATCATTTCAAAAGATCCAGGATCGGCTTTAACATCATTTGGTGAACCAATAGTTATTTTCTCTTCTTTTGTTGGAAGAGGAACTTCGACTACTTCAACCAGTTTATCTTCTTTACAGGAAAATAATAGTAAAAATGAAGCTAAAGTGCTGAAAAAAACAACGTTTTTCTTCATAATATTTTATTTTGATGTTAATGAATTGATGATCTCGATATAGTTTTCCTTTGCTTCATCAACAGACATATGGCTAATCTGCATCCATGCATTCGTTTTAAAAGCGTCTCTTAAATCAAAATTTTCAGATTGATTGTAAACAGCTGTTCCAAAAGTTGCTTGTTTGTAAAAAGCGTAAAGCCTTAACTGCACATCTTGTGGAAGTGAGGCTTGAGTCATTGTCATTGCAACTTCTACAGCTTTAGCAAAGCGAATATCTAAATCTTTATCAGTCATTTATGCTTTTGTAGCAATAATTGTTTTACCTCCAATTGCTTTTTGATTTAACTCAACATTAATAGGCGTACCTAAAGGTAAAAATAAATCTACTCTCGATCCAAATTTAATGAAACCAGCATCAGTTCCTTGAACAACTTGCATTCCTTCTTTAGCGTAATTTACAATTCTACGAGCCAATGCACCAGCAATTTGTCTGTATAAAATAGCGCCAAAAGTTTCATTTTCGATTACAACTGTAGTTCTTTCATTTTCTTCACTTGCTTTTGGATGCCAAGCAACAAGGAATTTTCCAGGGTGGTATTTGCTAAATTTAATGATACCATCCATCGCGTAACGTGTTACGTGAACATTGATTGGCGACATAAAAATAGAAACCTGTAAACGTTTGTCTTTGAAATATTCTCCTTCATAAACTTCTTCAATAACCACCACTTTTCCATCAACTGGAGCTAGGATGTGATCACTGTTTCTAACTGCAATTCTCTTCGGATTTCTGAAGAATTGTAAAATAATGATCAAAATTACAAGCGCTGCAATTTGAACAAGCATTCTAAGCCAATTGATATCAATAAATCTTTCAGCAATTAAAAGTACAGCTACAGTAAATACAGTACCTAATAAAATGGACGGGCCTCCTTCTTTATGAAACATAATATAAAATTTGATAAAATAAAAATATAATTGGTGCTACAAATATAACACTATCTAATCGATCTAAAATACCTCCATGACCAGGCATTATCGAACCACTGTCTTTTATGCCTGCAATTCGTTTAAATTTGGATTCTATCAAGTCTCCAATAGTTCCAAAAATACTTACGATTAATGCGATAATAGTCCAGATTAAAATCGATGTGCTGCTAAATTCAGGTTTAGGTTGGATGTAGAGTTTAGAAATTAAGAAACCAGCAAATGCGGCAAAAACGACACCGCCAAGAAAACCTTCGATTGTTTTTTTAGGAGAAACTCTCTCGAATAATTTGTGTTTTCCCATTGATTTCCCGACTAAATAAGCAAAAGTGTCATTAGTCCAGATTAATACAAATAATCCTAAAATGATTTTCGGATTATAATCGTTAGTTCCAAAAGATATTTTTACAATAAATACAAAAGGAAGTGTAATGTATCCAAGCAGATACAAATATTTTGAAGAAGTGCTTATTTTTTGAACCGAATCGTAAAATAAGAATATGATGCATTTTATAGAAACTACAATTGTAATAGCTAGAAGAATTAAATCCAACTGTTTGATATTGGTTTCTAAACTAATATTAGTATTAAATGAATCGTTTAAAAATTTAGTTGTTTGCTTGTTATAATGGCTTACAAGGATAATTGCAGAATAAACTAAAGTTCCAAAAAGAATAGAAAATACTTTGTTTAAGTTTACAATATTAGAAAATTCATATATCGTGATAATCAAGAAAACGCCAAAAAGGGTAATGAAGCTTTCTGTAGAAAACAATATAGAAGTTAGTAATAAAGCGATATAAACAGCACCAGAAATGGCCCTCTTCAGTGTTTCGTTCATCTTAAAGATCTTCTAGAAGCAATAAATAAAGGTTTTTAGCAACACTTCCGTATTGTGTAAAATCTTCGTCTTTCGCTTTTTCGAAATATTTTATTGTAGTGATATTAGTAGGATAGTCTCGTTCGTATTTACGTTTTATAGCGCTCAATCCGTCACTTTTCATGGGAAGGATTTGGCTTGTGGTTGCTATAATAACAATGTTTGCGGGCAATTCGTTTGGTTTATTCTGTCTGATTTGTCTTGATGAAAATAAAACTGATCCTTCATCAGCTATAAGGTTTTCACAACTTGCCAATAAGAATCTTGGTTTTGTTGGCGCGATATAAAATAATTTATTTTCTTCTAGTAAGCTAAAAAGGGCAGGTTCGTAACATAAAACTTCATTTTCAAACCAATCGTTTTCTTCTAAAATGTTTTCAAACTGCTCGTTAACTTCTTCCATGTTTTCGCAGTACAAAAATTTACCTCCATTTTTTTTGAAATTGAAAATAAATTGCTCGTCTAAAGATAAATGACTGTTCTGCGCAGAAGTTCCCGCATATTCGCTTTCGTTCTCTTCGTCAGAAGCGGCTTCACTAGAGCCAAATATTTTTTTGAAAAAATTCATTTTTTATATGAAATGCTTTACATGTTAATTGAAAACGTTCAAAGATAAAAAAATCTTAATTCAAAAGGGTATTTTGAATTAAGATTTTAAAAAATTATTACGTATTTCGTAATTACTTATGAAACTACTTCTTCTAAATTTTTGTCAAAAGTACGTTTTCCGAATATGTTTTCTAAGTCATCTTTAAAGATTACTTCTTTTTCAATCAGAATATCAGCAAGTTGGTTTAACTTATCTTTGTTTTCCTCTAAAATCTGAATTGCTCTCTGATATTGACCTTCGATTAACTCTGAAATTTCTTTGTCAATAATTTTTGCAGTTTCATCAGAATACGGTTTAGAGAAGTTGTATTCGCTTTGTCCGCTTGAATCGTAATACGTAACATTACCGATTTTATCATTCAATCCGTAAATAGTTACCATAGCACGAGCTTGACGAGTTACTTTTTCTAAGTCGCTTAATGCGCCAGTCGAAATTCTGTCGAAAGTTACTTTTTCAGCAGCTCTACCTCCCATAGTAGCACACATTTCGTCTAACATTTGGTCTGTTCTCACGATTTGTCTCTCTTCTGGCAAGTACCAAGCAGCTCCTAAACTTTGTCCACGAGGAACAATTGTTACTTTAATAAGTGGGGCAGCATGCTCTAACATCCAGCTTACAGTAGCGTGACCAGCTTCGTGAATTGCAATTGCTCTTTTTTCGTCTGGAGTAATGATTTTGTTTTTCTTTTCAAGACCACCAATAATTCTATCAACGGCATCAAGGAAATCTTGTCTGTCAACTGCAGCTTTGTTGTTACGAGCAGCAATAAGAGCAGCTTCGTTACAAACATTGGCAATATCAGCACCAGAGAATCCTGGAGTTTGTTTTGCTAAGAAATCTAAATCTAGACCTTCAACTTTTTTAATAGGAGCTAAGTGTACTTTGAAGATTTCAGCTCTTTCGCGAATGTCTGGTAAGTCAACAAAAATTTGTCTGTCAAAACGTCCTGCACGCATTAAAGCTTTGTCTAGAACATCAGCTCTATTGGTTGCAGCCAAAACGATTACGTTAGAGTTTGTGCCAAAACCGTCCATTTCTGTCAGTAATTGGTTCAAAGTATTCTCTCTTTCGTCATTTCCGCCAGACATATTGCTTTTTCCTCTCGCTCTACCAACAGCATCGATCTCATCAATGAAAATGATAGCAGGAGATTTTTCTTTAGCTTGTTTGAATAAGTCACGTACACGTGAAGCACCAACTCCTACGAACATTTCTACGAAATCTGAACCAGATAAAGAAAAGAAAGGTACTTGAGCCTCACCAGCAACGGCTTTTGCCAATAAAGTTTTACCAGTTCCTGGAGGTCCTACCAATAAAGCTCCTTTTGGAATTTTACCTCCAAGATTCGTGTATTTTTCAGGATTTTTAAGGAATTCAACAATTTCTTGAATTTCTTCTTTAGCACCTTCTAAACCTGCAACATCTTTAAATGTAGTTTTGATATCTGTTTTTTCATCAAACAATTTAGCTTTAGATTTTCCGATATTGAAAATCTGTCCGCCTCCGCCAGCACCTCCGCCAGACATTTTACGCATAATGAAAATCCATACACCAACAATAATGATAATAGGAAGTAAGCTAATTAAAATATCGCTCCAGTTATTTTTTTGAAGAAAGTTGAAGTCTTTCAATTTCCCTTCGCTAACTGCTTTTTCTAATTTAGTCTGAAAGATTTGATCATTACCAATTTCCAAAGTGTAGTGTGGACCTTTGTTTGGCTGTTTGAAAATATCTTCAGCAACTTTTTTGTTTGCTGGGTCTTTAAGAGCCGCAGCATTCAAATATACCTCAGCTTCTGCTTTGTTGTAAACAATTACTTTTTCAATTTGTCCTTTCTCTAGAAGGGTGTTAAATTTAGAAGAAGTTAATTGGGCAGGTTCGCTTAAGCTTGATCCTCCTGTGGCAAAACTTATGAATAAAAAAACTAAAAGTATTGCGGTGTATATTAACCAAGGACTTATTTTAAATTTATTCGGATTTGGATTATTATCTTTAGCCATTTAATGAAAGTTTCTTTAGTATTTGTTCTCGATTGAAGTTATTTTGGCATCGCCCCAAAGGCTTTCGATGTTGTAATATTCGCGAATATGTTTCTGGAAAACGTGTACTACAATATGTACATAGTCCATTAAAACCCATTCTGCATTATCGGTTCCTTCTACGTGCCAAGGTTTATCTTTTAAGTCTTTTGATACAATTTTTTGAATTGAGTTTACGATGGCGTTTACTTGGGTGTTTGAGCTACCGTTGCAAATAACAAAATAGTCGCATACAGCTGTATCTATTTCTCTTAAGTCAAGAATATCGATATCATTTCCTTTTACTTCCTCAATCCCTTTGATTATGTTCGCCAGTAGAACATCATTATTAACAGTCTTTTTCGCCATGAATTATTTTATATGAATTTGTAAAGTTACCAAATTTTGTGATTATTTTTGAACCTTAACAAAATATTAAACTAAGATATTTAAATTATTTAATGAAACTAATCAAACTCGATGCCATAGATTCTACAAACGACTTTCTAAAATCATTAGCAAGTCAAGATGAACTGGAGAATTTCACTGTGGTAACAGCTGAAAATCAGACAAAAGGAAAAGGTCAAGTTGGTGGCGTATGGAAGACTCAAGCGGGTAAAAATCTAACTATGAGCGTTTTGGTGAAGGATTTTCTCTTTAGTAATGAAGAAGTTTTCAATTTAAGTGTCTTGGTTGCTTTATCGATTGCAGAGGTTTTAAAATCGTTAAATATTCCTGATATCTGTATTAAATGGCCAAACGACATTCTGTCATACAATAAGAAACTTGTTGGCATATTAATCGAAAATACCTTAAAAAGCGATGGCAGAATTGTGTCAGTTGTCGGAATTGGAATCAATGTCAATCAAACCGATTTTGACGAATTGCCTAACGCTTCTTCACTGGCAGTAATTTCAGGAAAACCTTTTGAGAAAGAAGAAATAGCAATTTTAATTGTTGAAAAGTTAAAAGAAAAGATTCAGTCTTGGAAAACTGAATCTCAAAATTTCTGGAACGAGTACTTTAATTTTTTATTCAAAAAAGGCGTTCCAACAGCGTTTAGAGACAATAATGAACAAGATTTTATGGGAATTATTCAAGGTGTTTCTCCTGTTGGAAAACTGCAGGTTTTGCTAGAAGACGATTCTATTGCAGAGTTTGAGATAAAAGAGATTAAGATGCTTTACTAAGTTGCTAAGGTTCTGAGATGCTAAGATTCTAAGTTTTTTTTAAGGTTTTTTGTGGAGATATACTGCAGCGAGTAACGTATTTATGAAATCTCGCAAAGACGCTAAGTTGCAGAGTTTTATAAATAATAAAGTTTAAATGTAGTTTGTCATTTCGACGTAAGGAGAAATCTCCACAAGTAGCTCCGCTCCTAAAATTGCCAATCTTTGTAGAGTTTCTCGTGAAGATTTCTCCTTACGTCGAAATGACAAAAAATGCGGTGAAATTTTTGCGAACTTTGCGTAATTCCTTGTGTCATTTGTGGTTAAAAAAAATGTCCAACAATAGTCGGACATTTTAATTTATAATTCACAATTAATAATTCACCATTATTAAAGCTTGTTCATATTGTTTGCTAAAGTTTCAATAAACTTACTGATTGGACCTTTAGCCATCATTGCCATCATAGCGTTGAATTCGCCCTCAAAGAATAACTGAACAGCACTTTCTGAATCAGAAACAGTGTCAATGTTTGAAGTTAGTGTAAACGGAAGTTTATCACTTGCAGCACCCAAAACAATTTTGTTTGGAGCTACTTTATCTTTCATTTTTAATTTGATTTCAGGCATCCCTTTCAATCCAAAAATAAAAGCGTCTTCACCAGTCACTTCAAATTTAGCAATGTTGTCTGGCATTAATTTTTCGAAATTCTTCACGTCAGTCAATTGATCGAATAAATCTTGAGCTGATTTCTGAACAGTAACTTTTGGACTTTCTAAGTTCATATTGTTTTTTGTTTTTTTTGTTTTACCGCAAATGTTTTTTACCGCAAAGGACGCAAGGTTTTATGTTACTTTGACTTTATTTAAGTTCGCAAAGCTGAAATTAAAAAAAGAGCAGAGCGATTTTTAGAAAATCTAAAATCTAAAATCTAAAATCTAAAATCTAAAATCTAAAATCTAAAATCTAAAATCTAAAATCTAAAATCT